>NZ_AQUU01000033.1 GCF_000372365.1 Aggregatibacter actinomycetemcomitans DSM 8324 | reverse complement strand
GAACATACGACTGAACGTCAAAAAATGTTAGAAGAATGTGAGAAAAAGGCGGAGCCATTAATGGCAAACTCCAATTGTAGTAATGCAAATAAAGCTCAAGCAAGTATTCGTCGTTCGAATATTCGCGGAGGAAATTATTAGGTTAATAAAAAATGAGATTTTTTGAGACTATAGATTAATTCATAACAGACTTACTGACTTCGGTCAGTCAGTCTATGAGTTCAGGTTTTGCTAACTCTCTTTATAGTATAGTTGGCGCTAGTTTATTGCTCTATTATACCCTTAAAGGTTTGGCAATATTTGCAGGCAAAATTGAAGCGCCGGCAAAAGAACTCTTATATGATTTTGCCAGTAAAATGATCATCATTTCTATAATGATGAATTATGGTGGTTATTTAGATGGCGCATTAGCAATAATTGATGATCTCAAAACCAATTTAACCGGTTTTACCGGAAACGGTATAGCCGGTTTAATGGATGACCAGTTAGATCTAGGTACAGATATTGCTAGCCAACTTTTTGACTTAGATAAATCTAAATATGTCCCAGCAGAAGGGTTAGTCGCTTCTGGCTTAGCTTGGATTGGTATTGCCTTTTCTTTGTTTGTACCATTTTTTATATTTATTTTTACAACTATCACATTAAAACTATTAACCGTTACTGCGCCAATTTTTGTTTTCTGTGTGCTATATAATTTCTTACGTAACATGTTTAATAACTGGCTCCAACTTATTTTTGCTAATATTCTTACTGTTATGTTTATCGGTATTTCACTTCGTATGGGAATGTCATTTTTTGGTAAAAATATCACTTCATTACTATCACAAGCTAGTGAACTTAACTTAATAAGGGTCGGATTTGAAATTTTAGGATTTGGTTGTCTTATGGCGTTAATATCCTACCTATCATTAACTTACGCCTCCCAGTTAGCTTCAGTATCTGTTGAAGGTGCAGCTTATTCTGCTGGATTACGTGGAATAGGCGGAATCTTTAGTGGAGCTAAAAATTCTGTACTAAATACCGTCCGTTTTGGTATGGGAGCTGCCGGCACAGGATACAGTCGCGCACC
>NZ_AQUU01000032.1 GCF_000372365.1 Aggregatibacter actinomycetemcomitans DSM 8324 | reverse complement strand
GAACATACGACTGAACGTCAAAAAATGTTAGAAGAATGTGAGAAAAAGGCGGAGCCATTAATGGCAAACTCCAATTGTAGTAATGCAAATAAAGCACAAGCAAGTATTCGACGTATGAATACTCGAGGTGTTAATTTTTCTAATTAGGTTATCATTATGAGATTCTTTGAGAGTATCGATTCTTTCGTTATTCAGTTATTGGATTCAGTTAGTCAATCTATGAGTAGCAATTTTGCTAACTCACTTTTTACAATTATTGGCGTAACACTGACAATTTACTTTTTAGGAAAAGGATTTGCCGTAATATCTGGCAAGATTGAAGCTCCAGCAACAGCATTAATTTATGATTTTGCCACAAAAATGATCATTGTAGCATTTATGATGAATTATGGAGGGTATCTGGATAACTCTTTAGCGATAATTGATGATCTCAAAACTAGCTTAACCGGCTTTACCGGAAACGGTATAGCCGGTTTAATGGATGACCAATTGGAATTAGGATCGGATATTGCTGGTCAACTCTTTGATCTAGATAAATCTAAATATGTCCCCTTAGAAGGTGGAATTGCTTCATTTCTTGCCTGGATTGGTGTAGCAGTATCTTTATTTGTGCCATTTATTATTTTTATTACTACAACTATCACATTAAAACTATTGACTGTAACTGCCCCTATTTTCATCTTTTGTCTATTATACAATTTCTTACGCAATACCTTTAATCAGTGGTTACAGCTTATTTTGGCAAATATACTTACTGTTGTATTTATTGGTATTTCACTTCGCATGGGGATGTCATTTTTTGGCAAAAATATAAGTGGACTTATAACTCAAGCTAAAGAATTTAATTTAATATTGATAGGTTTTTACGTCTTACTATTTGGTCTTTTCATGGGGTATCTAGCTTATCTTTCATTAAATTATGCGTCTCAATTAGCCTCTGTCTCGGTCGAGGGTGTCGCTTATTCCGCCGGATTACGCGGAATAGGCGGAATCTTTAGTGGAGCTAAAAATTCTGTACTAAATACCGTCCGTTTTGGTATGGGAGCTGCCGGCACAGGATACAGTCGCGCACC
>NZ_AQUU01000031.1 GCF_000372365.1 Aggregatibacter actinomycetemcomitans DSM 8324 | reverse complement strand
GTTCTTCCATTGCCTACAATCATCAAACAAACTGTGTGAACACTTAAAGTCGTCTATTGGTAAGGAGGTGATCCAACCGCAGGTTCCCCTACGGTTACCTTGTTACGACTTCACCCCAGTCATGAATCATACCGTGGTAAACGCCCCCCTCTCGGTTAAGCTATCTACTTCTGGTACAACCCACTCCCATGGTGTGACGGGCGGTGTGTACAAGGCCCGGGAACGTATTCACCGCAACATTCTGATTCGCGATTACTAGCGATTCCGACTTCATGGAGTCGAGTTGCAGACTCCAATCCGGACTTAGACGTACTTTCTGAGATTCACTCCCCATCGCTGGTTGGTTACCCTCTGTATACGCCATTGTAGCACGTGTGTAGCCCTACTCGTAAGGGCCATGATGACTTGACGTCATCCCCACCTTCCTCCGGTTTATCACCGGCAGTCTCCTTTGAGTTCCCGACCAAGTCGCTGGCAACAAAGGATAAGGGTTGCGCTCGTTGCGGGACTTAACCCAACATTTCACAACACGAGCTGACGACAGCCATGCAGCACCTGTCTCAAAGCTCCCTAAGGCACAAACCCATCTCTGAGTTCTTCTTCGGATGTCAAGAGTAGGTAAGGTTCTTCGCGTTGCATCGAATTAAACCACATGCTCCACCGCTTGTGCGGGCCCCCGTCAATTCATTTGAGTTTTAACCTTGCGGCCGTACTCCCCAGGCGGTCGATTTATCACGTTAGCTTCGGGCACCAGGGCTAAACCCCAATCCCCAAATCGACACCGTTTACAGCGTGGACTACCAGGGTATCTAATCCTGTTTGCTCCCCACGCTTTCGCACATCAGCGTCAGTACATCCCCAAGGGGCTGCCTTCGCCTTCGGTATTCCTCCACATCTCTACGCATTTCACCGCTACACGTGGAATTCTACCCCTCCCTAAAGTACTCCAGACCCCCAGTATGAAATGCAATTCCCAGGTTAAGCCCGGGGATTTCACACCTCACTTAAAGGTCCGCCTACGTGCCCTTTACGCCCAGTTATTCCGATTAACGCTCGCACCCCCCGTATTACCGCGGCTGCTGGCACGGAGTTAGCCGGTGCTTCTTCTGTATTTAACGTCAATTTGGCATGCTATTAACACACCAACCTTCCTCATCACCGAAAGAACTTTACAACCCGAAGGCCTTCTTCATTCACGCGGCATGGCTGCGTCAGGGTTGCCCCCATTGCGCAATATTCCCCACTGCTGCCTCCCGTAGGAGTCCGGGCCGTGTCTCAGTCCCGGTGTGGCTGGCCATCCTCTCAGACCAGCTAGCGATCGTCGGCTTGGTAGGCCTTTACCCCACCAACTACCTAATCACACTTGGGCTCATCCTATGGCATGTGGCCCGAAGGTCCCACACTTTCATCTCCCGATTCTACGCGGTATTAGCGACAGTTTCCCGTCGTTATCCCCCTCCATAAGACAGATTCCCAAGCATTACTC
>NZ_AQUU01000030.1 GCF_000372365.1 Aggregatibacter actinomycetemcomitans DSM 8324 | reverse complement strand
TAGTGTGGGGCATCCCCATGTGAGAGTAGGTCACCGCCAAGCCTGATAGTGAGCCCTGATGTGAGAGCATCGGGGCTTTTTGTTTATAGCTAGACAACGTCTAGCTCAGAGATAATAAATTCAGACACAGGTACTTTATTATGAACTTGGATTGTAAATTCAAGCCCATAAAAGTAAGACATTAAATTCCGAATTAGGGTCATCACTAGCGATCGACCAAAAGGATATTTAAAAATTGCATTTTACGGTATCGTCGGTCAGGAGTGTTTCTCCTTGTTTAATTTCCTTTCCTTAGTTCATATCGGCGTAACGGAAAACGGCGTTATCCAAGGCATGCAGCCTTTCGCCACTGTCTTTTTCGGAATGGCATTTATGCACTTCCGAATGAATCTTTGGCGATGTATTGCATTTATTGTTTCAGCCATATGTATTTATGCCATGAGTGTGGGTCCCATACCGTTGTTGAAGGAGGTGAAGTATGGCTTGGTTACTTATATGTAACTATTTCAATGCTTTCACTGGCATGGACTTCCTACTTAAGGGAAAGTTTATCACTTAAATACGGTTCGGTAGTATCAATGCCTTACCAATATATTGCCGTAGCAATAGCCGGATTAGGAATGGTATTTACTCTGGGGTTAGACTTATCCCAGATCAAAATTATTTTCAGTAGCCCGCTTTTAATTGCTTTATTGATCTTTCTTGGAATGGGTATTTCCGGCGGTAGTTATTTAATCCAGCTTTACTCTTTCAAACATCATATAGGTGTAGAAAATTCAACAATGACATTAAATTTAATGCCATTATTAGGATATGTAACGTAATCATAACATTAGGTGAAGAAATGGTACTTAGCAAAACAATCATTGTCACAATCATAGTAATTGCATTGTATGTTTTCACTCAGTATGGCGATAAAGGAGAGAACTAACATAAAGGAGAAAAATTTATCTATAAGTAAAACCCTGCATATTACTATCTTATTAAATGTCAAATACCAGGTTTTCCTAATATTTTCTAAGGTATAGTAGAAAAATGGTTGGTAATTTTGTCCTTTTTAAGCATTTTCCGGCTATAGTAGACAAAAGAGTTGGACCCTATCCCAAATTCTGTGTAAACACCTATTTCAACTTAACGGTGGTCGTCTAGGAGATCACCAAAATCAATCATAAATCGATTCATCACCTTTTCAATTTGCTGTGGAGTAGCTTTCCTTCGTTGGCAAATTGTACTTTTCCGTTTTTGTCCAGCACGACGATTAAACTTTCTTTAGATTGTAATTGCCAGGTGTTTTTACTTGCCCCGTTTGATCAAGAATGATTTGGCTATGTAGAAATTGTTTTTTGCTTTTTTAGCACTGCTTTTTACAAAAGAAGACGTGCCGAACGAAGATCGCATCATCGGCGTTCTACCTTTTATTATCAGCAAGTTAAACACGATTATCGTGAGATAAAAGAAACTATCTTGTTGCGGTATAAAAGGAACAGAAAACGAGATGG
>NZ_AQUU01000029.1 GCF_000372365.1 Aggregatibacter actinomycetemcomitans DSM 8324 | reverse complement strand
TTGGCGGTGACCTACTCTCACATGGGGATGCCCCACACTACCATCGGCATTACGGCCTTTCACTTCTGAGTTCGGTATGGTTTCAGGTGGTACCACCGCACTATCGCCGCCAATATTCTTTGATGACTATCCTCTCTCCTTTCCGCGCTTTCGCTTTCTTATTCCGCTCTTCGCTTCTCTCGTTCTTTCTCTTCTTACTTCCCTTCCCGCGTACTATACGCGTCATCTTCCAAAAACAAGCCTCAAACCAACTTCCTTCCCTCAACTCCCTCTCCTGAGCTACAATCCTTTTTCTTCTCTTTATCTTTCTCTTTCTCTTTAATTTAATCTAATACCGTTATTCTTATCAATACATCCCCACGCTCCTGCTCCCCCGCAAAAACACTTGAGCGTTGTATGGCTAAGTCCCTCGGGCAATTAGTACGTGTTAGCTCAACATATCACTACGCTTACACACCACGCCTATCTACGTCTTCGTCTTAAACAACCCTTACAGACCTAAAGTCTGGGAGAACTCATCTCTTGGCAAGTTTCGTGCTTAGATGCTTTCAGCACTTATCTCTCCCGCACTTAGCTACCCGGCTATGCGTCTGGCGACACAACCGGAACACCAGCGGTGCGTCCACTCCGGTCCTCTCGTACTAGGAGCAGCCCCAACCAATTCTCCTACGCCCACGGCAGATAGGGACCGAACTGTCTCACGACGTTCTAAACCCAGCTCGCGTACCACTTTAAATGGCGAACAGCCATACCCTTGGGACCTACTTCAGCCCCAGGATGTGATGAGCCGACATCGAGGTGCCAAACACCGCCGTCGATATGAACTCTTGGGCGGTATCAGCCTGTTATCCCCGGAGTACCTTTTATCCGTTGAGCGATGGCCCTTCCATGCAGAACCACCGGATCACTATGACCTACTTTCGTACCTGCCCGACCTGTCCGTCTCGCAGTTAAGCTTGCTTATACCATTGCACTAACCTCACGATGTCCGACCGTGATTAGCAAACCTTCGTGCTCCTCCGTTATCCTTTGGGAGGAGACCGCCCCAGTCAAACTACCCACCAGACACTGTCCGAACACCTGTAATCGATGTCTCGTTAGAACATCAAACGTTAAAGGGTGGTATTTCAACGTCGACTCCATAATGACTGGCGTCACTACTTCATAGTCTCCCACCTATCCTACACATCAAAATTCAATGTTCAGTGTCAAGCTATAGTAAAGGTTCACGGGGTCTTTCCGTCTAGCCGCGGGTACACCGCATCTTCACGGCGATTTCAATTTCACTGAGTCTCGGGTGGAGACAGCCTGGCCATCATTATGCCATTCGTGCAGGTCGGAACTTACCCGACAAGGAATTTCGCTACCTTAGGACCGTTATAGTTACGGCCGCCGTTTACCGGGGCTTCGATCAGATGCTTCTCTTGCGATTACACCATCAATTAACCTTCCGGCACCGGGCAGGCATCACACCCTATACCTCCACTTTCGTGTTTGCAGAGTGCTGTGTTTTTAATAAACAGTTGCAGCCAGCTGGTATCTTCGACCGGTTCAACCTTCAGGGGCAAGCCCTTACAATCTACGCCGGCGCACCTTCTCCCGAAGTTACGGTGCTATTTTGCCTAGTTCCTTCACCCGAGTTCTCTCAAGCGCCTGAGTATTCTCTACCTGACCACCTGTGTCGGTTTTCAGTACGGTTTAGTAAAGCCTTTCGCTTAGTGGCTTTTCCTGGAAGTATGGTATCAGTTACTTCAGCCCCTTAAGGCCTCGTCATCATCTCTCAGTGTTTATAGGAGCCCGGATTTGCCTAAGCTCCCCACCTACCAACTTAAACGTGCATATCCAACAGCACGCTAACCTAACCTGCTCCGTCCCCACATCGCAGCTTTACCAAGTACGGGAATATTAACCCGTTTCCCATCGACTACGCTTTTCAGCCTCGCCTTAGGGGCCGACTCACCCTGCCCCGATTAACGTTGGACAGGAACCCTTGGTCTTCCGGCGAACGGGTTTTTCACCCGTTTTATCGTTACTTATGTCAGCATTCGCACTTGTGATACGTCCAGCATACCTCTCAATACACCTTCTTCCGCTTACACAACGCTCCCCTACCCAACAGGCGTATCACTAATATTCCTCAATTCCCAACCGCACTTCCCGTCATGACTTCCGCCTCAACGTGTTTGGCGCTTGACCAACTTGCTTCTCTTCATTTCGCAAATTGTTAATCGTAAGGCGTATTAGTGATACGCCTGATGCCGCAGCTTCGGTGACTAATTTTAGCCCCGTTACATCTTCCGCGCAGGCCGACTCGACTAGTGAGCTATTACGCTTTCTTTAAATGATGGCTGCTTCTAAGCCAACATCCTAGCTGTCTAAGCCTTCCCACTTCGTTTCCCACTTAATTAGTACTTTGGGACCTTAGCCGGCGGTCTGGGTTGTTTCCCTCTCCACGACGGACGTTAGC
>NZ_AQUU01000028.1 GCF_000372365.1 Aggregatibacter actinomycetemcomitans DSM 8324 | reverse complement strand
CCATCTGTTAACCATGACAGTGCAATATCGTGTGGGTTGCCTTCTTTGTAGATTGTACTATTTAATGATCTGCCGGTTGATGTTACTACATCACCAGCCGACCGGAATGTACCGTTATGCTCAAACTCCCAGTTTTTAAAAGCTCCGTTATCTTCGTTTAAATTTATAACGCCGCGTCCAAATTCACCATTCTCGTAATATCCGGTTTGCTTCGTCGTATATCCTATCGAAAAGACTGTTCCCCAGTCTCCTTTTGTTCTAACTTTGCCTTTTATAAAAGGATGAAATGTTGATTCGCGTGTATAACCTACCGCATCAACGAAAAATGGGGCTTGCATGTCAAATTGATTATGATAGCCGCCCGTGCCGTGGTGCTTAGTAATAATGTTTGGAACCGAAAGCTGGCCTGTCATTGTATCGCCGCTCTTTGACACACGCCGGTTTGCGTTATCATTAGCATTATTTGCGATATTTTCAGCAGAGTTTGCCGTATGTTGTGCATTATCTGCTGCGGTTTTCGCTTCAACGCCTTTGTCATAAGCCGTTTTAACCGCTTTTGATGTCGCTACAGTATCAGACGAGTTACTATTCACTTCATCAGATTTTTTGCTGTTCGGAATAACATCACCTAGAGTTCTTGTATTGGAATCAATAAGCTGCTTTAGCAAAAATGCGGTTTTAGGCGTTAATGCTAAATCCTCGCGCTGACTGTCGTAACCGGTATAAAGTTGAGTTAAGCCGTATTGGGTTAATGTCGCACGGGCAATTTCAGTTAGCGTAAAGCCCCAACGCACCCAATATTGCGAATTAGCTTCATTTGGTTGGTTGTTTTGGTTTGCTTTCAGTGCGCGATAGCTTAAGCCGTCAAACTGTACGCAAGAACCTTTATTGTAGTCTTGTGTAGCCGACCACTCCGGCAATCCGCGCTGCATTAAATAGGCGTGCTTTTCGTCCAGCCGTTTGAATAAAAAGTTAAACCACTCCATAGGTGGAATGCCTTGCGTTTGATCGAAAGTAATCCCCCAACCGCGCAATAAATCGGGGAAATTATCCACTTCGCCCTGTTTTGCAGATGACGCAAAAATGCTTTCGTCCGGTTTGTTGACTAATGCCATAAATGACCTCTTACACTAATTTGAAAATATATTGCACGCCAGCCTGGCGCGGCAAAATATCAAGATTATTGATTGCAAATTTTTTGAAATCGGATATGTTTTGGTTTGATACTGATACTGATACTGATACTGTCATGTCATAGTTATCGATGACGCGGCAGCCGTCCCCAAAAATAAACCGGCACGCCTCAATCATATTTGGTAGCGTGCCGGTTTGATAATTTTTCAAAATTCGGCATTTGATCATAAATCGATAATCCTCATCGGATAATCGCACCGAATCAGCCAGCGGGTCGCGTCTGCGATACCATTGCCCGCCCCCTCTTCTTAACTTGCTAAACCCTAGTGCTTGCGTAGACCCTCGGAAGCCGAAAAACTTCCGCATTTGATACCCGTTAATGATTCGCCCTTGTCCAACGTGCTTTCCAACGAGATCTAACTGATGACCTGTTGCTGTTTCAATATTTAACACGTCTTGCAACTGATACAAATCAACAAAGCCCTGGGCGATAATGCTTTCTATCAGCTTGATAGTGGCAACGGCTTTCGGCTTATTGCGATATTGCCAAATCAATAAATCAGCATAAGCCATTATTCCACCTCGATAGTAATATCTGACGCTAAAATACGAGCCAGTTCACGCGGCTGGACGGCCACATTTTCCGCTTTTAATGCCTGCCCTTTGCGTCCAATTTTCAGTTCTTTTACCCAGAATCCGCCCACCTGGTTAATTGGCGAGTAAAGACGCGATAACGATAAATTCTGCCCTATTTCAAACTTCTGGATAGATAATAGTCGCTTAATTTCTTCTTTATCCACTTCGGTAAAATCTTCATACCGCACACAGCGCATAGACACCTGCACATCAACCTGGACAACGCGATCAAAGCGTAATGTGCGACGCTCATTATTTATGGTCAAAGTCGTTTCTGTGCCACCTTGCAACCCTACGCCGGCGCCCTTGTTTTCGTAAATCACTTGCGCGATCTGATTATCTTCGCCACCATCAACAATAACGTTTAAAGAATGTGGCTCAACGCCGTTTTTGTCCCGTTGTTTTGTGTTGTTCTCTAACACTTTCACCTGTTTAACATCAGGCAAGGCGGCGATTTTTGATTGGATAGCGTCCGCCGAATTTTGCGCATTTTTGGTTCGACTAATGAAAAAACGTTCTCGTAATTGCTGATCGGTTTCTTCTTCCACGCCGATTTCCGCATTTTCAAGCGTTGTGGCCGCGTTAAGCCCAAGCGTCACAGTCTCAATCGTTAAATTTGTGTTCTTGGCAAGATTAAATGCGCCAAGTTCTTCACTGCGAAAATCCGCCCGCGCGGAACCGTTACTGTCTAACTGCACATTTGCATTCAAAACCCACCGCACTTTATGAGGGTCTGAAACGACAATGCCAGCATAAAGCTGTGTTAAGGGTTCACCGGTTAAAACTACCGAGCGCAGATAACTGTAACTTGCCGCGCGACGCATTAAACCGGCATAAGCTACGCGTTGTTCAAGCCATGCGCCGGTTGCTACGTCCGGATCTAATTGGCGATAGACATTCTCCGCCATTTCTTCAATATCCATCTTAATTTGCGACAATAGGCCAACCATCTGTCCGTCCGGTGTATCGGGCGAAAGGTCAATATTTTGACCGTAAATTTGCAGAAAGCCTTCTTCAAAGCGCGTAATAATGTCGCTTAATCGCTCAATCTGGATGCCGGTTTGAATCAGCTTCGCCATTATAATTTCCCCATAAAAAAACACCGCACTTTAAGCTGTATAGCGTGCGGTCTGTTGTTGCCCGTAAATGTCCTGATAATCAATGGATATTGTCAGTTTGCGCGAATCGGGTTCAAA
>NZ_AQUU01000027.1 GCF_000372365.1 Aggregatibacter actinomycetemcomitans DSM 8324 | reverse complement strand
CCATCTGTTAACCATGACAGTGCAATATCGTGTGGGTTGCCTTCTTTGTAGATTGTACTATTTAATGATCTGCCGGTTGATGTTACTACATCACCGGCCGACCGGAATGTACCGTTAGTGCTACGGTACTCGTAAGCAATGTCACGAACCGGTGCGGCATAGTGCGATCCGATTTGTTTTAATGCAGGGTGAAGATTTTGGCAAAGTTCGGTGCCACGCAACAAAGCAAACCACGCCCACACAAGCTGTTGTAATTCATGCTCTGTAAATTCACGGGTGAAAAGTTCATTTTTTTTCGGTTCAGTGATAAGCTGACCCTCAAGCACAATTCTATGCACATATTCAACCGCACTTTGTAATTTGTCGGCGGGAATGTCTTCTATGCGCTCTACGTTCATGTATTGGTGAACAAGATTATAAGCATCGGAATAAATCAAGCCTTTCTTGCTCACTAACATATTTACGGCATTACGTAAGCCTGTGCGATCGTCTGCGGTTGTTTTTCGTTCTGCTTTGCCATTAAACCAATAATCATGTAACGCCCGATAACATTCTTTTTTATACTTAATTAATGTATCGCGTATTTCAGGTTTGCAACGTTTAACATCAATTCCAAATAACCAACCATTTAAGTATTCAATTGGTAAGCAAATCATATTTTGGTTGCCGCCATTAGTAGGTGTGATCATGACGATCATACCTTGAGAAAGAACTTCATCACGTTTGATACGTAATACTTGAGGTTCCCATGCAAGACCAATATTTTCACAAATTGGTTTCATAGCAACATAGTGATTGCCATTTTGTTCAACGGTAATTAATGACTGATTGTTGAATGAAATTGTTTGAGTTGAGATTTGATTAGACATCATAGCCTCCGCTTATTTTTTTCGAAATTAAGAATTGACCTTGTAAGGTCGCCAAGAGGTTCGAAAACCGTAGCGGTAACGGCTGGGATTATTCCCCTTTCGGGTATTGTATTCTCCGCCCTCTCGGCATAGATAGAATTTGATATATGCGTATTAAGTCTTAATGGCAATAAAACTAAATGAAGTCAAATTTTACGCATAAAAAAACCGCTATGCTATCGGGTGCGGATAACCGCCGCTTTTTAAGGTTTCGACACCTTGGAACACAATATAAAACAAAAACCCCGTCTTGTAAACGGGGTTTTGGGTTTTATGAGGATTTCTTTCTAAAGTTTTCATCATTTATGCAATATTCAAAACAATCTCGAACAATGCCACTTAATCTCAAGATATTTTCAGGACAATCTATAATAATTTGACTGCTTGAAATTTCCAATCCCGCTCTAGAAATCTCTTTTTGGTTTTCTGGTGTCAATTCAATAGGAATAGTAATTGAAGGGCGTTGTTTGTTATCAAAATAGCGTAATACCCATCTATTAGATTTTCCCTGATATAAAATACTAAAATAACTTTCAGTGTCTTTAGCAATTAAATCAGACTCTTCACCAAGAATCATTGACACATATTCTAAAACCTGTCTCTCAGTATATGTGGTAACTATTTTGCTGTTTTCAGGATCTATAATCGGCGCAGTCTCATCAATGATTTCAGATTCGGGCTCATTAACAGATTCGGTATCAACAGCCTTTTTCGATAATCCTGAAACTACCATGTCGCTTACCGCTTTTTCTACCGCTTGCTTGACTATTGGCGTGATAGATTCAATAAAGCATTGATTTAGCTGTCTTCCAATATTAGCGCGCCCTGCCACATAGCGAACAAATTCACTATCCACTTCTTTTAATGAAGATGAAATGGTTTTAGTAAAGGCTGATAAATAAATACTTTCTTCCGCTAATGTCCGCAATGCTTCCGGCTGAAACTTATCATGACAAAATTGAGATAATTGGGGAATCTTTGATTCGTCTAATGCTTCAAAGTTAACGCGTAAAAATGGCGCATTATCCATAATATTTTTATCTTTTAAATCGGTAAAAAACCTCCATTCACGCCCGTTTGTAATTGCGGCTACAGCAACTTCAGGTGTTGCATTAAAATATCTTGCAAGCTGGGGAGAATGATTAGTTAAATCCTCATTATAAGATTTGGCTTCAATAAACATCACCGGCACGTTATGGCAGAATAAAGCATAATCAACTCGTTCGCCATTTTTCGCACCAGTAAAATCAGCGGCATATTCTGCCTTCACTTTAGTTGGGTCATACGCTGAAAATCCCAAAATATCAAGAAAAGGAAGAATCAAAGCCTGCTTCGTTGTTTCTTCGGTTGTACAATGTTGCCCAACTCTCATAATATGCTGAGAATGCGCTAATATTCTTTCTTTGAAAATTTGATCACTCATTTTTGGATTCCTCTTGGTTTAATAGAGACGCCCATTCTACAAAACCCAAGACATTTCCGTAAGTTTTCCCTCAAATTTATTTCAATTTTGCGATCTGCGTCGCAGATTCCATTATAAAAAAACTACGTTTTAAACAGGCTTTTGAAAAAAGTTTATCAAATAAATCATCACTTAAAAAACACAACAAAAATGTTGCACATACAACAAATTTGTTGTATTCTATCTTCACTGTATAGCAAAGGAGGTACCCCGATGAAATACAGTGAATTCTTGCGATACTTGCTTGAGCAAGGCTGCAAAGTCGAAGCAACCAAGCGCGGAAGTCATCGCAAGGTAACGTTGAATGAGTGCCAAACTGTCTTTCCCTACCATGGTAGTAAAGAAATCGGTACCGGCTTAGTTCACAAAATCAAAAAAGACTTAAACTTAAAATAAGTCTTTCGCCTCTGAAAAGGGGCGTTTTCTCAAACGATTTAAGGAGAAACCATGTTACGCTACCCTGTTGAAATCACCCCGGATGATAACGGTACATTCCTTGTCACTTGCCCCGATATTCCCGAAATGGCAAGTGTAGGTGAAGATATTGAAAGCGCACTACTTGAAGCGGAAGAAGGTTTAGAAACCGCCCTCGAATTTTATTTTGATGATAAACGCCCAATTCCAATGCCAAGCCAGCCAAAAGATGGGCAATATACGGTTCCGCTTTCCTTATTGCGTTCACTAAAAGTCTTCTTACTCAATGAAATGCTCGCACAAGGTGTGCGAAAAGCTGAAATGGCGCGCCGTCTTGATGTTCACATGCCGCAAGTCGATCGCTTATTAGATTTTCGCCACCCATCCAAAATTGATTTTGTTGAAAAAGCCTTTAAAAAATTAGGGCGCGAAATTAATTTATCGGTTCATTAAAAAATGCGGTCGATTTGACCGCACTTTAAGCTGTATAGCGTGCGGTCTGTTGTTGCCCGTAAATGTCCTGATAATCAATGGATATTGTCAGTTTGCGCGAATCGGGTTCAAA
>NZ_AQUU01000026.1 GCF_000372365.1 Aggregatibacter actinomycetemcomitans DSM 8324 | reverse complement strand
TGTAAAACACCGAACAAAATGAGAAAAAGGAATAAACTAGGGAGAATGTTGAATCAAGCGGGAATAAGTGGAACAAAACCAATGAAAACAAGGGCGCAAGAAAAAACGGCGTCCTTTTTTATTGAAGAATAGACAAGAATAAAAAAATGCGAAAAATTTTAAAAATCGCAAAAAAAAGCGAAACAAAATGCGAAAATAAAAAAGCGTTTAAAAATCGTTTAAAAGCGGTTTAAATAAACATTTTAACGATGTAGCAAGCCTTTATTATTAGGTGATTATACTTCATAGTTAATTGCCTTAACTATGAAGTTTTTAAATAAAGAACTTTTAAACTTCAATGTTTTTTTAACTATATGAAAAAACAAAGGTTTTTAGTGAAAATTATTATATTCAATAAAAAATAACTTTGAAGTTAAAAATTCTTTTACTTTGAAGTTTTTCGTTTCTTTGAAGCGACAGATTGATAAACCTTTTGTAACTCTAAATCGTTTAATTGAGTAATACTTTGTACTCCATATTTTTGTAGTAGATGCTCTGTGAGCCAATTTTCTAACAGTCCTCTAGTGTTAATTTTTATATAAGAATATTTTTTAGTACGCCATTCATTGCCTACTTTCTTGGGCGCTGATTTTGAAGATGATAACCTGCCAATCCATTTTCTTAAATATGTAATCGCTTTATCAGTTTTTTCAACTGGAATTAGACGATAGGTTGAAACTCGGCAGTATTTATTAAGAGAAGCCCAAACTGCCTGAAAGGATTTCGGATTATTTTTGAGTTTTTGTTCAAGCTCTACTATTTCTTTTACTAAATCTTGCAGTGTTCTAGCTGTATGTTCGCTGATATGAATTTCTGTGGGTTGAACTACTGCTTTAGTTTTAGTTGTATATTTTTCTGTTTTGATATTGTTGATTGTTCCACTATTGATAATACCTTTATCACCATAGATAACATTAGAATTTTGGATTGAAGTTTTTTCAGATTTATTTTCTTCAGTTTCTGACCTAATGCCTGTTACCACATACTGAACATCAACACCTAGTTGTGCAGCTCGACCTAAAAATTCTGCTGAAATACCACTTTTCCCTAATTCATTTAATCTTAGAGTTTCACGACTTACCTCTGTTTGGTGAGCAAAATTAGCTTGTGAATAACCCAAACGGCTTCTTTCTTCTACTAAACGAATACCCATATCTTCTCTAGTAATTGCTAGTTGCATAAAAAATCCTCAAATAAATACAAATTTATTTGACATGCCAAAAATTATTGGTATACAATAAACTTGTTTTCTTAATTAGTTTACTTAATAAGTTGTGTCGACTTATTGAAAGGGGATTGTATGAACCAAAAAGAAATTTATCAAGCATTAAAGAATAAAAATTTAAATGCCTCAATGATTGCGGAAGCTCTTGGGGTTAGTTATCAGGCTGTATCAAATGCTATTAAGCAAGGGAAAAGTAGTGAAAGAATTGCTAAAGCTATTGCTTTGGCGATTGATCAACCATTAGAAATTGTATTCCCCCATTATGTCCAAAAAAAGCAAAAACAAATTTTTAGGAAGAAAAAAGTAAATGAATTAAAAAGCCAATTTTCGCAAAGACTTTAGTGAGGTGGCGAAATGTTACAGCTTAAAAGTTTTTATAGTGCAAATGAATTATTGGAACTTGGGTTAAAAAGCTTACCAAGTACCCATAGAGGAATTTTAGACAAGGCAAAAAGGGATTATCCCGACCCTTGGCATCGAGTTGCACTGGACAAGCGTGCAGTTTGGCAAAGGTCACGGGCAGGCTAAACCGATAGAACGCGCCTTTGGTAACGGCGGACTTGGCGAAATCATTGATAAACACCCGAACTTTGCAGGCTTTTACGCCGGAAGTGCGGTAGATGATAAGCCGGACAACTATAACGGGGGTAAAGACGGTGTGGATTACGACACCTTTATATTGACCCTTGAAGAAGGCATACAGCGCTACAACGCGCAAATGGAGCGTAAAACCCAGATTTGCCAAGGCGTTTAAGAACATTCGGCTATCATCTTCAAGCCCGGTGATAAGGTCAAATTCTTTTTCCGATACTCTGAAATGATTGATATACTCATTTCTATCCGCTTTACTATTTGGGAGATAGATAAATGTTTCTACCTGTTCAATAATGGCTCGTGCAATATCACTTTTTAAAATCTCACTTGGCGACTGAGTGATTGGTACAACAAAACCATTTTTCTTACGCATTGTTTTTAAGCCGTCAAAGGTAAATTCCCGAAAGCTTTCACCTTGTAACCATTTCCAAAATTCATCAAGGAAAACAACCATTCGGCGACCATCAAGCGTTTGTTGTACACGATATAAGAGATAATAAGCAATAGCATTAATCACCGCTGCATTATCTAGAATTTCTGTACCATCAAAGCCGTAAATTATGCGGTCATCAAAAGAGAGTTGGTCGTTTTCGTTGTCAAACACCCATCCATAAATCCCGCCTTTTTTCCAAATTGTTAAACGGCTATAAAGGGAATTCGGGTTTTCGGTATCTTCCTGAATATTTTCAAGTAAGCGGGTAATGCCGTATTCCCGATCCAATTTATTAAGCGAAAGTACCGCCCTTATCGCTTTATCAATATCAATCTTCTCTTTGGTTGACAGCATCGAACCATCTGAAGTCGCAAGACTCCCAATCAATGTATTCAAAAAGCTGATATTTTCTTCCGTCTTATCAAGCATAAACGGATTAAAATGCGTAGGTAAACCATTTTTTAAGCGGTTATACTGCCCACCCATTGCACGAATCGCAATTTCTGCCCCGTAGTCTTTATCAAGATAAATTGCCGTTAATTTCTTATTTGCGCTCCCTGCCAAGAAGGTTTCCGGGCGTGAAAATGCAGTTAATTGGGAAAGCAAAAATGTGGCTAAAACCGTTTTACCCGTCCCTGATTTACCTAAAATCAGTGTATGTCCCAGATGCATATCACCACGGTCATCCCGTCCCATTCTGGTCTGATGAAAATTGAAATAAAAAGGGGTATTCGTACTGGTGCGCAGTAAAGAGACCGCATTTCCCCAACAGTTATGCTCAGCTTTCCCAATCGGATTATTATGCAGTGAATTCAAACCAACAAAGTTTTTACTGCTAATCATACTTACGCGCGGGCGAAAACGGAAATTACACGGTAACTGAGAAAAATAGGCCTCATCAAGCGCAATGTTTGACAGCGTGACAATAAATCCCAATTCACTTAATTTTGTAATCGCTTCATTGGAATATCTCTGCACTTCTTCAATTGAGTCACCATAGAGCATTAGCGTCATGTGATGATCACCAAAACAAATTTTTCCGCTGACAAGCTCATCTTTTGCAAATTCAAGATCCGTTAGCTGGCTAATTGCATCATCTTGCGTGGCTTGCATCCGCTTAATTTGACGATTCAGCGTTGTTAAAGCCTCTTGTTTTGGCACAATACTAAAAGATTGTGTAAGGTTATAACGACAATTAAGCTGCATTAAAACATCTAAAAATCCCGCATGAGTATCTTCCACCCAGTCTTTTATTTCAACACCACGCACAAAGGTTTTCTTATCATGTAACCGAATTTCGGCAATATCTTCACCGGCAATCATTTGAATATTGCCAAGATAAGAATAAATTGGTTTATTCAACACACGTACTTTCTGATAATGCCCTGTCAAAATAAAATTGAAAAACTCAAGCTGTTGAGAGTAAACCACACCATTTTCTTCATAGCAGGTCAGACGGGCACAACCAAATTTGTTTAGTGCGTTTTCAACACGACTAAGCAATTCTTTAAAATGCGCGAGATTAGCTTGAATGTCGGAAAGTTTTTCTTTTTTTGATTGCTGCTTCACATTGACTTTATCAATCCCCCTATATGGCTTCAACGCTACCGTAAAAAAGAGATTATTTTCCATAAAATCACTTTTACTGAAAGAAGTTACATATTTCTCATTAATATCTTTCGCAAAGCCATTATCAAACTGATTATCGGATTTTAGGTCAGAAAATCTTCGTACGCTATTCACATAAATTGAGATATTATCTTGAGCAAGTGAACGAATTAGAATGTTCAAACTGAGTTTGAAGCGATCAAGCTCATCATCTCCACGTGTTTCATACGAAATCCCCTCGACTTCAAAGGTTGTAGTAAAAATACCATCCTTGGTTAAAATAACATCTTCATCAATCTGTGAAGAGTATGGAATGATTTTTTCCAGACTGATTGCCTTTTCCAAATCAAGCATTGTGTAGTCCCCTTTATCGCTGATTGGTTTCTTTCTATAAATATTTCGTGCGAAATTGCTACCGGTATAATAATTTCCACCAAATAATCTTTTAAACTTTGCCGCCTTAAGTCTTGCCGGCATCAACCACATTCTGATGCCGTAGAGCTGAAAAATCTTTTCATCATAAGAAGAAATTAACCGCAATGCGCCAAAAGCAGGTAAAAAGAAAATGAAGTAATAGATTTTAGTGTATATTGCAAACAACAAAAAGCTCGCAAAGGTAAGGAAGAAAGGGGTAAGCGGAACGCCTAAGAACATAGCGGGACGAGTGAGCGCTTTGAATAATGGGTCTCTATTCATTTTAAAATCTATGCAAGTGGTTAA
>NZ_AQUU01000025.1 GCF_000372365.1 Aggregatibacter actinomycetemcomitans DSM 8324 | reverse complement strand
AAGCATTACTCACCCGTCCGCCACTCGTCAGCATAAGTACAAGTACTTACCTGCTACCGTCCGACTTGCATGTGTTAAGCCTGCCGCCAGCGTTCAATCTGAGCCATGATCAAACTCTTCAATTCAAAAAGCTTAATCCCTCAATAGCTGACTTAATTAATCTATTATAATAATATAAATAAACGAATCTTCCGGCACCTATTAAGTTCAATCTTAAAATTATCTAAAACGAATCTATAAGTGCCCACACAGTTTGTATGATTGATTGTTAAAGAACATTTGCATTAAGCAAGGTCGCAAATTATAGATGAAGATCTTATTTGCCGTCAAGAAAATATTTTGTTTATTTTCCTTTAGTTACTGCCCTTGCAGTGCGGATGCGTATTATAGGGATCTCTATGATAGGATCAAGCGGATTTTTACATTTTTTGTCGATAGCTTAGAAAAAATACAACTTACTTATTTCAACTGCAAAAACGCTTCTGAAAACGACCGCACTTTTTGCCAATCCGTATATTCGATTTCTTTTGTAAGATCCGTTTCTCCGCCTGTGATACGCATAATAAGTTGGATCATCATGCGATCGAAGAAACCATAGCGCGGATAAAGCAATGCACCGGCAAACACCGCGGAGATCGTCGGTTGCCAAGTGATACGTTGCAAAAATTTACGCACATAAACATTCGTTGCAGGCGTTGCCTTGTCGGCTTTTCGCGCCGTCAGGTTCACGCCAAAAAAGGCGGTGGTCTTTTGATTCAAAAGTGCGGTGTGTTTTTCCAGCGTTTTATAAAGCTGTTTATTGAAATGTCCGTAGCGGATCGAAGCTCCGATAATAATGCGCTCGTAATCGGCAAAATTCACTTCTGCGTTAATCGATTTCACCTCCACATTGGCGGTGATTAGTTCGGCAATATAGTCGGCTATTTTCTTGGTCTGTCCATTATGAGTTGAATATAAAATAAGTGTTTTCATTAGGATTTCCAAAACGCAGGAGTGAATAATACTAATAAGGAGAAAATTTCCAAACGACCGCAAACCATGGCTAAGGTCAGGATCCATTTTGCGCTATCAGGGATGCCAACAAAATTGCTGCTAACCGTCCCCAGTGCCGGTCCGACATTATTTAAGCAGGCAATAACGGCATTAAAGGCATCAAAAGTTTCTACGCCACAACTAATGACACCCAGCAGACAAATTACAAAAACCAGTAAATAGGCGGAAAAAAAAGCCCAAATACTTTGTATAACCCGTTCGTCCAACACCCTTTTGCCTAATTTAATCGGGTACACTAAATTGGGATGGATTAGCCGTTTGAGTTCACGCTTAGCCTGTAAATAAAGCACCAAAACACGAACCACTTTGAGACCGCCACCGGTGGATCCTGCACAGCCGCCTATACAAGAAGCAAATAGCAGGAGGATCGGCAAGAATAGTGGCCATTGTTCAAAACTGGAGGTAGTGTAGCCCGCCGTGGTTGAAATGGAAACTGATTGAAATAGCGCTTGTTCAAGGTTTTGGAAGGTTTCATCAAAATGATGATTTGCCAATAACATGGCAAAGCAAATCAATACTAAAGAAAACTGAATCAGCATAAAGAAGCGAAATTCCGGATCGCGAAAATAGCTAAGGAAAATATTTCGTTTACCTAATTGCGAAAAAGCATTGAAATGCAACACGTAGTTACAGGCGGAAATCAATAAAAAGACAACAGTGATGATATTAACCGTCGAACTGGCAAAATACGCCATACTTCTATCGTGAGTGGAAAAACCGCCGATAGACACGGTGGAAAAACTATGGCTAATGGCATCAAAAGGCGACATTCCCGCAAGCCAATAAGAAAAAGCGCAAAGCAGGGTTAATGAAGCATAAATGATCCATAATGTCTTAGCGGTTTCGGTGATACGCGGGCGCATTTTATTCTCTTTTAACGGACCGGAAATTTCCGCTCGGTAAAGCGACATTCCACCGATCCCAAACAATGGGATAATCGCCACTGCTAACACGATGATCCCCATGCCGCCGAGCCATTGCAATAACTGGCGATAAAATAAAATCGCTTTTGGCAAGTTGTCTAAACCGACAATAGTGGTCGCGCCTGTCGTAGTTAAACCGGAGAAGGATTCAAAAAATGCGGAAGAAACGGTTAAATAGGGGTCCTCAAATAACATAAAAGGAATTGCCCCAAGGCTCCCCATAACCACCCAAAAGGCAACAACAATCAGAAATCCTTCTCGCGAGCGCAATTCTTCCTTATGGTGATGACAAGCCCACCATAGGATTACGCCGGCAATGGCGCTCATTACAAAGGATTGGATGAAAGCTTTACCACCACCGTCGCCATATAATAATGCAACAAATGCCGGCAGCAGCATGGTACAGGAAAAGCACATCACTAAAATGCCGACGATGCGTAAGATGGATAAAAAATGCACTAAAAAATCTCTCTATAATTAATTTTTAATTTCGTTTAAAACCAGTTGCCCGGCAGAGCGTTCCGTCAATGCTTGTTGGAAACGCGCTAATTTATCAGGTCGAATTGCCAAACGCAAAGTAATATCCACCTGAAAACCCTGTGCTTGGATCAAAATAGCACATTGTTCGCACAGCGTTTGTAACTCATTAATTTGGGTGTAATCACAGCACACGGCGTAATGTAAATACGCCACTTTGCTTTCAGTTTCCAGTAATTTTAACGCCTATTGAACGCCACCGCTATAAGCGCGTACCGATCCGCCTGTACCCAACAAAACACCGCCATAATAGCGCACCACCACGGCACTGATTTCGCCCACACCACTGCCCTGCAACGCGGCTAACATCGGCCTGCCCGCCGTGCCGCTCGGTTTGCCGTCATCAGAAAACCGAATTGATGCGAATCGTTGAGTTGACCGGCGACCGTAGCAAAATAGTTCTTTTTAATTTCTTCGCTAAAATCCACCGCACTTTTAGGAATTTGATATTCAATCATACGTTTAACGCATTTAAGGAATTTTGCTGATTTTGTATCATATTTTATTGTATTATACCCCGGAATTTTTCGTAATAAATAACAAAAATGGATAATATAAAAATCACCCAAACACTTGATACCGTTGGTCTGCGTTGTCCCGAACCGGTCATGTTAATACGCAAACAAATTCGCCATTTACAAGAAGGCGATGTACTTTTGATGCTGGCGGATGATCCCGCAACTACCCGTGATATTCCGAGTTTCTGCCAATTTATGGATCATACTTTGCTACATAGCGAAACAACTCAGATCCCCTATCGTTACTGGGTTAAAAAAGGGAAATCAGTTTAAACAGACAAAAACTGAAGCATCTATGCTAAATCCAAAAAAATAGAGCATGTTATACAACAAATTCAAGACAGCCTTCCTAAAGACATTAAAGACTTAGGGATGGATGTGGAAGACAAAATTAAACAGGTTTTACAAACCAATTATCCAAACCGGATATTGTATCCCGCGAAAAATTTGATTTACAAATACAAGTGTTAATACGTATTCGTGAAAAATTAAGCGAACTTGAAAAACGCGTGGAAGAGCTCTCTGCGGCAAAAACAACATAAATTTCGACCGCTCTTTTGCTTAACGCGTCGATTAAAATGAGGAAATAGGTATGTCAGCATTCCAATATTTACAAGAAAAACGTAAAAAATTGAATCTCAAAGTAAATGATGTTTGCCAAAGAGCGAATATTACCCGTGCTTATTTCAATCAATTAGTCAGCGGAAAAATTAAAAGCCCGAGTGCGACAAAACTGACTGCGCTACATCGCGTGCTACAAATTGATGCGCCGAATAATAAAAAAGTCGGTGTGATTTTCGGTAAATTTTATCCGGTTCACACCGGGCATATTAATATGATCTATGAAGCCTTCAGTAAAGTGGATGAAGTGCATGTGATTGTTTGTAGCGATACGGAACGGGATTTAAAACTGTTTTACGACAGTAAAATGAAGCGTATGCCCACCGTACAAGATCGTTTGCGTTGGATGCAACAGATCTTTAAATATCAGAAAAATCAAATTTTTATCCACCACTTAATCGAGGACGGCTTACCAAATTACCCGAACGGCTGGCAAGCGTGGGCTGAACGGGTTAAAGACTTATTTAAAGAAAAAGGATTTACGCCAAGTATCGTCTTCAGTAGCGAAATTCAAGACAAAGCTCCTTATGAAAAATATCTCAATTTGGACGTATCTTTAGTCGATCCCGAACGCGTATTTTTTAATGTGTCCGCTACAAAAATTCGTAACGAACCATTCCATTATTGGAAGTTTATCCCAAAAGAAGTACGTCCGTTTTTCGCAAAAACCATTGCCATCTTAGGTGGTGAGAGCAGCGGTAAAACCGTATTGGTGAACAAATTGGCAACGGTCTTCAACACCACTTCCGCTTGGGAATACGGGCGCGAATTCGTATTTGAAAAACTGGGCGGTGACGAACAGGCCATGCAATATTCCGATTATCCTCAAATGGCGTTAGGACATCAACGTTACATCGATTATGCTGTGCGACACGCCCACAAAGTCGCCATTATTGATACGGATTTCATCACCACACAGGCATTTTGTATTCAATACGAAGGCAAAGCACACCCGTTTTTGGATTCCATGATTAAAGAATATCCTTTTGATGTCACCATTTTGTTAAACAATAACACGCAATGGGTTGATGACGGTTTGCGTAGCCTGGGCAATCAAAAACAGCGACAACGTTTCCAACAGTTACTCAAAAAATTGTTAGATAAATACAATGTCCCATACATTGAAATTGAATCGCCAAGTTATTTGGAGCGCTATAATCGGGTAAAAGAAATTGTGGAAAAAATCCTCAATGAAGAAGAACTGCCTGAATTAAGCAGCGATCACGGCAATTCTATTTTTTAATTTCAGGCGGTAACTATGCTTTTATTTGCAGGCGACCCGCACGGGAGTTTTGATCATCTTTACCCTTTTCTGAAAGAACGCCGGGATGTGGCGCTCATCATCCTGGGCGATTTACAACTCACCAATCCCGAACCTTTAGAAAAATTGGCGCAATACGCGGATATTTGGTTTATTCACGGCAATCACGACAGCAAAACCGTGGCAGCATTTGAGTCCATTTGGGGGACAGAATGGAAAACGCGCAATTTACATGGACGCGTGCAACAAATTCAGAATAAAAGAATTGCCGGTTTGGGCGGGGTATTTCGCGGACAAATCTGGATGCCGCCAAATAAGCCGTTATTTTTTGATCCGATCCACTATTGCCAATATTGCCCACAGGAAAAAATCTGGCGTGGCGGAGTGCCTTTGCGTCACCGCACGTCGATCTTTCCTTCCGATATTGAAATTTTCGAGCAACAACAAGCCGATATTTTAATTTGCCATGAAGCGCCGAAACCACACCCTTCCGGCTTTGATGTGATCAATCAACTGGCAAAAAAATTAGGTGTAACACAAATCTATCATGGACATCACCACGAAAATTTTGATTACCGCACCTTACCTCAACAGAATTACCAAATTATCAACGTGGGATTTCGTAGCTTATGTGATGAAGCGGGAAATTATCTTTATATCGGCGTTGATAACAGAGAATAATAAAATTCACTTTCCATTTAAAAAACGCTCTCAAAAAAGACCGCACTTTATAACAAAATCGGCGCATTAGCACTTAATCTCCGACGACTTTATGCGATAATACCAGCCTACTTTATTTAGGATTAATGTATGTTATTAAAAAATAAAACCTTCGGCAGCGCCTTAATTATCGCCGGAACCGCCATTGGTGCCGGAATGCTCGCCATGCCGTTAACCTCCGCCGGCATGGGATTCGCCTTTACCGCGGCACTTCTCATCGGACTTTGGTTACTCCTTGCTTACAGTGGACTACTTTTCGTTGAAGTTTATCAAACTGCCAAACGCAAAGATGATGGCGTAGCAACCTTGGCGGAAAAATATTTCGGTATTCCCGGACGTATTATTTCAACACTCTCACTTTTCATTTTGTTATATGCATTATCAGCCGCCTACATGGCCGGTGGTGGTACTTTACTTGCAAACGCCCTGCCGAAAGATTTCTTAGGTTCCGCCGATATTACATTAAAAATTTCTATTTTAATTTTCACCTTTATTTTAGGTGCTTTCGTAGTTATCGGTACCAAGGGCGTAGACAATATTACACGTGTATTATTTTCAGGTAAAATCATCGCCTTTATTCTCGTACTTGCCATAATGTTACCGAAGGTCATCGGCGAGAATTTAACGGCGATGCCTTTGGAATATACCCTCATTCTCTCCGCAGGCCCGATTTTCTTTACCTCATTTGGCTTTCATGTAGTGATGGGCAGCATCAATAATTACCTGGAAGGCGATGTGAAACGTTTCCGTTCCGCCATTATTATCGGCACCGCTATTCCACTCATGGCCTATTTATTGTGGCAACTCGCCACGCACGGCATATTAAGCCAAAATGAATTTGTCGCCGTACTCAAAGATGATCCGACATTAAGCGGCTTGATTAACGCCACTAAAACTCTACGAGACACTACCTTGCTAAGCCAAGTTTTACCGATATTCTACTCATTTGCGCTCATCACCTCATTTTTAGGGGTCGCACTCGGTTTATTTGAAGGGCTAAACGATTTATTCAAACGCACTAAAATGCCGGCAAACCGTGTAAGTTTGACCATCGCGACATTCACTCCGCCGTTAATTTTCGCTTTGTTCTACCCAAACGGGTTCCTCTCTGCACTCAGCTACGCCGGACTATTATGTGCTTTTTATTGCTTAATCCTACCTATTGGTCTGGCATGGCGCACAAGAAAGCAATACCAAGATCTCCCTTACCGCGTTGCCGGCGGAAACCTCATGTTAGTCGTCACATTAATTATCGGCATCATCATTATCATCATCCCATTCCTCACCGAAGCCGGCATCTTGCCGAGGGTTGTTAGCTAGAAGCGGAAAAGCTGATTGTAGTTTAATCTGAACCTAAGTTGAACATAGAAAAACTAATCAAGGTGTAGATTTTTTTATAATTAAATAGGTGAAAAATATCGTATATCAATCTTATCATAAGGAAAGTAAACAAATACAAACAGTTAAATCTCATAAACAAACTATAATAATCTTTGTTTACTTACTGCCGAACTAACAGTTAGTTCAGGTAAAATTACACCCTGTACAAAAAAATCATAAAATAACAATCCGCACGTAAAACGTGCAGTTTTTAGGCTACTCTATAAAGACCTAGTACTTCACATGCCCTTCAAAGGGCATATGAAAACCAACAACCGTGAAATAACTCTATGACCTACCCCTTAAAGGGGTCCACATATCCTTTCTTCGATAAATTATCCTGAATCATGTCTTCCTTTTCCTGATTCCTTATATACTCCTACACTGTCTTTGTATTTAGCCCTACCGTGCTTACATAATAGCCTTTCGACCAAAAATGTCGGTTACCATAGTTGTATTTTAGGTTTGCGTGCCTTTCAAA
>NZ_AQUU01000024.1 GCF_000372365.1 Aggregatibacter actinomycetemcomitans DSM 8324 | reverse complement strand
ATGTTGGAAGGCAAGGCGATACAAAGTATGAGTCGCCGAGGGAATTGCTATGATAATGCGGTGATTGAAAGCTTTTTTGCGATATTAAAATCTGAGTGTTTTTACTCACGCACTTATACTTCGATTGCCGAATTACAGGCGGAAATTGAAGAATATTTGGTGTATTACAACCAAGAACGAATTAAACTTGATTTAAAAGGATTAAGCCCGGTGCAATACCGAGCTCAATATTTAAGTTAACTAACCTGTCCAACTTTTGGGGGGCAGATCACTTTTCGGTGATTTAAAGTGAGATATCGATAAAATTATTAAATGGCACGCCCTAAAGGATTCGAACCTTTGACCCACGCCTTAGAAGGGCGTTGCTCTATCCAGCTGAGCTAAGGGCGCGTTGTAAATGGAATAGTGAAAAATAGAGAAAAGTGGTCGGCGAGATAGGATTTGAACCTACGACCCACTGGTCCCAAACCAGTTGCGCTACCAAGCTGCGCTACTCGCCGACTGAAAGACGTGTAGCATTATAGTTTTCTTTCATTTTCAGTCAATAAGTTTTTACTGTTTTATTATTAATCGTTTAAATTTATGGCAATGCCTTACATCTGCCATAGTTTTCTGCCAAAATAGTCAATGTTTCTGTTTATTCACTGGAGAATGTAATGACTGCTCAAATTATTTCCGGCACTGAATTATCACACCAAATTAAAACCCATATTGCCCGCCAAATTGCACATTATGTGGAAAGGGGTAAACGTTCTCCCGGGCTTGCAGTGATTTTGGTCGGTGCCGATCCTGCTTCACAGGTTTATGTGGGAAGTAAGCGCAGAAGCTGTACCGAAGTGGGAATTGTTTCCAAATCCTACGATTTACCGGAAAATACGTCAGAGCAGGAGTTGCTAGGAATCATTGAACAGCTCAATCAGGATAAGGATGTTGATGGCATTCTGGTTCAGCTGCCATTACCAAAACATATTGATAGTACCAAAGTCATTGAAAAAATCTCGTCCGAAAAAGATGTGGACGGCTTCCATCCTTACAATGTCGGGCGTTTATGTCAGCGTATTCCGACGCTACGCGCTTGTACGCCTTATGGCGTGATGAAGCTGTTGGAAACCACCGGTATTGCGTTTCGTGGCAAACATGCGGTGATTGTGGGCGCGTCAAATATCGTTGGTCGTCCGATGGCGTTAGAATTGTTACTTGCAGGTTGTACTGTCACGGTTACCCATCGTTTTACCGAAGATCTGGCACATCATGTGCGTCAGGCGGATATTGTTGTAGTTGCCGTGGGAAAACCGAGATTTATTAAAGGGGAATGGATTAAAGAGGGTGCTGTTGTGGTTGACGTGGGGATTAATCGTATTGATGGCAAACTGGTGGGTGATGTGGAATTCGACGTGGCAGCGGAACGTGCGGCGTATATTACGCCGGTGCCGGGCGGTGTCGGTCCGATGACGGTGGCAATGCTGATGCAAAACACCCTTTCCGCTTATGAAAAACATGAAAATTTAGGCTAAAGTGCGGTCGTTTTTCCAAACGTTTTTAGTCCCTATAAAAAAGCCCTTGATTTGATCAAGGGCTTTTGCATTTCTGAGCAGGGAGGAATTACATCATCCCGCCCATGCCTCCCATACCGCCCATTCCGGCAGCGCCGAGGTCAGCTTTGTCGTCTTTCGGTAACTCGGTGACCATACATTCGGTAGTGATCATTAAACCGGCAACAGACGCCGCAAATTGTAATGCGGAACGGGTGACTTTCGTCGGATCCAAAATACCCATAGCGATCATGTCGCCGTACTGTTCAGTGCCTGCGTTATAACCGAAATTGCCTTCACCGTTCTTCACTGCGCTGGCGATCACGGAAGCTTCTTCACCGGCATTTGCCACGATTTGACGCAACGGTGCTTCCATAGCACGAAGGGCAAGCTTGATACCCACATTTTGCTCTTCGTTCTCGCCTTGTAAGCCGACTACTCTGCCGGCTGCACGAATTAACGCCACGCCACCACCGGCAACGATGCCTTCTTCTACCGCCGCTCGGGTCGCGTGTAAGGCGTCTTCAACGCGCGCTTTTTTCTCTTTCATTTCCACTTCGGTTGCCGCGCCCACTTTAATCACCGCAACACCGCCGGCCAATTTCGCCACGCGTTCTTGTAATTTCTCTTTGTCGTAGTCGGAAGTGGACTCTTCAATTTGTTGACGAATTTGCGCTACACGACCTTGGATTTGTGCTTCATCGCCGATACCGTCGATGATGGTGGTGTTATCTTTGTTGATAACAATACGTTTTGCCTGACCTAAATCTTCAAGTGTGGCTTTTTCCAATTCCATACCGATTTCTTCGGAAATGACCGTACCGGCGGTTAAAATCGCAATATCTTGTAACATCGCTTTACGGCGGTCACCAAAGCCCGGCGCTTTCACTGCGGCCACTTTCACGATACCGCGCATGGTGTTTACAACCAAGGTTGCCAAAGCTTCGCCTTCCACATCTTCGGCGATGATTAACAATGGTTTACCGGCTTTCGCCACGCCTTCTAATACCGGCAATAATTCGCGGATGTTGGAGATTTTTTTATCTACTAACAGGATAAACGGATTGTCCAGTTCCACAGTGGCGGTTTCAGGCTTGTTGATGAAGTATGGGGAAAGGTAACCGCGGTCGAATTGCATACCTTCAACCACATCCAATTCGTCTTCCAAACCGGTGCCGTCTTCCACGGTAATTACGCCTTCTTTACCCACTTTTTCCATGGCTTGAGCGATTAATTGACCCACAATGCTGTCGGAATTTGCAGAGATCGTGCCAACTTGTTCGATTTCTTTTGAGGTTTCGCATGGTTTGGAGAGATTTTTAAGCTCGGCAACCACTGAGTTGACAGCTTTGTCGATACCGCGTTTTAAATCCATCGGGTTCATACCGGCGGCAACGGCTTTTAAGCCTTCGTTCACGATGGCTTGAGCCAATACGGTGGCGGTTGTGGTACCGTCCCCTGCCGCGTCGTTCGCTTTGGACGCCACTTCTTTCACCATTTGGGCGCCCATGTTTTCAAATTTATCTTCTAATTCGATTTCACGCGCCACGGAAACCCCGTCTTTGGTGATGGTCGGTGCACCGAAAGATTTGTCTAACACTACGTTACGACCTTTTGGACCGAGAGTAACTTTTACTGCATCGGCTAAAATATTTACGCCGTTTAACATTTTTACGCGTGCGTCGTTGCCGAATTTTACGTCTTTTGCTGCCATTTTTAATTTCCTTTTATTTTATGGTGGGTTTTAGCCTACCATTTCATTCAACACTGTTTCAGTGGGTTGAGCCCCACCTTGCGATTGCGAAAAGTGCGGTCGTTTTTTCGAGCGTTTTACTTACTCAACGATCGCCAAAATATCACTTTCAGAGATGATGAGCACTTCCTCACCGTCAATTTTCTCCGCTTTCACGCCATAACCGTCGCTGAAGATCACGGTGTCGCCAACTTTAACGTGCATTGGGTGTACACTACCATTTTCCAGCAAGCGTCCCGGACCTACTGCCAATACTTTGGCGCGAGTGGATTTGGTGGCAGCGGAACCGGTTAAAACGATGCCACCGGCGGACTTAGTTTCCACGTCTTCACGTTTTAAAATGACTTTGTCGTGTAATGGACGAATATTCATTTGAAATTTCCTCTATTTCTTAAGTTAATAAAAAAGCCCTTTGTATATGGGAGTTATTTTTCTGCTTTCAAGGGGAGGAGCTAAAATTATTTGAGCCGTTTATGTTCATCCACTTCCTTTTCAAATTCTGCCCCAAAAACCTCGCCATCTTCCGCCTTGTGGTGGCGTGACGAATAAAAAGTGTGATCGTTTTTAAAGATGTTTTGACGGAAGAACATGAAACGGCTGCCCAACAGCATTTTCGCGATGTGGCTACCGAGCGGGCTGAGTAGAATGCAGGCAAGTATATCGGTGACGAAGCCCGGAATTACGAAAAGCACGCCGGCAATAAGCCAACGGGCAGAATTGAAAATTGTTTCGGTCGGCAATTCGCCCTGTTTCAATTGTTGTCGGACACGCGTTAAGGCATACCAACTGCGGGCGCGAATAATCAAAATACCCAACAACGATGAACCGATCAGCAAGAGAATCAACATAAAAATACCGAAATGGCTCCCCACCCAAACCAATAAGCTCAGTTCGGCATAAATAAACAGGAAAACGGCGAAAAGAAAGGCAATAAAAGGCATGGGCGCTCCTTAATAATAAATCGGCTATGAATATTACCCTGTTTATTTTGCAGTGCAATATGTCGGCGCTTCAAATCTCGCATTCAGGTTAAAAAAACTAATGTGAAAAATAAAAATAAATCCTAAATGCGTATAAAAATCTGTGAGTTAGATCAATTTAATTTTCTTTGAAGTTTCTATAATGCTCTCAATAAAACAACTCGTAATAAGGCAAATGAGGAGAGCTAAAATGACACAATTCAGAAAAGAAGTGGATTTATTAGGTGAACGCGACGTTCCTGCGGACGCGTATTGGGGGATTCATACATTAAGAGCGATAGAAAATTTCAACATTTCTAACACCACCATTTCTGACGTGCCGGAATTCGTACGTGGCATGGTGATGGTGAAAAAAGCTACTGCACTCACCAACGGCGAATTAGGCACGATTTCGAAAAAAATTGCCGATGCTATTGTAAAAGCCTGTGATGAAGTGTTGGTCAACGGCAAATGTTTGGATCAATTCCCGTCCGACGTTTATCAAGGCGGCGCGGGCACTTCCGTCAACATGAATACGAACGAAGTGGTTGCGAATCTGGCATTGGAAATTTTAGGACACAAAAAAGGCGAATATAATTATTTGGATCCGATGGATCATGTGAATGCCAGCCAATCCACCAACGATGCTTACCCGACCGGTTTCCGTATTGCGGTGTATAACAGCATTATGAAATTAGTCAGCAAAGTGTTGTATTTACAACAAGGCTTTGAGAATAAATCAAAAGAATTCGCCAAAGTGTTAAAAATGGGGCGCACCCAATTGCAAGATGCGGTGCCGATGACCGTGGGACAAGAATTCAAAGCCTTTTCCGTATTGTTGGATGAAGAAGTGCGGAACTTAAAACGCACGGCGGAATTGCTGCTTGAAGTGAACTTAGGTGCGACCGCGATCGGTACCGGGTTGAACACCCCGCAAGGCTATGTACCGTTGGTGGTGAAACATTTGTCGGAAGTCAGCGGTTTGCCTTGCGTGGTTGCCGAAAACCTGATTGAAGCCACATCCGACTGCGGCGCTTATGTGATGGTACATGGCGCGTTAAAACGTACGGCGGTAAAATTATCCAAAGTATGTAATGATTTGCGTTTATTGTCTTCCGGTCCGCGTGCAGGCTTGAAAGAAATCAACCTGCCTGAATTACAAGCGGGCTCTTCCATCATGCCGGCGAAAGTCAACCCGGTGGTGCCGGAAGTGGTGAACCAAGTGTGCTTCAAGGTGATCGGTAACGACACCACCGTGACCTTCGCTGCTGAAGCCGGTCAATTGCAATTAAACGTGATGGAACCGGTAATCGGTCAGGCTATGTTCGAATCTATCGACATCTTAACCAACGCGTGCGTGAACTTGCGCGATAAATGTATCGACGGCATCACCGTGAACAAAGAAATTTGCGAAAATTATGTGTTCAATTCTATCGGTATCGTCACCTACTTAAACCCATTCATCGGTCACCATAATGGCGACTTAGTGGGTAAAATATGCGCCCAAACCGGCAAAGGCGTGCGTGAAGTGGTGTTGGAAAAAGGCTTGTTAACCAAAGAAGAATTGGATGATATTCTGTCCGTGGAAAACTTGATGAACCCGACTTACAAAGCGAAATTAAATAAGTGAACAAAGCGACCAATAAAGTGTCAAAAAACTAACTTGTTTATTTTAGTCAAAATCAGCGTCTTAACGGATTAGGGCGCTGATTTTTTATTTGTCGCTTTTTAATGGACGATGGTCGGGCTAGAATAAGCAAAATTTTTTCCGGCGGACCTTAAGCCGAAACCTTGGATAGGAACAACAGACGATGAAAAAAGTATTGGTTATTCGTAACGATAAACTGGGTGATTTTATGTTGGCATGGCCGGCGTTTGCCATGTTGAAAGCATCGGATCCGTCGCTAAAACTTACCGCACTTGTGCCGACGTATACGGCGGAAATCGCCCGCGCCTGCCCTTATTTAGATGAGGTCATCATTGACGTGCCGAAGGGGGATAAAGCGGCGTTTCAACGTCTCGTGAATGACATCAAGGCGCAGCGATTTGATGCTATGATTAGTTTTTTTTCCAATACGCACAATGCCAAACTGGCTTGGAAATGCCGTATTCCTTATCGCTTGGCGCCTGCAACTAAATGGGTGCAGTTTTTTTATAATCATCGTCTGGTGCAACGTCGTTCTCAATCTGCCAAGCCAGAGTTTGCCTATAATCTGGATTTAGCCCGTCGTTTTTTACAGGATCAGAGCATTGCGGTGGTGGAACCGCGTCCGCCGTATCTCAGCTTCCCGAAAAGTGCGGTGGATTTTCAGAGTGAATTTTTATGTCTGCAGTTAAACGTGGATTCATCGAAAAAATGGATTTTCGTGCACAGCGGTTCGGGCGGCTCCGCTAATAATTTATCTTTGGCGCAATACGCCGCATTGATTCGGGGGCTGTTGGCGCAGTTTGATGCGTATGTGATTCTCACCGCCGGCCCCAATGAAAGTGAAAAAGCCCATGAATTGGCGGGGCTGGTGCAAGATGCCCGCGTGGTGGTTTATGATAAAAATAAGGGGCTGGTGGATTTTGCACAATCCTTGGCGTGCGCCGATCTGTTTATTGCCGGTTCGACAGGTCCGCTTCATTTGAGCGGCGCGTTAAACGTGCCGACCATCGGCTTTTACCCGAGCCGCCGTTCCGCCACACCGTTGCGCTGGCAACCGATTAATGATGAGGCGAAACATCTGGCATTTTGCCCATCTAACGACAAAGCCAGCCAGACGGATTTAAGCAAAATCTCAATCGAGGAAAAGCTAGCGAAGATGATTCGGTTTATTACTAAAGTATGGCACGCGGCTGATAAATAACAGCGTGTATTGCACCACCCGACCGATACCGAATGCAAACATCAGCGTACCAATGCCGAGACAGCAAAATGCCGATAACGGCGTAGGCAAAACGCACATAAAGTGCGGTGGGTTTTTCCGGTAAATAGGTGGTTAAGCCGAGGACAAGGGCGATAACGAAAATATTCATTACCGTGGGAGCCCCGGCCTGAGCTTTAGCGGAAACCACGTCGGCATCACGTCAGGCTGATAATGCACGATGCCCAACCGACGCTGAATTGCCCTTGTAACGCAACGCCTTGCGACAATACTGTCCAAGGTGCGGAACTCGAATCGGAAAGCAACAGCAAACCTTCGCCGATGATGATTAAATAAAGAAGCAACACGCCGAACGAAACGGGTTCAAACGACCCAAAGAGATTTGGCAGACTAATTCGTATGAGGCAGAACCTGTAGCTTTTTCATCAATACATAATCCGTGATTTGTTAAGTAAGATGGGCGCACTATCCCAATCTTTACCGGTTCTGCCTAAACAAATCTCCGCTAAGGAGCTAATTCAACACATCAACCACTTCATAAGGTAACCTGTTGTCCATCATGAAAAAATCGACGTAATTGTTGATTAACACATTGCCTGCGAATGGTAATGAAACGGTTCGTTCCTGCGCACTTATTGAGCCGCATTTATACGGGCAGAATAGAGTAGTATGATTATGGGAATATGGAGCTTCGGAAGATAAAGGGTAATGGTAAAATAAAATGACTGGGGAACGTATTACCTCCTTTCTATCCTTTGTATACCTTCTCCTGTAAGCTCAGGTGGGCAGGATAATTTTAAAATATCAATGTATTACAATGTTTCGAGCAACTGTGATTCAAACATGCGTACCATCAACGGTGTAGTGCGAAAAAGTGCGGTCATTTTTCTAATCAAATTTCACGCCCAAGGTGATTAAATCCTGTTTTAGTTTTTGGGCATGGGTGAATTGTAAGGTGTGTAAGCCGACGTTGCGGGCGCCTTCTACATTGCGCAGGTTGTCGTCGATGAAGACGGTGTGTTGCGGGTTTAGGTGGTAGCGTTCGATTAACAGATTGAAAATGCGTGGGTCGGGTTTTGCCAGGCGTTCGTAGCCGGAGACTAAAATGCCCTCGAATTCGGTTAAGAAAGGGAAGCGTTCTTCGGCGAAATGGAAGGTTTCGTTGGACCAGTTGGTCAGCGCCAACAAGCGGACGCCACTGCGTTTGAGGGGCTCCAGCAGGGCGACGGTGTCGTCAATGGCACCGTTTAGGGTTTCCGTCCAGCGTTCAGGATAGGCGCGGATTTCCGCTTCATACTGTGGATGTTGTTTGACGGCTTCGGCAACGCCTTCCGACCAGGAGCGCCCGGCATCTTGTCGCGCATTCCATTCGCTGTTGCACACTTCTGCCAAAAAGCGTTCCATTTCCGCGTCGTTGCTGAAAATCTTGCGGTATAAATGGCGCGGGTTCCAATCTACCAGCACGCCGCCCAAATCAAAAACGACGGTCGATATGTTGGGTTTTGGTCATGTTTTCCTCCAATGGATGATGGAAAAGTGATCTGCCCCCCAAAAGTTGGACAGGTTAGTTAACTTAAATATTGAGCTCGGTATTGCACCGGGCTTAATCCTTTTAAATCAAGTTTAATTCGTTCTTGGTTGTAATACACCAAATATTCTTCAATTTCCGCCTGTAATTCGGCAATCGAAGTATAAGTGCGTGAGTAAAAACACTCAGATTTTAATATCGCAAAAAAGCTTTCAATCACCGCATTATCATAGCAATTCCCTCGGCGACTCATACTTTGTATCGCCTTGCCTTCCAACAT
>NZ_AQUU01000023.1 GCF_000372365.1 Aggregatibacter actinomycetemcomitans DSM 8324 | reverse complement strand
AATTTTGGTTGTCAACCTTATTCATTATATAGTGAGGATTTTTTATGTTGACCGCTTAAGTTCTTTGATTCCATACGCATAGCGTACGGTTTTGTTTATAGCTAGACGTTGTCTAGCTATAATAAAAAGGCTGAATAAATGTTATTCAGCCTTTTTAAATCTAACAGTTAACTAGTTTTTATTCCGCTGTAGCTTCTTTACTTGAAACTTCTGGACGATCTACTAACTCAATGTAAGCCATTGGAGCATTATCGCCAGCACGGAAACCACATTTAAGGATGCGGGTGTAGCCACCAGCACGTTGTGCAAAACGTGGACCTAATTCATTAAATAATTTAGCAACAGTTTCTGTGTTGCGTGTACGAGCAAAAGCTAGGCGGCGATTTGCCACACTATCTACTTTTGCTAAAGTAATTAACGGCTCAACTACTCGACGTAATTCTTTTGCTTTAGGCAAAGTTGTTTTAATAATCTCGTGACCAATTAAAGAACTTGCCATATTACGGAACATCGCTTGGCGATGACTACTATTACGGTTTAGTTGACGACCACTCTTACGATGGCGCATAACCTTATCCTTCTCAGAAAAATCTTTAACCTACGACTAAACTAGTCTTCAGCAATACTTGCTGGTGGCCAATTCTCAAGGCGCATACCTAGTGATAAGCCTCTTGAAGCGAGTACATCCTTAATCTCAGTAAGCGATTTCTTACCTAAATTAGGAGTTTTAAGTAACTCAACTTCTGTACGTTGAACTAAATCACCGATATAGTGAATTGTTTCTGCTTTCAAACAGTTAGCAGAACGAACTGTCAACTCTAAATCATCTACAGGGAGAAGAAGGATTGGATCAAATTCCGGCTTCTCCTCCTTAACTTCAGGTTGACGAACATCACGTAAATCAACGAATGCATCGAGTTGCTCTGCTAAAATTGTTGCTGCCCGACGAATAGCTTCTTCCGGATCAATAGTACCATTTGTCTCCAGCTCAATAACCAATTTGTCTAAATCGGTACGTTGTTCAACACGTGCCGCTTCAACATTGTAAGCAATACGCTCAATCGGGCTATAACAGGCATCTACTAATAAACGACCAATAGGGCGCTCTTCATCCTGAATTTGAGCACGAACTGATGCCGGCACATATCCTCTACCACGCCGAACACGAATTCGCATACTAATAGAGGCGTTTTCATCGGTTAGATGACAGATTACATGCTCCGGATTAATAACTTCAACATCACCATCATGGGTAATATCTGCAGCAACAACAGGGCCAATTCCAGACTTGCTAAGTGTAAGAAGAACATCATCCTTATTCTGTACTTTTACAGCTAAACCTTTTAGATTTAAAAGTACTTCCAGAATATCTTCTTGTACACCCTCTTTACTACTATATTCATGCAATACACCATCAATCTCTACTTCAGTAACAGCACAACCTGGCATTGAAGATAAAAGAATTCGACGCAATGCATTTCCTAGAGTATGACCGAAACCACGCTCTAATGGCTCCAAGATAACCTTAGCTTGAGTGGAGCTAATTTGTTCAATATCAACTAAGCGCGGCTTTAAAAATTCTGTAACAGCACCCTGCATTTTATCCTCTCTTTGCTTCTAAGCTCTATTATTTAGAATAAAGCTCAACGATCAGATGTTCGTTAATGTCTGCTGATAAATCAGAACGTTCAGGAACACGTTTTAATACACCTTCCATTTTAGCAGCATCAACTTCTAACCATGTCGGTTTTTCTTTCTGTTCTGCCAATTCCAATGATGCTTTAATACGTGCTTGTTTCTTAGATTTTTCACGAACAGCAACTACATCATCAACTGAAACCTGGAAAGATGGAATGTTTACCACACGACCATTAACAACAATCGCTTTATGACTTACCAATTGGCGAGCCTCTGCGCGAGTGGCTGCGAACCCCATACGATAAACTATATTATCCAATCGACCTTCAAGCAACACTAATAGATTTTCACCTGTGTTACCCTTTAAGCGGTTTGCTTCTTTGTAGTAATTACGGAATTGGCGTTCCAAAATACCGTACATACGGCGAACTTTTTGTTTCTCACGCAACTGACTACCATAGTCAGACAGACGCGGTTTACGAGCACCATGTTGACCAGGCGCGATATCAATTTTACATTTTGAATCAATCGCACGAACACCTGATTTAAGAAATAAATCAGTGCCTTCACGGCGGCTTAGCTTGAGTTTAGGACCCAAATATCTTGCCATTTTCTTTCTCCAACTATCCTATAACGCCATTAAACACGACGTTTTTTCGGTGGACGACAACCGTTATGAGGAATCGGAGTCACATCAGTAATATTCGTAATGCGGAAACCTGCCGCATTTAATGCACGAATAGTTGACTCTCGACCAGGACCTGGTCCTTTTACCATAACTTCCAAGTTCTTTAAGCCGAATTCTTTTACAATTTCAGCACAACGTTCTGCCGCAACCTGTGCAGCGAACGGGGTAGATTTACGAGAACCACGGAAACCTGAACCACCAGCAGTAGCCCAAGCTAATACATTACCTTGGCGGTCAGTTATAGTAACGATTGTATTATTGAAAGATGCGTGAATGTGTGCAACGCCATCTACAACTTGTTTTTTTACACGTTTACGTGCACGAACTGGTGTTTTTGCCATCTTAATTTACCCCGACTATTTTTTGATCGGCTTACGAGGACCCTTACGGGTACGCGCATTAGTTTTAGTACGTTGACCACGTACCGGTAAACTACGACGATGACGTAAACCACGATAACAACCTAAATCTAATAGGCGTTTAATGTTAAGTGTTACTTCACGACGTAAATCCCCTTCAACGGTAAATTTACCAACTTCGTCACGCAGTTTGTCAATCTGCTCTTCAGACAATTCGCTGATCTTAACATCTTCAGCAATACCCGCTGCAGCACAAATGCTTTTTGAGCGGGTCTTACCAATACCGTAAATTGCAGTTAAAGCGATTACAGCGTGCTTATGATCAGGAATGTTAATGCCTGCAATACGGGCCACTATGCACTCCTATTGTTTATTGATTAGTTGACACTCTGATCTTGAAAAGCCCGTTTTCAGGATACTCAAACAGAGTGTCAAGGAAATAAATGAGCTAGGCAGTATATCTACCCAACCTGTTCTTTGCAAGAAAAATATCAATTAACCTTGACGTTGTTTATGCTTAGGATCGCTACAAAGTACACGAACAACACCTTCGCGTTTAACAATCTTACAGTTACGACATAATTTCTTAACGGAAGCACGAACTTTCATTGCTTATCCCTTTTATATAATCGGACTATTGTCCAAAACCTTTAAGGTTTGCTTTTTTCAGCGCAGACTCATATCTTGTAGACATCAAATGACTCTGAATCTGAACGATGAAATCCATAATTACCACCACAACAATTAGCAAAGATGTACCACCGAAATAAAACTGTACATTCCAAGCAGATGTCATGATATACGGAACTAAACAAACAAATGTAACATAAAGACCACCAATAAGGGTAAGTCTGGTCATAATCTTATCAATGTACCGAGATGTTTGTTCCCCTGGTCTAATTCCAGGTATAAATGCACCTGATTTTTTCAAATTATCTGCTGTATCTCTAGGATTATATTGCATAGCAGTATAGAAAAAACTAAAGAAGATGATGGCACTAGCATAAACGACTAAGTATAAAGGCTGTCCAGGATGTAATAACATTGATAAATCAGTTAACCATTCTAGACTAGAACCCTGACCTACCCATTGGGTTAATGTCGCAGGGAAAAGAATTATACTTGATGCAAAAATCGCTGGAATAACCCCCGCCATATTCACTTTCAGTGGAAGGTGAGTAGAGTGGCCACCCAAGATTTGTCTGCCTTGTTGACGTTTAGCATACTCAACCTTTATTCTTCTCTGCCCTCTTTCTACAAAGACCACAAAGTAAGTAACTGCTAAAACAATTACAGCAATTAATAGAAGAACAAGGAAATGCATTTGACCAAGACGAGCTTGCTCAATCGTTTGACCTACAGCTGCAGGCAAGCCGGCCACAATCCCCGCAAAAATAATCAAAGAAATACCATTACCAATACCACGCTCTGTAATTTGTTCACCTAACCACATCAAGAACATAGTTCCTGTAACTAAACTAATTACGGCAGTAAAGTAAAAGCCGAATCCCAAATTAGGAACCAAGCCAGGTAACATATTAGGCAAGCCAGTTGAAATACCTACCGCCTGTAGAGTAGCAAGCACAACCGTTGAATAACGGGTATATTTACTAATCTTACGACGACCTGACTCACCTTCTTTTCTTAATTCCGCAAGTGCCGGATGAACCGAAGCTAACAATTGGATAATAATTGATGCCGAAATATAAGGCATAATACCAAGCGCAAAAATTGAAGCCCGGCTCAACGCACCACCAGAGAACATATTAAACATATCAATGATGGTGCCTTTTTGTTGTTCAATCAACTGAGCTAATACAGCCGCGTCTATACCAGGAACCGGAATGAATGAACCAATTCGGAAAACAATAAGTGCACCTAAAACAAATAACAATCTGCTCTTTAGCTCACTTGTACCACCTTGAGTACTTCTTGTTTGATAGCCTGGTTGTTTAGCCATTAATTATTCCTCGATTGAACCACCAGCAGCTTCAATAGCTGCTTTGGCGCCTTTAGTCACACGCAACCCACGAATAACTAATTTATTTTTAACTTCACCCGCTAAAATTACTTTAGCAAACTGAATATCCTTAGTTAAAATATTGGCAGCTTTTAATGTTTCTAAAGTCACAATACCATTTTCAATTTTATTCAGGTCGTCTAGACGGACTTCTGCTGTTACTGCAGATTTCATAGAAGTAAAACCAAATTTAGGTAAACGACGATATAAAGGCATTTGACCACCTTCGAACCCACGACGAACACCGCCACCAGTACGAGATTTTTGACCTTTATGACCACGTCCACCAGTTTTACCTAAACCTGAACCAATACCACGACCAAGAAGTTTAGCACTATGCTTAGCACCTTCAGCCGGAGATAGAGTATTTAAGCGCATCTATTACTCCTCCACTTTAACCATATATGAAACCTGGTTAATCATTCCTCGTACTACCAGAGTATCAATTAACTCAACAGTATGATGCATATGGCGAAGACCAAGACCACGTAGTGTAGCTTTATGCTTCGGCAAACGAGCAATAGAACTACGAACTTGCGTTACTTTAATAGTTTTAGCCATTATTAATTACCCCAAAATTTCATCAACTGATTTACCACGTTTAGCAGCAACCATTTCTGGTGATTTCATATTTGCTAAAGCATCAATAGTTGCACGAACAACATTGATTGGATTAGTTGAACCATAAGCTTTTGACAATACGTTACGTACGCCAGCTACTTCCAATACAGCACGCATCGCACCACCTGCAATGATACCGGTACCCTCACTTGCCGGTTGCATAAATACACGAGAACCGGTGTGGGTACCTTTAATAGGATGCTGCAATGTACCTTCACTTAAAGCAACATTGATCATATTACGACGCGCTTTCTCCATTGCTTTTTGAATAGCTGCAGGAACTTCGCGCGCTTTGCCATATCCAAAACCAACGCGACCATTACCATCACCTACTACGGTTAACGCAGTAAAGCTCATGATACGACCACCTTTTACAGTTTTAGATACGCGGTTTACCGCAATTAGCTTCTCTTGCAGTTCACCAGCTTGTTTTTCGATGTTTGACATCTCAAATTACCTCAATTAGAACTGTAGACCAGCTTCACGAGCAGCATCCGCTAAAGATTGGATACGGCCATGATATTTAAAACCAGAACGGTCAAAAGCAATATCTTTGACCCCTTTTGCTAATGCTCTTTCTGCAACAATTTTGCCTACAACTGCTGCTGCATCTTTATTTCCGGTATATTTTACTTGCTCAATAATTGCCTTCTCAACAGTAGAAGCAGCGGCAAGCACTTCTGAACCGTTTGGTGCGATAACTTGAGCGTAAATATGACGCGGAGTACGGTGAACAACTAAACGCGTTACACCTTGCTCTCTCATCATATGACGCGCACGAGCCGCACGACGGATACGAGCTGATTTCTTATCCATAGTGTTACCTTAATTATTTCTTCTTAGCTTCTTTAATACGCACCACTTCATCAGCGTAACGTACCCCTTTACCTTTATACGGTTCAGGACGACGATAAGCACGAATATCTGCGGCAACTTGACCGATTAACTGTTTATCTGAACCTTTCAAAACAATTTCAGTTTGAGAAGGACATTCAGCAGTAATCCCCGCAGGTAAAACATGCTCAACAGGGTGAGAAAATCCAAGACTTAAAGCAACAGCATTTCCTTTAATTTGAGCTCTATAACCTACACCTACTAATTGTAGTTTTCTTGTAAATCCTTCAGTAACACCAATAACCATGGAATTAACTAATGCTCTGGCAGTACCGGATTGAGCGTTACCACCTTCAACACCTTCACGTGGCGAGAATGTTAATTCATTATTTTCATGCTTAACTTCTACTGAATGATGAATAGAGCGTGACAACTCACCATTTTTACCTTTAATTGTTAGTAACTGTCCGTTAAGTTTTACCTCAACGCCGGCAGGAATACTAACAGGTGCTTTTGCAACACGAGACATTTTCCTACCTCTCTATTAAGCTACATAACAAATGATCTCACCGCCTAAACCAGCTTGACGAGCTGCACGGTCAGTCATTACACCTTTAGATGTAGATACCACAGCGATACCTAAGCCACCCATTACTTTTGGTAATTCGTCTTTACGTTTATAAATACGAAGACCTGGGCGACTTACACGCTGGATACTTTCTACAACCGGTTTACCTTGGAAATATTTTAACGTAATTTCCAATTCAGGTTTTACACCTTCAACTACTTTAACGCTTTCGATATAACCTTCGCTAGCTAATACATTGGCAATTGCAACTTTTAGCTTGGATGAAGGCATACTGATCGCAACTTTATTCGCAGCTTGACCGTTACGAATGCGGGTCAACATATCTGCGATAGGATCTTGCATACTCATTGTGCTTTTACTCCGATTCCAAATTAAAGTGGCATATTACCAACTAGCTTTCTTAAGACCTGGGATCTCTCCCCGCATAGCAGCTTCACGAACCTTAATACGGCTTAAACCAAACTTACGAAGAACGCCATGTGGACGTCCGGTTTGACGACAACGGTTACGTTGACGACTAGGGCTAGAATCACGAGGTAAAGTTTGTAACTTCAACACGGCATTCCAACGATCTTCGTCAGAGGCATTAATGTCAGAAATAATTTTTTTCAACTCTACACGTTTAGCATAGAATTTTTCAGCCAATTTCACGCGTTTTACGTCGCGTGCTTTCATTGATTGTTTAGCCATTTGTAACCTGCCTTACTTACGGAATGGGAAATTAAAGGCAGCCAATAGTGCTCGACCTTCTTCATCATTCTTAGCTGTGGTGGTAATAGTAATATCTAAACCACGTACACGATCTACTTTATCGTAGTCGATTTCAGGGAAGATGATTTGCTCACGCACACCCATACTGTAATTTCCACGACCATCAAATGATTTCGCGCTTAAACCGCGGAAGTCACGAATACGTGGAACAGCAATTGTAATTAAACGTTCTAAGAACTCCCACATACGTTCACCACGTAGTGTTACTTTACAACCGATTGGATATCCCTGACGGATTTTAAAGCCTGCAACAGATTTACGGGCTTTAGTAATCAAAGGTTTTTGACCGCTAATTGCTGCCAGATCTGCCACCGCATTATCTAGCAATTTTTTATCGGTCAATGCTTCACCCACACCCATATTTAGGGTTATCTTTTCGATTCGTGGGACTTGCATGACAGATGAGTAGTTGAATTTCGTTTTCAATTCATTTACTACTTGATCTCTGTAGTAATCATGCAGTTTCGCCATCGCATTACTCCAGTTTATTAAATAATTTCATTATTAGATTTGAAGAAACGTACTTTTTTGCCGTCTTCAAATCTAAAGCCTACTCGGTCAGCTTTATTTGTTGTTGGATTGAAAATAGCAACATTTGATACATCAATCGCAGCTTCTTTCTTCACTAAACCACCCTCTTTACCTAATGCAGGTACCGGTTTCTCATGTTTAGTAATAATGTTTACGCCTTCAACAATCACTTTACCGTTAGATAACACTTTGGTTACCTTACCGCGCTTACCTTTGCTTTTGCCGGTAAGCACAATTACTTCATCATTTTGACGGATTTTTGCAGCCATTACATTCTCCTTACAGTACTTCTGGAGCTAAGGAAATGATCTTCATGAATTTCTCAGAACGAAGTTCACGAGTCACCGGTCCAAAAATACGAGTACCGATTGGTTGCTCGGTGTTATTATTTAAAATCACACAGGCATTACCATCGAAACGAATAACTGACCCATCTGGGCGACGAACACCCTTCTTGGTGCGCACAACAACTGCTTTTAACACATCACCTTTTTTTACTTTACCGCGTGGAATTGCTTCTTTCACAGTAATTTTGATAATGTCACCAATAGCAGCATAACGACGGTGCGATCCACCTAGAACCTTGATACACATTACGCTACGAGCCCCTGAGTTATCAGCAACATCCAGCATAGTCTGTTCTTGGATCATATTAGTGCTCCGTTAAATTAAAAAACCACCCTTGCGGGACGAACCTACCCATAATGGATAGGGTGCGGATTCTAGCACAAAAAACATAACGAAAGCAATAAGCTTTTAAATAACTTATACGCTTTCATGAAAAGAATGAATTTGAGACGTAAACAACAAAAAGTGCGGTCGAATTTCCAGATGTTTTTTAGCTGTGAATCAAGAAAAATAACAATCCGCACGTAAAACGTGCGGTTTTTAGGCTACCCTATAAGGGCCTAGTACTTCACATGCCCTTCAAAGGGCATGTGAAAACCAACAACCGTGAAATAACTCTATGACCTACCCCTTAAAGGGGTCCACATATCCTTTCTTCGATAAATTATCCTGAATCATGTCTTCCTTTTCCTGATTCCTTATATACTCCTACACTGTCTTTGTATTTAGCCCTACCGTGCTTACATAATAGCCTTTCGACCAAAAATGTCGGTTACCATAGTTGTATTTTAGGTTTGCGTGCCTTTCAAATGATTTTCCCTTTAAATA
>NZ_AQUU01000022.1 GCF_000372365.1 Aggregatibacter actinomycetemcomitans DSM 8324 | reverse complement strand
TAAGACAGATTCCCAAGCATTACTCACCCGTCCGCCACTCGTCAGCATAAGTACAAGTACTTACCTGCTACCGTCCGACTTGCATGTGTTAAGCCTGCCGCCAGCGTTCAATCTGAGCCATGATCAAACTCTTCAATTCAAAAAGCTTAATCCCTCAATAGCTGACTTAATTAATCTATTATAAATAATATAAATAAACGAATCTTCCGGCACCTATTAAGTTCAATCTTAAAATTATCTAAAACGAATCTATAAGTGCCCACACAGTTTGTATGATTGATTGTTAAAGAACAAAAAACGACGCGCTGTTTATAAAAACCTACAACGGCGCGTCGTTGTGCCGGCGTATTATAGGCTTTTATCCTTACCTTGCAAGTACTTTTTTACTAAAAATTTAAAAATATTTTCAACTGGTTATTTTTTAGATCTTTTGTGCAGAAATTAGCCCGGGCAGATCCGCGATAGAATCCAGCACATAATCGGCTTCCTTTTCTCCCTCCGACGTGACCTCTTTACCCGTACGTACTAAGATAGTCGTACCTATTTTCGCCCCTTTCCCCGCCAAAAGATCTACTGTTTTATCGCCGATCATAATAGATCTGCTCGGATCAATATTCAGTTCTTTAATCCCTTGCAATAACATGCCTGATTTTGGTTTACGACAATCACAATCTTGCTTAAATTCAGCAATTTTTGCCTCAGGATGGTGCGGGCAGTAATAAATTCCATCTAAATCGACACCACGATCAGCCAACGACCAATCCATCCATTCCGTCAGTTGCAAAAATTGTTGCTCCGTAAAATAGCCTCGGGCAATTCCCGATTGATTTGTGACCAACACCAATAAATAACCCATGTTTTTTAATTTTTTTAATGCTTCAATACTGCCGTCAATAAAACGAAAATGATTAATTTCGTGCACATAACCATAGTCAATATTGAGCGTACCGTCACGATCCAAAAAAACCGCTTTTTTCATTTTTATTCATCCTGTCCATAAATTATTTTGCTGATTATCTGCTTTATTTTTATGTCGTGCAAACCTTCTGCCATTTTGTCCTAAAATGGAAACAAATAATTATAAGAATATAGCTGATAAATGTTGACATAGCATTCTAGACGTCTAGAATACAAAGCTCCTTTCGATAAAAAATTAAACACCAAAAAGGGCTTATATGATTAAGCTACAGAATGTAAGTAAAATTTTCGACGTTTCAGGCAAAAAACTGACCGCACTTGATAACGTTTCTTTAGATATTCCGAAAGGATATATCTGTGGTGTTATCGGCGCATCCGGTGCCGGCAAGAGCACCTTAATTCGTTGCGTTAACCTGTTGGAAAAACCGACCATGGGAGCCGTGATCATTGACGGCAACGATCTCACCCAACTCAGCGATGCGGAACTCGTGTTAGAACGCCGTAATATCGGCATGATCTTTCAACATTTTAATTTATTAAGCTCCCGTACCGTCTTCGGCAATGTCGCCCTGCCTTTAGAATTAGAAAATACGCCAAAAGAAAATATTGAAAGCAAAGTCAACGAATTACTTTCTTTAGTCGGCTTAAGTGATAAAAGAAATGTTTATCCGTCGAATTTATCCGGCGGTCAAAAGCAACGCGTCGCCATTGCCCGCGCACTCGCCAGTAATCCGAAAGTGTTATTGTGCGACGAAGCTACCAGCGCGCTGGATCCGGCAACCACACAATCCATTTTAAAATTGTTAAAAGAAATCAACCGCACTTTAGGTATCACAATCCTGTTAATCACGCACGAAATGGATGTGGTCAAACGCATTTGCGATTCGGTGGCGATTATCGATCAAGGAAAATTAGTGGAACAAGGTTCCGTCAGTGATATTTTCTCCAATCCGAAAACCGAACTGGCACAACAATTTATTCGTTCTACCTTCAACGTCAATTTACCTGACGAGTATCTAGATAATCTGTTACAAACGCCAAAACACGCAAAATCCTACCCGATTATTAAATTTGAATTTACCGGCCGCTCCGTAGATGCGCCTTTGTTATCGCAGACCTCAAAAAAATTCGGGGTGGAATTAAGCATTTTAACATCACAAATTGAATATGTCGGCGGGGTGAAATTCGGTTTTACCGTGGCGGAAGTGGAAGGTGATGAAGACGCCATTACCCAAGCAAAAATCTATTTAATGGAAAATAACGTACGCGTTGAGGTGCTAGGCTATGTGGAATGATTTTTTAACGCAACTTACGCCCCAAATGTGGCAAACAGTGTGGGTTTCCACTTATGAAACCGTGTATATCAGCTTTGCTTCCACGTTTCTGGCGGTGATCGTCGGTTTACCCTTCGGTGTGCTGACATTCCTGACCGGCAAAGGCGAAATTTTACAAAATGCCCGCTTAAATCTGATACTCAACATCGTGATTAATATCGGACGTTCAATTCCATTCATTATTCTGTTAATTATTTTGTTGCCATTTACCCGTTTTGTGTTGAACACCACCCTCGGCACCACTGCCGCCATTATTCCGCTGAGTATTTGTGCCATGCCGTTTGTGGCGCGTTTAACCGCCAACGCCTTGGTTGAAATTCCAAAAGGCTTAACGGAAGCAGCAAAAGCCATGGGCGCCACCAATTGGCAGATTATCCGTAAATTCTATTTGCCGGAAGCTTTGCCAACACTCATTAACGGCATCACCCTGACGCTGGTCACCCTTGTGGGCTATTCCGCCATGGCAGGTATCGTCGGCGGCGGTGGCTTAGGCAGCCTTGCCATTAACTACGGTGAATATCGCAATATGACCTATGTAAAATGGGTCGCCACCATTATTATTGTGGTATTCGTCATGATTTCACAAAAACTTGGCGATGACTTGGCAAAACGTGTCGATCATCGTTAGTTAACTTCACACTGACATAAAAAGGGGATCTTTTATGAACTTGAAAAAATTATTAGGCGTCGCAACATTAGCCTCCGTATTCGCCTTAACGGCTTGTAATGAAGAGAAAAAACCGGAAGCCGCACCGGCAGACAAACCGGCGGCAGAAGCCCCGGCAACAATCAAAGTGGGCGTGATGGCAGGACCGGAACACCAAGTGGCTGAAATCGCAGCGAAAGTGGCAAAAGAAAAATACAACTTAGACGTAGAATACGTTTTATTCAATGACTACGCCTTGCCAAACACTGCAGTGTCTAAAGGTGATTTAGACGTTAACGCAATGCAACATAAACCGTATTTAGACAAAGATTCCCAAGCGAAAGGATTGAACAACTTAGTGATCGTGGGTAATACCTTCGTTTACCCGTTAGCCGGCTATTCAAAAAAAATCAAAAATGTAAATGATTTACAAGACAGCGCTGTAGTTGCAGTACCAAATGATCCGAGTAATCTTGCCCGTGCGTTGATTCTATTGGAAAAACAAGGGTTAATTAAATTAAAAGATCCGACCAACCTGTTCTCCACTTCTATAGATATCATTGAAAATCCGAAAAATTTACAAATCAAAGAAGTGGATACCTCCGTTGCGGCACGTGCCTTAGATGACGTTGATTTGGCGGTAGTGAATAACAACTACGCCGGTCAAGTAGGCTTAAATGCGCAAGATCACGGCGTATTTGTGGAAGATAAAGATTCACCGTATGTAAATATTATCGTGGCACGGACCGATAACAAAGACAGCAAAGCCGTACAGGCTTTCGTGAAAGCCTACCAAACCCCGGAAGTGGAACAAGAAGCGAAAAAACACTTTAAAGACGGCGTGGTAAAAGGCTGGTAATTTGAAGCCCCGCGAAAAACACCGTAAAATATGCCCCCACTTTTCAGCCCATCAGGGCAAAAAGTGCGGTTATTCTTTTGAGTGTTTTTTAAGGAGAAAATTAAGATGAAAGTCACCAGTTTAGCCATTGAAAACGGGCATTTCGCCGACAAATACGGAAAACGGGGCAGTCAATTCAGCCCAAACGGTATGCCTACCTACTCCATTCCTTTTGAAATCACCGATGCGCCCGCCGACACGAAATCCTTCGCCGTGGTGCTGGAAGACAAAGATGCCATCACGGCTTCAGGCTTTGTCTGGATCCACTGGTTAATTGCCGATTTAGCACGCACTTCCGTGCGGGAAAATGAAAGCCAAACCGCCACGGATTTTGTACAAGGGGCAAACAGCTGGGCAAGCGTGCTAGGCAAATTCGACATTAAAGAAGCCTCCGCCTACGGCGGCATGGCGCCGCCAAATTCCAATCATCGGTATGAACTATATGTGTATGCACTTGATACCAAACTGAACCTACCACAGGGCTTTCGCTTCAATGACTTACATTACGCCATGCAGGGGCATATTTTGGCTGAAGCCTATTTGGTGGGCTGGTATAACGTTTAATCCGCCCAAAATCAGCCATCAAATCCTCGCGTTGTGCTGAGGATTTTTTATGAGCGCTTTTAGCCGGCAAGGTTTATGCTTATAATTAGCCGTTTATTTTTATTCCACCGAGAACATCATGTTAGATATTGTTTTATACGAACCGGAAATTCCGCAAAACACAGGAAATATCATTCGTTTATGCGCCAACACCGGATTTCGGTTACATTTAATCGAGCCCTTGGGCTTCACCTGGGACGACAAGAGACTACGCCGTTCCGGCTTGGATTATCACGAATTCGCGGAAATCAAAAAGCACAAAACGTTTGAAGCATTTTTACAAAGCGAACAACCCAAACGCCTGTTTGCACTCACCACCAAAGGCACACCGGCGCACAGCGAAGTGAAATTCTCACTGGGTGATTATTTACTATTTGGCCCCGAAACCCGTGGCATTCCAATGGACATTTTAAACAGTATGCCGCCGGAACAAAAAATCCGCATCCCCATGACAGCCAACAGTCGCAGTATGAATCTCTCCAACTCCGTTGCCGTCACCGTGTACGAAGCCTGGCGCCAGCTGGGTTATGAGGGCGCGGTGAATATAAACCGATAACACATTTAAACTGATAGCAAAAAGCCCATCCTGTGATGGGCTTAAATGTCTTTAAAAGTGCGGTGTTTTTTTACGATGTTTTTTAACTCAAATGCCTACCGCACTTTCAGTGCTTCCGCCATATTTTCCTGCAATTGTGCCAACATGGCGTAACGCTTGCGATACATCGAGCGTTTGTTGCTCGGAATATCATTCATATTCTTGGTTTCAAAATGTAACGGCAATTCCCAATATTCTTTTAACGTTCCTGCAGATTCGGCAAAAATCGCATCATAATCCACCACATAACGTTTGCTTTGCACGATACGGGATTTGTTTTGATATTTATGCGGAATTCCCCACAAAGCGGTATAGCCCAGAACATGAGTGAAGGCTTTCATGGCTTCCACCATCAAATAGGCCGGACGTAAACCGTGACATTTTTTGGTCAGTGATTTCACCATTTCCTTTGAACCTTCAAAGTTCGGACCTTGAATCACGGCGATCAGTAAGGCTTTTTGTACCCGCCCGAAGGTCAGCAAATAAACCAATTCCTGCGTCGGCTTATAGCGCAACTCCAACGCCCAATAACCTTCCATCGCCTGATAATCGTTTATCGTTAAATATAATTCAAAATCGGGAATCACTTCGCCGAAACAAATCGGCTGTTGCCATAAAGGTGGGAGGTGAAGTGCGGTTAGTTTTTCCGGTAAAAATGTCAGGTTGGCGCACATTTCTTCAAAACGCTGCCGTGAGTTAAAACGCTTATCCAAAAAGCGATGAACCAAGGGGTAACTAAAACCCGGGCGCGCATTGAGCAACATCACCAACAACGGATTTTGGTTTACAAAACGCTCAAATTTTTTAATAGTTTGCCAGTGTAACAGCGAACGTAAATGATAGCGAAAACGCTTCATACGATAAGATTTTTTACCTTGATCCGGATATAACAAAAACGGATCAGGCCATTGATAAGGACGTTGTTCGGTCATGTTTAGTTTTTACAGAATAAAAAATTGGCGTATTTTCGCATAATCCCTTCTTTTTTGCATTTTTTTATCGTTTTTTTCGTGTCGATAAAGTATTCTAGCCGCCAAATTATCATTGTTGAACACGAGAAAACCATGTCGTATATTAAACTGAATTATCACAAAACCCATTTTTTAACCAGTTCGCCTAATCTGAAAAGTTTGCCGGAAGACACCGGCATTGAAATCGCCTTTGCCGGTCGCTCCAACGCGGGGAAATCCACAGCGCTGAACGCCTTAACCAATCAAAAAAACCTTGCCCGCACCTCTAAAACGCCGGGACGCACCCAGCTCATTAATTTATTTGAAGTGGAACCGCAATGTAAATTGGTGGATTTGCCGGGCTATGGTTATGCCGCCGTACCGGAGCAAATGAAATTGCAATGGCAGCAGGCACTGGGCGAGTACTTACAAAAACGCGAATGCCTTGCCGGTATCGTGATTTTGATGGATATTCGTCATCCGCTTAAAGATTTGGATCAGCAAATGATTGAATGGGCAGTGGCATCTCAATTGCCGGTGTTATTGCTATTAACCAAAGCGGACAAATTAAGCCAAAGCGAACGCAGTAAACAGATGAAAATGGTGCGTGAAGCGATTTTACCGTTCCGGGGCGACATTCAGGTAGAAGCCTTTTCTGCGTTAAAACGAACCGGTATCGATCGTCTGGCGGCAACATTAGACGGGTGGTTTGCACCGGTTTTTGCCTAAAAAAGACGATTTCTGCGATCCCGATCGCAAAAAAGTGCGGTATGAATTTCTTTCATTTCACACTTTTTTTATGTTGTCGCTCCGCATTCCCTGTTCAGTATTACGGAGCCAAACATGTCTTTAGCCATCGTTTACAGCCGCGCATCCATGGGCGTTCAGGCGCCGTTGGTCACCATTGAAGTGCATTTAAGTAACGGTAAACCCGGTTTCACTCTCGTCGGCTTGCCGGAAAAAACCGTCAAAGAAGCCCAAGATCGGGTGCGTAGCGCCTTACTCAACGCCGAATTCAGATACCCCGCCAAACGCGTTACCGTCAATCTCGCCCCCGCCGATTTACCCAAAGAAGGAGGACGCTTCGATTTCCCCTTGGCCGTAATCCCATTTTCTAATAATACCCGGGTTTCAATTAAAGTGAGCTGGTTGCCTTCAATCGCATTAGACGCTTGGTTATAACGCAACATAAAATCATCTTGTAAAGATTTTGTCGTAACCGGGTCAAGCGGACGCTTCGAATCCAATACTTTTTTTAGTTCATTTACAGTATTCATGTTCACTTTTCCATTTTTATGCTTACAAATATTTATGCTTTTGTATAAATATTCATAACATGCCTTTTTCTTTTAAATCCTTACTAAGTAAGTCATTAAAATACTCTTTCAACTTAATATCATTAAGTAACGCATATTTCTTCGCTGCTTTGTAAACATCCACCGGAATCATGATGGTAGTTCGTTGTTCGGCAATAGTTACTTCCTCTTTGAGCTGTGGCATAGCCGTTTTTTCAATGCTACCCATAGAAAGCCCGGATTTGCTTAGTGTGCCTTTTGTTAATTTACTCATATTGAACTCCTAGTGCAGTTAAAATTTCATTTGTGATTTGATTAATCTCTGCTTTCGCTTCTTTAGACTGACTTTCAAAAACCGTATTACCGGAACTTAAGACTTCTGCATAGCTGACGCGTACCGCCGTACTACCCTTTAATAACGGTATTTCAAAGTTTTCGTTGATAAATTCAATAACTTCTTTAGCTAAATTTGTCTGCTTATTCGTTTGACTGATGACTAACCCGGCTTTGAGCTTATCATCAATTTGCATACGTGCTTGCACTAGCTCTATCGAATCTTTGCATGCCCAAATATCAAATTGTGATGGTTTCAGTGGGATCAGAATGTAATCGGCAAGTTTAATCGAATCGGTCATGGCTTTTTCAATACGTGGCGCACCATCAATGATTAAAAAATCCGCTTGGCGACCAAGCGCACGGATTTCTTTTTCGGAGAGCCCTTTATCACAAGCAAACACCGGGAAAAAATCATCACCGGCAAGCGCATTCCATTCACGCGCGGACGCTTGCGGGTCGGTATCAATTAATGCGACATCAAAACCTTTAAGTTGCAGGCTGCGGGCAATATTGATAGAAAGCGTGCTTTTACCGCTACCGCCTTTCTGACTTAATACGGATATGACTTTCATAATAAAGGGTCTCCTTAAAGAATTAAGATTGTAATGCAACGCGTAACAATGACATGAATTCGGCAAATTCCTTGCCTTTCATCGCCGGAATGTGTACCGGTCTGCCGGTTTGTCTTGCGATAAGAAGAGAGATAATGATATGATTAAGTTTCATAATTTGTACTCCTTGCTGGGATATGAGTTATGTACCGACCTCTGATAGTGACCGCTATCAGAGGTTTCTTTTTTGTGTTACCACGGGAATAACTATACCAAACATAAAAACATAAATCAATATTTATTTTTTTATATTTTTACATAAAAACATATTTGTTTTTACGCGCTAAAATAGTCATATTTGCGTTTTTGCGTAAATATGTTTTTATGCTAATGAGTTGCTATTGTTACCGGTTTTATCTATGATTATGACTAACTTTTTAGCGAGGAAATTATTATGAGCCTAAATATGCAAGAATCCTACCGCAAAGACGACTATCTACCGCAGAAAGTGACACTTTCCGAAGAAGCATTGTTTTTTGCTCGGTTAGATAACGGAGAAATTAAAGTTAAATCCAATGAAGAAGTGTTAGCTAACCTGGAAAAAGTATTGGACTTAAAATGAAACTGGATTACACCGTAGTTTGGACGGAAGAAGCGGAGCAGCAGCTTTTAGAAAAAGCTCGCTTTATTTTGTATGATAGTCAAAGCAAGGAAGTGTCTTTTCGCTTTCACCGGGAAATTAGAGAGCTGACCCAAAAACTATCCTATGTAGCGACCGCCTATAATGACGATCGATTTCATATCTACACGGTTAAGAACGGACATAGTGTAAAATTTATTGTGCGCGATGATGTGGTTTATATTTCTGCGTTCCTGGCGAAAGGGCGGGAATTTGTGATATAGCTTGGCGTTTCACGTCATAAAAAATAAAAGCATAAATATTAATTTATGCTTTTATTTTTTTATGTGTATTTATGCTTTATTTAAACATACATTTCCGACTAAACGGCTTACGGGCGCATTTAGTCGATAATGCTTGATTGATAGAATCCTCATTGGAATCCGGACACAGCTTTAGGAAATTACGACGTTTCTTTAATGTTTCGTGCGGTTTTTTAGCCCGAATTGAATAGAACTTATTTAACGGCGGATGACATTCCGGCGTTACCGAAACGTTCCCAGAAATGATTATCTACATAGCCCGGAATACCGGTTCCGCCTAATTCGTCCGTTGCACCGGAATTAATGTTGATGATGATATTTTTCGGTGTACGGATTTCACTCCAAACCACAAATAAACGTTCTTCGCCTTGTTGGATCTGACCATTACGGAATTCACCGAATACGGTAGAGCCTTTTTCAATCAGTAATACCGTACCGTTTGCACTATATACATCGTTTGCCACAACGCAGCCTAGATTGCCGGCCACAGTGGAAACAAGTTTTGTGCGTAAGGAACATTGTATAAACGTGCCTTTTGCCAACAGTAAATTGGCATTGACCGGGAGTTTATGGGCTTTACCTGCTTTAAACGTACTGACGTTATCTTCAAATATATCGCCTTTTGCCGGTTCCGGTGGTTGGTTAGTTACCGTGTCAGTTGTATCTGTATTCTGAACATCTGAAACGGCTTGTAACGTTTCGCCATCGATAGTACCCGGAGACAATCCTTTGATTAAACGTGGGGCGGATGGCATATCTAACGCCTCTGTCGTTCTATGATTTTCTACTGGAGCGGTTGCGGTAGGCATTGGTTGTGGTTCCGGATTTAAAATCGCCGGGATTTCTGCCGGTGGTGCCGTAAATGTTTTTGAACGCACCGTCGTACCGAATTCTTCTTTTTCCTTAACCTGTGCCGGTTGCGTATCCTTTTTATTCAAAAAGGAATAACCCAAAAACGCCACGGCAAGCAGTGCAATAATCAGAAAAATAAATAGATTTTGGTTTTTACCGCGTTTGGCAATTTTGCTGACTTCCGGTTGATAATCGGTTTCCGTTTTGTCATCCGTCGGCTGAATGGTTTTGTTATCGTTCATCTCTGCCTCCTATCGTTCGTCTCTTGCCACATTTGGTGAAATGGTCGTGTTATAAGTTACCGGTGTTTTTCCGTAACTTTGATTGTAAATGCCTACAACTTTTTCACCGCTACGTAATACCAGTTTTTCAGCCGTTTTTTGGATGACTAATACCTGATAATTACCATCTTGTTTTACGTTAGTATTTAATAGACTTTCCGTGGAACCTTCTAATAAGAACGCCGCCGGAAAAGTTTTATTTGGGGCAAATCCAAGATAAGTAAAAATACCGTCATCATAAGCATAGTTTGGTGTAATGGTTTCACTGCCGGCCTTAACTTTCATTACATAATCCCAATTTTTCGGTGTTTTAGTGCTTTGCAAAGATTTTTCAATCGCTTGTTGTTCACGTTCGCGTTTATTCTTTTGACGTTGTGCGGCTAACTGTTTTTGTTTCTCCGTCGGATAGGAAAAATTTACCTGATATGATGACGTTGAGTTTTCCGGTACGAGTATTAAATCAAAGGAGTACGTGCGTTTATTAGTATTAATAAACAAGTTCGTATTCCACTGCCCCGGGGTCGGTTCAAAATAGTTTTCGCCCTCACTGCTTTGTTGTTTTACCGCCATTGGTTTAATCAATACAAAATTATCATTATCGGTAATATCCCAACCGTCTTTAAAACCGGTGTGTTTGTATAGAATACGTTCATCATCGGCAAAAATGATTACGGTAGAAAATCCATCTTTTGCATAAACCTTTGTGACATCTAAAGCGTTATAAACTTGTGACTGAATACGGTTATCATATTTTGATTTTATAGGTGTGCTGGCTGCATAAGTTTCTGTACCAAACACGATAAGTAATAAACAGATTAAAATTCGCATATTAAGCCTCATTATCTACCCGGTAATGTGTCACGATAAATCCTAATGGATTATCCATACGGAACCCTTCAATCATATTTTTTACCGGTAAATATTCGTATGTTAAAGAAACTACGATATTTTTTGCCGTTTCTTCGCCACTTGAAAGGTTGCGTTGAATTAAGCGAACGCGGGCAGTGGCAATATTATTAGCCTGACCATCCGTACCGACATCCGTTTTAGATAGCACAATTGAAATGACTTCAGGTTTAACTGTATTGCTGTTACCTAAAAGCTGATCACGCGCATTTTTACCTTCGTAAATATTGCGGTAGTCTTTGGCAACGTCGTCACTACTCATCATTTGCGTAAGTTCATATTCTTGTTGCAAGGTGTTGAAATAATAGCCTTCACGTGTTTTGATATATTGACTGATGAAATGTTTATCCATGGCGTCATCCGTGGTCAACGTTTCCACATCCAAACGAGTAATGACGTCAGGAATACCCGTACCGTTATCACGAATCAGAAATGGCACAACCTCGCGCAACGGTAAAATACTGACAATGACCGCACCGAGAACGAAGCTAATCAGCCAGGATACTCTGGCCACTTTCCAGGCGCGGGCTTCCGATTTTTCGATGTTCTCCTGGTTTTTGGCTTCTAAATCCCGATTTTGGTCAAGAATGTCTTGTTCGATATTGGTCATTTTTTATGTTCTCCTTGCGGTTGCATTGTTTTATTAACAGGTTCAAAGGATGTACCTTTTAAATCATCCGGCCAACTTGACGAACAACCGACCAGATTAAAAAGCACAAAAAATAAGCATAATTTGTATATTTTTTGCATAAAAACCTCTCTTTTAAGTGTAAAAACCTCTACAAAGTAAATTGCATAATGAAAAATAACGGGAAAAGTTAAGACTTGCCGGCGCGATTCCTTACTGAATTAGCGACTGCCCGCACCGTTCGATGTATTGCACTACCGACCTTGTAAGCGGTCGGTGCGCGACTGTATCCTGTGCCGGCAGCTCCCATACCAAAACGGACGGTATTTAGTACAGAATTTTTAGCTCCACTAAAGATTCCGCCTATTCC
>NZ_AQUU01000021.1 GCF_000372365.1 Aggregatibacter actinomycetemcomitans DSM 8324 | reverse complement strand
CTCAGCAGAATGGGTAAAGATGTTGGAAGGCAAGGCGATACAAAGTATGAGTCGCCGAGGGAATTGCTATGATAATGCGGTGATTGAAAGCTTTTTTGCGATATTAAAATCTGAGTGTTTTTACTCACGCACTTATACTTCGATTGCCGAATTACAGGCGGAAATTGAAGAATATTTGGTGTATTACAACCAAGAACGAATTAAACTTGATTTAAAAGGATTAAGCCCGGTGCAATACCGAGCTCAATATTTAAGTTAACTAACCTGTCCAACTTTTGGGGGCCAGATCACTTTTCCGCTACAAAATCATTTTCACCAGTTTATCCGCTTTAATATGGGCGAATTTTTTCAGGAGTTTTTGTACCGGTGCCGGGTATTGGTTTAATTCTTCCAGCTCGGTGTAATGTCTCAGCACGGTGGTGTGGCGGCGGATGTGTTCCAGTTCGTTTAATACTTGAGGACGCAGTTGCTGTTTCGGATCGTGAATGAACAAACCGTTTTCCGCATCCAAACGCCAAGCGCGCGGGTTGAGGTTATTGCCGGTGAGCAAAATATAACTCTTGTCCACCCAAACGCCTTTCAGGTGATAAGTATTATCGCCGTCTTTCCAGGTGCGTACGGTAAGCTGCCCTTGGGTAATTTCCCGTTCAAATTTTTTGCTGAAACGGCGCAAATTGCTTTCGTACAAATACGGCAACGCACCCGCCATTTTAAACGGTTGATCCGGCGGAATATAAAAATCGTTCGCTACTTTATTGCCGACGATAATTTCAATTTGCTTGCCTTTGCCGAGCAAATAGCGAATTTTTTGTTGCAACGTGTTCGGAAAGTTGAAATATGGCGTACAAATGGTCAGTTTTTCTTCCACCAGCTGGAACAAATCTTCTATGGTCGAATTAAGAATATTGCCTGCGCCGCCTAAACCGAATAACGGTGTGATCGTTAATTCATCGCCAAAAGACACCGCACTTGGCAGTTGATATTGCCCGTACGCAGCAAGATTTTTACGGAACGCACGAATATTGCCGCGAATTTCTTTGGTTTTCGGCGGATTGGCGGCATCCAACGGCAACACCACATCGGCATCTAACAGATTTTGGCGCACGAAATTCACCATGGTGTTGGCTAATACGGGATGGGTGATTTTTTGATAGCGGTCGTAACGGTATTTCTCATTTTTTTGCAAATACACGTTATTAATGCTGGCGCCGCTGTATAACACGGTATCGTCGAACACAAAACCTTTAATGTGCAGCACGCCGAACACTTCGCGGGTGTTAATCGGTACGCCGAAGAACATATGCGGATCTTCCGCGAGTTGATATTTCTGGCGGGTTTCGTCGTACCAATCAGCATTGGTGGCGCTTTTCTCCGCACCCAACAAATTGCGTTGCGCCCGATGCCAATCAATTAAAATTTTCACTTCCAGTTCCGGTTTATCCTGCTTCGCACGATAAATTTCATCCAGAATTTCTTGTCCCGCCTCGTCATTTTGCCAATAAAGTGCGGTCACAATAATCCGCGTTTTTGCTTGTCGAGTCAGCTGAATAATTTCGCTTTTAAAGGCAGCCGGGCTATAAATAAATTCCACTTGCTCCGGCTGTAATGGCAAACATGGCAGGCTTTCAAGACGTTTGCGCGCACGTTCGATTTTATCTGTAAACATAAATTAGTTCTCTATAAAAACGCTGTGAGTAAGAATGTAAATGAATTTTAATTAGCGCCGTAGTTTACAATATTTATCGCCCACCTTGGTAGAAAAAAGGTTTTTTTTCGTTATAATGCTCACACTTTTACACTAAAAATGAGCAAAATCCGTTCATTTTATCGCTATCCATATCGGCACCCACTATGAATCAACATTCAAATAAACCAACCTTCAAATCCACAAATAAGACTTTCCAAGAAACATCTTTCAATGAACGCAGCGTCGGTGCAGACCGCAAAAAACGCGATAAAAACCGACTGCACTTTAACGCACCGAATGCCGCACGCCCCGAATTCAAAAAAAACCAAGGCAAGAATCCACCCTTCAAGCGTGCTGACAGCCAAGAAAAAACCTTGCGCATTTCCGAAAGCACTATGAAAAAAGCCGGCGGTGCGGAAGGCGGCGTGAAAGTGATGGTGAAAAGCAGCCAATTCGACGACAAACCGAGAGAGAAAAAAACCGGTCCGTTGTCGCCGCGCGCACCGGAAAAAATCAAGAAAAATCGTGCCGAAGAAATGAAGGTTTATGGTGAAAATGCCTGTTTAGCCCTTTTTGAACAACGTCCCGCCAGTATAGTTCGCTTGTGGGCGAAGGTGCAAATGGCGCACAAAATCGGCGATATTTGCAGCTATTTAGCTGCCAACAAAAAGGTTTATCACATCGTGGAGAGTGACGAGCTCACCAAAGTCAGCGGCACCGAACATCACGGCGGTATTTGTATGTTGGTGAAAAAATCCTATCCGTTCACTTTGCAAGGGTATTTGGACGTCCCTCACCAAGAAGATTGTCTGGTGCTGTTAGACGGCGTCAATAACGCGCAAAACATCGGCGGTATTTTGCGCACCTGCGCGTTCTTCGGTGTGAAAAATATGGTATTGGAAGAAGCGGAAAGCCTCAATTCCGCCGTCACCCTGCGCGTGGCGGAAGGCGGTGCGGAATACGTCCGCGTGCTGGAAACCGACGACAGCCGCAACGCCCTCGCCCAATTACGCCACGCCGGTTATCAAATTATCCATGTAAGCAATGACAAAAACTCCACCGCATTGGATAAAGTGCGGTTAAAAAATAAAACGGTTTTCGTGCTAAGCGAAGGTTCAACGGAAACCTTGGCAGAGAAATCCGACGAACAAGTCCGCCTGTCTTTCGGCAACCCGCTGAAAAACGGATTAAATGTCTCGGTGAACGCGGGGATTTTATTGGCGAAATGGTATTTTAGATAGCACATCGTACGTGTGAAAAACACCCTGATTTTTCACCGCACTTTTAGCAAGCTGGCACAGAAAAATTACAACTTATCCGCGTGATGAATCAGCACAAAGCGTTCCCAAAGCTGCTCTTCGGTTTCGATATGGTCGGGATCGGTGATGATACATTTGCTGATGGGGCAAACTTTTTGGCAGGTTGGGGTGTCGTAGTGACCGACACATTCGGTGCATAAATTAGGATCGATGACATAGATCTCATCGCCGATTGAAATGGCTTCATTCGGGCATTCCGGCAGGCACATATCGCAGTTTGTGCATTTGTCAGTGATGAATAGTGCCACGGCGTCCTCGGGGAAAATTGAAAGGGTCGGATTATAATCAATACATTAATAAAATTAAAGGAATTTTATGAACGAAAAACGTATGTTGCTGCTGTCATTTTTTGTGGTGGCGTTTTTAATGTTTTTACTTGCCGGCTGGTATTATTTTTCCAAGCAGAAACAAGCGGTTGGCGTGGTAATCGATCGGGATTACGATTACATCATGAAAAACGATCCCATCGGGCAAAATAAAAAGGTCCGCACCGATTATTACACGCTGGTGTTGTCCTGGTCACCGGCGTTTTGTGAGCGTCAACGTAAGCAATACGGCGATGACTTACCGAATTCCTTGCAATATCAATGCGGTTTGACTCAACAATTCGGTTGGATTGTACACGGATTATGGTCACAAAACGAACAGGCACGACGGGTTTCCGATCATCCGCGTTTCTGTCAGGGCGATTTGCCGAAATTGCCGCAGGAGCTCATCGAACAATATCTGCCAGAGATGCCCGGCGCCAATTTAATTCAGGGCGAATGGGAAAAACACGGTTCGTGTATGTTCAACAATGCGCAGGATTATTTGGAAAAGATCAAAAATTTATACCGCACTTTAAAGCTGCCGAACTACGAATTAAGCCGTAACGAGTTGTTTACCTGGATAAAGAAAAATAATCCGCAACTCAAAGGTCGCTATCTTGGCGCGGCGCGTAACGAATTATTCATTTGTTACGGCTTAGATTGGCAACCGATTGATTGTCCGCGCAATCGCACCGGTTATTAATTTTGATAATCGTTTGCGTAGGATCAAAGGAATTGAGGTTACAAGCTACTTAGATCAGGGTATAATGCGGGCAGTTTTTATTTTTAGTTTTTCACAAGCAAAGAGGTAAATTATGTCAGTAATTAAAATGACCGATTTAGATTTGAACGGTAAACGCGTATTTATCCGAGCCGACCTGAATGTGCCGGTAAAAGACGGTAAAATCACTTCCGATGCGCGTATTCGTGCCACCATCCCAACCTTAAAATTAGCCTTGGAAAAAGGCGCCAAAGTGATGGTTACCTCCCACTTAGGTCGTCCGACCGAAGGTGAATTCAAACCTGAAGATTCCCTCCAACCCGTTGTTGATTATTTAAACGAACATCTTGATGTGCCGGTACGTTTAGTACGTGATTACCTCGACGGCGTAGATGTTAAACCCGGCGAAATCGTTGTATTGGAAAACGTTCGCGTGAACAAAGGCGAAAAGAAAAACGATCCTGAATTAGGCAAAAAATACGCCGCACTTTGTGATGTATTCGTGATGGATGCGTTCGGTACGGCTCACCGCGCCCAAGCGTCCACTTACGGCGTTGCCGAATTCGCCCCGATTGCCTGTGCCGGCCCATTACTTGCGGCTGAATTGGATGCCCTCGGTAAAGCGTTAAAAGAACCTGCACGTCCGATGGTGGCGATTGTAGGCGGTTCTAAAGTCTCCACCAAATTGGAAGTATTGAACTCCCTGTCTAAAATTGCCGACCAAATTATCGTAGGCGGCGGTATCGCCAACACCTTCATCGCCGCAGCCGGTCATAATGTAGGTAAATCCTTATACGAGGCGGATTTAATCCCGGTTGCTAAAGAACTCGCGGCAAGCACCGATATTCCTGTGCCGGTTGATGTTCGCGTCGGCACCGAATTCTCCGAAACCGCACCGGCAACAGAAAAATCCGTGACCGAAGTAAAAGATGATGAATCCATTTTCGACATCGGCGACAAATCCGCAGAGCAACTGGCAGACATCATCAAAAACGCCAAAACCGTATTATGGAACGGCCCGGTGGGCGTGTTTGAATTCCCGAACTTCCGCAAAGGAACTGAAATCATTTCTCGTGCTATCGCCAACAGTGACGCGTTCTCTATTGCGGGCGGCGGTGATACGTTAGCGGCTATCGATCTTTTCGGTATTGCAGATAAAATCTCTTACATCTCAACCGGTGGTGGTGCGTTCTTAGAATTCGTCGAAGGTAAAGTCTTACCAGCGGTAGAAATTCTTGAAAAACGCGCGAAAAACTAACCGCACTTTTAATTAAACGTATAGGGCAACAGGTTGCAGCATACATAAAAAAGGAAACATAACTATGGCTAAATTATTAGATATCGTAAAACCGGGCGTACTTACCGGTGAAGATGTACAAAAAGTATTCGCATACGCAAAGGAACACGGCTTTGCCATTCCCGCCGTGAACTGCGTCGGTTCCGATTCTGTGAATGCCGTATTGGAAACCGCCGCCCGTGTAAAAGCGCCGGTCATCATTCAGTTCTCTAACGGCGGTGCGGCATTCTACGCAGGTAAAGGCATTAAACCCGCCGGCGGCGCCCGTCCTGACGTATTAGGCGCCATTGCCGGTGCGAAACATGTTCATGCTTTAGCCAAAGAATACGGCGTGCCGGTGATTTTACACACCGACCACGCAGCGAAAAAATTACTGCCTTGGATAGACGGCTTACTTGATGCCGGTGAAAAACACTTCGCCGAAACCGGACGCCCGCTGTTCTCCTCCCACATGATTGACCTTTCCGAAGAACCGATGGAAGAAAACATGGCAATCTGCCGTGAATACCTTGCTCGCATGAGCAAAATGGGCATGACCCTTGAAATCGAAATCGGTATCACCGGCGGTGAAGAAGACGGCGTGGATAACTCCGATGTGGATGAATCCCGTCTTTACACCCAACCGTCCGACGTGCTTTATGTTTACGACCAATTACACCCGGTAAGCCCGAACTTCACCGTAGCGGCGGCATTTGGTAACGTACACGGTGTGTACAAGCCGGGTAATGTGAAATTAAAACCGTCTATTCTGGGGGCAAGCCAAGAATTCGTGGCGAAAGAACGTAACCTTCCGGCAAAACCGATTAACTTCGTCTTCCACGGCGGTTCCGGTTCCAGCCGCGAAGAAATCCGTGAAGCCATCGGTTACGGTGCAATTAAAATGAATATCGACACCGACACTCAATGGGCATCCTGGAATGGTATTTTAAATTTCTACAAAGCCAATGAAGCGTATTTGCAAGGTCAACTAGGCAACCCGTCAGGTCCTGATGCACCGAACAAAAAATACTACGATCCGCGCGTTTGGTTACGCAAAATGGAAGAATCCATGTCTAAACGTTTAGAGCAATCTTTCGAAGACTTAAACTGCGTAGATGTTTTATAATTTAAAAACACATTAAAAACCGACCGCACTTTTGACATGCCGATGATAAAGTGCGGTCATTTTTTTAAGCGTTTTTTGCCGACGATGAAGATGACAACATACAAACTCCCCCTGGCAGGGTTTATTAACGCAACGCTGGTGTTCTTTTTTACCTGCCTGCTTGTGTTGAAACACGGCTATAACTATACCCCGGCAATCTTGTCGCTGATGGGCGTAATTTTTTTCATTTACCGCCAATTATGCAAACCGAAGGGCAATCTCACCCATGATGGCAATGAGAAATGGTTTGTTGCCACCCTGCTCTTTTACGTGCTGCTCTTTGCCCTTTCGATTCTGTACCATCAGGGCAAAATTCGGGAATTTGATAACCCGAGCCGCATTCTCTTTTTTCTGACCTTGTTGCCGTTACTGGCGCATTATCCGATACGTTTTAATTGGCTTTTACACGCCATTCCATGGGGCAGCCTGATTGCGGGCATAACCGCTATTATTCATCGTTTTATCTTGAATTATTACATGGCATTTGAGTATCAAATGCACATTCAGTCCGGCGATATTGCCATGTCGTTGGGCATGTTTTCCCTGGCGATTAGCTTTTACTTTTTCATCAAAAGGCAATATCACTTCGGTGCCTTATATTTTGTATTCAGTCTGATGGGCGTGTTCGCCAGTTTGTTATCCACCGCGCGCGGCGGCTGGATTGGTATCCCTTTTGTTCTCCTGTTAATCCTCTTTGCTTATCGTCGTTATTTATCGAAAAAATTCGTCGCCGGCTTTTTTATTGTGCTTGCCCTGATTGTAACAACCGTTGCGATGTTGCCAAATACCAAAATTAAAGAACGCATTGCCGCCGCAGAATACGACATCATCGCCTATTTTCAACAAAATAACGGTTCTACCTCCGTCGGCGCCCGTTTTGATATGTGGAAAAGCGTGATGTTAATGACGCAGGAAAAACCGATTTTCGGTTGGGGCGTACAAGGGGTCAGCGAAAAACGCAAACTGCAATATGAGCAAGGTTTGATAAGCCAATATGCCGCCGCCTTTAACCACGCGCACAACCAATATTTTGATGATTTATCCAAACGCGGCGCATTAGGTTTACTCGCCTTACTCGGCGTATTTTTAGTGCCGTTGCGTTTCTTTATACGGCATCTCAAAAGCGTCGATTTAGAACTGAAACTCGTTTCGTTGTTAGGTGCGGTTCATATTGTCTCCGTGATGTTCTACTGTTTCAGCCAAGGCTTTTTCAGCCATAACTCGGGCAATATTTTCTATTTTTTCCCGGTGATTGTGTTTTACGCCTTGGTTAAACAGCTTAGTGCCGCTGCAGAGAACCGCCATGAATAACACCGAACTGTTGCAATTTGCCGCGCAATTTCCGTTGCAATATCTTCAGGGCGAACGCCAATGCCGCTTGGCTTATCGGCATTTTATGCACCACCCCGCCGCCCGTAAATTAGTGATTATGGTGAACGGCAGGGCGGAAAACCTGCTGAAATGGACGGAAATTGCGCAGGATTTTTATCATCAAGGCTACGATGTGTTACTGTTTGATCATCGCGGGCAGGGTTATTCGCAACGTTTATTGAAAGATGGCGAGAAAGGGCATTTAGACGAATTTCGGTTTTACCCGCAGGACATGGCAAAAATCATTGAAAATCTGACCGCACTTTATCCTTATCCGCAGCAATACCTGATCGCCCATTCCCTCGGCGCGCTGATTTCCGCCTATTATTTGGCGAATTTTGATCATCGTATTGAACGGGCAGTCTTCTCCGCGCCCTTTTTCGGGGTGCCACTCAAAAAGCCGACGCGCGACGAATTATTGCTGAATTTGATGATGTTATGGGGACAAGGTGAACGTTATGTGTTCGGCAAAAGCGCCTACAAGCCAGTGGATACGGCACAGAACGAGTTAAGTCACAGTGTGGCGCGGATGCAATGGATGAATGACGTGAATCGGGACAACCCGTCAATTCGGCTGGGCGGACCGACCTTCCGTTGGGTACATTTGTGTCTCGCCGCCATTAAGCGTCTGCCGAAAATTCTGCCTCGTATCGAAACGCCGGTGTTAGTGTTGGAGGCCGAACAGGAAAAGATCGTGAACAATAAAACGCTGAAAAAACTGACCGCACTTTTGCCCCACGGAGAGCGGCGAAAAATTCACGGCGCCAAACACGAAATTCTGTTTGAAAGCGATGAAATTCGTACCCCGGTACTACAACGCATTTATGCGTTTTTTAATCCAAACAAGCACGCATAAGCAGCACGCCGAACCAGCAAAAGCACGGATAACACAATCAGTAAATGCCGTAAATGGCACGCAAATACGATGCCACTGCTTCATGTCCGTGGCGACCGATAACTTCCAGTTGCGGCGCGGCTTGTTTCAGACGAGGATCGGCGTTCCCCATAACGCAGCCTTTGCCCACTTCCGTTAACATTTCCACATCATTCATACCATCACCGAAAGCGATGCAATCCTGCAAATCATAATCTTTTTGTTGCACGACTTGAGCAAGCGTGGAAGCCTTCGATACGCCTTCCCCCATGACTTCCAAGCAAATCGGTGTAGAATAAGTAATGTTGGCAAGCGTGCCAAAACGTGTGCGTAACTGTTCTTCCAGTGCCACCAAATCCGCCGGTGTGCGTCCGATAAAAAAGACTTTTTCCGTATCTCTGCCGTGATGTTGTTTAAAATCAACCACGTCGTAAACAAAACCGGAATCTTTATGATATTTATAAAGCTCGGGAATATCTTTATTGATAAACCAGCCTTCCGCCTGATAACTGTTCACGCAAACCCGCGTATCGTCAAAGGGAAGGTTCATGATTTCATAGGCAATGCTTTCAGGCAGGAAATTATTGAGCAGCAACTCGCCTTGCAAATTATGCGCCTGCGCGCCGTTTGAGGTAATCAGCACCGCCTCTTTCACCTTGGTTTTCTTCAAAATACTCGACACGTCAAAATAGTTACGCCCCGTAGCAAGAATAATGTCCACCTTGTTGTCATATAAGCATTCCAGGGTTTGTGCGGTAAAATCGCCCACCACATGATGTCCGTTGAGCAACGTGCCGTCCATGTCAGAAACGATGGCGCGATAAGGCAGTTTTTGCATGATTTGTTACCTCAAATAAAATAGATGGCTAATGGTAACAAATTTTGCACAAAAATATTCGTTGTTTCCTTGAATTTTAATAAAAGATTAAATCTTTCACGTAGTAAAAAAATTCCTTCCTCAAAATAGAAGTTATCGTAAGTATGAACGGTGCAAATTTAATAATCGAGTGCTTAAAAGCACATAATGTGGACACCATTTTCGGCTTCCCGGCGGCGCCATCATGCCAACCTACGATGCCATTTATGATTCCGGTTAGATCATCTGCTTTGTCGTAACGAACAAGGTGCCGCCATGGCGGCTATCGGATATGTCCGCGCGTCGGGGAAAATCGGTGTGTATCGCTACCTCAGGGACGGGCGCCACCAACCTCATCACCAGGCTCGGCGATGCTTTAATGGATTCCATTCCTATCGTCGCCATTACCGGACAGGTCGCTTCCCTGCTCATCGGCACCGATGCCTTTCAGGAAGCGGATGTACTCGGTTTATCCCTTGCCTGCACCAAACACAGTTTCATCGTGCAACATATTGATGAGTTGTCGGAAATTCCCGCCAACGCTTTTGGGATCACACAAAGCGGCAGACCGGGTCCGGTGCTGGTGGACGTACCGAAAGACGTACAAATTGCACCGACCACGGCGAAGCCAAGAATAAATCCGCCGCCAAAAGCCACCGCACTTCATGAGGAACATTTAACCCAAACTTTAACGTTATTACGCGAAGCACAACGCCCGGTCATCTATATCGGCGGCGTTAGTATGGCAGGAACTGTGCCTGCGTTACGCTATTTTCTGCACAGCACCCAAATGCCAAGCCGTAGTGACCTTAAAAGGCTTGGGTGCCGTCTCCGCCGACGATTCTTATTATTTGGGCATGCTCGGAATGCACGCACCAAAGCCGCCAACTACATCACCCAAGAAGCGGATTTATTACTGGTATTCGGCACCCGCTTTGATGATCGCGTCACCGGCAAACTCGACACCTTCGCCCCGCACGTCAAAGTGATTCATGTGGATATTGACGGTGCCGAATTAGGCAAATTGTCCGAACGTCTGCACAACAATATCTGGATTAAACGGGAAGATCGCCAGCCGGTAAACAGCTTTAAACTGCGCGGTGCATACGCCATGATTTCCAGCCTTTTGCGGAGCAAAAAGCGGCGGGCGTAATTGCGGCCTCGGCTGGAAACCATGCGCAGGTCGTCGCGTTATCGGCGAAGCAATTGGGCTTACTTTAATCGTCATGCTGCAAAATACACCGACCATTAAAGTGGATGCGGTGCGTGGGTTCGGTGGCGAAGTGTTGCTACATGACGCCAATTTCGATGAAGCCAAAGCAAAAGCCGTTGAGCTTGCCGAAAAAAAACACATGACCTTTATCACGCCTTTTGATCACCCGCTGGTGATTGCCGGGCAAGGCACGCTCGCTATGGAAATGTTACAGCAAGTGGCAGACTTAGATTATATGTTCGTGCAAGTGTGCGACGGCGGTTCGCCATCGATAGTACCCGGAGACAATCCTTTGATTAAACGGGGGGCGGATGGAATATCTAACGCCTCTGTCGTTCTATGATTTTCTACTGGAGCGGTTGCGGTAGGAATTGGTTGTGGCTCCGGATTTAAAATCGCCGGGATTTCTGCCGGTGGTGCCGTAAATGTTTTTGAACGCACCGTCGTACCGAATTCTTCTTTTTCCTTAACCTGTGCCGGTTGCGTATCCTTTTTATTCAAAAAGGAATAACCCAAAAACGCCACGGCAAGCAGTGCAATAATCAGAAAAATAAATAGATTTTGGTTTTTACCGCGTTTGGCAATTTTGCTGACTTCCGGTTGATAATCGGTTTCCGTTTTGTCATCCGTCGGCTGAATGGTTTTGTTATCGTTCATCTCTGCCTCCTATCGTTCGTCTCTTGCCACATTTGGTGAAATGGTCGTGTTATAAGTTACCGGTGTTTTTCCGTAACTTTGATTGTAAATGCCTACAACTTTTTCACCGCTACGTAATACCAGTTTTTCAGCCGTTTTTTGGATGACTAATACCTGATAATTACCATCTTGTTTTACGTTAGTATTTAATAGACTTTCCGTGGAACCTTCTAATAAGAACGCCGCCGGAAAAGTTTTATTTGGGGCAAATCCAAGATAAGTAAAAATACCGTCATCATAAGCATAGTTTGGTGTAATGGTTTCACTGCCGGCCTTAACTTTCATTACATAATCCCAATTTTTCGGTGTTTTAGTGCTTTGCAAAGATTTTTCAATCGCTTGTTGTTCACGTTCGCGTTTATTCTTTTGACGTTGTGCGGCTAACTGTTTTTGTTTCTCCGTCGGATAGGAAAAATTTACCTGATATGATGACGTTGAGTTTTCCGGTACGAGTATTAAATCAAAGGAGTACGTGCGTTTATTAGTATTAATAAACAAGTTCGTATTCCACTGCCCCGGGGTCGGTTCAAAATAGTTTTCGCCCTCACTGCTTTGTTGTTTTACCGCCATTGGTTTAATCAATACAAAATTATCATTATCGGTAATATCCCAACCGTCTTTAAAACCGGTGTGTTTGTATAGAATACGTTCATCATCGGCAAAAATGATTACGGTAGAAAATCCATCTTTTGCATAAACCTTTGTGACATCTAAAGCGTTATAAACTTGTGACTGAATACGGTTATCATATTTTGATTTTATAGGTGTGCTGGCTGCATAAGTTTCTGTACCAAACACGATAAGTAATAAACAGATTAAAATTCGCATATTAAGCCTCATTATCTACCCGGTAATGTGTCACGATAAATCCTAATGGATTATCCATACGGAACCCTTCAATCATATTTTTTACCGGTAAATATTCGTATGTTAAAGAAACTACGATATTTTTTGCCGTTTCTTCGCCACTTGAAAGGTTGCGTTGAATTAAGCGAACGCGGGCAGTGGCAATATTATTAGCCTGACCATCCGTACCGACATCCGTTTTAGATAGCACAATTGAAATGACTTCAGGTTTAACTGTATTGCTGTTACCTAAAAGCTGATCACGCGCATTTTTACCTTCGTAAATATTGCGGTAGTCTTTGGCAACGTCGTCACTACTCATCATTTGCGTAAGTTCATATTCTTGTTGCAAGGTGTTGAAATAATAGCCTTCACGTGTTTTGATATATTGACTGATGAAATGTTTATCCATGGCGTCATCCGTGGTCAACGTTTCCACATCCAAACGAGTAATGACGTCAGGAATACCCGTACCGTTATCACGAATCAGAAATGGCACAACCTCGCGCAACGGTAAAATACTGACAATGACCGCACCGAGAACGAAGCTAATCAGCCAGGATACTCTGGCCACTTTCCAGGCGCGGGCTTCCGATTTTTCGATGTTCTCCTGGTTTTTGGCTTCTAAATCCCGATTTTGGTCAAGAATGTCTTGTTCGATATTGGTCATTTTTTATGTTCTCCTTGCGGTTGCATTGTTTTATTAACAGGTTCAAAGGATGTACCTTTTAAATCATCCGGCCAACTTGACGAACAACCGACCAGATTAAAAAGCACAAAAAATAAGCATAATTTGTATATTTTTTGCATAAAAACCTCTCTTTTAAGTGTAAAAACCTCTACAAAGTAAATTGCATAATGAAAAATAACGGGAAAAGTTAAGACTTGCCGGCGCGATTCCTTACTGAATTAGCGACTGCCCGCACCGTTCGATGTATTGCACTACCGACCTTGTAAGCGGTCGGTGCGCGACTGTATCCTGTGCCGGCAGCTCCCATACCAAAACGGACGGTATTTAGTACAGAATTTTTAGCTCCACTAAAGATTCCGCCTATTCC
>NZ_AQUU01000020.1 GCF_000372365.1 Aggregatibacter actinomycetemcomitans DSM 8324 | reverse complement strand
AAGTTGGTTTGAGGCTTGTTTTTGGAAGATGACGCGTATAGTACGCGGGAAGGGAAGTAAGAAGAGAAAGAACGAGAGAAGCGAAGAGCGGAATAAGAAAGCGAAAGCGCGGAAAGGAGAGAGGATAGTCATCAAAGAATATTGGCGGCGATAGTGCGGTGGTACCACCTGAAACCATACCGAACTCAGAAGTGAAAGGCCGTAATGCCGATGGTAGTGTGGGGCATCCCCATGTGAGAGTAGGTCACCGCCAAGCCTGATAGTGAGCCCTGATGTGAGAGCATCGGGGCTTTTTGTTTTTATAGCGTAGAAATTCCATTGAAAAGACGCTACAATGTCGCACGTATTTCAAATCTCAAGAGAAATTATGACAGCTTTAAATGTACTTATTTACCCGGAAGAGCACCTTAAAGTGGTTTGCGATCCGGTCGTGGAAGTCAATGACAACACGCGTAAGATTATTGATAATATGTTTGATACCATGTATCAGGAAGGCGGTATCGGCCTAGCGGCACCGCAGGTGGATATTTTACAGCGTATTATCACTATTGATATTGAGGGTGACAAACAAAACCAGTTAGTGTTGATTAACCCTGAAATTTTGGAATCGGAAGGTGAAACCGGAATTGAAGAGGGTTGTTTGTCGATTCCCGGATTTCGTGCGTTAGTGCCACGTAAAGAGAAAGTGACTGTAAAAGCGCTGGATCGTCATGGCAAAGAATTCACCTTAAAAGCCGATGGTCTGTTGGCAATTTGTATTCAGCATGAAATTGATCATTTAAACGGTATTCTTTTTGTGGATTATCTCTCTCCATTGAAACGTCAGCGGATTAAAGAAAAGCTGATTAAAATGAAAAAGCAGATGGAAAAGCAAAAATAATTCTGAACTTCTAAAAAGTGCGGTAATTTTTCACCGCACTTTTATTTATCTATACGCAGAACATGATGAAACCACTCAATATTATCTTTGCCGGTACGCCGGACTTCGCTGCACGGCATTTACAAGCCTTACTCAATTCTTCCCATAACGTGATTGCGGTTTATACTCAACCGGACAAACCCGCCGGTCGGGGAAAGAAATTGCAATCCAGCCCGGTGAAACAGTTAGCCGAGCAACATCAAATTCCCGTCTATCAACCGAAATCTTTACGTAAAGCGGAAACACAAGCAGAATTGACCGCACTTCAGGCGGATGTCATGGTCGTTGTGGCGTACGGTTTGATTTTGCCACAAGTGGTGCTGGATGCACCGAAGTATGGCTGTCTCAATGTGCACGGTTCTCTGTTGCCGCGTTGGCGCGGTGCGGCGCCGATTCAGCGGGCGATTTGGGCCGGTGATGCACAAACCGGAGTAACCACTATGCAAATGGATGCAGGCTTGGATACAGGCGATATGTTGCACAAAGTTTATTGTGACATTACTTTGCAGGAAACTTCCGCCGGTCTATATGCCAAGCTGGCAGAAATTGCTCCCGCTGCGCTGGTTGAGGTGTTGGATCATTTAACCGACGGCACTTTTACCGCCGAACGCCAGGATGACGCGCAAAGTAGTTATGCCGAAAAATTATCAAAAGAGGAAGCAAAACTGAATTGGCAATTATCGGCGGCACAACTGGAACGCAATATCCGCGCCTTTAACCCTTGGCCTATTGCCTATCTGGAATTAACCGACGGGGCAGGCAATCCGCAAACCCTGAAGGTTTATCAAGCCGCTGTGCTGCCGCATACCAATAAAGCCCCCGGAACGATTTTATCGGCGGATAAGCACGGCATTCAAATTGCGACGGTTGACGGCGTATTGAATTTGTTACAGTTACAACCGTCAGGCAAGAAACCTATGTCCGCACAGGATTTGTTAAACGGGCGTGCCGACTGGTTTCAGGTCGGCAAGGCATTGCCATAATGAAAACGAGCAAAGCAAAAACGTCGGCGGAAACCACCGCACTTTCCGCCCGCACGGCAGCGGTACAAATTCTTTTTCAGGTGCTGGAACAGGGGAAATCACTTTCATCCCTGTTGCCTGATGCTCAGGTGGTCATCAAAGCGCAGGATCTGCCGTTGTTACAGGAAATTTGCTTTGGCGTATGCCGTGTGTTGCCCCGTTTGGAACAGATTATTGCACAATTGGTTGATAAACCATTGCGCGGTAAAAAGCGTATTGTGCATTGCTTGCTGTTGGTCGGTTTGTATCAGATTTTATACACCCGTATTCCCGTTTATGCCGCCGTGGATGAAATAGTGAACACCGCTAAAAATCTGCAATTACAAAGTTTTCAGGGCTTGGTGAACGCCGTGTTACGTCGTTTTTTGCGTGAACAAGAAAGCATGCTGGCAAAAGTTGATAAACATTGGCAAACGCTACATCCCGACTGGTTGGTAAATAAGCTGAAAAAAGTGTACCCGAATTGGCGTGAGATTATCGAAGCTAATAACCAAAAACCGCCTATGTGGTTGCGGGTCAACACACAAAAAAACAGCCTGGAAACGTACCGCACTTTATTGACGGCACAGCAAATGGACGCGCAGATCACGTCCCATCCGCAGGCACTGGGATTAACGCAGCCGACTTCCGTGCAGTATTTGCCGTTATTTGCCGAAGGCGGCGTGACGGTGCAGGATCTCCATGCCCAATGGGCGGCGTTGTTGTTACAGCCGCAAAACGGTGAACTGATTTTAGACGCCTGTGCGGCACCGGGCGGCAAAACCACCCATATTTTGGAACTGGCACCGCAGGCGGAAGTCGTGGCTTTGGATGTGGAAGAAAACCGTTTACAGCGGGTAAAAGAAAATCTGGCGCGTATGCAGCAGCAGGCGACCATCGTATGCGGTGATGCGGCAAATCCGCGGGCATGGTTGACGAAATTGGGGAAAAGTGCGGTGCGTTTTGACCGCATTTTATTAGACGCACCTTGTTCCGCCACCGGTGTGATTCGTCGTCATCCGGATATTAAATGGCTGCGTAAAGAAGCGGATATCGAACCGTTGGTTGAACTACAAGAGCAAATTTTGCAGGCATTATGGCCGTATTTGAAACCGAGCGGGGTTTTGTTATACGCCACCTGTTCCGTGCTGGCAGAGGAAAACGCCCGGCAAATTGAACGATTTTTACAACACACACCGGACGCGCAACCTACGGCATTGAATTTGCCGGAAGAGGTGTTGGCGCGCAACCAAAGTGCGGTCGGTTTTCAGTTTATTCCACAAACGGATGGCGGCGACGGTTTTTATTACGCGAAATTGGTTAAACGCGAAAGCTAACGCGTGGCCATGGAGGGAATTGAATGAAAATAATTATTTTAGGCGCCGGGCAAGTGGGTTCCACCCTGGCGGCGAATTTGGTCAGCGAAGATAATGATATTACGTTAATTGATGATGAATCTATGCGTTTGGAGCATTTGCAGGACAAGCATGATTTGCGCGTGATGCAAGGCTTGGCATCATCTCCGAAAGTGTTGCGCGAGGCAGGTGCGCCTGATGCGGATTTATTGATTGCGGTCACCGGTTCCGATGAAATTAACATGGTGGCTTGCCAAATTGCTTATACGCTATTTAATACGCCCACTAAAATCGCGCGTATTCGTAACGGCGAATATTTGAAAGAAAAAGAGAAATTATTTAATCCTGACGTACTTCCTATTGATCATATTATTTCGCCGGAGAATCTGGTCACCAAGGATATTGTGCGTTTGATAGAATATCCCGGCGCGTTGCAGGTGGCGCATTTAGCCAAAGACAAAATCAGTTTGGTCGTGGTGAAGGCGTATTACGGCGGACCTTTGGTGGGCTATCCGATTTCCACGTTGAAGGAACATATTCCTCATGTGGATTGTCGCGTAGTGTCCATTTTACGGCAGGATAAAGCCATTCGTCCGCAAGGTTCAACCATTATTGAAGCGGGCGATGAAGTGACGTTTATTTGCGCGACGGCGTACATCAAAGCAGTCATGAGCGAATTGCAACGCCTGGAAAAACCTTACAAACGCATTATGATTGTGGGCGGCGGTAATGTCGGCACCGGCGTGGCGAAGCAATTGGAAGATCACTGCACGGTGAAACTCATCGAACGCAATACCGAGCGTGCTGCGGTGTTAGCGGAGAAATTATCGAAAACCCTGGTGTTTAACGGTGACGCCTCCGACCAATCCTTGCTGTTTGAAGAACATATTGAAAATATTGATGTTTTTCTTTCCCTTTCCAGTGATGATGAAGCCAATATTATGTCCGCGCTGTTGGCAAAACGGCTCGGTGCGAAGAAAGCCATGGTGTTGATTCAGCGTATGGCATACATCAGTTTGATTCAAGGCGGCACTATTGATATTGCCATTTCGCCTCAACAAGCGACGATTTCCGCCTTGCTCGGACATGTGCGTAAAGGCGATGTGGCAAATGTAGTTTCTCTGCGTCACGGCTTGGCGGAAGCCTTGGAAATCATTGTACATGGCGATGAAACTACCTCTAATGTTATTGGTCGTCTTATCGGCGACTTAAAATTACCCACCGGTGCAATTATCGGCGCAATTCTGCGCGGGAATGAAGTCATTATCGGCAATAATCAACTTGTTATTCAGGAAGAGGATCATGTGGTCGTGTATTTAAGCGATAAGAAATATATTTCCGACCTGGAAAAATTATTCCAGCCAAGTGCATTTTTTATCTAAATACGCGGAAAAAATTGTGCTTCTTAAATAAACTATCTATAATATACAGCCTTTTTAATCGGTAGTGTGCGGTAGTGTGCGTATCACATTTTATTTTTAACAAGTCTTAGGAGAGCATTATGAGTTTCATTAAAGAATTTCGTGAATTTGCCATGCGTGGCAATGTTGTTGATATGGCAGTCGGTGTAATCATCGGTGGCGCTTTCGGTAAAATTGTCAGTTCATTGGTGGCTGATGTTTTTATGCCGGTATTAGGTATTTTAACCGGTGGCATGGACTTTAAAGATTTGAAATTCGTCTTGGAACCGGCAAACGGTGATATTCCTGCCGTGACGTTAAACTATGGCGTATTTATTCAAAACGTATTTGATTTTGTTATTATTGCGTTTGCCATTTTCATGATGATTAAGGCGCTAAACAAACTGAAAAAACCGGAAGTGGCGGAAGAAGCGCCGGCAGAGCCTTCAACGGAAGAAAAATTATTAACTGAGATTCGTGATCTCCTCAAAAAATGATTTTTAGCCAAGAAAAATCTTCTCAATTAGGGAAGATTTTTCTTTCTTGTTGCATATCCTATTTTCCCTTCATCTTTCTTACCAAGGATAAATTATGACAAATTTAGATGAATTACAGGCGGAAACCCGCGAGATCATTACCGATTTATTAAATGACGGTAGCGATCCAAATGCGCTTTATATTATTGAACATCATATCTCTCATCATAATTTTGATAAATTGGAAAAAATCGCTATGGACGCCTTTAAATCCGGTTATGAAGTGTCCGAGGCGGAGGAATTTGAGGAAGAGAACGGCAGGGTGATTTTCTGTTGCGATATTATCAGTGAAGTGGAATTAAAGCCCGAACTCATTGATGCGCAACAAAAAGAGTTGTTGCCGTTAATCGCCAAATACCAAGGCGGTTATGACGGTTGGGGCACTTATTTTGAAGATCCGGATGCCGATGATGACGAATATGGCGATGACGGTGAATTTTTTGACGAAGATGATGCCTTAGATGATGACGATGAGTTCGTTAAACGTTAAAAAACATTTGTAAAAACAACCGCACTTTTTAATTTTTATAGGAGAAAACCATGAAATTCAAAGATTTAGTTTTATTGCTATTGCCCTTAAGCGTCGCTTTAACTGCCAACGCCGAAGCTAAGGCTACCGACGAACCGGAAAAAAACGTTATTTCTTTTAACACTGAAGTCACGAAAGAAGTGGATTATGACGTAATGGAAGTCACTCTTTTCGTGAAACAGGAAAATAAAAATCTAAAAGAATTGAACCAAGCGATTAACGAGAAAGTGAATGCTGCATTGGATGTGATTAAAAAACAAAGTGCGGTGCAAATTAAGAAAAATACGCGTAACACACAAGTGCGTTATGACAACAAAGGCAAACAATCCGGTTGGATTGAACGTGCCGATTTAGTGTTGGAAAGTAAGGATTTTGTAGTCTTATCCCAAGTCATTTCCGATTTAAACGAGACGTTCGCTATTGCTGATGTCATGCAAAAATTATCTAACGAAGCCGCAGTGAAATTTGAAGATGAAATGCTGAAAAGCGCGTTGGCACAGTTCCAACATAAAGCGCAGTTAATTCAGACTTCTCTTAATGCTAAAGGGTATGAAGTAATCAGTCTGGGGTTGGATAACAGAAATGAAATACCGTATTTTGGGGGGCGTATGATACCGGTGGCTAAAATGAAGTCTTTCGCTTCAGAGGTTGCTGACGAAGTGAGTCTTGACAGTAATGATAAAGCAGAATTAAAGACCTCGGTGAGTGCACAAATTAGGTTACTGAACTAATCGCTTTTGCTTGAGAATAGTTTCTATAAAATAACAAGCTTTTCTGCGCTTATGTTTTGCGCAGAAATTCTTTTTTTGAACAATGAGGTAAACCATGAAAGTTGCAAAAAATGTTGTGGTAAGCATTGCTTATCAAGTTCGTACCGAAGATGGCGTGTTGGTGGATGAAGCCCCGGCAAACCAACCGTTACAGTATTTACAAGGCCATAATAACTTAGTTATCGGCTTGGAAAATGCGTTAGAAGGCAAATCCGTCGGTGATAAATTTGAAGTCCGCGTGAAACCGGAAGAAGGTTACGGCGAGTATAATGAAAATATGGTACAACGCGTACCAAAAGATGTGTTTGTCGGCGTTGATGATTTAGAAGAGGGTATGCGTTTTATTGCTGATACCAACATGGGGCCGTTGCCGGTGGTGATTACCGAAGTGTGCGATACCGATGTGGTAGTTGACGGCAACCACATGTTAGCCGGTCAGGAATTACATTTCACCGTCGAAGTGGTTGATACTCGCGAAGCGACTTTAGAAGAAATCGCACACGGTCACTTACACCAAGAAGGTGGTTGCTGCGGTGGTCATGGTCATGACAGTGATGAAGAAGGTCACGGCTGCGGTTGCGGCGGTCATCACCATCATCATGACCACCATCATCATGGCGAAAGTGGTTGCGGCTGTGGCGGCAAACACTAAAAAAACACCTTAAGAAAAGACCGCACTTTTTACGTTGCGGTTTTTTGTTTTAGGCTAGAGACTGACACTACTTATTTAGCATCAGCTTTTTTCAGCATGTCATACATCTGATCTTTCAGACGTAATTTTTCCTTTTTCAACATTTCCACTTCATTGTGCGTACCCAATTCAATATGGGATTCAATGTTTTTAATACGTTGGTCCAGTTCGTTATGTTTATCAAATAGATTGGCAAAATAAGCATTTTCGGTTTTGAGTTTTGTAATTAACTCTCTGAATTCCGGAAACATAGGATTGATACCTCATCATAAGTTAAGTCAGTTAACGATGATTATACCGCCATTATCTTATCGAATTCCACCGGAAAGAAACGTGCGGGAGATCACAAAATGCACGTATAAAGTTTAACATTTTTATCACAAATGATGTTCCCGTCGAATTTTTGCCAATAAAGCGTCGCAGCATTGATCCAACAATGTGTAGGTCTGATTAAAATCTTTGGTGTACCAAGGATCGGGAATATGGTCGGTGCCTAATGTCGGGCAAAGTGCGGTGATTTGAAACAGCTTTTTCGGATGAGAACCGAACAACCGCTCTAAATCGCGCAGGTTGTGGTTATCCATGGCGATAATATAATCAAAATCCGTCCAATCTGTTGACCGCACTTTACGGCTGACAAAGCCGTTGGAAGAAATTTTATGCCGATCCAATATATCGGCGGTACCACAGTGCATATCTTCGCCGTCATGCCAGCCGGACGTGCCTGCGCTGGCAGTAATGATATGCTTTTGTACATTGGCTTGTTTTACTTTCTCGCGCATTACGTACTCTGCCATGGGAGAACGACAAATATTGCCTAAACAGACAAAAAGAATTTTAACTAGTGACATGATTTTTATCCAAAAAGTCATAAAAAATTCTCGTAGCGAGGATTTTTCTAATAAATTAGCAGGTTCCCCATAAATCATATTCGTCGGCGTCGGTGATCGTCACGGAAATAACGTCGCCGATGTTGACCGCACTTTGGCTTTGATTTTCCACATACACCACGCCGTCGATTTCCGGCGCATCCGCCATGGAACGACCGATCACGCCTTTCATGTTCACTTCATCCACAATCACCGACAGGGTTTTGCCGATTTTTTGTTGTAAGCGTGCGGCAGAGATTTCTTGTTGTACTTGCATGAAACGGTGGAAGCGTTCTTCTTTCACTTCTTCCGGCACCTGATCCGGCATATCCGTCGCCGGCGCGCCTTCTACCGGGCTGAATTTGAAGCAGCCTACGCGATCCAGTTGGGCGGCTTTGAGGAAATCCAACAACATTTGGAAATCTTCTTCCGTCTCGCCCGGGAAGCCCACAATAAAGGTGGAGCGCAAGGTGAGTTCCGGGCAAATTTCACGCCATTGCTGAATGCGTTCTAAAGTGCGGTCGATTTTGCCGGGTCTTTTCATTGTTTTGAGAATTTTCGGGCTGGCGTGCTGCAACGGAATATCCAAATAAGGCAATAATTTGCCTTCTGCCATGAGCGGAATCAGATCGTCTACGTGCGGATACGGATAAACATAATGCAAACGCACCCAAACGCCGAGATTGCCCAGCTGGCGGCATAAGCTGATGAGGTTATTTTTAATCGGCATGCCGTTCCAGAACACGGTTTTGTTTTGATTTTCTTTGCTTTGATCGAGGGCATACGCCGAGGTATCTTGCGACACGATCAGCAATTCTTTCACCCCCGCGTCCACCAGGCGCTTCGCTTCGTCTAACACTTGCGTAATCGGGCGACTGTCCAAATCGCCGCGCATGGACGGAATAATGCAGAAGGTGCAGCGATGGTCGCAGCCTTCGGAAATTTTCAAATACGCATAATGCTTCGGCGTCAGTTTCACCCCTTGCGCCGGCACAAGGCTTTCATAAGGGCTATATTGCGGTTTCGGCACATATTTGTGCACCTGATTCATCACGGTTTCATAACTGTGCGGACCCGAAATTTCCAACACTTTCGGATGCACCTGGCGAATTTGGTCTTCTTTGGCACCAAGGCAGCCGGTCACAATCACTTTGCCGTTTTCTTCCAACGCCTCGCCGATGGCTTCCAACGATTCCTGCACCGCGCTGTCAATAAAACCGCAGGTGTTGACGATCACCAAATCGGCGTTTTCATAGCTCGGAATGATGTTATAACCATTGGAACGCAATTCCGTCAAAATGCGTTCCGAATCCACTAAATTTTTCGGACAACCAAGGCTGACAAAGCCGATATTGGGGGGCGTGCTCATAAATTTTCTCAAATCATCTATCGTAAAATAAAAATGGCTAATTTTACTTGTTTTAGTACAAAAAGGCGACAGAAATGTAAGCCGAATCGCGGTTCAACGCACCTAAATAGGGCGACGGCTTTCAATTTCAGTGGAATCGTATATAATGTGTGCCGTTTTTTAGCCGTTAAAAAGCAACCTAATATTAATCTTAACAAGAGGAAAAATCATGGCAAAACAAAAATATGCCTTGCAAACCCCGCCTCAAAACGTGCAAGGGACGCTGACGTATCAGCATCAACGCGGGGTGATCAAAGATAATGCCATTCAGGCGTTATTACACGACAAACTCTTTCGTCAACGCATTGAGCGTAACAAGAAAGGCAAAGGCAGTTATCAGCGTAAAGCGAAACACGCAAATCGTTATTACGAAAAGCCCGATAATAATATTTCTCTGATCAGAGATGTTATTATCGGGCTTTTTTCTTTCTATTTATTTTGTGCAATATATTGATATTGAAGAGGTTATTATGACAGCAAAAACAGAAGTTTTATTTAACAACACATGGAACGTCAGAATCAGCGACCCGGGTGAAGAGGGCGCGCAAAGTCATTTTTTTGAAACCATTTATATTACGTTAGAAGCGCATATTAACGGAAACGACACCACATACGAATTTACCCGCAAAGTGGAAGACCAAATTAAGATTAAAAAAACATTCACCGATTTGGACAAATTATTCATTTATTTAAGCGAACAAATTTCCCCGGTGGCGTTGGGGCATTTGGGCATTAAAATCGGGAATTTGAGGTTGACAAATGAATAGTTGGTCGTGCCAAAACTTAACAGTAAACCCTACATTGTGTCGGGTTTACTTTATGGCGCAAAAAGTGCGGTTATTTTTCAAGGTGTTTTTTCGTGGGTGGTGTTCACAGAATTGCCAGTACGCTTTCCGGCGGGCGTCCGATTTTGGCTTTGTCGCCGTTAATCACGATAGGGCGCTCTAATAACGCGGAATGTTGCGCAATAGCTTGTAGCAAGTCCTGTTGACCCAGTGTCGGGTTATCTAAACCGAGTTTTTTATACAGATCATCTTTGGTGCGCATCATTTGGCGGATGTCGCTAATGCCTAATTTATCGGCGATGGCTTGCAGCTCCGCAACGGAATAGGTTTTCTGCAAATAAAGCTCGATTTGTGGTTGAATTTGATGGCTTTCCAATAATGCCAGGGTTTCACAGCTTTTGGAGCAGGATGGGTTGTGATAGATAATAATGGACATAGAAATTCCTTATGTTAGTGTAATTTGCCTAGATTTTACCTTATAATCAGGCAAAATTTATAGAGGTAATTACATGATTGAAATGTTAAAAAATTGGTATCGGAGACGATTTAGCGACCCGCAAGCTATGGGGTTGTTCGCTATTTTATTCTTCGGTTTCGTCGCAATTTATTTTTTTAGTGATTTAATTGCGCCGCTGTTGGTAGCGATTGTGTTAGCGTACCTGTTGGAATGGCCTGTGCGCTTACTAAATGAAAAGTTGAAGTGCCCGCGTTTGCTTGCTACCGGCTTGGTTATTGGCAGCTTTACCGGCTTGGTGTTTTTGGTGGTTTTAGTGTTGATTCCGAATTTGTGGACACAAATGGTCAATTTATTAAGTGATTTGCCGCATATGTTTAATCGGTTTAATGAATGGCTGCTATCTTTGCCGGTACGCTATCCCGATATGATTGACGCACAAACCGTGGAATCTATTTTCGGCACGGTGAAAGAGAAAATTCTGGGCTTGGGCGAATCGGCGTTGAAACTGTCTTTGGCGTCAATTATGAACTTGGTGACGCTGGGGATTTATGCGTTTTTAGTGCCGTTAATGGTGTTTTTCCTGTTGAAAGATAAGCGTCAGTTAATGGACGGTGTGAGCCGTTTTTTACCGCGTAATCGCACTTTAGCGTCAAAAGTGTGGGTGGAAATGCAACAGCAAATTGCCAATTATATTCGCGGAAAATTGGTGGAAATTTTGGTCGTTACCATAGTGACTTATGCGATTTTCCTGATTTTCGGGTTGAATTACCCGTTATTGTTGGCGGTAGCGGTCGGGCTTTCTGTGTTGGTGCCTTACATCGGCGCTGTGTTGGTGACGATTCCGGTGGTGTTGGTGGCAATTTTCCAATTCGGTGATACGCACACGTTTTGGTACATCGTCATCGCCTTTGTGGTGTCACAGTTATTGGACGGAAATCTGCTGGTGCCGTTTTTGTTCTCCGAAGCGGTCAATCTGCACCCGTTGGTGATCATCATTGCCGTTTTGATTTTCGGTGGCTTGTGGGGATTCTGGGGCGTATTTTTTGCCATTCCGCTGGCGACTTTGGTGAAAGCGGTGGTGAACGCTTGGCCTTCCAATGAAGCGGTGGAATAAAAAAACGCCGGGAAAGACAACCGCACTTTAAGGGCTAAAAGCCAAAGTGCGGTCTAGAATCAAAACGTTTTTAGCATAAAAAATGCAGCCATTTTCGGCTGCATTTTTGCTTTCTTTTGACCTGCTATGATTGACGTTAAACCAATAATCCCGCTGCTTTCACCACTGCATGAATGGCTTTTTCTTCGGTGGATTTAATGGTTTCTTCGTTCGGAATTTCCTGTTGGGTACGATTAACAATGGCACCGGCTATCATGCCTGCCCGCAGACCCAAGGCGGAACACATGGTGAACAAGGTGGCGGATTCCATTTCATAATTCATCACGTGCAATTCCTGCCATTGTTTGAGTGAGCCTTGGAAGTGGCGATAGATTTTGCCGGTAAAGGTGTCGTAACGTTCTTGCCCCGGATAGAAGGTGTCTGACGAGGCGGTGATGCCCACATGGACGTGGTTGCCCGCGTCTTCTGTCGCTACGTTATACAACGCATTGGTGCATGCAAAGTCGGCGACTGCCGGATATTCCAACGGCGCAAAGTGACGGCTGGCGCCATCTAAACGTACCGCGCCGGTGGTGATTAATAAATCGCCGACATTAATGTGCGGTTGAATGGCACCGGTGGTACCGATACGCAAGAAAGTACGTACGCCCAGTTGTGCCAATTCTTCCACGGCAATAGAAACGGAAGGTCCGCCGATACCGGTGGAGCAAACCACCACGGCGTGTTCGTCAATATAACCGAGCCAAGAAGTGAATTCGCGGGTGGCGGCAAGGAATTTCGGGCGATTTAATAAGCGGGCGATACGTTCAACCCGTTCCGGTGCACCGGGCACAATGGCTAATTTGGCGCCGTCTAACATGGCTTTGGTTAAGCCGAGGTGAAATACGTCTGACATAATTTTCTCCTTTTATGTAAGGTATTGTCCTTTTTAAGGTTTAATGTCACGCAAAATCGGATTTTGCATGGAAATTAAGGTTTCTGTGGATTGAATTTCATCAATTAACTGAATTTTTGCCGATAACACAAAATGTAATTCGGCGATGGTGTGCGTCATAACTTTAATAAAAATGGAGTAGTTGCCGGTGGTGTAATACGCTTCCACCACTTCATCGATGGTTTCCAGCTTTTTGATCACTTTGTCATAATCTTTGGCGGATTTCAGAATAATGCCGATAAAACCACACACATCATAACCCAGCTTGCGTTCGTTAATGCGCACTTTGGTGCCTTCAATTACACCGGATTGACGCATTTTTTCCACCCGCACATGAATCGTGCCGGGACTCACGCCGAAGTTTTTCGCCATTTCCGCATAAGGCGTGCGGGCATCCCGCGTTAACACGCGCAATATTTGCTGATCTAAATTATCAATATTGTGCATAGTATACTCCTTGTTTAAAAATATTTTAATAAAATAAAGAATAAATTATATTTCATCTAAATAATGCCAGTTTTATATTTGTTTTTGTCGAATTATATTGCATTAAGTTTGATGAATATGCAAAATCAGCGCCGTTACTTTAAATGAAAAAATAGGGGTATAACGATGAAAAAGACATTTATTTTACAGCAACAAGAAATCAGCTTTGTGAAAAACACATTCACACAAAATCTTATTGAACAACTTGGCATTATTGAAGTTCAGGGACCTATCTTAAGCCAAGTGGGTAATGGTATGCAAGATAACTTATCCGGTATTGAAAAAGCGGTACAGGTTCACGTCAAACAAATTCCGGGCGTGGTTTTTGAAGTTGTGCATTCCTTGGCAAAATGGAAACGTCACACCCTTGCCCGCTTCCATTTTAAAGAAAACGAAGGCTTATTCGTGCACATGAAAGCTTTGCGCCCTGATGAAGATTCTCTCGACCCGACGCACTCGATTTATGTGGATCAATGGGACTGGGAAAAAGTGATTCCGGAAGGTCGTCGCAATTTTGCCTATTTGAAAGAAACCGTGAATGCCATTTATCGCGCCATTCGTTTAACCGAATTGGCGGTGGAAGCCCGCTTTGACATCCCGTCAATTTTGCCGAAACACATCACTTTTGTGCATACCGAAGATTTGGTGCAACGCTATCCAAACCTCAGCGGCAAAGAGCGTGAAAACGCCATCTGTAAGGAATACGGCGCGGTCTTTTTAATCGGTATCGGCGGTAACTTATCCGACGGCAAACCGCACGACGGTCGTGCACCGGATTACGACGACTGGACCACCGAGTCGGAAAACGGCTACAAAGGGTTAAACGGTGACATTTTGGTGTGGAACGAACAACTCGGCACCGCCTTTGAGCTTTCTTCCATGGGAATTCGCGTAGATGAAGCGGCATTACGTTTGCAAGTGGGCTTAACCGGCGACGAAGACCGTTTAACCATGGATTGGCACCAAGAGTTGCTGCAAGGTAAATTGCCATTGACCATCGGTGGCGGTATCGGTCAATCCCGCATGGCAATGTTCCTGCTGCGCAAAAAACACATCGGCGAAGTGCAATCCAGCGTCTGGCCGGAAGAAATGCTGGAACAATATCAGCATATCCTCTAATCTGAAACAAAAAAGTGCGGTGGGTTTTAAAAACGTTTTTTAAAACGACCGCACTTTATGCTTCCACAAACCCCAAAGCGGTTTCTACTACCTCAATACCGGCGCCTTCTTTATAGGCGTTTTCGCTTAAATAGCGGCGCCATTGGCGGGCGCCTTTACAGTGTTGGAAAGCGCTGAGTATATGGCGCACGATGTGGTTGAGATACACGCCCCGGCTGAGTTGTTGTTCAATGTAAGGGAGCATTTTTTCCACGGCTTCGCGTGGGGTGACAATTGGGGCGTTGGCATTGAACAATGCCTGATCGATGTAGCCAAGCAACGACGGATTTTGATAGGCTTCGCGCCCCACCATCACGCCGTCCACCCGCTGCAAATGCTGTTGCATTTCGTCAATGGTTTTAATGCCGCCGTTAATGCTGATGAGCAAGTGGGGAAAATCCCGTTTCAGTTGATACACCCGTTCGTAATCCAGCGGCGGAATTTCGCGGTTTTGTTTCGGGCTTAAGCCGGAAAGCCAGGCTTTGCGCGCGTGTACGATAAATTCTCGGCAGCCTGCTTGTTGCACTTTTTCAATGAAATCGCAAAGAAAGTCGTAGCTGTCGAAATCGTCGATGCCGATACGGGTTTTCACCGTCACCGGAATGCGCACCGCTTCTTGCATTTGTTGTACGCACTCGGCGACCAGCTCCGCCTTTGCCATTAAACAGGCGCCGAACATGCCGTTTTGCACGCGATCGGACGGGCAGCCCACGTTCAGGTTAATTTCCTGATAGCCCCGTTGTTCCGCCAATTGGGCGCAATGTTTGAGTTGGGCAGGGTCGCTGCCGCCCAGTTGTAACGCCACAGGCTGTTCCGCCGGGTCAAAATCGAGATGATCATATTTGGCGTGGATGATGGCTTGTGTCGTCACCATTTCCGTGTAAAGCAAGGCATGGCGGGAAAATTGGCGGTGGAAATAACGGCAATGGCGCGTCGTCCAGTCCAACATGGGTGCCACGGCGAAGCGTCCGCGATAAAAGTGCGGTGGGTTTTGAGGCATGTTTACGAGTTGTCCTTCATGTCTTGTTGCATTTCTTCTTGAATCCGATGGCGGAAGCGCCCCGCCGCAAAATGATAGAACGGCTTCGGATTAAATTGGCGTGAAATAATGGAGGAAATCAGGCAGCAAATCAATAGCCAAATCAGCACGGGCTGGCAGCCGGTCATTTCCATTACGATGACGCTGGCGGTGACCGGCGATTGGGTGGCGCCCGCCAGAAATGCCGCCATACACAGCAGCACCAGCAGACGTTGGTCAATTAAGCCGTCGGTGAGGGTTGCCACTTGCACGCCAAGCCCCGCGCCGATGGTCAGAGACGGCGTGAAGATGCCGCCCGCGATGCCCGTCCAGTAAGTACCCACTGTGGCGAATAATTTCATGATGCCGATGTCGGTTTGCATGGCTTGTCCGTCGAGGGCTTGGGTCACCACATGATAGCCTGTGCCGTAGGTTTGCCCGTTGGTGTACAGCCCAAGTGCGGTCAGAATTAAGCCCAAAATGAAGGCGGTATAAATGGGATGATTGCGCACCCAGCCACGGCATAAATTCGGCAAAACGCCGCCAACGCCTTTTGCCAGCAGGCGGGCGAAAATGCCGCCGAACACCCCGCAAACCACGCCACACAGCAAAACCCATAAATACAAATAAGGAATGTCGGTGACGCCGTGGTATTTAGGAAAGTAGGGATTGTTGCCGTCGATTGCGACTAAAATGAAACCTGCCGCCAATACGCCCAGCAGCACCCGCCGTTCCCAGCGTAATAATACGCCGCGACCCAGTTCTTCAATGGCGAAGATCACCCCGGCTAACGGCGCGTTAAATGCCGCCGCCAACCCGCCCGCGGCGCCCGTTGCCATCAGTTCATTGGCGCTAAGTCCTTTGAATGCCACGCCGTATTGACGACAAAGATTGCCCCACCATAACATCACCGCCGCGCCCACTTGCACGGACGGACCTTCCCGCCCTACGGAAGCACCGAACAGCATGGCTAAAAAGGTGAGGGGAATTTTCCATAAGGTCGGCGCGAATGCCACTAAGCGGGTTTTGTCACTGTTATGGGGCAAGCTGAGAGAGGCAATGACTTGCGGAATACCGCTGCCGCCCACATAAGGCGTGTATTTCAATACGAACCACGCCAGCGCGGCTAACCCGCAAGGCATCACAACCCAAGCGGCGAGGGGATATTGTTGTGTCCATTGGGCGTTCCATTCCAAACCCAAATCCGCCAGTTTGGCGAAACCGAGAGAAAACAGGGAAACCAAGGCGGCGCCGATCATGAGGCAGGAGAATTCGACGGTTTTGTGAGAGAGGCGGTGACTTTGACGTAATTTCTTGTGTAAAACATACCGCACTTTTAGTACGAAGTGGCGTAATGAGGTGATGAAAGCGTTCATTTTTATCGTGAAATTTTAGGCTGTTGTGGTGTTTTATGATCAATTTCTGCGTAAAGCCGAATTTTATACCAATAAATCCCCCTTTGTTAGACATAAGTTCAAAATCTTTACACTGACGCAAAAAATTCGCAATTATATTTTTCACCGCTTCTTTTAGAATACAGTCATTCGCAATCCGCAGTAAGTCGTATGTCGAATAATCAATTTGTTAGTCAATCACTCACATGAATAAGGAGATTATCATGGCTTTCAATCTTAAAAACAGACATTTATTAAGTTTGGTAAATCATTCAGAACGTGAAATTAACTATTTGTTGGATTTATCCCGAGACTTAAAAAGAGCGAAATATGCCGGAACCGAACAACAAAAATTAAAAGGGAAAAACATTGCGTTGATTTTTGAAAAAACCTCCACCCGCACCCGTTGCGCCTTTGAAGTCGCTGCCTATGACCAAGGCGCTCAAGTCACTTACATCGATCCGAATTCCTCCCAAATCGGTCACAAAGAAAGCATGAAAGACACCGCCCGTGTGCTGGGCAGAATGTATGACGCCATTGAATATCGCGGCTTCAAAAAAGAAATTGTGGACGAATTGGCGGAGTATGCCGGCGTGCCGGTGTTTAACGGGTTAACCGATGAATTCCACCCGACCCAAATGCTGGCGGACGTGTTAACCATGATTGAAAACTGCGATAAACCGTTGAGCGAAATCAGCTATGTGTATATCGGCGATGCACGCAACAATATGGGGAATTCCTTATTATTAATCGGTGCCAAACTGGGCATGGACGTACGCATTTGCGGGCCTAAAGCCTTATTACCGGATGCGGGACTGGTTGAAATGTGCGAAGGCTTTGCAAAACAAAGCGGCGCGCGCATTACCGTTACCGACGACATTGATAAAGCAGTGAAAGGCGTGGATTTCGTGCACACCGACGTGTGGGTTTCCATGGGTGAACCGTTAGAAACCTGGGGCGAACGGATTAAATTATTGTTGCCGTATCAAGTGACCCCTGAATTAATGAAACGCACCGGCAATCCGCGGGTGAAATTCATGCACTGCTTGCCGGCGTTTCACAACAGTGAAACCAAAGTGGGTCGTCAAATCGCGGAAAAATACCCGGAACTGGCAAACGGTATTGAAGTCACCGAAGATGTGTTCGAATCCCCGATGAACGTAGCGTTTGAGCAAGCGGAAAACCGTATGCACACCATTAAAGCCGTACTTTACTCCAGCTTAATCTAGGAGGTGCGTATGAGAATCGTCATTGCATTGGGCGGTAATGCGCTGTTACGGCGCGGTGAACCGCTGACGGCGGAGAATCAACGCTTAAACGTGCGTATCGCTTGTGAGCAAATCGCCAAAATTTATCCGAATAATGAATTGGTGATTGCCCATGGGAATGGACCGCAAGTGGGTTTGCTGGCGCTGCAAGGGGCAGCTTATAAAGATGTTCCGACCTATCCGTTAGATGTGTTGGGCGCGGAATCCGTGGGCATGATCGGTTACATGATTCAACAGGAATTGGGTAACTTAGTGCCGTTTGAAGTGCCGTTTGCTACATTGCTTTCCCAAGTGGAAGTGGACATTAACGACCCGGCATTTAAGAACCCGACCAAACCGATTGGTCCGGTGTATTCCAAAGAAGAAGCGGAACGTCTGGCGAAAGAAAAAAATTGGTCTATCGCACAAGATGGCGATAAATATCGTCGCGTTGTGCCAAGCCCGTTACCAAAACGAATTTTTGAAATTCGTCCGGTGAAATGGTTGCTGGAAAAGGGCAGTATTGTCATTTGCGCCGGTGGTGGCGGCATTCCGACTTACTACGATGAACAGCATAATCTGCAAGGGGTTGAAGCGGTTATCGACAAAGATTTATGCTCCGCATTGTTGGCGGAAAATCTGGACGCGGATTTGTTCATTATTGCCACCGATGTATCTGCTGTGTTTGTAGATTGGGGCAAACCGACACAAAAAGCGATTGCTTTGGCTCCGCCTGATGAAATTGAAAAATTAGCTTTTGCTGCCGGTTCCATGGGACCGAAGGTGCAAGCGGCGGTAAATTTTGCACGTCATACGGGAAAAGATGCAGTCATCGGATCACTTTCTGACATTGTTGATATTGTGAAAGGCAAGGCCGGTACACGCATTACCAATAAGGCGAAAGAGATCTCTTATTATTCATAATAATAAAAGCACTTTGAAAAATTCAGCGGTTCAAAGTAAAATGCGCGGCTGGCGTAACTGATAGAAAGTTACGCCAACTTGCCAAACAAAACTGTTGTATTGACGAGGAGTCTGTTATGGAAGCGTCTACTCAAAAAAAGACCTTTAATTTCCCATCGGCATTTACGATTTTATTCTTTATTCTCATCCTTGCTGTGGGACTCACCTGGGTTATTCCGTCAGGTTCATATTCTAAATTGACTTATAGTATGACTGACAAAATGTTTGTAGTGAAGACCTATGGCGAACAAGATAAAACCTATCCTGCCACCGAAGAAACATTAAATAACCTCAATATCAAAATCAAGCTTTCCAATTTCACCGAAGGTGTCATTAAGAAACCTATCGCCATTCCGGGCACTTATCAACGAATCGAACAACACTACAAAGGCATCAAAGATATTCCGATCAGCATGGTGGAAGGGACCATTGAAGCGGTGGATGTGATGGTCTTTATTTTCGTGCTGGGCGGTATGATAGGGGTCATTAACAAAACGGGCTCCTTTAATGCCGGCTTAATGGCATTGGCGCGGCGCACCAAAGGTAACGAATTCATGATTGTGTTCAGCGTTTCCGTGTTAATGGTGTTAGGCGGTACCACGTGCGGTATTGAAGAAGAAGCTGTGGCGTTTTATCCTATTTTGGTACCGGTATTTTTAGCTTTGGGATACGATGCAATCGTTTGCGTCGGTGCAATTTTCTTAGCCGCTTCCATGGGGACGGCGTTCTCTACCATTAATCCATTCTCAGTAGTTATCGCCTCCAACGCCGCCGGGATTCAATTTACCGAGGGTATCGGATTCCGCACCATTGGCTTAATCTTAGGTTCGGCGTGTGTGATTGCTTATCTTTATTGGTACTGTAAAAAAGTGAAAGCCGATCCGAGTTTTTCATATACTTATGAGGATAGAGAAGAGTTTCGTCATCGTTATATGAAGAATTTTGATCCGAATGTGGTGGTGGAATTTACCCTCAGAAGAAAACTTATCCTGATTTTATTCTGTATCGCGTTCCCAATGATGATCTGGGGCGTGATGGCGGGCGGTTGGTGGTTCCCGCAAATGGCGGCATCTTTCTTATCCATCACCATTATCATCATGTTTATCAGTGGGTTGAAAGAAAAAGACATTGTGGAATCCTTTACCGAAGGGGCATCGGAATTGGTCGGCGTGTCGCTCATTATCGGCTTGGCGCGCGGAGTAAACCTTGTCTTAGAGCAAGGCATGATTTCCGACACGATTTTAGATTATATGTCTAACTTGGTGAGTGGAATGCCGGGCAGTATCTTTATCCTGGGTCAGTTGATCGTTTTCGTCTTCCTCGGACTGATTGTGCCGTCTTCCTCCGGTTTAGCGGTGCTTTCCATGCCGATTATGGCGCCGCTTGCCGACGCCGTTGGTATTCCACGCGACATCGTGGTTTCCGCCTACAACTGGGGGCAATATGCCATGTTGTTCCTGGCGCCGACCGGCTTGGTGTTGGTGACTTTGCAAATGTTGCATATTCCGTTCAACAAGTGGGTGAAGTTTGTCTTACCGATGATTGGTTGTTTGTTGGTTATCGGCGCGACCTTGTTGGTCATCCAGGTTTCTTTATATAGTGTTTAACCGCGGGGCATGAAAAGACCACCCGTATCGCAGATTTTTACGGGTGGTCTTGCTATAATCCGTCAGTCTTTTTTTATAAAAGGATTTTCTATGCGAAAGAAACTGTTTGATAACATTGATACGCGCATTCTTAAGGCATTGCAGCGCAACGGAAGATTGCCAAATAACGAGCTTGCCAAAGAAGTCGGCTTATCCAATTCCGCCTGTCTGCGTCGGGTGAACCAGTTGGAAGAAAGCGGTGTTATTGATGGTTATGCAGCGTTATTACATCCCAAAAAACTGAATTGCAATTTGTTGGTTTATGTACAGGGCACGTTTTTTGAAGAAGATCCGGAACTCAAAGAGCGGTTCATTTTTGAAGTGAAATTAATTCCGCAAATTACTGAATGTCATCTGATGGCGGGCAGTTACGATTTCATTTTAAAAATGTGGGTTTCCGATTTGGAAGAATTCAACAGTATAAAAAATAAATATCTCACCAAAGACATCGGAATTAAAACCTTAAAATCCGAAGTGTCGCTGAAAACGGTTAAATCCACGACGGAATTGCCGTTGTAGCGTTGGGGGAACGAAAAAGTGCGGTCATTTTTTTAAGCGTTTTTTATATCAACAAAATGGGTCTATCGTTATAGACCCATTGTTTTATTCGACGGAATCAGATCCGTTCGACAATCACTGAAATGCCTTCCCCGCCGCCGATACACAGGGTCGCCAGACCGAGCTTTTTGTCTTTCTCAATGAGATTGTGCAGCAGCGTCACCAGAATTCTGGCGCCGCTGGCGCCGATAGGGTGACCCAGCGAGATGGCACCACCGTGGATATTGGTTTTCTCCATATTGAAATGCAGTTCTCTGCCGACGCCGAGGAATTGCGAGGCGAAGGCTTCGTTCGCTTCGATCAGGTCAATATCGTCGAGCGTCAATCCCGCTTTGCGCAGCGCTTTCTGGGTTGCCGGCACCGGCCCCAATCCCATCACGGCAGGATCGACTCCTGCACTGGCGTAACCGCGGATACGGGCGAGCGGTTTCAGTCCTAATGCGTTCGCTTTGCTTTCGCTCATTAACAATAACGCGGCGGCGCCGTCGTTAATACCGGAGGCGTTACCGGCGGTGACGGTGCCGTCTTTTTTGAATGCCGGTCTTAACTTCGCCAGCCCTTCCGCTGTGGTGTCGGGTTTCGGGTATTCGTCGCGGGAGACAGCGATGTCGCCTTTGCGGGTTTTCACGGTGACAGATACGATTTCTTTGTCGAATACGCCGTTTTGCACCGCTTGAGAGGCAAGGGTTTGCGAACGCAGCGCAAGCTGATCCTGTTCCTCACGGCTGATACCGTATTGTTCGGCGATATTTTCCGCCGTAATGCCCATGTGGTAATGGTTTATGGCGCACGTCAGACCGTCTTCGATCATGCTGTCGCGCAACGGCAGATTGCCCATTCTGACGCCGGAACGGATTTTATGATCCAGAATGTACGGCGCTTGGCTCATACTTTCCATGCCGCCGGCCGCCACGATGTCGGCGTCGCCGCTGGCAATGGCTTGCGCGCCCAACGCCACGCTTTTTAAGCCCGAACCGCAGACTTTATTGACAGTGTAGGACGGAATTCCCTTCGCCACGCCCGCTTTGAGTGCAGCTTGACGGGCAGGGTTTTGTCCGATACCGGCTTGCAGCACGTTACCCATAATCACTTCGTTGACCAAGGCGCTGTCGATGTCTGCGCGGTTGATCACTTCTTTGATCACGGTAGCGCCTAGATCAACCGCACTGACGGCGGCAAGACTGCCGTTAAAGCTGCCGATCGGCGTTCTGACCGCGCTGACGATAACGATATTTTCCATATTTGTATCCTCTTAATTTAAAAGAAATATAATCCGATGAGAAAGATCGGGGTGGTGAAGATAAGTGCGGTCATACAGAATCCCATAATATCCCGTACCCCAAGCCCTGCGATGCCCAACGCCGGTAACGCCCAGAACGGTTGCGCCATGTTCATCCATTGTTCACCGTAGGCAATTGCCATAGTGGATTTGCCCAGATCTGCGCCCAACGCCTGTGCCGCCGGAATGACGAACGGCCCTTGAATCACCCAGTGCCCGCCGCCGGACGGCACGGCGAAGTTGATTAATGCGGAGCTGAAGAAGGTCAGCACCGGGAAGGTGTCTTTATTGGCGATGTTAATAAAGAATTCGGTGATGAGTCCGCCGAGCCCCGAATGTTCCATCATTAATTGCACGCCAGCGTAGAATGGGAATTGAATGAGAATGCCGGCGGTGCTGCGGGTGGCATTCAGAATCGCGCGCATATACGCCATCAGCGAACCGTGTAATACGATGCCGGTAATCAGGAAAATGAGGTTGACGTTGTTAATGGTGAGATTGAAGCCGTTTTTATGGAAATACATGGCAAGATAGCCGTAACCCAACGCACCGATGGCGTAGGCGAGCAGCCGGCTTTCTTCCATTTTCTCCGCTACCGTCGCGTTCTGATCCAGTTTTTTGGTAAATTCGGGATCTGGCGCCAGCAATGTCGGATCGATACTTTTCACTTCGCCGCTTTTCGGCATCATCATGTAGGTGATAAACGGCAAACAGAGTATCAGACAGCCGGTGATAAAGAGGTTATAGCTTGAGAACAGCGTTTCGGTCGCCGGAATAATGCCTTGCGGATTGCTTTCCGTCACCATAATGTGCGCCACCGGATTTCCCGGGGTCGCTGCCAGTAACGGCATGGAACCCGACAAACCGCCGCCCCATGTTATAAAGGCGATATAGGCGCAGGCGATTAACAAGGCGTAGTCGCTGCCTTTCACCCGCCGCGCCACTTCTTTGGCGAACATCGCGCCGACCACTAAGCCGAAGCCCCAGTTGATAATACAGGCGATAGAACCCATGAAGGTGACGAGCACCACGCCTTGTGCCGGTGTTTTTGCCAGCGATGCCATGGTAGTCAGGAAGGACTTGATTTGCGGCGAAGTCGCCAAGGCATTTCCCGTCACCACAATCAACGCCATTTGCATACCGAAAGCGAGCAGATTCCAGAACCCGTCACCCCACATGTTGACCAGGTCAACAGGCGTGCTGTCCGTTAAACATAACGCACACACGAAGGTGATAAAGGTAAGCAACACGGCGAAGATTAGCGGATCCGGCAGATATTTGCTGACCAGTGCGGTCATAAAACGAGATACGCGGCTAATCATGACTACATTCCTTTTTGGCTGATATGCATTTCTTTGAAATCGTCGGAGACAATGAAATCCGCTTCCGTTTTGCCTCGAATCGTGTCTAAATCGACATCGGGTGCGTGTTCTTTAAGCACTAACTGATCGTCGATAAAGCGGAATACCGCCAATTCGGTAACGACCATGGTGACTTTATTGCGCGCTGTTAACGGTAAGGTGCATTGTTTCAGAATCTTGGAACTTCCCGATTTGGCACAGTGTTCCATGCCGATGATCACTTTGCGGGAACCGGTCACTAAATCCATTGCACCGCCCATGCCCGGCACCATTTTGCCCGGCACCATCCAGTTGGCGAGGTTGCCTTGTTGATCCACTTCCAGACCGCCTAACACGCAGGCATCCACGTGACCGCCGCGAATCAAGGCGAAAGAGAATGCGCTGTCGAAGGTGGCGCCGCCCGCTTTAATGCCGCAAGGTTGTCCGCCCGCGTTGACCAGATTGGGATTCGGATACTCGGGATCCAATGCGGTTAATCCCATGAAACCGTTTTCCGATTGCAATGTAATATCGACGTCGTCGGGCAAATAATTCGCCACTTGGGTCGGTAAGCCGATGCCTAAGTTTACGATATCACCGTCGTTGAGTTCCATTGCGATACGGCGTGCGATTAATTCTTTTGCGTTCATGACAGTTCTCCTTATTCCGGGTAAACGATATAGTCCACCAGTGCGGCGGGGGTGACGACGGCGTCCGGTGAAATATCGCCGGTTTTTACGACTTGGTCGGCTTGGACAATGACGGTTTTGGAGGCGAGTGCAATGAGAGGATTGAAGTTTTGTGCGGATAATTCATAGACAAGGTTGCCGGCTTCATCGGCTTTTTTTGCCCGAACAATGGCAAGGTCGGCTTTTAACGGTAATTCAATCAGGTGTTCGACGCCGTTTATCTGAATTTTCTGTTTGCCTTCCTCCACCACGGTGCCGACGCCGGTCGGTGTGAGAATGCCGCCTAATCCAGCGCCGCCCGCCCGAACCCGTTCGGCTAACGTGCCTTGCGGAACCAGTTCGACGTCAATTTCGCCGGCAATCATTTTTTTGCCGGTTTCCGGATTGGTGCCGATATGCGAGGCGATAACCCGTTTCACCTGATTGTTGGTGATTAACGGCCCGACGCCGGTATCGACGAATGCGGTATCGTTACCGATCAGGGTGAGATCTTTAACGCCCGAATCAAGAATTTCCTTAACCAGCTTTTCCGGTGTGCCGATACCCATAAAGCCACCGAACATAATGCTCATTCCATCATGTAAATGATTTTTTACATCTGATAGATCAATTCTTTTTTTAGTCATAATGACCCTCCGAATGTTTAATAAAATTTATAATGAAGTCGAGATGTAAACTGCCATGCAGAAATCGATTAAAAAGGGGAGCGTTGTAAGTAATGCTATTTTTCCCTCCTTTTTTATGTGTGAATTCGTCGGACTTGGTGAGCTGAAATTAGCAAAAATTTTTTCAGAAAAGAAATATATCTTTTTGAAAGGGGTATAAGCTATACTTATAGGTCGCCGGTGGGAGCACCGCTTTACATGGACGGGCGAAAGGCTCATTGTGGAGGAAGATGACATGGATATTCGACATTTACGCTATTTCGTTTCAATCGTGGATAACGACTTCAATCTGAGCAGGGCTTCATTGAATCTCTACGTTTCTCAGCCTGCGCTGAGCATGATGATCAGCGATTTTGAAAATAAGGAAGGGGTGCAGTTGTTTAAACGGGCGCAGGGGAAAATTGTCGGATTAACTTATGTGGGCGAAAATTACTACCGCGATGCCAAAGAGGTTATAAAAAAATATAATGAAATGCACTCAAATCTGCATAAGTCGATCGAGCAGATAAAGGGGCATATTTCAATTGGCATACCGCCGTTGATCCTGTCCGTCGTTTTTTCCGAAGTCATGCCGAAACTGATTCTGGACAATCCGGAGATTAATTTCACGATTAAGGAATTGGGCGCTTATTTATTAAAAAGCGATCTGTTGTTGGAAAATATCGATTTCGCCGTTCTGTTAAATCCGGAAAGAATTTCTAAAAACATCATAGAATCTTACGAAATACACCGTTCGGAACTCTCCCTGTTCTTATCGCCCAAGCATCATTTATCCGCAAAAGAGAACATTACATGGCGCGATCTGCACGGCGAAAAGATAGTGATTTTTGATCAGACGTTTATGATTCATCATCAATTGGTCGAATCTTTTGAACGGCATAATGTCTATCCGAATATCGTCTTGAAATCGAGTTCGTGGGACTTTTTGTTAAACTCGGTAAAAATTAACGAAAGCCTATTAACGATTTTGCCTTTGCCGATGTACGAACAATATAAATCGACGGAATTCATTTGCCGGAGAATGGAAGAAGCCATTCCTTGGAGTGTAACCTTGTGCCGCTTAAAGAAAAATTGCTATACCAATGTTGAAGAATACATTTTCGATTCGCTGTTAAAGGCGTTTAAACCGTAATTTACCGCCTTATCTTCACAAAGCGCTTGCAAAGTGGGGTCGGTTTCAGTAAAATTTGCGGGCTTTGATTATTGAAGCCGTTTAGTGTAATCATTTATTAAACGGGTATTACGACAGGTAATACTAACAATGTTCCCGATTTGGGAGCTAAATAAACAGGTAGCTTGCACCTCCTTTTCTTGTTGTTTTGATGTAAGAATTGTGATGGTGTTAGTTTTTTTATTAGCTAAATTTATTGGAGCTCTGGTCTCATGCAGAACCAAAGAATCCGTATCCGTCTTAAAGCGTTTGATCATCGTTTAATCGATCAATCCACGGCGGAGATCGTTGAAACAGCTAAACGTACCGGTGCACAAGTGCGTGGTCCGATTCCTTTACCAACTCGTAAAGAGCGTTTCACAGTATTGATTTCTCCACACGTAAACAAAGATGCGCGTGACCAATATGAAATCCGTACTCACAAACGTTTAGTTGATATTGTTGAGCCAACAGAGAAAACTGTTGATGCATTGATGCGTTTAGACTTGGCTGCCGGCGTTGACGTGCAGATCAGCCTAGGTTAATTAAGAGGTTATTACAATGATTGGTTTAGTCGGTCGTAAAGTCGGTATGACCCGTATCTTCAATGAAGACGGCGTGTCAGTACCGGTTACCGTTATCGAAATCGAAGCCAACCGCGTAACTCAAGTTAAAACTCTTGAAAACGATGGCTATACTGCAGTTCAAGTTACAACCGGTTCTAAAAAAGCGAGCCGTGTGACTAAGCCTGAAGCTGGTCATTTCGTGAAAGCCGGTGTTGAAGCCGGTCGCGGTTTATGGGAATTTCGTACTGAAGGTGAAGAATTCACTTTAGGTCAAGAAATTAATGTTGACATCTTTGCAGATGTTAAAAAAGTCGATGTTACCGGTACATCTAAAGGTAAAGGCTTCCAAGGTGGTGTTAAACGTTGGAACTTCCGCACTCAAGATGCTACCCACGGTAACTCTTTATCACATCGTGTCCTTGGTTCTATTGGTCAAAACCAAACTCCGGGCCGTGTGTTTAAAGGCAAAAAAATGGCAGGACACTTAGGTAATGAGCGTGTAACCGTTCAATCACTTGAAGTTGTTCGTGTAGATGCTGAGCGTAAATTGCTATTAGTGAAAGGCGCCGTTCCTGGTGCTACCGGTAGTGATGTTATCGTTAAGCCGGCAGTTAAAGCATAGGTCTGGGAGATAGAGATGGAATTACAAGTTGTAGGTGCTAACGCACTCACTGTTTCTGAAACTACCTTCGGCCGTGAGTTTAACGAAGCATTGATTCACCAAGTTGTTGTTGCTTATGCAGCAGGTGCCCGTCAAGGTTCTCGTGCACAAAAAACTCGTGCTGAAGTGTCCGGTTCAGGTAAAAAACCTTGGCGTCAAAAAGGTACAGGTCGCGCTCGTTCAGGTGATATTAGATCACCAATTTGGCGTTCCGGTGGTGTCACTTTCGCAGCGAAACCACAAGATCACAGCCAAAAAGTGAACAAGAAAATGTACCGTGGTGCAATTAAGAGCATTCTTTCCGAGCTTGTTCGTCAAGATCGTTTAGTTGTTGTTGATAAATTTGAAATTGATGCACCAAAAACCAAAGTATTAGTACAAAAATTAAAAGAATTAGCACTGGAAGATGTGTTAATCATCACAGCAAGTTTAGATGAAAATCTATTCTTAGCAGCGCGTAACTTATATAAAGTAGATGTTCGTGATGCTCAAGGTATTGATCCGGTAAGTTTGATCGCTTTCGATAAAGTGGTTGTTACTGTGGATGCTGTGAAGCAAATTGAGGAGATGTTAGCATGAGTCAAGAACGTTTGCTAAAAGTGCTTAAAGCACCGCATATCTCTGAGAAAGCAACAAATAACGCTGAGAAGTCAAACACTATCGTTTTCAAAGTAGCTTTAGATGCAAATAAAGTAGAAATTACTAACGCAGTAGAGCAACTTTTTGAAGTGAAAGTGGATTCCGTTCGTACCGTAGTGGTGAAAGGTAAAACTAAACGCCGTGGTGCTAAGATCGGACGTCGCAGTGACTGGAAAAAAGCTTATGTTACACTTCAAGAAGGACAATCTTTGGACTTCGTTGAAGGTGCAGCAGAGTAATTACGGAGGAGTAGAAGATAATGGCTATCGTTAAATGTAAGCCGACCTCCGCTGGTCGTCGTCATGTTGTTAAAGTTGTTAACCCTGAATTGCACAAAGGTAAACCTTTCGCTGCGCTTTTAGATACTAAATCTAAAACCGGTGGTCGTAACAACTATGGTCGTATTACTACTCGTCACATCGGTGGCGGTCATAAGCAACACTATCGTTTAATTGATTTCAAACGTAATAAATTAGACATTCCTGGTGTTGTTGAGCGTTTAGAATACGATCCGAATCGTTCTGCAAATATCGCTTTAGTGCTTTATAAAGACGGTGAACGTCGTTATATCTTAGCGCCTAAAGGCTTGGCTGCAGGTGATCAAATCCAAGCGGGTGCGCATGCACCAATTAAAGTTGGTAATGCATTACCAATGCGCAATATTCCGGTTGGTTCTACCGTACATAACGTTGAATTAAAACCTGGTAAAGGCGGTCAAATTGCCCGCTCTGCAGGTAGCTATGTACAGATCATCGCCCGTGAAGGTAACTATGTTACTTTACGTCTTCGCTCCGGTGAAATGCGTAAAGTATTAGCTGAGTGTTCTGCAACCATCGGTGAAGTAGGTAACTCAGAGCATATGCTTCGCGTATTGGGTAAAGCAGGTGCTAATCGCTGGAGAGGTGTACGCCCTACAGTTCGTGGTACTGCAATGAACCCGGTAGATCACCCACATGGTGGTGGTGAAGGTCGTAACTTTGGTAAACACCCGGTAACACCTTGGGGCGTTCAAACCAAAGGTAAGAAAACTCGCCATAACAAACGTACTGATAAATATATCGTACGTCGTCGTGGTAAATAATTTTAAATTAATAAGAGGATAAGCCATGCCACGTTCTCTCAAGAAAGGTCCTTTCCTTGACCTACACTTGTTGAAGAAGGTAGAGAAGGCGGTGGAAAGCGGGGATAAAAAACCAATTAAAACCTGGTCCCGTCGTTCAATGATCATTCCATCAATGATCGGATTGACCATCGCAGTCCATAATGGTCGTCAGCATGTTCCTGTTTATGTTTCTGATGAAATGATCGGTCATAAATTAGGCGAATTTGCACCGACTCGTACTTACCGCGGTCATGCTGCGGACAAGAAAGCTAAGAAGTAAGGGGTAAAAGATGGAAACAATTGCAAAACATCGTTACGCTCGCACTTCAGCGCAAAAAGCTCGCTTAGTTGCGGATTTAATCCGTGGTAAGAAAGTTGCTCAAGCATTAGAAATTCTTACTTACACTAATAAAAAAGCCTCAGCTTTAGTGAAGAAAGTTCTTGAGTCAGCTATTGCAAATGCCGAGCACAATGACGGTGCAGATATCGATGATCTTAAAGTTGCGAAGATTTTCGTAGATGAAGGTCCAAGCATGAAACGTGTTATGCCACGTGCTAAAGGTCGTGCAGATCGTATTTTAAAACGTACAAGCCACATTACTGTGGTTGTGTCAGATCGTTAATCGTAGAGGAATAACAATGGGTCAAAAAGTACATCCACATGGTATTCGCCTGGGTATTGTAAAACCTTGGAGCTCTACTTGGTTTGCGAATACACAAGACTTCGCCGATAATCTTGAAGGCGATTTCAAAGTACGTCAATTCTTAAATAAAGAATTAGCGAATGCTTCAGTTTCACGTATTACTATTGAACGTCCTGCAAAGAGCATTCGTGTGACTATTCACACAGCCCGCCCTGGTATCGTAATTGGTAAGAAAGGTGAAGATGTTGAGAAATTGCGTAACGCAGTGGCAAAAATTGCCGGCGTTCCTGCACAAATCAATATTGCTGAAGTGAAAAAACCTGAATTAGATGCAAAATTAGTTGCAGATAGCATCGCTTCACAATTAGAACGTCGTGTAATGTTCCGTCGTGCTATGAAAAAAGCGGTACAAAATGCAATGCGTTTAGGCGCTAAAGGTATCAAAGTTGAAGTTAGCGGTCGTTTAGGCGGTGCAGAAATTGCTCGTTCTGAATGGTATCGTGAAGGTCGTGTACCTCTACATACATTGCGTGCGGACATCGACTATAACACTGCTGAAGCTCATACAACATACGGCGTAATCGGCGTTAAAGTATGGATCTTCAAAGGTGAGATTCTTGGTGGAATGGCTGCGCTAGCGCAACCGGAACAACAACCTACCGACAAGCCTAAAAAGGTTCCGCGCGGTAAAGGTCGTAAGTAAGGAGAATCGCTAAATGTTGCAACCAAAACGTACAAAATTCCGTAAAGTTCACAAAGGCCGTAACCGTGGTATCGCGGGCGGTACAGAAGTTAGCTTCGGTACTTTCGGTTTAAAAGCAGTTGGTCGTGGTCGTTTAACTGCGCGTCAAATTGAAGCCGCTCGTCGTGCTATGACTCGTGCAGTAAAACGTCAAGGTAAAATCTGGATTCGTGTATTCCCGGATAAACCAATTACTGAAAAACCATTAGAAGTCCGTATGGGTAAAGGTAAAGGTAACGTTGAGTACTGGGTAGCCTTAATCCAACCGGGTAAAGTTCTCTATGAAATGGATGGTGTGTCTGAAGAAATCGCAAGAGAAGCATTTGCACTAGCAGCTGCCAAATTGCCGGTTAAGACCACTTTCGTAACTAAGACGGTGATGTAATGAAAGCTCAAGAACTACGTACAAAAAGTGTTGAAGAGCTGAATGCTGAATTGGTTAACTTGTTAGGTGAGCAATTCAAGTTGCGTATGCAAGCAGCCACCGGTCAGCTTCAACAAACCCATCAGTTAAAACAAGTGCGTCGTAGTATTGCACAAATTAAAACTGTTCTAACCGAAAAGGCGGGTGAGTAATGACTGATAAAATTCGTAGCGTGCAAGGTCGTGTTGTAAGTGACAAGATGGAGAAATCTTTCGTTGTTGCTATTGAACGCAAGGTTAAACACCCACTTTATGGCAAGTTTATCCGTCGCACAACCAAACTACATGTGCACGATGAAAACAACGAAGCTAAATTAGGTGATTTAGTAGAAGTTCGCGAATGTCGTCCAATTTCTAAAACTAAATCATGGACTTTAGTTCGTGTAGTTGAGAAAGCAGTAATTGCTTAATTAACGATAAATAGAAGCCGATGATTTTATCATTGGCTTTTTTATTTATAGCTAGACAACGTCTAGCTATAAAAACCGTACGCTATGCATATGGAATCAAAGAGCTTAAGCGGTCAACATAAAAAATCCTCACTATATAAGAATAAGGCTGACAACCCAAATTCAAGATATAGGAGGATAAGTCAATGGTAAGTAAAGCCAATGACGATTCAAGTCTATCACATACCAAATGGAACTGTAAGTATCACATCGTCTTCACCCCGAAATATAGAAGAAAAGCCATTTACGGAAGGCTTAGAACGGATATAGGTAGCATATTAAGGCAGTTATGCGACTATAAAAATGTGGAAATAATAGAAGCGCACGCAATGAAAGAGCATATTCATATGCTTCTAAAAATTCCGCCGAAATTATCGGTATCAAGTTTTATGG
>NZ_AQUU01000019.1 GCF_000372365.1 Aggregatibacter actinomycetemcomitans DSM 8324 | reverse complement strand
TTATATTCAATCCTGTGGTTATCGTAGTGTGAAGTGGGGCGGTTGTCAAATAAAAAAGCCCTGACTTTCAGGGCCTATGGTTATTCGTCTTTTGTTCTATTTTGCTGTTCTAAGATTTGTGCTTTTCCGCGATTAATTCCGGCAAAATAACCCAAAAGCACTGCGCCACTAATTTCAATAATGCGAATCGCAATATCGGATTTATCGAGATACATAGCGATGCCAATAATGAATGTAAACAATACACCTAAAACACCCCATAGCCAGTATTTGCCTATTTGGGTTTTTAGGAATACATCCCCGCGTTTTAATTCAACTTTTTCTTGAGATGCAATTGAAGCTAATGCGACTTCTTGATTTAGCTTTGTCTCTTCTTTCCGGATCGCAAGTTCATCACGCTTAACGGCGACTTCTTGCTGCTGAATCGCAAAAAATTCTTTAATAAATTCATCTTTATTTTCAATTTGTTGCGGTAGGTTGTTATCGTTATTCATTACACAAGCACCGGCATTTTATATTTCACTAAAAATTTTCCAAAACCCGGTTTCCCAATTTGTGGCGGGATAAATTTAACCTGTTCAATGTTGTTGCATTGTTGGTTAAATTTTGCGTCTTTTAGATATTCTTGTGGTGAAAGATAACGTTGTTTTGTGGGTGTTTTAAATGTTTTCATCTGTGCTCCTGTTATTCTTTAGACTAAAAAAGCCTACTCAAGTTTCCTTGGTAAGCTGTCAATTTCTCTAAATATTGCAAAGAACAAAATGATTACTGTCACTAATCTTTATGTGCGGTTATCTTAGTCTGATGGGAGCGGTGTTGTCAATACTATGGCAACATTGAGCCAATTAACGCGGTGGCGACTTGTTTTATCACATCAAAAGATAAATCAAGGCTTTTGCTTTGCACCGTTGATTTTACTTTGTTCCAAACGCTATCGTTGCGGATTTTGTCTAGGAATTCGTGACCTTGCCAAGTGAGCGATAATGCCGCATAACTTACATCACTGCCGAACATACACTCTCAGCCAATTCACTTGGTGTTAAATTTGTATTTTTAGCAGCACTTTCTAATACAGCCTGTTTGATCAATCCTTTATCTCTTTCAGATAGGCTGTTTTCTTTTTTTTCTTCCATTTTTTAACCTCTTTAGTTTTATGTTTGCCATTTCAAAGCGCACTCTGTCTTGCATTCGTGTTTCCGCGCGCTTGGATTCAGTCTCTGCCGAATGCGCTTTAAAGTGGCGGCCATGGCTGGATTCGAACCAACATCTACCCCAGATAAAGAGCCTTTATCTTAAGCTGGGGCTACTTTCCTTAAAGCTACATGGCCGTTACCGTCTCTCCGGTAGTCACGCACCTATCGCGGCGTTGGCGGGTATTAACCGATCCGTGGGCTTGTTTGCCGTTTCCCCGACCGAACTCATATCCTCTTTGGGATTGCTTAGAGACATAAACAGCGCTGCCCTTGATTCGCCAACCACCTCTTTTCGGTTAAACACGCGACACAGTTTTCTGCTTGGGGGTTACTCGACTTAAATCAGCCGATAATTTATATCCCGCATGAGACCAAATTGTCTAAAATTCAAAACAGGTTACTGATGAGTGCCTTTCTTTATGCTTGTAAGGCTCAAGCCCTCTTGTATGCGACTACAGCGAGGAATATAATGCTCTCTGCGACTACAATTTAATCAGAGGAACATCATGGAAGAGTACGCCAAGTTACTTAACACCATACTTACCAAGGTAGTTTTTAATCACATGACCATGTTCTTCGTTTTCTTGTTTGTTGGCTTTACGTTCATTCCTACCGAATTAACGCTGTATCTCAATGCCAAAACCCCGGCATTCTTTCCTGATTGGTTTACGCTTGCCAATTTTGGATCGTTAGTTTTCGGCTTTGTTGCAACTATGATTTGGATTCTTAGCAGTAATGCGATTAAATCGCTCATCAACAAAACCCGATGCTCAATTAAGGCAAATTCCGAGCAAGCAAAATTGCTTGAGTTATTACCTACTCTTTCCGGCACAGAAAAAGAAATTCTTGCACTTTCTTGCTTAGGTGAACAAATTTGGCGAGACGATTTCAAAACCAAAATTGCCATTGAAAAACTGCTAGAGCTAAAGCTCATTTCCTATGGCTGGGTATCTAATCGATATGAAGTTAATCCGCTTATTCGTCCAAGTTTAATTTCTGAACTGGATAAGCTAGCCAATACCCATCAATAACCTGTTTCAAATTTTTAAAGAGCGACTCAAAGTGTTTTGCTTTGATGTGGTTATTCTACTCAAAGTAGAGATTATTGCAACTAAAAATTGCATAAAAGTAGAGATATTTTCTATTTAAAGTAGTAAGTGTTTGATTTTTAATTGAATTTATTTTTGATTAATTGCCGAATTTGTGAGCTGAATCACAAAAAAAGAGTAGATGAGAGTGGGATTTTAAAAAGTGCAGTCGGCGTTTAGCACAAAATTGAGAAGAAAGGGCAAAATTGGACAGATGAACTTGTTCAGTGAACAAAATAAAGTGCGGTAGGAATTGCAGGTAAAAGAAAACCGCCTGAGGGCGGTTATACTAGGATTGTTATTTTAGGTTTATAAATGTAAGAGTTAATCGCCTAAACATATCTGTTGTTAGCATGAGTAGGTTGTACATAAAAACCGTAGATGTAATGAGTAATGTATAGCTTAATAACTCACCTGACAACAACGACCCCGCATAACTCAATACACTTGTAAAACTAAATCCAATGAGTAGATATTTCAAATGTATGAGTATTTCTTGATACATACCGTTATCTCTCATTTTTTTAATGAGGGAATGTTCTGTAATGCTTACCAATATGGCGATAACAGCAAAGATGAACCCAATAAGAGTGATTGATGATGTAAATAAATCACTCATCAAATCTCTTAGCTCATCTTTTTTGAACCTCTCTAAGAAATCGTAATACCAAATTACAGTATGTGCTGTGATCGCTAAAATTCCAGATATAGGTTTATAATATTCGATTTTCATTGGGTATCTATTGGATGTATTTTTCCAACAGTTTAGCATAAGACGATTTTAGTGTGCGAATATTATTAAAAATATAGGATTCTCCAGATGTCCCATTCTCGGCTAGGGAAACAGTAAATTGCGCCTTTAAAACATCTGAAAAAAGATCTATTGGCTCATCAATATCTTCTAGTTTAATTTTGCATTTTCTTGCGTGTGGATTATCTAGAATAGACTCGACCATTTCTTTTAATTTACTTTTGTTCAGTCCTGCTGCGGATTTTGTAGATAATTTTGCCGTGAATGTTCCGGCATTACAATCCTCCATTAAAGCAAATTGAGACTGCTCCCATTTAGGTTCTTTCTCATCAGGCTTATACTTATAACGAGGCTTAGCGAGTTTGTATTCAACATAGCTTGGTTTTTGTTTCAGAATGTTCTCCAAGTCAAAGTCATCTTTGCCAATAGGGTTGAAATACATACCTCCATCAAGATTTTCATTTCTTAGCAAGTTAAGTATATAAGATGAAAGATCGTGAATTCTACCGAATCTTGAATTTTGATATATCACAATCTCTGAACCGCTAGGCGAGGGATATGACATGAAATATGTTTTCTCAATAATCGCTTCGTTATCCGCAAAATGAAGAGGTTCTTCATCTCCAGTATCCATATTTCCCTTTGTTAGCAATTCGTTTCTGTAAGTAACAAAGTATCCTGATATTGTATTATTTAAATCTGAACATACTTTTACTCTATATGAATAATCATTAAATTCAACTAATGGTGTTATATATGTATGTTGGCCATTGCTGTATTTTCTTAAAAATTGAGTTAGATTTTTACTCGCCATTTTATCTGAGGCACATTCAGTGGAGTAAAAACGCATATAAAATGTTTTTGTTTTTTGCGCCATATTTTTCCCTTAGGACTTGGTTAGTTATTATAGATCAACAATATCTAGTGTTAGTTTCTATAGTAAAACTGAATACCAAAAAACTTTTCCAATGACTGATATATCTTGCATGTCTGCTATCTCATCCGGGTGTTCTTCACTGTTATAGCTGCGGATTTTTACTTGTTCGTTTGGCATATTGTAGAGTAGTTTAATGCGCAACAAGCCGCCGTGATTGATAGCGTATATCTTGCCGTCTCGGATTGTCTTATTGCCCAAATCAATTCCCACCGTTGTTCCATCAGGGATTACAGGCTCCATTGAGTTTCCATCAGCGACGACGCAGACCGCATTTTCATACTGCACCCCTTGTTTTCTAAGGGTTGCTTTGGAGAAACGCAGTTTGAAATTGTTATAGTCGGCAATGTCATCAGCAAATCCGTTCCCGGCGGCAAGGCGAATATCTTGATAAAACGGTACGGCGTATTCATCACTATTTAGTGGCGTGTTGCGATCCCATAAGTCAAAGGCACCTACCTCTCTCACATTTGATTTTATGCTTTCTGTTGATTGCCCTTGTTTTTCGGTTTCTTCACTCGCCCCATACTTTAAGTAAGCGGGACTGACGCCGAAATATACCGCCATTGCCTCTATCTTCGCATCTCTCGGCGTGGCAGTTCCTAACGTATATCTCCTAGCCATTTCATAAGTCACGCCCAAAGCGTCCTGTAAATCACGAATACTCTTGTTTTGTTGCGTCATAAGTTCGGCAAGTCTGCTCGCAAGTGTCGTCATATAAACTCCCATTTCTACTGTAGGTAGAAGATACATAAATAAAATAGTTGATTCAATTCTATTTTTAGTAGTAGAATTATGCTACTTTAAATAGATATGAGGGGTTAAAATGCTACCAATCGAAAAAGCTTACAAAATCGTGGGTGGGATTTCGGCTATGGCTCGTCATTTCAATCTTACTCCTTGGGCAGTTTCCAAGTGGCGTGAAAGAGTTCCGGCGGAACGTTGCGCAAAGATTGAAGAATTGACGCAAGGTAAAGTCAAGAAATCCGAATTGCGCCCTGATTTATGGAATTAATCTACCAACAGGCGATCGCAATGGCACGCAATAAACTCACCAGATCCGCAAAACCACTTTCGGATCGGGTTATGAACAAATACTGGAAACAGAAACAATGCGAGATTGCGGACGAGATGGAATGTTCGCCGTCCACGTTGAGCCGTTTTGTCAGCAATGAAGACGCTAATCAGGCGTTTAATTTTATTGCGGCAAATGGGTTTGATGTTTTCGATGTGAATTCTCACGTAGCAATTGAGAAATCAGAGTTGGAACTGCTTTTATTGGCGGCAAAAGGCTTTGACGACCGGTTGCGCGAGAAATATTTGGGCAAATAAAAACCACGGCTGCAACCGTGGCTAATTAATAAAGTGTTAAACGAGGTGATTATGGCAAATCTAATTCAGATTAGCAACAGCAAAATCAACAATTCCGAAGTTAAAACGGTAAACGCGAGAGAATTGCATTCATTCTTGGAAGTCTCAACGAGATTTTCAGACTGGATTCAAAGACGAATCTCAGAATATGAATTCGTTGAAAATCAAGACTTTGTAGTTTTACTCAAAAATGAGAAAAACCCTGTAGGGGGGCGACCATCAAGAGAAATCCATATATCCATTGATATGGCAAAAGAATTATCAATGGTTGAGCGCAACGAAAAAGGAAAACAAGCCAGACAATATTTTATTGAGATGGAAAAAGTGGCGAAATCTACTGATCCTATGGTGCTATTAAATGACCCGGTTTACTTGCGTGGCGCACTTGCAACGTACTCCGAAAGGGTGATCGAGCTTACCCCAAAAGCGGAGGCATTTGATCGTTTAGCAACCGCAACAGAAGGCGCAATGAATCTCACCAATGCGGCAAAACACTTACAAATGCAACCAAGAGCATTTAACCAGTTTTTATTTGCTCACGGATGGATTTATAAGCGCACCGTTGGATCTGCTTGGATTGCTTACCAAGATAAATTACAGCGCGGTTATTTAGAGCATAAAGCGCACCCTGTCACACAACCTGACGGGACGGAAAGAATTTACCCGCAAGTATTAGTAACGGCGAAGGGTCTTGCGAAATTATCAACAATGTTAAACAAGGCGGTGGCGTGATGAGTAACTTATTTGACCCCGAATATGTAAAAACGCTTAGCGAATTAGAGCGGTGGGAAAAATACGAAGAAGTAAAGCGTAATTTAAGAAATTCAAATGCCACCGTTGAAGAATGCGACAGAGTAACAGCTAAAGCGATTGAGGAATTGGAACTATGAAGCCATCAGAACTATTGAGAAACACAGGAAGATCTATTGCATACCGCCCTAATCTTGCCCGTTTATTTGGTGGCGTCGTAGCAGAGATTTTATTTGAGCAAATCTTTTATTGGCAAGACAAAGCCGATCCTGTTCTTGGTGTTTATAAAACTCAAGAAGATCTTGAATTTGAAACAGGATTGTCCCGCAAAGAGCAAGAAACCGCACGTAAATTATTACGTGAAAAAGGCGTTTTAATTGAAACTCACAAACGTTTAGAGCATAGACTTTATTACAAGATCGATCTCGATGCTTTAGATGCTTTATTAGCCACTTTAGGGAATGAGACAAAAGAACATTCCCGAATGCCCGAAAGTGACATTCGGGAAGAACCGAAAGTCGCATTCGTTAATACACTAGATTACAACACTAGATTACATACAAATACCCCCCTTACCCCCCTTACCCCCCTTACCCCCCAAGGGGAAGATTCGCCTAACGGCAAATCAAAAAATAATCACCTTGCTGAAAAAATTGATTATCAAGCGATCGCCGATGCTTGGAATCAAGTTAACGAAAATTCAGGTGGGCAATTACCGTTCGTGGAGAAAATCAATAACGACCGTAAACGCGATATTAAAAAATTTCTTGGGGAACTATCCAAACCAACGATTGAGTGTGTGAGAAATTATTTTGAGGCGTTTTTTGCGGCGGTAAAACCTCACCACCTTGGCGAGAACGATCGAGGTTGGCGAGCAAATTTTGATTTTGCGATTAAGCCAAGACAAGTTTTGAGAGTGCGCGAGGGAGCGCTGTGATGGAAAATTTAAAAATCGTCCCATACAACCTTGGCGCGGAACAATGCGTACTTGGCGCCCTGATGTTCGGAAGTTTGAGCAAAGACGCATTGGTGGTATTGGATTTTGTTAAGCCTGAAAGTTTTTATCGTTTTGAGCATCAACACATTTTCGCCGAAATCCAAGCATTGGCTAAAAACAATCAACCCATCGACCTGATGACCGTTGAAAGCCGCTTAAGCACCAAGGGCGTATTGGAACAAATCGGCGGGTTCGCTTACTTGGCGGAATTAGCCAATAACACTCCAAGCGCCGCGAATATCCGCGCTTACGCCGAAATCGTGAGAGAAGACGCAATCAAGCGTTTTACGATTGCGAAATTACAGGATTGTGAAGCGCTAATCTTGGCGCAAAACGACCTCAAGGCGGCAGACCGAATCGAAGCTATTAGCTGTGTGATGTCCGAAATTTCAGACTACAGCCGAACAGGAAAATCAAAGGGCTTGCGCAGTGGTCGTGATGTGGGAACTGATTGGCTTGATAAATACCAATTGCGCTTAGAACAACCAGAAAGCGTGCGTGGAATCTTAACCGGCATTAAAGCGCTTGATGAAGTGATCGGGTTGAAAGGGTTGGTTAAGCAGTCCCTTGTTGCGTTAGGTGCTCGTCCTAAATGCGGTAAAACGGCATTTTACTCCCTGATGGCGGAAAACTGCATTTTGAACGAGAAAAAGCCTGTGTTGCTGTTTAGCCTAGAAATGTCCGCGGAACAGATTTTTGAGCGTATGTTGGTTAAGCGCGCAAACATCAACGCAAATTCACTTTACGACACCGGGTTAAATGACGATGAGTTTTATCTCAAATACCACTTACACAAAGACACTGTAATGACGCGTGTAACGCAGTCTGTTGGAGAGTTGGTAAATGATGACTTGTTGTATGTTGATGACACTCCGAATGTCTCTATGTCCCACATACGCAGCGAATGCCGCCGAATTAAACGTGAGCGAGGAGATATTGGATTTATTGGTATTGACTACTTAACGCTGATGAAAGCCGAAAAAGCCGAGCGTAACGACTTAGCTTACGGGCAAGTTACCAAAGAATTAAAAAATCTTGCGCGTGAAATGGATTGTGTGGTTTTGCTTTTAACTCAACTGAATCGTGGGCTTGAAAGTCGCTCAGATAAACGACCAATGCCAAGTGACAGCCGTGATACAGGACAAATTGAACAAGAGTGTGATTACTGGTTGGGACTTTATAAAGAATCCGTTTACAACGAAAACGCCGACCCAAGTTTGACAGAAATTATCGTGCGATTAAATCGCCATGGTGGAACCGGTAAAGCCTATTGCGATCAGAAATTTGGTGCAATGTTTGAATGCGATCAATTAGACGCAGAAAGACGATCGCAAATCGGCAAAAAAGAAACAAAACAAGAAACAACAAGATTTTCAAAAGGGAATAAGGGATTTTAATCATGGCAGACTTTGACAAAGATACCTATCCAACATCATTTTCACTATTTAACCCGATTCATGCTGAATTTGGCTTCACGATTGATGGCGCCGCACTGCCCCACAACGCAAAACTTGAGCGATATGTAACGCCTGAAATGGATTACTTAACTTACCCGATACAAAACGAGCGTATTTTCATCAACCCGCCATTTAGTGATCCGTTAAGTTTTATCAAACGTTCCGTCGAACTGTTTGAAAATCACAACTGCTTAGTGGCTATGTTGTTGCCGGTTGATATAAGCACAAAATGGTTTGCTTTGGTGGCTGAAAAAGCAACGGAAATTAGATTTATCATCGGTGGCCGCGTGAAATTTTTAAATCCTGCAACGGGCAAGTACACAGATGTTTGCCGTGGGAATATGTTTGCAATCTTTAATCCGGCTCACAAAGGCATGAGCCAAGTTATCCGCAATGTTCATATCAACACCTTTAAAAATTTGGAGTGGCGGCAATGATTAGCAATGATTTTAAATGTCCTAAATGCGGCGCACCTCTTGAGGATTTATGGGATTGTCACCTTTAGGAATGATGCTATGAGTCAATACAAACCTTTTTTCTTGCGCGATCAACGCATTAAAAATAATTGCTTAGATTTAATCAAGGAACTGCCAACGGACGACAAAAAACCGTTGGTAGTCAAAATCCAACCGATGACGCGCAACCTTGAGCAAAACGCGAAGCTCCATGCGATGTTAAGCGATATTAGTAATCAATGCGAGTTCGGCGGAGAGAAGCGGGATATAAATACTTGGAAGATGATTTTTTGTTCCGCCCACCGAATCGCAACGGGAGACAAAGCAGAAATGGCAATTGGGCTTGAGGGCGAGGTGATTAATTTACGCGAATCTACCGCACAAATGAGCGTAAAGCACATGGCAAGTCTTATAGAGTACGTTACCGCATGGGGCGTAGCGAACGGGGTTAAATTTAACGACAGATGGGGATTTTACGGGAGATGAAATTTTTAACTATTTTTATTTTAATTGTTGTGAGTTGTTTTTGTATTGCAAACGTTACTGATGGTGCAACTGGTGTATTTTCCTTGGTTTTATGCTTTGTCAGTTTTATTTTTGGCGTGAATATCCATGCGGATATTGTCCGTGACAAAGCTAAAAATGGTGAGTTACTTGAAATAGGCAAGAAATATTACGCAATTAAATACGCTAAAGACAAGGTGGAGTGATGAGCAAAGAAAAATTTGAACGCACTAAGCCGGTTTTGAATGTCGGAATAATCGGACACGTCGACCACGGTAAAACGGAATTAGCAAAAGCGTTATTGAGACACCGTGAAAACTGGCGTAAATGGAGACAATCCGGCAATGCGAATTTAATTAATGGGGTGCGCAATGAACCAGATTAATTATTTTACGTTATTGGCTGTATTATCACTAATGCCTGTATTTTTACTGATTTGGTCGCTATTTTTCGCCGCTGATAAATACGCCAATAAGATTTTTGTTTATTGCCTTGTCGCTTGTGTTTTGGGCGGTTTTATGTGGGTAGCGGTCGGAATTGGGCTTGGATTGACCGCACTTGTTGGAGGTGCGTAATGCGGGTTAAATCGCTCAAGCCTAAAAAATGTAAATCATGCGGGGTGGAGTTTATCCCCACAAACTCACTACAAAAAGTTTGCTCGCCAAAATGCGCTATCGAATTAGCCCGAAAAAACGCACAGGAAGCGCATAGCAATGCTGAAAAGAAAAAACTAAAGGAACGTAAGGCTAAGTTAAAAGATTCTGATCGCGGTCACTGGTTGAGATTATTGCAAAGGGAGGTGAACAAATTTATTCGCCTGAGAGACAAAGGAAAACCTTGCATTGCCTGCGGCGCGCCATGGAAACCCAGCTTTCAGGCTTCCCACTTCATCCCGCAAGGCAGAAGCTCATTTTTACGATTCCACGAAGACAATATTCATTCCGGGTGCATTAGATGCAATCTGTTTGTTGGCGGTGGGAATATACACGGATATAGACCAAGACTGGTAGATAAGATTGGCTCCGAAAAAGTTGAGTGGCTTGAAGAAAATCAACACCAAACAAAAAAATGGGAAATAGCAGAGCTGAAAGAGATGATTAAGTTATATCGTGCAAAAATTAAAGCGTTAGAAGGAGCCAATTAATGCAGTATAGTGTAGAGAAAATTTTAGTCCGCTGGGGCAATTGCTGGGGGAGAGACCGTATTGGCACGGAATATCCAAGCGTAACGCCAAGCATACCTGTTTTACCGTCAGCTCCGCGTAAGGCATGGTTAAAACATTTGAGCGATGATGAATGTTTAAAAATTGAGGGCGCAATAATGGCATTGCATCGGGTGGATTTAGCGGCATATCAGGTTACGATGGCACTGTATGTGCAGCAACTCGGCGAAAAGGATATTACGCGCGCACTGGCAGTTTCCCCGGCTAAAATGTATCGCCTGCGCAACCGTGGTATCAGTTTTTTACAAGGTGCGTTTTCTATGCTGAAAATTAAGTATCATTATATTGGTTAAAATCGCAAAAGCCCCTTGACACCCGAGGGGGTTTTTTATTAGTATGTTTCCCAAGGTGTCGAAACCTTACAAACAGCGGAAATCCGCACCCGTCAGACAAGCGGTTTTTTTATGTCCAAAATTTAGAATGATTTCCTGCCATTAGAAATCGTTTTAAACACTCAATGTCGGGCGGGAGGAGAATACAATACCCGAAAGGGGAATAATCCCAGCCGTCTGTTTGCGGCTTTCGAACCGCCCGACACCCTATTTAGGGTCAATATCGAAAATAACAAACAGGAGACTTTCTATGTCTAATCAATCTCAATTATCCACATACAACTTCGAGTCACACACTATCCGCACTTTAGCTATTAATAATGAACCTTGGTTTATTGCTAAGGACGTTTGCGATGCAATAGGCATTGATAACAACCGTAAGGCGTTATTGGCATTAGATGAAGATGAAAAGGGTGTAACTTTAAGTAACACCCTTGGCGGAAAGCAAGAAATGAACATCATCAGCGAAAGCGGAATGTACACTTTAATTCTCCGCTGCCGTGACGCAGTGAAAAAAGGATCTGTGCCACACCGTTTTAGAAAATGGGTAACGGCAGAAGTGTTACCGGCAATTCGCAAAACGGGGAAATACGAAGCGAAAACCACGGTAGATGATCGCACAGGTTTACGCAATGCCGTGAATATGTTGGTGAGCAAGAAAGGGTTAATTTATTCCGAAGCCTACCATTTAATCCATCAGCGCTTCAATGTGGAATCAATCGAAGATTTAACCCTTGAGCAATTACCGCAGGCAGTAGAATATGTTCACAAGATAATTCTTGAGGGTGAATTAATTACTGATGTTGCTTTGCCGGAGCCAAAACCAAAAACCTACACCATCGAAATGACTGAAAACGATATTACCGTTTTACTCTGGTTATGGTTTATTTCCGTGCGTGTGATTGGCTCGCTCAAAATGTTGGTAAAACCACTTAAACTACTACAAGCACCAATTGCGCCGGAAGTTGTCAGCCAAGCAAACGAATATCCGTTTACGGTGGAACACGCCCGCCGAATCTTGCTCAAAATGAGTAAAGATTTAGAAGCTGATCCATGGCGCGATGATAATCTTTCTCGCGTGCTGCCGAAGATTCGAAACTTCAACGAATCGGATTTAGCCTATCCGGGCAATCGCCACGAAATATAAAACGCCGCAAAATCCGACCGCACTTTTGCAAAAAGTGATTGATTACTTGCAAGTGAAAGTATATCATTCTGTGTAAGTTGCGGTTTTAGCGCATAGCGAACGCACAAGGAATTATTTACAAGCCCTGATCGGAAACGGTCGGGTTTTTTATTGGGTAAAATATATGCAACAGAACGGGCAGCTGAACGGGACAATAGATGTTGTTACATCGGTTATCGCTTTTCTGTTTTCCGGTTTGGGCGGCATCGTTAAGTGCATTACAACAGCAGAGGCGGAAGGAGATAAAGTTAGAATCGATATGGTGGCATCAAGTTTTTTTATTGGAGCATTTAGCGGAATGGTAGTCGCTTTTTTTTTGATGTCGCAAAAGATTGATACTTTGATGATTATCTCTATCGCAGGTGCATTCGGATATTTCGGGGTGCCTGCTTTGTGGGGGTTGTTGAGAGTGTTTTTCCGTCAGATTGGCGGAACTGTAGATGATTTGAAGTCTGGCTATGAATTAAAAAAAACAGAAAAGCAAGAACTAGCAGATGAAAAGGACGAAGATGTAACGGAATATGACGAACTGCCTCCAAAAAGGAAAACATCAAGGAGAAAGTCAAAATGAGCCAAGCGCAAGCACTTAGAATAAGCTCAATACTTGATAATGTATTTACATTTTTACTACTTATCGGGTGCTTAGGGCTTTTTGTACAAATCTACAAGCAAAACGATAATTTATCGGCATTGCAAAACAAATACGATCAGATGGTTGTATTGGCGGACCAGAGAATGAAACGGATTGACGCGTTACAAGCTAATTTGTCTGACCGTAACGACAAAATCGAGTTACTAATGCAAGCTCAAGAGGAAGAGCGTAAAGCAAACGGGGAGAGAATAGATGCTATCAGAAAAATCATTAAGGAAAACCGTTGCGTACGCAATAGCGGTATTAGTGGCGACGTCATTAACCGCTTGCTCAAATCTGAATAGCAACAAGCAACGAATTAAGATTGTGCGTGTATCAATCCCAGATGAATTATTAAGACCATGCCCCAAACCAGCATTTAGGGGAGATAGTGCATCAGATATTGCGGTCTACGCAGTTAAAGTGACAGACCAGCTCAAAATATGCAACCAACGCATTAATCAGATTAAATCTTTTGTCCGGCAAAATGATTACGAATCACCACTTAAAGATGGTCACAGTGGCGAACAGGGAGGAGGTCGCGAGACAGAAAGTATTGGTGTTGGTGTTGATGGCTAGCTAAAAAATGTAATTTTTCACACGGAAAGTGAAATTAACCTAAAATAAACGCAATTTTGAGGTCAAAAATGTTTATCACACAAGCTAAATTCAAACTTGTTTTTCCGCAAGCGGTTAAAGGTATTTATCCGACAATTGCGGCCTACGCCGAAGAGTATGGGCTAGATACAAAGCAAAAAGAGGCAATGTTTTTAGCGCAATGCGGTCATGAAACGGCAGGCTTTACCCGCTTTGCCGAGAATCTCAACTATTCGGCTGACGGATTGTTAAGAGTATTCCCGAAATACTTCAACAAGCATACCGCACAGCAATACGCCCGCAAGCCTGAAGCAATCGCTAATCGCGTTTACGCAAACCGAATGAACAATGGCGATGAAGCAAGCGGAGACGGCTGGAAGTATCGCGGGCGCGGAATAATCCAAGTGACCGGAAAGAAGAACTACCAGGCTTTCGAGTCTTGGGTTGGGGAAAGAGTTACTCCGGAATCATTATCCAGTGACATGGATTTATGCGTATTAGCAGGGTTTTGGTACTGGTCTGTAAACGGTTTGGACAAAATCTCCGATATTGTCGCTGTAACTAAACTTATTAACGGTGGGACTAACGGATTAAGTGACCGTAAAGCGTTATACGTAAACTTATTGGGGTGATTATGCTTTTTATCAGCAGATACATCACGGCTTCATTAGGCTTCATTATTTTGGGCTTGGGTGCGTGGTCGTGGAGCCAATCAAACACCATTACTAACTTAAGAGCGGAGAATAAGACGCAGGCACAAACCATTAAAAACCAGGAAGAAGCTAACAAGGCTTTAAACATTGCATTGCAGCAAGAGCGTCAAGCGGTCATTGAGCAGCAACAAAAAAACCAAGAAATCGAAAGGGCGGCAAGTGAAAATGCGGAAACCGTTAAAACAATCATTAAAACTCAACCTTGTTATCGTACTAAGCTCCCTCAGTCTGCTCTTGAGCGGCTGTACAAGTAAAGTTACAACCAAGGCGGAATATATTTACCCGCCTCAGGCTTATACCGCACCATGCGCTAAGACGCCTTTTACCGGCGAGACATACGGCGACGCAGTATTACAGCTTGTCAAAGTGACAGCCGAGCGCGATAAGTGCGCAGCCCAGGTTGACAATATTAATAAGTGGATAGTCGAAAGTAAAAAGAAGGAATAAACGATGAAAACCGAAAAAATCGAAATGGCAAATAACAAAACCCACGGTGAGAAATTAGTAGGTATTGATTTCAACGTTGGCAATCGTGGCGATGTCCATGATTGTAAACGGCGTTTCGCAGAAGCTATTAATCACTTGGAAACGCACAGAGCGGAAGCCTTTGAACATGGCACGCTAACGGCAGATAAAGAAATGCTATTAGATGAAGCTCAAAAGCGAATCATCGACGCACAAATGTGGGCGGTCAAGGCCATTACTTGGGGATTGTAAATTTAATCAAACAATAAAGGCGGTCAATAACGATCGCCTTTGTTGCATATATGCTACATATTTTAAATCTAATTCCAATGTTGGTATCAAAAAATCTCGGGATTATATTTAAGATATGTAATGTATATATGACAAATCAACTAAAAAGGATTAACCATGAGCAAAAAAGACGAGGTTAAATCCACGTCTAGGCGTGGTGAATCTAAATTAACTAACAAGCAAAAGCAATTCATTGAGGAATACCTCATTGACTTAAACGCAACTCAAGCCGCTATTCGATCTGGGTATAGCAAAGATACTGCGAAAGAGATAGGTTACGAGAACCTGACCAAACCTTACATTCAGCAGGCTATTGCAGAAGCTCAAAACAAAAGGTCAGAGCGAACTCAAATTAAGCAAGATGATGTTATCCGAATGTTGCTTGAAAACATAGAAATCGCCTCCGGTAAAAAAGCCGTGATCAAGACCGAAATAAGAAAATCGGAAGACGGTCAGCTTGTGGGCGACGATATAGCGCAATTCGTTTATGAATCATCTAGTGTGAATAGATCTTTGGAGTTGCTTGGTAAGCATTTTGGCATGTTTAGCGAAAAAGTGGAAGTTTCGGGTGATTTGCATATTGAACAACGAAACGAATTAAATCTATCGGGTTTGGATATTAATGAACTTGAGCAGCTTGAAAAATTACTCGAAAAAGGAAATCCTGAACAAGATTAGGATTGAGAAAGCCAAGAAATCATTAATGCACTTTACCACGCAGACAAAGCCTGATTTTATTACCGGTTTCTTTAATATTCTGATTGCACAAGAGCTGCAAAAGTTTTATCAAGATGTCGTCGACGGCAAGCAGCCCCGATTAATGATATATGCGCCGCCAAGAAGTGGGAAAAGTGAGTTATTTAGTCGCCGTTTTCCTGCGTGGGTGTTCGGACAAAACCCTGAACTACAAATAATCGCTTGTTCCTATTCTGCTGATTTAGCAAGTCGCATGAATCTCGACGTACAACGAATTATTGACGATCCAATTTATCACAGCATTTTTCCCAATACGGCGTTAAACATTAAAAACATTGCCACTATCAGTGGCAAACCGCTTCGTAACAGTGAAATTTTTGAAATTGTTGGGCATCTTGGAGCATACCGTTCAGCCGGTGTAGGTGGTGGTATTACAGGTATGGGGGCGGATATTGCAATTATTGACGACCCGGTAAAAGATGCGAAAGAGGCTAATTCGCAAACGGTTAGAGATAGTATTTGGGACTGGTACACAACTACGCTTTACACGCGTTTATCGCCTAAAAGCGGTGTTTTATTGGGCATGACGCGTTGGCATGAAGACGACTTGGCAGGTAGGCTAATTAAAGAAGCTGAAAATGGTGGCGACCAGTGGAGGATTGTTAAATTCCCCGCGATTGCGGAAGAAGATGAAGAATTTCGTAAAGAGGGCGAGCCGTTACACCCGGAACGATTTGATTTAGAGCGACTAAATAAAATACGTCAAGCGGTTGGTTCTCAAGCATGGAACGCGCTTTATCAGCAACGCCCATCAAACAAAGGGGGCGGTATTATCAAGGGTTCTTGGTTTGGCAGATACAAAGTTCCACCGATTATCAAAGTCAAGGCAATCTACGCCGATACCGCGCAAAAGACAAAGCAGCATAATGACTATTCCGTTTTCATCGTTGCCGGCAAGGGTGCCGATGGGAAAGCTTATATTCTCGATCTGATTCGTGGTAAATGGGAGGCGCCGGAGCTTGAGCAAACATTAAAAGACGTTTGGGCAAAACATAAAGCTAAAAAAGAAACTGGCATTCTTACCCGCGCGAATGTAGAGGATAAAGCCAGTGGCACAAGCTTGATTCAAACTATACGCCGCAATAATCAAATTCCGATAACGCCAATTCAAGTTGATGCCGACAAATATACGCGCGTGCTTGGTGTTCAGGGCTACATTGAAAGCGGTTATGTCATGCTGCCTGAAAGCGCGCCTTGGATAGCTGATTTTATTAATGAATGTGAAGCCTTTACCGCAACAGATAGCCACGCTCATGATGACCAAGTGGATGCTTTAGTTATGGCGATCTCGGATATTTTAGGTAAACCAAAATCACTACTGGATTTATAACATGAAATTTTTTGACGGCATTAAATCGCTTGCGCTGAAACTGGGAAGTAAGCAAGAGCAGACGTATTATTCGCCTAGCTTGAGTTTGACTGACGATCTGGTGCAATTAGAAGCCCTTTGGCGTGATAACTGGATTGCTAATAAAGTTTGCATTAAGCGCCCGGAAGACATGGTGCGTAACTGGCGCGAGATTTATTCAAACGACTTAAATTCAAAACAGTTAGATTTATTCACAAAATTTGAGCGCTCACTCAAATTGCGCGAAACACTTACTAAAGCGCTTCAATGGTCAAGCCTTTACGGTTCCGTTGGTTTGTTGGTTGTAACTGATTCGCAAAACACTAGCGCGCCGTTAAAACCGACCGAACGTCTAAAACGACTGATTATTTTGCCGAAGTGGAAAATCAGCCCGACCGGCACTAAAGACGATGATGTGCTTTCGCCTAATTTCGGCCGATACAGTGAATATTCAATCCTTGGCGGCAGTCAATCAATCACCGTCCATCACTCCAGATTAATTATCCTTAACGCCAATGACGCGCCGTTATCGGATAACGATATTTGGGGCGTGTCCGACCTGGAAAAAATTATCGATGTACTGAAGCGGTTTGATAGCGCTTCAGTGAACGTGGGCGATCTGATTTTTGAAAGCAAAATTGACATATTCAAAATTGCGGGGCTGTCGGACAAAATCGCCGCCGGCATGGAAAACGAAGTGGCAAGTGTCATTTCTGCGGTGCAAGAGATTAAATCTGCGACGAATAGCCTGTTACTTGACGCCGAAAACGAGTACGACCGGAAAGAACTGACTTTTACGGGCTTAAAAGACCTGCTCACCGAATTTCGTAATGCGGTAGCGGGTGCAGCGGATATGCCGGTAACGATTTTATTCGGTCAGTCCGTTTCAGGGTTGGCAAGCGGCGACGAAGATATTCAAAACTACCACGAAGCCATTCGTCGCTTACAGGAAACTCGATTACGTCCAATCTTTGAGATTATCGACCCGCTGATTTGTAATGAGCTGTTCGGTGGGCTTCCTGCCGACTGGTGGTTTGAGTTCGTGCCGTTAACTACGGTGAAACAGGAGCAGCAAATCAATATGCTAAACACATTCGCCACTGCCGCGAATACGTTGATTCAAAACGGCGTGCTTAACGAATATCAAATAGCCAACGAATTGCGCGAAAGTGGCTTGTTTGCTAATATCTCCGCCGAACACATCGAGGAACTGAAAAATGCTGATGAATTTGCCGGAAATTTTGAAGAGCCAGAAAAAATGGAAGGCGCGCAAGTTCAGAACAGTGAAGACCAGTAAACGAACCGAACTTTGGTATAGACAACAGCTTAAACAATTCGTCAAAACCATGACGGACGACATAGAAAGAGCTTTGCAGCAACCGCAAGGCTCTTTTTTTATGGACGACGCCGAGGGATTTAAGGCGATTAGTGCGAAAGCCTTGTTGGCATATTTGGAAAAGTACGAAAAAACCGACCGCACTTCACAGGCTGAAAATATAGCACAGGGTTTTGTTAGTCGTGGCGACGCACAAAACCAGGCGGAAGTATCAACCAACCTGAAAAATCAAACAGGCGTGGATTTGGCGGGATATTTGCGCAATAGCCCGAACATTGCCGAGAAAGTCAATGCGTTGACGATTGATAATGTTCAACTGATAACCAATATAAGCTCACAATATTTGGATAAGGTTAAAAGTGCGGTTACTAGAGCAATGGTTAGCGGCTCTTTAAACAAAGATTTAGCTGCGCAAATTAAGGCCATTGGGCAAAAAACCGAAAAGCGCGCTGCATTTATCGCCCGCGACCAATCTTCAAAACTTAACGCCGCATTGACGCAGGCACGCCATGAAGATTTAGGTGTTAAAAAATATATGTGGAGTACGGCGGGTGATGAGCGCGTGCGGGATAGTCATGAGGAATTAGACGGTAAAGTGTTTAGTTATGACAAACCTCCTGAGGTTGGCAATCCGGGTCATGATTTTAATTGTTTTCCTGGTCAATCAGAACTTAAAGGTCTTCCACGTCCTGAGAAACTCTACCGCAGATGGTATAGCGGTAAATTGACCGAGCTCGTTACGGATAACGGTACAGTCTTGCTTGCGACACCTAATCACCCAATATTGACGAGTAATGGAATTAAATCTATTGATTCGGTTAACGTGGGTGATTATCTCGCTTGCGAAATTAAGCAAACTTTCGACACAGTCAAACTCAACGGCAAGAACTTGATACCCACGATTGAACAAGTTTTTAATTCTTTGCTTCTGAATGGCGTTAGAACTTCTATATCTTCCAGTAAAAGCGGTAAGTTCCACGGCGACTTTTCCGATAGCGAAATCGAGATTATATCCATCGACAGCTTTTTGATAGATGTATTGAATGCCTTGTTTATCAAGAAATTGCCTGAACTCGGGTTCACCAATGCCGATATGGTAATTTGCAAGGCTTTGTTCTCTACTGATAGCCATTTTGATCTTCTCAAGTGTGCTTCTGGTTCGACCGGTAGCAGCTTTATGAGCAGATTCAACTTGCTTTGTTCTTTGCTCGTCGCTCATTTGACTCCACTTGAGCTTTTCTGCCTCGGATTGGGTGCGAATATTGGCATTATTGGAAAGCAAATACCTGCGAATAACATTTCGAGAGACGTTGAAATGTTTAGCAATCATATTTTCGCTTGTGCCGCTCTCATACATGGCAAGGATTTCATCAACTGGCAAAGAGATCGCATTATGTCCTTGGTAGCGCCCAATTTTGGACACCGTTACACCGATAGCTTTGAAACGCTTTCTAAGCGTCTCTTGGTTACAACCAATAATAGTGCTAACTTTGGCAACGCTCAATCCTTGGGCATAGAGTTTCGCCGCGTGGTTAATAAGGTCGTCACTCAAGCGTCTTGTCATATTTATAACCTCCAAACTGTTTCTGGTTATTATAACATAAATTCGGTATTTGTAAGCAACTGCCGGTGCGTGGCAATTCCGGTGTTCGACGAGGCGCAGTCGAAAGCTAAAGCGCAAGAGACACTATCGGAACCGGTAAAAGAGAATTTGACGCTTTCGATTGATAAACTTGTTGAAAAATCAAAGAAAATAGAACAGACAATTACGGCAGATATTAACAATATCACCATAAAAGCAGGTGGTAAACTTGTCGGATTAGAAAATCGTCTAAAAACTGCGCCTTCAATAAAGAGAAAAATTGAAGCTGAGGTTGCAGATGGATTTTCCAAGTCGCTGTCACTGAATAAAATTGGTGATGCCATTCGGTACACGACAGTTTTCAAGGAAGGGGATTTTGTTACTCGCTATAAAGCAATGCAGTATTTGTTGGCGATCAAGGGGTATAAAACTATCATAGTCAAAAACACTTGGAAAAATGATAGCGCATATACAGGCGTTAATACATTTATCCAAAATGAAGATGGTGATGTTTTTGAAATGCAATACCATACACAGCAGAGTTTTGACTTAAAAAATGGTTTATTGCATAAAATCTATAAGCAATTTAGAAATCCAAAAACGCCATTCCACGAAAAAGAGAAGTTATTGCTTGAAATGCGTAAGCTAAGTAGTAAAATTAAGGTACCAAAAGGTATTGAACTTATTGAGGATAAAAAATGAGTTTTCAATATTACTTAGCAAACATTGGCGAGAATCGACAGAAACTTATCAGAGGAAACCCTTCTGATTTATTATCTTTTTCGGTATTTGAGCCAAAAAAATTAGAGTGGGATTCCTCACGAGGTATTTCATGGGCTGAGCGCTTACTTGAAAGTGGTTTTAGTGATTTCAAGGTTATTTCGGAAAGTGACGCTATTCGATTTATGAGAAACTGATAATGAATCTATCAACAAGAGCTGAATTGTTCGCGAAATCAATCCATCATAATCAGGTGGATAAGTAGTGTAAAAGGTTGGTTATTTGGTGTCAATCCTTCTCGCGTGAAGCCTGAAATCAAGGCTAAACTCATTGAATATCAAAAAGATTGGTACGAAGTACTTTGGGATTATTGGAAGCTTGGTATTGCTAAGTAGGAAGATATTAGACAGCAACGAGAGGTTCTGGAAGAAAACGAGAGTGAATCTAAAAAACGAGGTAGTGAAGCAGCTCGCGCACTGCAAAAGCGAAAAATGGAAAAATATACCTATCAAGAAATTGTGGTGCGTTTAACGCAAATGGAGCAATTGAGCTTTCCGTTTCAAATTAACTAACCGCTTACAGCAATGTAGGCGGTTTTTTATTGGGGTAAATAATGAAATTCACAGATAAAACAGCGCAGGCAAAAACGCAGCGTACCATCACCAAGGACGGTTTCTTAGTTGTGCCGGCAACCATTTCCAAGGTTGGCGTGTTTGACTATCTGGCAACCGAACTCGGCTTGGAAGAAGAAGGTATTAAGAAAGTCGCCCGAACGGAGAAATCTTTGTTTGGTGACGAAACCATTAAGAGTTTTGAAAATGCCACGCTGACTATCGGACACCCGGAAGACGGCGTAAATGCCAAAAACTGGAAACAACTTTCAGTTGGTGTGGTGCGCAATGTGAAGCGCGTTGGTGATGAACTGACAGCGGAAGCGTGGATTTATGACGAAAACGCGATTAAAACCGTGCAGGAACAAGGCGTTGAGCAATTGTCTTGCGGCTATGACTGCGATATTAAGCTGTCAACCGTACAAGATGCAGATTTTGAGATGTCGCCGATGATCGGCAACCACGTAGCGATTGTGGCAAAGGGTCGTTGCGGTGGAGGTGTAAAACTTGCCGATGAGGATAAAACCATTATGGGTAAAACCGCAAAATTCCTCGATGCGTTTTTAGGTGCGTTCGGTATTAAGTTATCGGACGAGCAGAAAAAACAAATCGAAGATGAAGATGAAGAAAAAAAAGGCAAGGATGGTGAAGGCAAACCGGAAGGGGAGAAAAAGCCGACTGAGCCTAAAAACGATGAATCCGATCCGAAAAAAGAAAAGGAAGACAACGTGGACAAAGAAGAATACGAAAAAAAATTAGCGGCAAAAGACGCTGAAATTCAACAGTTGAAAGACGCACAAGCGAAACAGGAAGCAGACGCGAAAAAAGCTGCCTTATTAGCTGACGCTCAAACCGTTTTCAAAGATGTGAAGTTCGCTGATAACGCAACCGTTCGTGAAATTCAAGAAAGTGCGGTAGTGGCCCAAGGCATTTTCACGAAAGACGAAGCTGCTAAGTTATCCGATGCGGAGATTTCCGGCGCATATCAAACTGCAAAAGCGGTTGTGGCGAAATTGGCTGATGAACGCAAATCACTTGGTAGTATTTTGCTTGGTGACGCTGCGCCAAATAAAGCTGCGCCAACGATTGACTTCAATAAAAATTACAACAGTTAAGGAGGGTGACTAAATGAGTTACGCTTATGAACAAGCGCCTGCGCGTGCGGGTGAGTTAGGTAAGGGCAACCTTGCCAGTGCAAAAACAAGTGCCGAAATGGTTTCTGGTGGCGCATTAAAAGCAGGGTTATTCGTCGCGTTAAATGCTGCCGGTGGTGTAAAAGCCTTAGCAGCAAAAACTGACGTTATCGCCGGTGTAGTTTTGGCAAGCCGAATCCAAGACGAATGGAAGGAAGGTGAGTTGGTAGATGTCATGCATATTGCGCCTGCCGACGCAATTTGGGTGATTGTGGCAGATGGTGAAACCGTTGCTCGCTGCGACAAGGTTTATGCTATAGCCGTAGAAAATGGCAATAAAAAATCAGGCACAATCCAAGGCAAAGCGGACGCAACCAACGCGATCGCAACTGATTACAACGTAATTGATGTTAAAGGTCAATTAGCGTTAATTACCAAACTTTAAGGAGTGATCCAATGTCATTATTGGCTTATGTAAAAAATGGCTTAACCGCCGTAAGTAAGGATATTGCAGAAACAAAATATCCTGAAATCGTCTTCCCGCAATTTGTTTATGTAGATCAGCAAACTGCGGTAGGCATTACCGAAAAACTGCATTATGGCGCCGATGAACACGGTTCCCTTGACGATGGTTTGATTACCGTAGGCACAAGCACCCTTGATCAAGTGGAAGTAGGCTTTACGCCGACCCGCTCTTACATTGTACCGTGGGCGAAATCCGTAACATGGACTAAACCTGAGCTTGAGCAAGGTAAATTATTGGGCTTAGCGCTGAACACCGCAAAAATCATGGCATTAAATAAAAATGCACAACAAACTTTGCAAAAAGTCGCGTTCTTGGGTCATGCCAAAGATTCCCGTTTAACCGGTTTGCTGAACAACAAATCTGTGGAAGTGTATGCGATCAAAGGTGCTGCACAAAACACCAAAGTTCAGGCAATGGACTTTGATAAAGCCGTGGCTTTCTTCAAAGAAATTTTCCTTAAAGGCATGGAGAAAACCAAACGCATTGAAGCGCCGAACACTTTCGCCATTGATAGCCTTGATTTGGCTCACTTGGCATTGGTGCAACGCGCAAACACCGACACTACCGCGTTAGAGTTTTTAACTAAACATCTTTCTGCGGCAGCCGGTCGTCAAGTTGCGATTAAAGCGCTACCATCCAATTACGGTACTCGCGTAACAGACGGTAAAACTCGCGCGATGGTTTACGTCAACAGCAAAGAACACGTTATCTTTGACGTGCCGATGTCGCCAACTGTATTAGACGCACAGCCTAAGGGCTTATTAGCCTTTGAATCAGGTTTGCGTATGGCATTTGGTGGTGTAACATTCATGGAGCCTGATTCAGCGCTTTATGTCGACTACTAAGGGGTGAGTTATGCCATTAACCGAAGATTTTTTATTGCGCTATACTGAATTTGGAAAGACCGATGCAAAACGTATCGGTCTTTTTCTTTCTGACGCACAGGCGGAAGTAAGCAAAGTTCAGTGGGGTAAATTATACGATCGCGGTGTAATGGCATTAACCGCGCATTTGCTCAAACTTAGTGCGGACGCAGAAATTAGCGGAGGTGCCGCAAACCGTAATCTCGCAAGCGAAAGTGCGGGCGAATTGTCGGTGAGTTATACGGCACCAATTTCCGCAAATGGTTCTGATGATTTTTATCAGCTTACGGCGTATGGGCAAGAGTATTTGCGCTTGCGTAGATTGATTGGTGTAGGCGTTATGGTGGCTTAAATGGCGGTAACTGTAACGGCTAATTTCAGCGCGGCGAAACAACTGATTGAGCAGATGAAGTCGCTAAAAGAAAAGGCGGTTTATGTGGGGTTCCCCGCAGAGTTTGATGAGAAGGTAAAAGGGAGTGAAAACTTTAATCTCGCTTCCTTAGCGGCGGTGTTGGAGTTCGGTAACGAACATATTCCTGCCCGTCCTTTCCTGCGCCAGACGCTTGAGGAAAATCAGGAAAAATATACCGCACTTTTTATCCAATGGTTCGATCAGGGTGTACCTGCTGCGCAAATCTATGAACGATTGTCCGTTATGGCGCAAGGTGATGTGCAGATGAATATCGTCAAGGGTGAATGGGTAGCAAACGCCAAATCAACCATTAGACGCAAGAAGTCAAGCAAGCCTTTAATTGACACAGGCAAAATGCGCCAATCTGTGAGGGGTATTGTCAAATGAGCCTAATTAATCAATCGGGGCGCTTTTTAAATAGCCGATTTCGTCAGCAAATCACTGTTCAAAAGCAATCAGGATCGCATTCTGCAAGTGGCTTTGATGTGAGGTATGAAAAGCAACAAATCACCGCGATTGTAATTCCTACATCGCCTAACGATGTTTTGCTATTGCCGGAAGGTGAGCGCTATTTGCCGTCTATTAAAGTTTACACGCAACAGCAGCTCAATATCGGTGACCTGGTGGACTATCGGGGGCAAACCTACAAAATCAAAACCGCAGCAAACTGGGGAGATTATGGATACTACAACAATATCGGGGTTCGACATAGTCAGACTGCGAAAGTTGATTCAACAGGCTTTACAGTTACCTGATGGTGTGGTGATTGGTGGGTGGTTGCCTGAAAATCCGTTAAGTGCATTTATTACCGTAGATGTACTGATGAGCAGTGAAACGGGTATCGCAAGGCGGGATTTCGACGGCAAGCGTGAGAGGATCACCATGTCAATGCAAAACACGGTAAGTTTTTCCTGCTTTGGCACAAATGCCATGGCACAGTGTTACAAGCTGAAGGCCATCTTGCAAAGTTCTGTGATACTGCAAGCCTTAAAAACAATGAATGTCGGCATTGTGAGCTTCTCCGATGTGCGCAACCTCACGGCAACCATCGGCTCCGATTATGAAGAGCGCGGGCAGTTTGACGCGGTGTTCAGTCATCATCATATCGTCGATACGCCGCTTGATCCGATTAAGCGCGTAGAGCAACGAACAAATCATTTAACTCAACAAATAGGAGAATAGCCTTATGGCATTATCTATTTCGCATATTGTCAATGTACAGTTAAACACGGTGCCGAAATCTGCTGCACGAAAATCATTCGGCATTGTCGCGTTGTTTACGCCGGAAGCGGGGCAGGCATTCGCCGACGAGAAGACGCGTTATGTATATGTTGAAAATCAACGCGATGTCGAACAGTTATTCGGCACCAATTCAGAAACAGCAAAAGCGGCGCAACCGTTTTTTGCGCAAAGCCCACGCGCTAAACAACTAATCGTCGCTCGTTGGCAAAAATCAGCTTCAACCATCGAAGCAACCAAAAACACGTTGAGCGGTGCGACATTATCAGACGATTTGGAGCGCTTTAAATCTGTTGTTAATGGTCGTTTTTCGTTAACTATTGGTGGTGACGTTAAAAAAGTTGATGGGTTGTCTTTTGCACGCCTTGCTGATTTTAATGCGGTAGCCACAAAAATTCAGGAAAAATTGACCACACTTTCTGTTGCCGTGTCGATTGCTTATGACGAAACCGGCAATCGCTTTATTGTCAGCGCAAATGTAGCCGGCGAAGATAAAAAAACCGAAATTGATTACGCCATTGATGAAGGTGGAGAAGGTGAATATATCGGCGCATTGCTTAAGTTAGAAAACGGGCAAGCGAGCCGTAAAGTCGGTAAAAATTCCGTATCCCTGAAAAAAGAAACCTTGGGCGAAGCGTTGTTTAACGTTGCGGAAGTAAATAACACTTGGTACGGCTTCACCGTGGCAGCGCAATTAACCGATAGTGAAGTGGAAGCAGCGGCGAAATACGCCCAAGCCAACACAAAACTATTCGGGGCAAACGTGATACGCGCCGAACAAATTGAATGGTCTGCCGATAACATTTACAAGAAATTGTATGATGCGGGCTTAGATCACACCTTAGCGATGTTTGATAAAAACGATATGTACCCGGTATCTTCGGCTTTAGCCCGTTTGTTATCAACCAACTTTGCCGCAAACAATTCAACCTTGACGCTAAAATTCAAGCAGCAGCCGACCATCACGGCGGACGAAATCACCGCGACAGAATTTGCCAAAGCTAAGCGCCTTGGAATCAACGTTTATACCTATTTTGATGATGTGGCGATGATTGCGGAAGGTACGGTTATTGGCGGTAAATTTGCTGATGAAATCGTGATCTTAGATTGGTTTGTTGACGCGGTGCAAAAAGAAGTATTCGCCCGCCTTTACAAATCACCGACTAAAATCCCATTGACAGATAAGGGGCAGGCGATTTTAATTGCGGCGGTTGAAAAGGTTTGTCTTGAAGGCATCAACAACGGCGCATTCGCACCGGGTAAATGGACAGGGGCAGGGTTTGGTAATTTATCTACCGGTGATTACTTAGACAAAGGGTTTTATGTCTGGGCGGCGCCAATGGATACGTTATCTGACAGCGACCGACAAGCCCGTCGCGCAACACCGATTCAAACTGCGGTGAAATTAGCCGGTGCAATCCATTCAAGCGATGTGATTGTAAACTATAACCGATAACCCCAAAGCCAGGACTATTCCTGGCTTTATTTTTTAATAAGGAAAAACCATGGCAGTTTTCGATCAAAAACAAGTTGTCGTGTTATTAGACGGCAAAGAAATCAGCGACTGGGCAGACGGAGCAGATGTTATTAACGCCACAAATCAGGTTGACGCTGGACAAATGGTTATTGGCGCAAATGGTACGGGTGTTTTTATCGCCAATCCAGACCAGTCAGGCAAACTGATGTTGAAAATCAAACAACATTCTGAAGATAACGCTTATCTATCCAAGTTGTTTAATCAGCAAAAAACAAGCATTAGGACCTTTTTGCCTATTACCCTCGCTATCCGCGACTTAATCAACGATGACGTGGTAACGGGAACCAAAGGCTATTTCACTACGCCCGCGCCTTATATGCGCGGTAACGGGCATAATGCGACCACATGGACCATTGTGTTCGAAAAAATGACGATGAATCTTGAAAAAGGTGTTCAATAATGGAACAAAGCAAACAATTTACGCTTGAAGACATCACCTATAACATGACACCGGCAAATGCGACGGCGTCATGGGCCGCATTAAAAAATGCGCTGAAATTGGTGCAACACGTTGACTTATCAAATATCGGCAAGGAAAAAGGCAATAATGTCGGCGCTAATATGTTGACGGCAATTCTTGCCAATTTAGGCGATCCAAGCATTAAAGCCTTGGAAGATATTGTCTTGAAACACACCTCCTGCGAGCAGGACGGAAAGCAATACCGCTTATCAGAACGTTTTGATGCGCATTTCAATCAACATCGCGGGCATTTATTACCCGTACTGAAAGAAGGTTTGGTGTATCAATTAGCCGATTTTTTTATCGGTGGGGGCGGATTGCTGAGTTCTATGCTTGCAAATCTGAATCAAACACAGTAAGCCGGTCTGATTCAAAGGTTGATTGGTTTATTTTTACACCTATTGTTAAGCGCTTCTGTACGCTGCATGAATTAAGGTCGGTATATTCTTTAGCCGACCTTTTGTCTTTTCATGAAGTGATTGTGGAGCTAAACCAAATGGAACAATCCAATGCTACTCAATGAACTACTTATTAAAATCGGCTTCGACGCTGACAGTCAGGCTATGCAGCAATTTGAACAATTGCTTAATACGCTTGAGCAAGGGGCGAATGGTGCTGCCGAACAACTAGGTGATTTTGCAAAAGCAATTGAAGATGTTGCAAAAGAAGCCGTTGAGCAAGCAAAGGAAATGCCTGAATTCTCCGAATTTTTTAAGTCGTTAGACGATTTACAGGAGAAGACCAAGGATTTATCGCAAGATGAAGCACTTGACGCATGGGTTCAGAAAATCCTTGAAAGTGACGAGCTGTTATCTGGTTTTGGGGAGGATTTCACCACCAATGCACAAGAGCTTGAACAAGGTTTGGTTTCCCTTGGATTGAGCTCGGAGGATGTCGAAAAGGTTATTGTAAAACTCAAAGACGCTATCGAGAAAAAGCAAAAAACCACCGAACACGACACCAAAAGTACTCAAGAAAACACTGAAGCACAAAAAGACAATGCGCAAAGTGCCGGTAATTTAGCCGATAAGATGATAGCCCTTTGGGCGACCAAATACGGTGCTGATGGGCTGATTCAAAAATTCGAACTGCTCGGCATCAGTATCAGTAAAACCACATTGAAATTTGTGGCGTTTGGTGCGGCGTTTTATGCGGCAACCATCGGAGTAAAAAACTTTGTCGATAATAACCTTGATGCCCTGAATGAAATTAAACAGCTTTCGGCGGTAACAGGCGAAGCAGCAGACCAGATCTACAAACTTGGTAAAGTTGCCGAAGTTAACGGATCTTCTTCACAGGCAGTGCAGGCGTCAATTGAAGGGTTGTCACGCACTATCGGTGAAGCGGCGGCGGGAATTGGTCGCGGTGCCAAGTATTTTGAGCAGTATGGATTAAGCGCTAAAAAAGCCAACGGAGATGTGAAAACGTCGAGTGAAATACTTGGCGAAATCTCTGACAAGATGAAAAAAATGGGCGAGCAGGAGCAGATTGCTATGCTTGCCAAGCTTGGCATTGATGGTTCAATGATCCAGCTTTTGCGTCTTGGTAATGATGAACTTCGCGAGCAAATCGAACTTGCTGACAAGTTAACGCTCGGTGTAGGCAATGCGGAAAACGCGAAAACGGCGGCGGCATTTAAAGACAATATGACGCAGCTCACGCAAGTTTTTACAGCAATGGGGGAATACCTGTCGTTACGCATTGCGCCCGCGATTTCTCGCATTATTGAGCGCTTTACAAAATGGTTTTCAGAAAACAATGATTTGATTAAAGCCATTTTGAACGGCTTCGGCAGGGTGTTTTCATTCTTGTTTGAGTTAGCTGGGGCAATTGATAATGTGGTGTCAAATACCATCGGCTGGCGTACTGTGATTTATACCCTGGGCGCGGCGTTGCTTTGGTTAAGTCGTCGCATGATTTTAGCGTTTGCTACCAATCCTATTACGCTTGTTTTGGCAGCGATTTCAGCCGTCTTTTTGTTGGTTGATGATTTTATTGGATATTTAGAGGGTAATGAAACAGCCTTGGGTGAGTTTTGGAAACCTTTTAAATCCGCGCTTTTGTGGGTAAAAACCACATGGCAAAACTTTATCGATAATTTCACTGTAGATCCTATTGGTTCAACACTATCACTGGTTACCAATATGATTGAGCTGCCTTTTAAGCTCGGCTTGGCATTAGTGGTTGGTTTGTGGAATTTATTCACTGGTCAACAGTTAGATCTTGATGTGATTGAAAAGGGCTTCGCTAAAGTCACCGATTGGATTAAAAAACCGTTCCAGTCAGCCTTCGATTGGGTAAAGGGTTATTACGATGAATACATTGGTCCGATTATTGATACGGTGAAAGATTGGTTTGGTTCTAGCGGAACTGGCAAAGTGAGTGAGAACACAAAAGCCTATGATGCAATGATGTTTGACCCGAATTACTATGCGACAGCCCCGCAAGTGGCAGCCGCCGGATTGGGGCAGGGGACATCAAACGCGGATAACAGTATCAAAAACAGTAATAACAAGATCACCATCACACAAAACATTCAAGGCGCGGACAATCCTAAGATCGTTGCGGATCAGTCTGCTCGTGCAATTAGTAATCAACTTTCGCCTATTGTGGGGTAATCAATGTTTAATTTTGCACAGGTCTCTAACCGGTCAATTGGAACGATTAAATTTGATGTAGTGACAATCGAAGATCATCAATCTGATCTCTCCATTACCGAAAATCCTATTGAGTCAGGTGCGGAGATTGCCGATCATGCAGTGATTCAACCTAAACAGGTGACAATCAATGGTATTATGGTCGATCAAGATCACGGTGCTTTTGGTTTGAATGCAGGTTATATCGGTAATATCAGAGGGGGAATAGACTTCTTAAATAATTTACCATTGCCCCGCAAAGTGGTTACGCAGACCGTACAGACTATTGCAAAAGTAGCGCGTATTGTGACTATCGCTGCTAGTCCAGGTCTTAATGCTACAGGTCAAGCACGAAAACTTGCTCCTTGGTTACCTGATTTTTCTGTGATGCATTTATTAGGTAACTCATTAGGTGATAGTCGGGTGCAGAAGTGCTATGCAGATTTAGTCGCTTGTCAGAAATCGGGCGAAACCATCGAGATTCAGACCGGCATCCACTTGTACAAAGATATGCTAATCCAATCTGTGGCGGTTTCGCAGGCGCAAGATGGTAGCGCCACATTCACGATCACCGCGCGAGAAATCTTTGTTGTGAACACCGCAACAACGAAAAGCGGGAAGACTACGACGGCAGGCAATAAGAAAAGTGGTCGGGCGGGTTCGCAATCCGCCGCAAAAACGCAACAAGGCAATACACAGCCTGTCGCAAAAGAGCCGAAAAAAAAATCAGCGCTCTTGAATATCTTTTCTTAGGGTGGTTTAGATGATAATGCAACAAATTCCCGTAACACAATCACCACACCAAGAACAAACGTTCGAGTTTAACGGAACCAAGATTCGCCTCACGCTTCGATTTAACAGTGTGGGGCGTTTTTGGGCAATGGATGTATTTCAGCCGGTGAATCAAAAACAAATTTGCACAGGTCAAGCGCTTGCTTGCGGCGTTCCGTTACTTGTCCGCAGTACGCAGCCTTATTTTTTCTTCCTTGAAGATGAGAGCGGTGCAGAGTTAGATCCGATGGAAATATCGGATTTAGGCACTCGTTGTTTTTTGTATATAGGTGAAAAGTCATCGTAAAAACGACCGCACTTTAGAATAAAACAAACCCCGATAGCTGGTAACTATCGGGGTTTTTCATTCCAACTTTCCCAATAAAGAAGGAACAAATTTTGAGTAAGTATAGCAAAACTAAGTTAAAAATCCACTTAAAAGAGGGGTTATAAATGGAAACAAATGCAATTCTATTCTGCGCGGTGCAATCGCGTTTTCTATTGTTATTGTTGCCCTTGGATTGTTTGCTTTATGTATCACACCGTTAGCTAATGTTTTGATTGAAGTTATAAAATAACTTTAAGGGGGATGCATGAAGCAATTCGGGCGACGATGGAAACTTGACATAAGCAACGATCAGGAAACGTTGAGCATCGAACAATTGCGGGTGGCATTTGAAATTGATAAGACTATCAACGAGAAGCCAAACCCGGCAAAAATCCAAGTCTGGAATTTAAATCGAGATCACCTCAATCAACTTTTAAGTGGTGCCTTCAAAAAAGTGGCTTTATCGGTTGGTTATGGCGAATTGCGCCAGATTTATTCCGGTGATATTACAAAAGCACGTGTATTACGTCATGGCTTGGATTTCGTGTTAACGCTAGAATGTGCGGACGGACATCAAGCCTATACGAAATCTCGGGCAACAACGACACTTAAAGCGGGTGCAACAGATGAGCAAATTGTTCAAGAATTACAGAAAACCATGCCAAAAGTGCGGACGGGCGCAATAGACATTCCGAATCAGCGTAAACTTCCTCGCGGGCGTGTATTAAACGGCAACAGCCGGGATATTCTCACCAAGATCGCGCGTAATAATGGGGCGAATTGGTCTATTCAGGACGGTTCTTTGGTTTTTTTGCCGAAAGACAAGGTGTTGAGTGATGACGCCGTTTTGTTGTCGCAGGAAACAGGCATGATTAACGCACCGGAGCAAACCGATGATGGGCTTGAATTAACCTGTTTGCTTAATCCTGCATTGCAAATAGGTGGGTTAGTCCAGGTGGAATCAATCTTAGAGTATTTCAACGGCGAATATAAAATCGTGAAGCTTGCGCACAGTGGAGATGGTATTGGCGGAGATTGGAAAAGCAAACTCACCGTGATTGACGGCAAGTTCAAAAAAGTGGAAAAACCGAAGAAAGACAGTAAAAAGGATAAAAAATGAGTTATGACCAATCGCTTGCTACCCCAGAAACGGCGACAGATCAGCAAATCCAGCAAGATAGGCTGAACTTACACACCGCTTTACCGGCTAAAGTGGTCAGCTTCGATCCTGCAAAACAGACAGTTACCCTTGCGGTGCAAATTAAAATGCAACTTGCAGACGGAAGCGGCGCTGACATTCCTCCGTTGGTTGATGTGCCAGTAAGTTTCCCGCGCGGAGGGGGCTTTGCAGTGACGTTCCCACTACAGGCTGGCGATGAAGGCATTGCTATTTTCTCCGAACGTTGTATTGATGGCTGGTGGCATAGTGGCGGTGCGTCGTTGCCACTAGATTTTCGGCTGCATGACTTGTCTGATGCTATGTTTATCCCGGGCGTCTGTTCGGTGCCGAAAGCGATTAATGGATTTTTTACCGGCGGTTTATCCATGCAAACCCTTGACGGTGGCACGTATATTCGCATTGTGAACGGTTCAATCAAGATCAAAGGCAATATTGAACACGACGGTAACACAAAACAAAAAGGCGAATTACATTCGACGGGCGAAATTATTAGCGATACGGACGTAAAAGCGGCGGGTATTTCCGGCAAGTCACATACTCACCGGGGCGACAGCGGCGGAACAACAGGAACACCACAATGACAACAAGAGTAAGACGGCTGGATAAAAATCACGATTGGACGTTTGGGCAAGGTTTTTCGAACTACGCCACT
>NZ_AQUU01000018.1 GCF_000372365.1 Aggregatibacter actinomycetemcomitans DSM 8324 | reverse complement strand
TTTTTCTTGCGCCCTTGTTTTCATTGGTTTTGTTCCACTTATTCCCGCTTGATTCAACATTCTCCCTAGTTTATTCCTTTTTCTCATTTTGTTCGGTGTTTTACACTGGTTCGCCGTTATTTGGAACTGTATCGCGAAGGTCGTCTGAAAAAGCCTTTATGGGTGGTCAGTACCCAACTGATTGAAGCAGGAGTCGATTTGGATTTTCCCTGCGTTTATCGGGCGATGGCAGGGCTTGACAGCATTGCTCAGGCAGCAGGACGGTGCAACCGCGAAGGAAAATTGCCGGATTTGGGCGAAGTCATCGTTTTTCGTGCCGAGCAAGGCGCGCCAAGCGGCAGCCTGAAACAGGGGCAGGACATTACCGAAGAAATGCTGAAGGCAGGTTTGCTTGCCGACCCGCTTTCTCCATTGGCATTTGCCGAATATTTCCGTCGCTTCAATAGCAAAGGCGATTTGGATAAACACAAAATCACAGAGCTTTTGACCGCAGAATTTTCAAATGACAATCCTTTGGCAATCAAATTTCGTACCGCAGCCGAACGCTTTCGCCTGATTGACAATCAGGGTGTGGCACTGATTGTGCCGTTTATTCCGCTTATTCATGAAAACGGAGACAAATCGCCAAAAATCGTCCAGGCAAATGAGCTAGACGATTTTTTCAGACGACATCTTGACGGCGTGGTGGAATCGGATTGGCAGAAAACCTTGGATGACTATCGTTATCCGTCGCCACCCGATAATCATTTTGGCCAGACCGACAAGCCGTCTTCGGCTTTTTCAAGTAGCCTGAAATGGCAGGGGAACTCACGACAGCCCAAATAAGGTTGATGAAAATACTGTCCTTTTTTGGCACGTCGTTTGAACATTTCAGCGAATTTCATATAGTTATCGCTTTCGCCTGCTTCCTTTGTCATTTCAAAATCAGCGTGAATACGATAAGCCACATCTTTGAGCAACATTGAAGCGCGCTGCTGGCGATGCTTTAGTTTAAAACTATCTGATTTTTCATCATATCTTAAATCATCTATGTATAAACATTCAGCATCTCTTGTTGCTTTACTACCTAATTCATTACGTCGAACATTAATCCATTGAATCGGTTTTAAGATTTCTATCTCAAACACGCGCCAGCGGATCGCCGGCTTCCACAATATCGCCATCAAGATATTTCTGGCGGCAGACGGTGTAATAACCGGATAGCTGACACGTTCCACTTTGAGTTCGGGTCGGGTACGCCTTTTGTCCGCGCTAGTGTGCCCTAATCCACAACGAACAGGCGTGGGCGGAGAATTATCTGACCGCGCAAGGCAGCGCGCTACACGAACGGGTGGATTCGGGCGAACCGGAGACGCGCAAGGGCGTGCGCTTTGAGCGTACCGTTCACGTTTCGGCGGAGAAACTGGGCATCAGCGGCGTGCTGGATTTGGTGGAGGTCGAGGCGAAAACAGGTCGTCTGAAACCCGTGGAATATAAACGCGGCAAGCCCAAACTTGAGCCTATGGACGAAATCCAGCTTTGCGCCCAAGGGCTGTGTTTGGAGGAAATGACGGGGCAAACCGTCCTTGAGGGCGCGCTGTGGTATATGCAAACCCGCCACCGTGTCCCCGTCGTCTTTTCAGACGACCTCCGCACCCGCACGCTAGCCACCATCGCCGCCGTCCGTGGATTACTGGAAAGCGGACAAACCCCGCCACCCGACTACGGCAAACGCTGCAAGGCCTGCTCGCTGGTGGAGATTTGCCAGCCGGCATTGTTGGGGAAACGGGATAGGTCGGCGGGGTATGTAGATGAATTATTTGAGTATCTTGAAATAAGGAAAAAATATGAAAATTAAAACAATTGAAATTAAAAACTGGCGTTCTATCAAAGAGCTAAGAATTTCAGCACAAGACTTGATGATTATTATTGGACAAAATAATCATGGCAAATCTAATTTATTATCAGCGATTCTATTCTTTTTTGGTGAAATTAAACATCAAGATTTAGATTTCTCACAAGGTGCTCAAGAGCTTTTTGTTGATATTGAATTTGCTGATTTAGATATTCAAGATCAAACAACATTTGAAAAATATCTAACTAAGCAAGGGATTATTATGGTTAGGAAAAGTGCTTATTTGGGTGGTAGTTTTGAATATAAAGGTTGGATACAAAGTTGTTCAGAAGACTTCCTAAAAGAAGAAAACGCTGGGAATTATACTAAGCGAGAGATCGCTAATAGTTTGCCTTTTTATCAGTATTTACCTAGTACTGGAAAGCTATCTAAGGCACAAGTTATTGAGGCTCAACAAAAATATATACAATCAAATATTTTGGATCTAACATTCAGTTATGAATTAGAAAAAACAAATTTCATGGGGCTGAAATCTGTTGCTAAAGGCATTTTTGGTGAAGTTTATTTTCTGCCTGCCGTTAAAAACGCAACAGATGATTTTACATCAAAAGATAGTAGCGTTTTCGGTAAATTACTTGGCGAAGTTGTAGAGTCAATGTCTCAATATAATGAACATTGGCAAGGAACAAAACAGCAATTAGTAAATTTATTTTCTAAGTTTAGTAAATACATTGATGGCAAAGAAAATACAGACAGACCAAAACAGTTATTAGATTTAGAGAATGCGTTATCGCAAGAATTATCATCTTGGAATGCCTATTTTGATATTGAATTAAATACTCCTGATATTGACTCCATTTTAAAATCTAATGCTTCAGTATGGATTAATGATGGCACTCGTACAGATATTGCACGCAAGGGACATGGTTTACAACGTGCAGTAACTATTGCGCTTATACAGTTAATTGCAAAACGTCAGTTGCAGATTACTCAAAATCCTGAAATAACAAATCGGGCGGTCTCAAAATCTCGCTATTTTATTTTTGAAGAACCAGAACTATATCTACACCCGCAAGCTCAACGAGTTTTATTTGATAGCTTCATAAATCTTTCAGAAACAGGTAGTCAAGTAATTTTATGCACACATTCAAGTAATCTTATTAATATGGATAGATATAAGTCTATCTATATTATTAAAAAAGAGAATGAAGAATTTGGTAGTAAAGTAACACAATGTGAAGATGATTTATTTGATGGTAATGAGCAAGAAAATTGGAATTTATCTTATTGGATTAACCCGGATAGAAGTGAGTTGTTCTTTGCGGAAAAGGTAATTTTGGTTGAAGGGGCTACTGATAAAATAATTATTCCTGCATTAGCCAAACAGCTTGGTATTTTCAGGCATGGTTACACGGTTATTGATTGTGGCTCAAAAGGAAATATACCTTTGTACTTGAAATTATTAAATAAATTTAAGATAAAATATATCACTATATATGATCAAGATCATCAAGATAGAAAATCTGAAAATGATAAAGCTGTTGCCACTAAACTGACTAATAAAATTTTATCTTCTATTGAAGAAGAGTTAGGTCATTCTATTATGCTTATAAATGACATTGAAGAAGAGCTTGGTTATGAATGTGGTAAATCAGGGAAGCCTTTTCAGGCCTTGCAATATATAAAATCTGATAGTTTTAAACTATCCCCAAGTTTTGAAGAAAAAATCAGAAAAATATATCAATAATCAAAATTATAATTGCTAGTTAATTGAAGTAAGAAAAATTTTAGGAGCCACCCATGCGGAAACTGCAAAACACGCTCTATATCACCACTCAGGGCAGTTATCTGCATAAGGAGCGGGAGACGTTGGTAGTGGAGCAGGAAAAGAAGAAAGTGGCGCAACTGCCGGTGCATTCCATCGGACATATTTTCTGTTTCGGCAATGTGCTGGTGTCGCCGTTTCTCTTGGGATTTTGCGGGGAGAACAATGTCAATCTGGCGTTTTTTACCGAAAACGGGCGTTTCTTGGGGCGGCTTCAGAGGCGGCAAAGCGGTAATGTGCTGCTGCGGCGGGCGCAGTATCGGGTGTCGGAGCAAAACCCTGTGCCGATTGCGCGCAATATCATCGCGGCGAAGATTCAGGCGAGTAAGCGGGTGCTGCAGCGGCAAATTCGCAATTATGGGGAAAATGCTCAGCTACAAAGTGCGGTCGATTCTTTGAATGTTTCTTTACGGCAATTGGCTCAAGCCGAAAATCTTGATGAGGTTCGCGGTATCGAAGGCGATGCGGCGGCACGTTATTTCGGCGTATTTAATCTGCTTATTCGTGAGAATACCGGGTTTCATTTTGGCGGTCGAAATCGTCGCCCGCCCAGAGACGGTGTGAATGCTTTGCTTTCTTTCTTATATAGTGTTTTGGGGAAAGATATTAGCGGCGCGCTGCAAGGCGTAGGTCTGGATCCTCAGGTCGGTTTTCTGCACGCCGACCGACCAGGCAGGGACAGCCTAGCGCAGGATATTTTGGAAGAATTTCGCGCTTGGTGGGTTGATCGTATGGTGTTAAGTATGATTAATCGCTTGCAGATTAAACCGGCGGATTTTATTAATGAGGCGGGTGGTGCGGTAACCTTAAAATCTGAAGCCAGAAAATTGTTGTTTCAGGCGTTGCAGGCGAAAAAACAGGAGAAAATCGTTCATCCGTTTTTGGGCGAAGAGGTGGAAATCGGTTTATTGCCCTATATTCAGGCTATGTTGTTATCACGCCATTTACGTAGGGATTTAGCCGAATATCCGCCGTTTTTGATGAGGTGAAAAATGTTAATGTTGATTACCTATGATATTTCTTTAGAAGACCCGGAGGGAAAAACCAGGTTGCGCCGTATTGCGAAGCATTGTCTGGATTATGGCGTACGGGCGCAATATTCGGTGTTTGAATGCGATGTAACGCCGGATCAATGGGTAAAATTGAAGGCTAAGCTACTGGCGACTTATGATCCGGATTGTGATAGTTTGCGATTTTATCACCTAGGCAGCAAATGGAGACGCAAAGTGGAACACCACGGGGCGAAACCGGCGGTGGATGTGTTTAAAGATGTGCTTGTTGTCTAGCTCGCTAACTCCTAGTTCTCATCAAATTCCCGTCAGGCTGGCGATCCTGATTTTCTTTAACAATTTGGAACAGTTAATTCATTTGTATAACGACGACATGCCCGTTATACTTATCCCACTCTCTATTTTGAAATAAGTTAGCGAAATACAGGAAGTAATCTACTGATTTTTCTTGTTTTTTCATATAGGGAGCAGCCACCTTCAGGTGGCTGTGTGTTGAAACACTACCGGCACCTGGAATTGGTTAGCCAATACCCGCAGCCATCTTCGCATGGCTCTGTTTTGAAATAGGCGCTTTGTTACATCTGAACTCTGACACCAACTAAACTAAGCACCTTATAAAAATAAGGTGTTTTTCTTTTCCCGCAAACCAACACAAAACTCCTTGCCCTTCCTCCGCAAAATATATAGACTGAAGCCCGTTATTAGTCGGGGTGCTTTGTGCTGAGATGATACCCGTGAACCTGATACAGTTAATACTGACGTAGGAAACTAACAGAAATCATATTTCCTTTCTTTTTCTCTTCATCGTCATTATTGCTGATTATCTTTTTTTCGTTAAAAAAAGAAAAATTATGCAATATGGTTTTTGTTGTCCGTTATTTGTAAATAACGGAGGGCGTGATGAGTAAGGTTGCGCAAGCGTTGACCATCGCCGGTTCGGACAGCGGCGGCGGTGCCCGGGTTCAGGCGGATTTGAAGATGTTCCAAATGCACAGGATGTCATTTGGTACATCGGTGGCCGCGCAAAATACCTTGAACGTGGTTGATATTTACGCTGTGTCACTCAAAACCATCCAATGTCAGCTGAAAACCATTGTGACAGATTTTGATATTCGCACCTTTAAAATCGGTATGCCGGTCGGGCTGGTGGAGACTTCGGTGATGATTGCCAAAAGCATTAGTGTTAAACAAGCGATCAAAACTGCGAAAGATTACATCATGGCAGCCACCAGTCAGCCAGTAAATATCGGGCACGAATCGACTAATCACGACAAGGATTAATTCAAACAGAGGAACAGACAAATGAAAAAAACACTTTTATTTTTGACCGCACTTTCTTTAACGGCAGGCACGGTGTTTGCCGATAATCAGAAGGAAAACGTGAACATTTACACTTACGATTCCTTCACTTCCGATTGGGGCGCAGGTCCGAAACTTAAGCAGGCGTTTGAACAAAATTTTCCCCGTTGCGTGGTGAATTACATGCCTTTTGAAAGTGGCGGCACGTTGTTTAATCGCGTGCGTTTGGAAGGGCATAAAACCAAAGCGGATATTGTGTTGGGGCTGGATAATTTCGTGTTGGATGAAGCGAAAAAAAGCAACTTGTTTGATGTGAACAAGGTGGATTTGAGCAAACTTTCGCTGCCGAGTCAGTGGGCGGACAACAGCTTCTTGCCTTACGACTTCGGCACTTATGCTTTTGTGTATGATAAAAATAAACTGAAAAATCCGCCGAAAAGCCTGAAAGAATTGGTGGAACGTGAAGATTTACGCGTGATTTATCAAGACCCGCGCACCAGTAGCGTCGGACGCGGTTTATTGGTGTGGATGAATGCCGTTTACCCGGCGGAGCAAGTGGCGCAGGCGTGGCAGCAACTTGCGAAACACACGGTGACGGTAGGGAAAGGCTGGTCGGACACTTACGGCGCATTCCTGAAAGGCGAGGCGGATTTAGTGTTAAGTTACAGCACTTCGCCCTTGTATCATCAATTATCTGAAAATAAAGACAATTACGCCGCCACCGAATTTGCCGAAGGCAATTTAACGCAGGTGGAACTGGCGGCACGCATTGCCGAACACAAAAATCAATGCGCCGATCAATTTATGGATTTTCTCATTACGCCGGAAGCGCAGAAGCATATTGTGACGGCTAACGTGATGTTGCCGGTGATTCACGCGCCTGTTGAACCGCACTTTAATGCGTTAAAAGAAAAATTGTTACGGCAATCTTTCCTGAATACCTCCAATGTCACTCCGGAAGCATTACGCAGCTGGATCAGCCAATGGCAAACCACCTTAACGCAATAACCTGAACGATGTTTTTGTCGTCTCCATCCTTATTCGTCAATCCGCAATTCCGCCCTCGTCATTACGTGAGCGGTGTTGCGGTGATGTTGTTGATTTCCTTGCTTTATGGTTTCGCCCTGCGTGCGGTGTTGGCGCAGGGTAGTGAGTTTCAGTGGCAAAGCATCTTTTCCGATGTCTATTTACATCACGTTATCGCCTTTAGTTTCGGGCAGGCGTTGCTTTCTGCGCTGTTATCGCTGTTTTTCGGCGTGCTGTTAGCCCGTGCCTTTTATTATGTGGATTTTCCCGGCAAATCATTTTTGCTCAGAATCATGTCTCTGACCTTTGTGCTGCCGGTGTTGGTGGCGATTTTCGGCTTAATCGGTATTTACGGCGCTTCCGGCTGGATTGCGCAAAGTCTCGGCTTGTTCGGCGAAACCTGGCAGGGCAGCATTTACGGCTTATCAGGTATTCTAACCGCTCATCTTTTCTTTAATATTCCGCTTGCTGCTAAGTTATTTTTGCAAAGTCTGAAAGCTATTCCTTACGAACAACGCCAACTGGCTGCGCAGCTGAATATTCGCGGCTGGCGTTTTGTGCGCTTGGTGGAATGGTATTATTTGCGCCGCCAAATTCTGCCGACCTTTAGCCTGATTTTCATGCTTTGTTTCACCAGTTTCACCGTGGTGCTGACCCTCGGCGGCGGGCCGCAATATACCACGCTGGAAACGGCGATTTATCAGGCGATCCTGTTTGAATTCGATTTGCCGAAAGCGGCGCTGTTTGCTTTGTTGCAATTCGTATTTTGCCTGCTGTTATTCAGTCTTGGCAGTCTGTTTAGTTCCACCGCACAAACTGCGTTAAGCAGCCCTTATCGCTGGCTTGATAGCTCCAAAAGTGCGGTCAAAATTTTCCACGTTTTTTTGCTGGTGATGTTTCTGTTGTTTATGTTATCGCCGTTGCTGAATATTATGGTGAGCGCGCTGGCGTCGGAAAAATTATTCACGGCGTGGCACAACCCGCAACTGTGGAAAGCCTTGGGCTATTCGTTAACCATTGCGCCGACATCTGCGCTGCTGGCGTTGCTGATGGCGGTGGCGTTATTGCTGTTATCCCGTCGTTTGCAATGGCTGTATTATGTGAAAACCGCGCAATTTATCATCAATGCGGGCATGGTGATTTTGGCAATTCCCATTTTGGTATTGGCGATGGGCTTGTTTTTATTGCTGCGCGAAATTGATTTTAACAACGCTTATTTATTCGCCATTGTGGTCGTCTGTAATGCTTTGAGCGCCATGCCGTTCGTGTTACGTATTCTCACCGAACCCTTTAATAACAATATGTTGTATTACGAACGCCTGTGCAATTCCCTTGGTATTCTCGGCTGGCGGCGTTTTCGGCTGATTGAATGGCATGATCTTCGTGCGCCGCTAAAATATGCTTTCGCCCTAGCATTTGCGCTATCTTTGGGGGATTTCACCGCCATTGCGCTGTTCGGCAATCAGGATTTCACCTCGTTGCCCCATTTGTTATATCAACAATTAGGTAGCTATCGCCACCAAGACGCCGCAGTGACGGCAGGCATTTTACTGTTATTATGCGGGGGGATTTTCGCCTTAATTGAAAATCAAAAGGAACAATATGATTCGCTTAGATAACGTATTTTTAGCCGACGACGCTTTGCCTATGGAATTTGACTTACAGGTAGCGGCGGGGGAACTTGTTGCCATGGTCGGTCCTAGCGGCGCAGGCAAAAGCACATTACTCAATTTCATCGCGGGCTTTGTGTTGCCAACGCGTGGCGAGATTTGGCTGAACGGCGAAAACCATACCCGCAGCGCCCCTTATGAACGACCGGTGTCCATGTTGTTTCAGGAGAATAACCTGTTTCCTCATTTAACGGTGCAACAAAATCTGGCGTTGGGCTTAAAAACGTCCTTAAAACTGACCGCACTTGAGCAACAACAATTGGCGCAGGTCGCCGATGCCGTGGGATTAGGCGCGTTTTTGTCCCGCCTGCCGAACAGCCTTTCCGGCGGGCAAAAACAACGGGTGGCGCTGGCGCGCTGTTTGTTGCGCGATAAGCCGATTTTGTTACTGGACGAACCTTTCTCCGCCCTCGACCCCGAATTGCGCATGGAAATGTTAAACCTGATCGATGAACTCTGCCGTAGCAAACACTTAACCTTGTTGCTTGTTACCCATCAACCTTCGGAGCTGGCAGGAAAAGTGGATCGCATTCTGCAGGTGGAAAATGGTCGGATAACTCACTCAGAAAAATGCGCCTAAAATGTACCGCACTTTCTATTAAAAAGATTCATTCAAGGAGACCTATGTTAACCAGTACCCTGCAAATTTACTCCATCACCCCGCACCCGAGCGTGGAATATTGGTCGGTGTGCAAAGTAGAAGCGTTGTTTGAAACCCCGTTTTTAGATTTGGTTTACCGCGCGGCGCAAGTGCATCGTCAGAATTTCAATCCACGCGCCATTCAGCTTTCAACCTTAATGTCCATTAAAACCGGCGGCTGTCCTGAGGATTGCGGTTATTGCCCGCAATCGGCGCGTTATCAAACGGGCGTGCAAAATCAGCAATTATTGGACGTGGAAGAAATCGTCGCCAAAGCGAAAATTGCCAAAGCCCGTGGGGCGGGGCGTTTTTGTATGGGCGCGGCGTGGCGCGGACCGAAACCGAAAGACATCGCCAAAGTGACGGAAATTATCAAGGCGGTGAAAGCCCTCGGCATGGAAACCTGTGGCACCTTCGGCTTATTGCAAGACGGCATGGCGGAAGAATTAAAAGACGCAGGCTTGGATTATTACAACCACAATTTAGATACCGCGCCGGAGCATTACAGCGAAGTTATCGGCACACGCCGTTTCGATGATCGTATCAGCACCTTGGGCAAAGTACGCAAAGCGGGCTTGAAAGTATGCTGTGGCGGCATTGTCGGCATGAACGAAACCCGCAAAGAACGGGCGGGGCTTATCGCCAGCCTTGCCAATTTGGATCCGCAACCGGAATCCGTTCCGATTAACCAATTAGTGAAAATTGAAGGCACGCCGCTTGCCGATGCAGAAGAACTGGATTGGACGGAATTTGTCCGCACCATCGCCGTGGCGCGTATCACCATGCCGAACAGCTATGTGCGCTTATCCGCCGGTCGCCAGGGCATGAGCGAAGAAATGCAGGCAATGTGCTTCATGGCAGGCGCTAATTCCATTTTCTACGGCGACAAACTCCTCGTCACCGGCAACCCGGAAGAAGACGGCGACCGTCTGCTGATGGAAAAACTCGATTTAGAACCGGAGACGGAAGAGAATAAGTATTTGCGTTAATGGTGGATTCCTTTGAAGGGCATGTGAAGTACTAAGCCCTTATAGGGTAGCCTAAAAACCGCACGTTTTACGTGCGGATTGGTATTTTTATTGCAGATTATTGCACCAGTAAATAGAAGTTACTATCGCCACGAATAATGTTCAAGGCAACGGCAGACGGTTTTTTATCTAACTCTTTGCGCAGTTGTCCGAGATTTTCTATTTTCTGGCGATTGATTCCGATAATCACATCACCGGTTTTTAAACCACGTTGTTCTGCCAAAGAACCGGTTTTTATTTTGCCCACAGATACGCCTTTAAGGCCTTTTTCGTCGTAATTATTTAATTCCGCGCCGTCTAGTGCAGGGAGCAAATTGCCGGCACTGGTTTGGATTTTGTCATCGGATTGTAAGACTACTTTTGTGGTGTTGGACTTGCTATCACGTAAATACGTTAACTCAATTTCTTTGCCTGCACCGGACGTGGCGATTTTAGCGCGCATTTCGGCGAAACTGGAAATAGATTGTCCGTTTATGGCTGTAATCACATCGCCTGCTTTCAAGCCGGCTTTATCTGCGGCAGAACCCGGAATGACTTCACTTACGAAAGCGCCTTTTTTTGCTTCAATGTCGAAAGCCTGTGCTAAATCAGCGTTTAATTCGCCGCCTTTAATGCCTAACATGCCGCGACGCACCTCACCGAATTCAAGAATTTGTTGAACCAGGTTATTCGCCATGTTGCTCGGAATCGCGAAGGCGATACCCGCATTACCGCCGCTCGGGGAGATGATGGCGGTATTAATGCCGATTAATTCGCCGTTCAAATTGATTAATGGACCACCTGAGTTACCACGATTGACTGCCGCATCAGTTTGGATATAGTTTTCGTACATTCCACTGTCGGATCCTGTGGAGCGCCCTAACGCCGAAACAATCCCGGAGGTCACGGTTTGACCTAAACCAAATGGATTACCAATTGCCACGGTGAAATCGCCCACGCGTAATTTGTCGGAATCGGCGATTTTAAGTGCGGTCAGATTTTTCGGTTTTTCTATTTGAATTAATGCCACATCGGACAGTTCGTCTGCGCCGATGACTTTGGCTTTAAATTCGCGACCATCTTGTAACTGAACGGTGATTTTATCTGCATCTTTAATCACATGGTTGTTTGTTAAAACGTAACCTTTTTCTGCATTGATGATTGCACCGGAACCGATTCCCCTAAAGTTACGCGGCGCACGATCGCGGTCAAACATATCAGGGCCAAAGAAAAATCTGAATTCCTCGGGAATGTCGTCAAATTGTTGTGCGGAGCGAGTTTTTTGTTTGCCTTCTACTGAAATGGAAACAACGGAAGGTAACACTTTTTCCAACATTGGTGCCAGACTTGGCATTTGTTGTTCTTCAACAATAGCGGGAATTTCTGCTTGGCTTAACATAGGTGTGCTTAACAGGCTCAATCCGAGCGCGATACTTGTTAATACAAAATTGTGTTTTTTCATTAAATGTGTTCTCCAATAAACATTAACATACTCGAAATTTCCATGCGATTTCGGTAACTGCTATGACAAAAAAAATCCTTGAATGTTCGGTGGGTTGTACGGCTTTTCAGATAAAAAATAAAAAAGTGCGGTCACTCTGGAAATCAAATTTTATGACCGCACTTATATTGGTTTTTAGCTTAATAAATAACTATTTTTCCGCTTTGAATAAGCCGGATGATCCTCCCGAATAATCTTTTGGTTGGTCGTCGGTATTTTGTGAGTTCATAGGGTTGTCTTTGTCGTCTAATAAATCATGTTGAAACAGTGAGTTATCGTTCAGTTCAGGTAATAATCGGGTAGAGGATTGCGCGAAGTGTTGATACAGTTTTTGATAATCCTGCGCGAGAGATTTCAACAAGTCGGCACTTTCGGCAAAATGTTTTTCCAGCTGCTGTTTTTGGCTTTCCAGTTGTTCTTTTGCTACGCGTAATTCCGCTTCGGTTTTCACTTGTTTTTTGGCGGATTCTTTGGTGATGCGTAATAAGAAATAGCCGATAATGAAACCGATCACTAAACCGATTAACGCCGCTTGCCACATTTCTGCTGTCCAGGTTTGCATAAATAAACTCCTATAATTTATGGGGAACAGTTTGCTAATCATAGCTTGAACGTGTTGATATTTCCATGTGTTAGATCACAGAACGAAGATTTACTTAAAAATATTCACAGAAAATAAAAGGGTGAATCAATTTCTTCGCCCTTAAAAACATTTAAAAAAAACACCGCACTTTATTGCCAATTTTCCCGTTTGGCTTTTTGCAATTTGGCGTATGCCGCCAGCAGCTTTTGATGTTCGCTAAACGTGGCGAGGGTTTCGTCGCCGGCTGGTAGGTTGTAGAACGGATTGCCGCCCTGAATGGCGTTCCAGGCAAATTCAACGGCGTCTTTGCCGTACATTTTGTCGAACACCATGCGGTATTGTTGCGGATCGCGATTGCCATCCATGAACAACTCAAGGCTACTGATTAAACAACGGTAATAGTTGGCACGTTCGGCGGTGAATACGGAGCCGTTCATGTTGTATGCCCAGTTTGCCCAATCCAGCGCCATTTCCAGATCGCCCAAGGCGAGGTAAAGCATGGATTTTAATTCGCCGATGCGCAATGTTGTCCAGCCGCTGCCTTTGGGCGCCACGATGCCGATAAATTCGCGTACGCGGATGGCGTCGTCAATGCCTTGCTCATCCAGTTCTTCCAACAATTCCTGATAGGTTTCTTTTTCATGGTGGAAATGCGGTAAATCCAACAGAATTTCGCGCCAGTCCATGCCCATGTTGCTGTTGGCGTAAATTAAATCGTCGGCAGGATAAATATCGGACATGCCCGGCACAATGATACGGCAGGCATAAACGCTCAAATGGTTGTAATCCATAATGTAAACTTCTTTGTTTTCCGCACGGAAAATCGCCATCAGATTGTCGTATTCTTCGTGGGTGTCTTTACCGGAGAAATTCCAGTCGGCGAAGTCGTAATCCGGCGTGTTTTTGAATAAATCCCAAGAGATTAAACCGCTGGAATCGATAAAGTGGGTTTCCAGATTGGCGTGTTCAGCGACATCGTCATTATTGAAAGACGGCGGCGCGAATACATCCAAATCTTTTAAGCTGCGACCTTGCAATAATTCGGTAACGGTGCGCTCCAATGCCACTTGGAATTTCGGGTGCGCACCGAAGGAAGCGAAGCAGGTGCCATTGGTCGGGTTGAGTAAAATCACACAAATCACCGGATATTTTCCGCCGAGAGACGCGTCATACGCCAAAATCGGGAAGCCTTCCTGTTCCAGCTTTTCAATGGATGCCTGAATAGACGGATAACGTGCCATCACGTCTTGCGGAATAAGCGGCAAACTGATGGATTCGGCGATGATTTTGTTTTTTACATAGCGTTCAAACACTTCCGATAAACCTTGCACACGTGCTTCAAATTGGCTGTTACCGGCGGACATGCCGTTAGAGACGTACAGATTGGAAATGATATTTTGCGGAATATACACCGCCTGTTGATCCGATTGGCGTACATAGGGCACGGCGACAATGCCACGTTCGTAATTGCCTGATTGCAAATCCACCAAAAGTTCAGGCGTAAGTTCCTGATTCGGATCGAAATGTTCAAATAAATGATCGTCTAAAATGCCGCGTGGTAACAGGGCTTCATCTTCAATGGGGAACCATTTTTCGTTCGGATAATGCACAAAATCGCTGTTGGCAATGCTTTGCCCTAAATAGAAATCCGTCCAGAAATAATTGGTGGAAAGTCGCTCGAAATATTCGCCCAATGCCGATGCTAACGCCGCTTTTTTGCTGGCGCCTTTACCGTTGGAAAAACATTGCGGGCAGTCTTTGTCGCGAATATGCACCGACCACACGTTCGGCACCGGATTTAACCACGAAGCTTCTTCAATATGAAAGCCAAGTGCGGTCAGTTTTTGCTGAAATTTTTCAATACTTTCCTCAAGGGCGGCATCTTTGCCGGGAATAAAAGTTTGTTGTGTCATAGTCGTTCCTATATTGTGTGTGACATCATAAATGTTTGTAAAAACACGTTTCTTCCCTCGTGAACGAAGGAGTGAAGAAAAGTAAAAAAACTAAGTGGGTACGCCCGCTAGCACGGCATAGCCTGCTTGAGTGCCCTGTACGTGGTATTCTGTATCCGCTTCAATAAACGCCGCCTGTCCTTGCTTTAAGGTGAGTTTTTGCCCGTCGCCTTCCAGTGTCATTTCACCTTCCATCACAAACAGAATTGTGCCGTTTAAAGTGCGGTCAGAAAATTCAGTGTTTTTCGCATAGCGTAAATTGCTCAATGCAAAATCTTCAGCAGGCGTTGAATAGGTGTAATAAACGGCGTCTTTCGGTGCGGGTGCGATCACTTGCGGAATCACTTCGCGGTAGTCAATAACGTTCAATAATTGCTCAATATCGACGTGCTTCGGTGTCAAACCGCCGCGAATCACATTGTCGGAGCACGCCATTAATTCAATATTTTGACCGCGTAAATAGGCGTGGGGAATCCCTGCCGCCTGAAAAATGCCTTCGCCGACATGTAAATTGACAATGTTGAATAGGTAGAAACACATCAAGCCTGCATCCAGTTTATCTCTGGAAATATTCATGGCGTGCAGCGTGTAAAGCACCCAATAATCGGGATCCTGCGGAGAGAGCTGATTTTGCTCAAAGGCGTTTTGTTGCGCGTCAATAATCGGTAAAAGCCATTGTGCCAGTTGATCCTGTTTCGCCAGCATCAGATCGGCGTAAAAATCCGATACATTTTGTGATTCAAGTTTTGTTGCCAAATTCGCTAATGATGGACGTTGGCGAAGGGTATCGAGAATCTTATCTTTGGTTTTAAAACCGTGCAAAAGCCAGAAATCGGATAGTGCGATCATCATTTCCGGTTTGTGATTATCATCTTTATAAGTTCGTTTCGGATCGTTTAACGCAATGCCCGCCGCATTTTCCTGTGCAAAGCCGATTTCTGCTTGTTTTTTGGTCGGATGCAACTGAATGGAAAGGGGATTGGCAACATCTAAAATTTTGAGTAAATAAGGCAGATTTTCACCAAATAAACTACGACTTTGCGCACCAAGTGCGGTCGGATTTTTTTGTAAAAAATTGCTCAGCGGCATTTCACCTTGCGCGGTGACAACCTGTGACGGCGCGGAAGTATGCGCACCGAGCCAGTATTCGGCATAATGTGCCTGTGTTTTATTGATATGCAATAAATTCGGAATGTAATTTTCTCCGCCCCATACATAATGTTGAAGGCTGCCGTTAAGCGGATAAATTCCGGCCATGATGTTCTCCCGATGTTTTGTTTGAATGGGCCGCATTCTAGCATATTTTGCCGAGGGCGGTTGTGCAGGCGATTTTTTATAGGAACTTTTAATTGAGGGAAAGAGTCAAAAATATGCCTTTTCGGCAAGGAACAAAATAACTGTTAAGTAACGATTAAACCCGGGAGAAATTAAAATGGCACAAGGATATTACGAATTAAAATTAGCAAAAGATGGACAATTTATGTTCAATTTAATGGCAACTAACGGACAAATTATTTTAACCAGCGAGCTTTACAAATCGAAAGCCTCCGCGCAAAACGGCATTGCCTCCGTGCAAAAAAACGGAGTGGATGCAAAAAACTTTGAATTTCGTACCACAAAAAATGATCAGCCTTATTTCGTATTAAAAGCGGCAAATCATCAGGAAATCGGTCGCAGCCAATATTATTCTTCGCAAGCTGCTGCACAAAAAGGTGTAGAGTCCGTAATGAACAACGCTTCCAGCGAAGATATTCGGGATCTTACCGTATAATATACATAAAATAGATTGGGATTGTCGGCACTTCGGTGCCGATTTTTTTTGCTTAAAATGCGATCTCAGTCATGTTTTTTCGTCAAGTATTTAAGTAATATTCCAAAAAATAGTTAATATTTAGAAATGTAACTCCATAAAATATTTCAAGATAAATCATAAATTGCGTCGTGAAGAGGAGAGAATTTATGTTTAAACAACTTCAACAAGTCGGAAAGGCATTTATGTTGCCTATTGCCATTTTGCCCGCTGCCGGTTTGCTGTTAGGGATTGGCGGTGCGTTGTCCAATAAAGCCACTGTGCAGGCGTATCCTTTATTGGATAACCCGGCATTGCAGGGCGTTTTTCAGATTATGTCCGCCGCAGGCTCGGTCGTGTTCGGCAATTTGGCACTTTTGTTGTGTATCGGTTTGGGCATCGGCTTGGCGAAACGGGATAAAGGCGTAGCAGCATTGGCGGCGGTGGTCGGTTATTTGATCATTACAGGCACCATTTCGGCGTTAATTCCGTTGTTTTCGCCGGAAACCAAAAGCATTGATACGGGCGTCATTGGCGCGTTGGTGATGGGCTTGATTACGGTAAAACTGCATAACAAATATCACAACATTCAGTTGCCGCAAATTTTAGGCTTCTTCGGCGGTTCGCGTTTTGTGCCAATTGTGACGGCATTTGCCGCGATTTTTGTGGGAGCGATTTTCTTCTTAATTTGGCCGACCTTCCAAAATTGGTTATTGTCTGCGGGTGAACATATCGCTTCTATGGGCGCAATCGGCACTTTCTTCTACGGTTTCTTAATGCGTTTATGCGGCGCGGTAGGGTTGCACCACATGATTTACCCGCTGTTCTGGTACACCGAATTAGGCGGCACGGAAATCGTCAACGGCGAAACCATTATCGGCGCGCAAAAGATTTTCTTCGTCCAATTGGCGGATCCGAACCATCAAGGGCTATTTACCGAAGGTACGCGTTTCTTTGCCGGACGTTTCGACACCATGATGTTCGGCTTGCCGGCAGCCTGTTTGGCAATGTATCACTGTGTGCCGAAAGCGCGCCGTAACGCCATCGGTGGTTTATTTTTAGGCGCGGCGCTCACCTCTTTCATTACCGGCATTACCGAGCCTATCGAATTCATGTTCTTGTTCGTCGCTCCTTGGTTGTATGTGTTCCACGCCTTTTTAGACGGCGTTTCCTTCTACATCGCCGACATTTTGAACATTTCCATTGGCAACACCTTCTCCGGCGGTTTTATCGACTTCTTGCTGTTCGGTATCTTACAAGGCAACGACAATACCAACTGGCTTAAAGTCATTTGGGTGGGCATCGGCTGGGCGGCGTTGTATTATTTCAGCTTCCGTTTCCTGATTACCAAATTTAACGTCATGACCCCGGGACGTGCAGAAGAGCAGGATGACGCGGTTGAACAACAAACGTCTTCGTTAACGGAAAATGCGCACGAGATCATTAAAGCCCTCGGCAATAGTGAGAATATTGAAAATGTGGACGCGTGCATTACCCGTCTGCGCGTGGCGGTGAAGGACGTTAAATTGGTGGATAAACCGCGTTTGAAAGCCTTGGGTGCCATTGATGTGCTGGAAGTGGGCGGCGGCGTGCAAGCCATTTATGGTGCAAAAGCCGTGTTATATAAGAGCGAAATCAATCAGATTTTAGGCAAAGAAGATTAGCTGGTGCATTATAAAACTAAACGGTCGGAACTTGTTTTCTGGCCGTTTTTTTCATTTCTACGGATTTTCCCCCGCCGCTTTCAAGGCTTCTGCAGGTTGTAAAAACGCCGGGATTTTTGACCGCACTTTTTTTGGATTGAGGATTAAAGGATAAGTACGTTTTTGCGCTACCATCACGATAAGCGGCGAAAACCAGCCGCTTTGTCGTTCATTCAGCGCCAAATTTTGTTGTTCCAGAATCTCAAAATTCAATAATTCCAACCAATCCGCAACGCGCCAGGCACAGTAATGGCGTAACGGAAATTCCCCCAGTCTGGTCTTAAACATAAAAGTGCTCAACGGGTTAAACAGACTGAGAAACAAATAACCGTCGTCTGCCAGCACCCGATGGGTTTCGCGCAGAACCTGGTGCGGATCCTGCACAAAATTAAGGGTATTGGTTAAAATACAGGCATCGATGTGTTGTTCGATAAAAGGCAATTCGGTCAGTTTGCTTTGCACGACGGAGTGATAGTCGCCCAAAAGTGCGGTCAGATTCGGAGGCGTTTTTTCATTGACACTGATTTGATGGCGCAGCGGCAAATCGCAGGTAATTTCCGCGCTGAGTCCGCCGATTTTCAGAATTTGGTAGCCACAAATTTTTGTAAGCCAAGACGCAAAATAGTCGCTTAATGCGTTACAATACGCACTTCCGTTGGGAAGCTGCTGCCAGCCGCTTGGCATGGTGAGCGATTTTTCATATTTAGCACGCCACATCGTTGTAACTCCGAGGTCCTATGTTAATTCCGATTCCTGCCTTAAATGACAACTATATTTGGCTTTATGCCCGAGAAAATTTACCGCCGTTAATCGTCGATGTACCGGAATGTGAAGCGTTGTTCCGGTTCCTGGATACCCACCAGTTAACGCCGGAAGCGGTGTTGCTGACGCATTTGCACGATGACCATGTCGGTGGCGTGGGCGAATTTAAAACGCGTTATCCCGACGTGCCGATTTACGGCCCCGCCGAATGTGCCGCCAAAGGGGCAACGCACATCATTAATGAGGGCGACATTAACACCGAACATTACCGAATTCAAGTGTTGCCCGCCGCAGGGCATACGGCGCAACATGTGGCGTATTTAACGGACGGGCATTTGTTTTGCGGTGACGCGCTATTTTCCGCCGGTTGCGGACGGGTATTTACCGGCGATTACGCCACCATGTTTGCCGCCATGCAACGTTTTGCCAGCTTGCCTGACGAAACCATCGTCTGTCCGGGTCATGAATATACTTTAAGTAACCTGAAATTCGTGGAAAGCGTTTGGGCAAACAAAAGTGCGGTGGAAAATCAGCGCGTTTTGGTGGAACGGCAACGTGCCGCCAATCAGCCAAGCCTGCCGAGCACCATCGGCTTGGAAAAACAAATTAATCCGTTTTTAACGGCAACGAGTCTGGCGCAATTTACGCAATTACGCCAGGCAAAAGATCATTTTTAGAAATTTGACAATCTGCAAATCGCAGATTGATAGCCTGTTTTTATTGCTTCAATTTGCTTAAAAGCGGGCAATTCAGCTAGAATATGCCCGTTTTTAATTTTTATTTTTAACTTCTGTGGGACGAATTTTAGCCGCTTTGACGTTTCTTAACTGTAAAGTGCGGTGACTTTTTCATGTATTTTTTATGACGATTTTAGTTCTGGGTATCAATCACAAAACTGCTTCCGTGGCATTGCGGGAAAAGGTGGCGTTTTCCGACGAAAAGCGCACTTTTGCTTTGCGTCACATTCAACAAACGCAGTTGGCGGAAAGTGCGGTGATTTTATCCACCTGTAATCGCACGGAAGTTTATCTGCACAATAAAAGCGTTCCGCCGCAAGAGACGCAAACCTGGATCACACTGGCGGTGCAGTGGTTTGCCGACATTCATCAACTAGCGTTGGCGGAGCTGCAGCACTGTGTTTATACTCACGAAAATCTTCAGGCGGCGAATCATTTAATGGAAGTGGCGTGCGGTTTGGATTCGCTGATTTTAGGCGAACCGCAGATTTTGGGGCAGGTGAAGCAAGCCTACCACATGAGCGAGCAGCATTATCAACAGGAAGGGCAAACCATTTCCGGCGAACTATTCCGTTTATTCCAAAAAACCTTTGCTACCGCTAAACGGGTGCGCACCGAAACCAACATCGGCGAGAGTGCGGTGTCCGTTGCCTATGCCGCCTGTAGCCTAGCACGTCAGATTTTTGAATCCCTGCGTGACTTGACGATTTTATTAGTGGGCGCAGGTGAAACCATTGAACTGGTGAGCCGCCATTTGTTACGTCACGGCGTGAAAAACTTATTTATCGCCAACCGTACATTGGCGCGCGCCGAGGCGTTGGTGGAAAAATTGGATTCGGCGGCGAATATTCAAGTCCTTTCCCTGGAACAGTTACAGCAGGGTTTAAATCAGACGGATATTGTGATCAGTTCCACCGGCAGCCCGAACATTCTGATTAGCCGCGACATGGTTCAGTGGGCGCAAACGGCGCGTGGTTATCGCCCGATGTTGTTGGTGGATATTGCCGTGCCCCGCGATATTGATGAAAGTGCGGTGGATTTGGACAGCGTTTATCATTACACGGTGGATGATTTGCAAAACATCATTCAGCATAATTTGAATCAGCGGGAACAGGCGTCCGAACAGGCAAAAGCAATTATTCGGGCGGAATGTGCCGATTTCTTTGAATGGCTGAAAGTACATCAATTTTCCAATTTGATTCGACGTTATCGCGAAAATGCCGAACACGCCCGGCAGGATTTATTGGAAAAAGCGTTGAGTTCGTTACAACAAGGGGAAAATGCCGAACAGGTGTTGCAGGAATTGAGTTATAAATTAATGAATAAATTAATCCATTCGCCGACCCAGGCTATGCAAACGATGGTAAAAAGCGGCAATGCCGGCGGCTTGCAAACCTTTTCAAAAGCCTTGGGAATGGAAGAAGAATAGCTATTTCCAATTGTTCAAATTCTTTTTAAAATAAGCCAACTTATCTTTGCGGGAGAAAAAAATGCGAGAAAATCCTCAAATCGCGAATGTTGATCTAGTGAAACAAATGAATAGTGCGGTTGTGTATAAATTAATCGATCAGCAGGGTCCCATTTCCCGTATTCAAATTTCTGAAATTAGCCAGCTTGCCCCGGCGAGCGTCACCAAAATTACCCGCCATCTTCTTGCCCGCGGTTTAATTAAAGAAGTGGAACAACAGGAATCCACCGGCGGTCGTAGAGCCACTTCTATTGTGGCGGAATATAAAAATTTTCGTTCTATTTCAATTGGTCTCGGGCGTGAACATTTAACGCTAGCGATCATGGATTTGTCGGCGAAGTTGTTAAAAAAAGAGGTGTTCACGCTGCCGAATCACCAAGTCCCGCAAGAATTCGAGCTGTTTTTATTTCGGCATTTAGCTGAATTTATGCTGACCAATCAAACACGGGGTAGTGAATTTATTGCCATCGGCATTACCGTGCCGGGCTTTGTAGATATGAAAAGCGGTATGATTGAACAGGTGCCGCATTTTGATTTAAGCGAGCCTTGGGACTTGGCAAATCATATTGCCGAACGTTTTCACTTAGCTACCTATATCGGGCATGATGTGCGCAGTCTTGCGCTTGCCGAGCATTATTTCGGCGTGACCAAAGATTGTTACGATTCCTTGCTGTTACGTATTCATCGCGGTGTTGGCGCGGGCATTGTGATTAATCATGAAGTCTTTTTAGGTTACAAAAATAATGTAGGCGAAATCGGGCATATTCAGGTGGATCCGCTGGGTAAGCGTTGTATGTGCGGTAATGTCGGTTGTTTGGAAACTGTTGTGAGCAATTCAGCTATTGAAAACAAAATGTCGGAATTGCTGGAAGACGGTTATCAAAGCAAATGGCTTTCGTTAGAAGCCCATGATATTGAAGCTATTTGCAAAGCCAGTAATAAGCAGGACGCGGTGGCGACAGAACTCATTGAACATGTCGGCGTACAAATCGGGCGGGTATTGGCGATGAGCGTAAATATGTTTAATCCGGAAAAAATCGTGATTTCCGGCGAAATTACGCAAGCGAAGAATGTATTATTCGCGGCAATTCGTCGTACATTGGAAAGCCATGCATTGCCTGCATTTGTACAAAATACGCCATTGGTTACATCGGAATTAAGCAATGAAGATGTAATAGGCGCCTTTGCGTTAATTAAAAGGGCGTTATTTGACGGCAGTTTATTGCGTCGTTTAATTGAAGAATAAGCGTTTACAGCCTTAAAGTGCGGTGATAAAAAATAGTGTTTTTTAAATGTTGGTTTGCCAATGGCGCCAAGGGAATGAGCAAGTTTGTAGGGACTTGTGAATAAAATTAAGGCGATTTGTTTAATCTATATCCGAATATCTTAATTTTATTTGTTTTCCGAAAAAAATGGTTGACGAGTAAAGGCAATATCCGCATAATACGCCCCGCAAAGTCAATGAGATGGTTGCAAAGAAATGGCTATGTAGCTCAGTTGGTTAGAGCACAACACTCATAATGTTGGGGTCACAGGTTCGAATCCCGTCATAGCCACCATATTTGCGGGACTGGCGAAATTGGTAGACGCACCGGATTTAGGTTCCGGCGCCGCGAGGTGTGTGGGTTCAAGTCCCTCGTCCCGCACCATTCATTTTGTTGATAGTCAATATAGTTGTTGGGGTATCGCCAAGCGGTAAGGCACCGGGTTTTGATCTCGGCACTCCTAGGTTCGAATCCTAGTACCCCAGCCATACTATTCCAATTTTCTGCTTCCACTATACAATTTATTGGGGTATCGCCAAGCGGTAAGGCACCGGGTTTTGATCTCGGCATTCCTAGGTTCGAATCCTAGTACCCCAGCCACTTTTCTCTTATTTCTACGTAAAATTATTATCTTGTACTTCTCCTTTGAGTTGTATTCGGATAAATAAAGAAGCCATTCCTAGCTTCAGAATAGCTTTTTCTTCTTGTTAAGGGATATTAAGCCAAGATTTTATCTAATTCCTTGCTCACAGCTTCCACTTTTTGTGTACCGTCTAAGCGGAAATATTGCACATTGCCTGCTTTTGCTTCAGCTTGGTAGTAGTCAACCAACGGTTTGGTGGTGGTGTGATACACTTTTAAACGATCTAACACGGTTTCCGGTTTGTCATCGGCACGAATAATTAAATCTTCACCTGTAACATCATCTTTGCCTTCTGTTTTCGGCGGATTGTAAACGATGTGGTAAGAACGACCGGACGGTTGGTGTACGCGGCGACCGCTCATGCGTTCTACAATCACTTCATCCGGCACATCAAATTCCAACACATAATCAATGGCGATACCGGCAGATTTTAGTGCGTCCGCTTGTGGAATGGTGCGCGGGAAGCCGTCCAGTAAGAAGCCTTTTGCGCAGTCAGGTTGGGCAACACGTTCTTTAACTAACGAAATGATTAAATCGTCAGGCACTAATTGACCGGCGTCCATTAAGGTTTTGGCTTGTTTGCCTAATTCGGTACCCGTTTTAATGGCGGAGCGTAACATATCGCCGGTGGAGATTTGCGGAATAGCAAATTTGTTCATAATAAATTGGGCTTGTGTACCTTTTCCTGCGCCTGGTGCACCTAATAGAATAATTTTCATGTTGTCCTCTTTATGTCAATAAAAACGCTTGAAAAAACCACCGCACTTTTTGGTTTATTGATGAGAAGTGCGGTGGATTTTGAAGATGTTTTAGTAAATCGTCGCGTATGGTTGCCTAATTCCCTGAAAATGTCAATTGTCGGATTTTGCCGCTACCGTTTTTTCGTTCCATGGGGCGACCCAAAACAGGCAAAGCATACCCGGTACGGCGAGCAATAAACAAATCCAGAAAAAGTCATAATAACCGACGGCTTTGACCAAATAGCCCGAGAGTATTCCGAACCCTTTGCTTGGCAATGCAGACAGGCTGGTAAATAAGGCGAGTTGGGTGGCGGTGTAAAGCGGGTTAGTTTCCCGTGCCATAAACGCCACAAAAGCGGCGGTGCCTAGACCGACGCCGATATATTCGGCAGCAATCACAATGCCGAGTTTCCAGAGTTCGGCGGAGGTAATCTGTGCAAAATGCCCAAAAGCGGCAAGCCAAACGAATCCGCCGATGGTGATTAATTGTACGAAACCGAAGACCCATAAGGCGCGATTAATGCCGAGTCGAATCATAATCACGCCACCCGCGAGACCAGCGGAAATACTTGCCCAGAGGGAAGTGCTTTTGACAACTAGGGCAATATCCTCTTTGCTGAATCCTATGTCATAAATAAATTTGGTTTGTAGCGTGGTGGCGAAGGAATCCCCGAATTTATATAAAAACAGAAAGAGCAAAAAGCCCAATGCCTGTATAACGCCTTTACGTTGGAAAAATTCTTGGAGCGGAACCCAAAAGGCAAGATAAGCCGGTTGATCGCGGTTTACGATGGTAATTTGTGGTTCTTTGGCGAGAAACAAGGTCATAAACAAGCCGAACAGCATACAAAGTGCGGTCCATAAAAAAACCGTTTCCCAGGGGTAAAGGGTGGCGAGGTAAAGGGAAAGCCCGCCGGGAATCAAGCCCGCCACACGATAAGCATTTATGTGAATGGTGTTGCCTAACCCCAGTTCGCTGTCGCTTAAAATTTCACGACGGTAAGCATCAAGCACAATGTCCTGCGTAGCCGAAAAAAAAGCAATAAGGAAGGCGATATTTGCCACAATGCTCAGCTGCGTACGCGGATTAAATTGGCTAATGGCATAAAGCAAAATAAGCAAAATGACTTGTGTGATCAGTAACCAACTGCGTCGTCGCCCGAGAAAACCGGGAAAGTAGCGATCCAGCAGGGGCGCCCATAAAAATTTTAAACCGTAGGGCAGAGTGACGCCGGTCACTGCACCGATAAGTTCAATAGAAAGCCCTTTGTCCGTCAGCCATATGGGCAACATTTGTAATAAAACGAATAAGGGCAGACCCGAACTAAATCCGGTAAATACGCAAATCAGCATATTGCGGCTGAAAATTTGTCGGACTAAGGAAGGGGGAATTTGAGGCATAATAAATCATTCAACGGAAATTTCTTTAATTCGTAATTCATCACCACTTTGGCGTTGCAAATGCACGCTGCCGCAATTCGGGCAAGTGCTGTTATTGGCTTGAATTTCAACGAATGTTTTGCAATCCCAACACCAGGCTTTGGCGGGAATCGGGATTAAGTGGAGCTTGCAATTTTCGGCAGGCGTGCCTTTGGATGCCATTTCAAAGCCAAATTCCAAGGCGCCAGGTTCAATACAGGAAAGGGCACCGACCTCAAGCCAGAGGTCAGTGACTTTGTTGACGTTGTGTTGTTGGCATTGTTGCTCAACAATTGCAATGATGTTTTGACACAACGATAATTCGTGCATAGCAATTAATCCCGATAACCTTTCGGGTTATTTTTTTGCCAGTTCCACGTGTCTTTCATCATTTCTGCCAAGCCGCGTTCCGCTTTCCAGTTTAATTCTTTGGCAGCAAGGCTTGGATCGGAATAGCAAGTGGCAATATCGCCGGGACGGCGATCCACCAATTTATATGGGATCCGAATGTCATTTGCCTGCTCAAAGGCTTTCACCATATCCAGCACGGAATAGCCCACACCGGTTCCCAAGTTATAAATATGCAATCCGGCATCATCTTGATGGCGTGCCAAGGCTTTAACGTGACCGATAGCCAAATCCACCACGTGGATATAATCGCGCACCCCGGTGCCGTCGTGCGTATCATAGTCGCTACCGAACACGGAAAGCTGTGGTAGCTTGCCGATGGCGACTTGGCTGATGTAAGGTAACAAATTGTTCGGGATCCCGTTCGGATCTTCCCCCATTAAACTGCTGGCGTGCGCACCTACCGGGTTGAAGTAGCGCAAAATCGTCATGCTGAATTTCGTTTCTGCCTTGGCAATATCGTGCAGGATTTGTTCCACCATGTATTTGGAAGTGCCGTATGGATTGGTGCCGCCGCCTACTTCGCAATCTTCGGTAATCGGGATTACTTTTGGATCGCCGTAAACCGTAGCAGAGGAGCTGAATACGAAATTCCACACACCGGCTTTTTTCATTTCCTGTACCAATACCAAGGAACCGGTGATGTTATTCAAATAATATTCCGCCGGTTTTTGTACGCTTTCTCCCACGGCTTTTAACCCGGCAAAGTGAATCACCGAGTCAATCTTATTTTCGGCGAAGATTTGCTGTAATAATGTGCGATCCAATACATCTCCCAGATAGAATTTCACTTTCTTACCGGTGATTTGTTCAACGCGTTCTAAGGACTTTGGTGAGGCGTTGCAAAGATTGTCTAAAACCACTACCTCTTTGCCTGCATTTAATAATTCCACGACAGTGTGCGAACCGATATAACCGGCACCGCCGGTGACTAAAATGGTCATAATTTCTTTCCTTTTGAATAAAATAACTGCGGGCTAGTATAGCCCTTTTTAGCGGTGAAGCAAAATCACGGCAATGGTGTTTAGCTCCAATGAGCGGATTTATACGTTAAATCAACATAGAGTCATTGCTTATTTTATTCAGAATGAATAAAATTCAGCTCCCTTTCACTTATTATAATAAGGAGCCTAAAAAATGAATTGGTATTTACATGTATTAAAAAATTATGCCAGCTTTAGTGGCAGAGCCAGACGTAAAGAATATTGGATGTTTGTGTTGTTCAATTTGATTGCTACTTTCGTATGTATGTTGATTGATGCCGTTATTCAAATGCCTATTTTTCAATTTGTTTACGGTGTTGGTGTTATTATCCCTTATATTGCGGTAACAGTGCGTCGCTTGCACGATACGGATCGTAGCGGATGGTGGATTTTAATTTCTTTTATTCCGCTTATTGGTTCTATCGTTCTGCTCGTCTTTATGTGTTTTGACAGCCAACCGGGTACAAATCGTTTTGGTGACAATCCTAAGGAAAGCACCGTTTCCAACGAGGTTTCAGAAAAAAGCCGTCTTATCAGTTAATGCTAATAGGGTTAATCGAAAGGTTAGCCCTTTTATGTGGTAGTTTGCGCAAACGTTTACTTCTCCAATGTTTTCGGGAAAATGTCGCCCTTATTTTTTCTTCTATCATCAAAGGTAATTTTCAATGTCATCTTTTCAATCAGCTGCTTTAGAACAACACTTTGAGTTGATTAAACGCGGTTCCACCGTGCGTAAAGAAATCATCGCCGGTTTAACCACGTTCTTGGCCATGGTGTATTCCGTTATCGTGGTGCCGAATATGTTAAGTACGGCGGGTTTCCCGGCGGAATCGGTTTTTATCGCCACCTGTTTGGTTGCCGGTCTCGGCTCCATTTTAATTGGCTTTTGGGCAAACGCGCCTATGGCGATCGGTTGTGCGATTTCCCTTACCGCATTTACCGCCTTCAGTTTGGTTATCGGGCAAAAAGTCAGCATTCCCGTGGCGTTAGGTGCGGTCTTCTTAATGGGCGTTTTCTTTACGTTGATTTCCGCCACCGGCATTCGTGCTTGGATTTTACGCAATTTGCCGGTAGGCATTGCCCACGGCGCCGGCATCGGTATCGGTTTGTTCCTGCTGTTAATCGCGGCGAATGGCGTCGGTTTAGTGGTCGGCAATCAAGCCGGCTTGCCGGTGAAACTCGGTGAATTTACCTCCTTTCCAGTGATGATGTCCTTAATCGGTTTGGCATTAATAGTGGGTTTGGAAAAAAAGCAGGTGAAAGGCGGTATTTTATGGGTAATTATCGCCATTACCATCATCGGTTTAATTTTTGACCCGAACGTAACTTTCAACGGTCAAATGTTCAAAATGCCAAGTTTCGGCGATGAATCCCTGTTCTTGAAATTAGATGTGCTTGGTGCATTGCAACCGGCGATTTTACCGGTGGTGTTCGCCCTTGTGATGACGGCGGTATTCGATGCTACAGGCACCATTCGCGCTGTTGCCGGACAAGCGAATTTATTGGACAAAGACGGTCAAATCATCAATGGCGGTAACCGCCAACATCGTTACTGGTATTATGCTCGGCTTCGCGGCATTGGTTATCGGACGTGTAGTGAGCGGTGATTTAAAACGCTTAAATATTGGCACGGTGGTGATTGCTACGGTCTTGGTGGCGTTTTACGCTTGCGGTTGGGCGATTTAATCCGACGGCTAAAATAGCAAAGGCGCATCAATATGCGCTTTTTTGTTTGGATTCATGTTGAAAAACGCGGAAAAAACCCACCGCACTTTGTAGCGCATCGCCGTAGAAAATCAGCGGAATCCGTTGCCGCTGCCAAGGTGGCACGTTTAAACCTTGCCATATTTTTTTTATGTCCTGATTCGCGCCTTGTTGTGTTAATTTCACCTTGCCCGAATAACCGAAACGGATCCAAACTTTCGTTCCCGTTAACGGTAAACCGAGGGTTTCTTTATATTCCCGCCCGTTTTCATCGCGCCAAAGTGCGGTCATTTTTTCCGACGTTTTTTGCAGGCTTAACGTGCCCAAGTTGTCCGGCAAATTCATGGGGTCGTCAAATTTGGCTTCCAAACAGACTGGTGAAATATCCGTAAATACCGGCGTGAGAAACAATCGGTTTTGATGACGGCGAAGGATCTTATCCTCCAAACGAAACTGCGGCTGCGCATCGCTTTTGGCGAAAATGACATCGGAAATGAGCTGCTCCAGTTGTGCCAATGAGGGCATCATCACACCCTGTTCCTGCAACCATAAACGCAGCAACGCCCGTTGTTTCGCCGGAGAATAGGTGGCGAAGTCGTGCACCTTGAAAGTGCGGTCATTTTCCACGACGTTTTTTTGGTATTCCTCCGCCAGCAGTTCATTGAGCAGTTGTTGTTGCTCATAACAATGTTGTGCCGAACGTTGCACCGCGGAATCAAAATGCGCCCAGCGTTGGCGAAATTCAGGCAACACCACATTGCGCAGAAAATTGCGGTCGTATTGATTGTCTTCGTTACTTTCGTCTTCAACCCAAGTCAGCTGTTGCTGTTGCACGAATGCCATCAGTTGCTGACGGCTAAAATTCAATAGCGGGCGAAAAATCGGTACGCCGTAAACGATGCTGTTAGCTTGCATTGCACCTAACCCCTGCAAACCGCTACCGCGTTTGAGCGCAAGAAAAAAAGTTTCCGTTTGATCTTGCTGATGGTGCGCCGTGGCTAGCCATTCTTCGGGCAAAATATGTTGTGCGATGGCTTCATAACGCGTCTCACGGGCACCCGCTTCAATGCCGTTTTGCAAACGCACTTTAACCGGCTGAATCAGCAACGGAATATTCAAATGTCGGCAAATTTTTTGGCAATGTGCCGCCCAGGCATCGGCATTAGGGCTTAAGCCATGGTGAATGTGAATAGCGCGCAACTGAAAGCGCGGTCGATTTTCCCGGTGTTTGGCAAATAAGGCGAGGAGGGCGGTAGAGTCCAAGCCACCGCTAAATCCAATGAGAAATTGCTTTTGATTTGGTGCGTGCCGTTGTAACTGCTGTGAGAATTGTTCGAGAAGCATAGCGGATAACATAGCCTCCCGCTAAGCGGGAGGAAGTGGCAGATTAAGCGATTTTTTGTGCTTTATATTGGCTGCGCGGGTTGATGATAAGATCGCGGGCGGAGATGATTTGTAATTCGTATTCGCCACGTTCCAGGGTGGTTTGCATCACATCGTTGACTGCGTTTGCCATGTGTTCAAAAGCCTCCACATCGGATTTGCCGTTGAGTAAATTGGCTAAGAATAAGCCGGCGGTTAAATCACCCACGCCAACGGGTTCGCGGTCGAACGGATGTAATGGACGGGATAAATGCCAAATGCCTTGTTCGGTGGCAAGTAACATTTCAAATTGACCGGCGTTTTTGCCCACTTTGCTTAAATGTTTCACCAATACTTTTTTCGGCCCTTTTGCCAAAATGGCTTTCACGGCAGTCAATGCCTGTTCAAAATTTTCTACCGGTAAACCGCTTAATTCACGCAGTTCCACCAGATTCGGTGTAATAATATCTGCTTCCGATACAATATTAATCAACCCTTCACGCACACCATCGGCGACGATACAGCCTTTGTCAGGATGGCCCATCACAGGATCGCATAAATATAAGGCGTTTGGATTGATGGCTTTGATTTTATGAACGGCGTTGACGATTTCATCGATTTGCTCGGAAGAACCTAAATAGCCGGAGACCACGGCATCACATTTGTGCAACGCTTGAATTTGTTCAATGCCACGCACGATTTCGCCGATTTGTTCTTTGGGAATGATAATGCCCGTCCATTTGCCATATTGGGTGTGATTGGAAAATTGCACGGTATTTAATGCCCAAACATCAATACCGAGCAATTGCATCGGGAAGGTTGCCGACTTGTTGCCGGCGTAGCCATAAACCACATGAGACTGAATTGAAAGTACATTTTTCATTTTTATTTTCTCCTTTTAAAATCCTTTTTAAATACAGCAAATACGGTTTTTATAATGATATTTTAAACATAGCCGTAACTCATTAAGCGCTGATAACGACGCTCCAATAACTGTTCTGCATCTAATACGTCTAAATCCGCTAAGTCGGACAAGAGCCGTTTTTTCAGGTTTTGCGCTATTTTTTCATAATTACGATGGGCGCCACCAAGCGGCTCAGATACGATGTTGTCAATCAAACCGAGTTCTTTTAAACGCTTTGCGGTTAAGCCCATGACTTCCGATGCGGTAGAGGCTTTGTCGGCGCTTTTCCATAAGATAGAAGCGCAACCTTCCGGCGAAATAACGGAATAGGTGGAATATTGCAGCATATTCACTTTATCACCGACACCGATGGCCAACGCGCCGCCAGAACCGCCTTCACCGATAACGGTACAAATGACAGGTACTTTTAAGGTGGACATTTCACGTAAGTTGCGGGCGATAGCTTCCGATTGTCCGCGTTCTTCCGCACCTACGCCAGGATAAGCCCCTGGGGTGTCGATGAAAGTAATGATTGGAAGTTTGAAACGTTCCGCCATTTGCATGAGGCGTAATGCTTTGCGATAGCCTTCCGGTGCCGGCATACCGAAGTTGCGTTTTACTTTTTCTTTTACCGTGCGACCTTTTTGGTGACCGATAACCATCACCGGTCTGCCGTCTAAACGGGCTAAACCACCGATAATGGCTTTATCATCGGCAAAAGCACGATCGCCGGCAAGTTCGTCAAAATCGGTGAAAATATGTTCGATATAGTCAAGAGTGTAAGGACGATTCGGGTGACGGGACATTTTGGACACTTGCCACGCATCTAAATTTGCAAAGGTTTTTTCGGTGAGTTCCATGCTTTTTTTCTGTAAACGGGCAATTTCATCATCAAGATTAATGTCGTTATCCTGATCCAAGACGGAGCGTAATGATTCGATTTTCGCTTCAAGTTCGGCAATAGGTAATTCAAAATCTAAGTATTCTTGACTCATTTGGTTGTTCCTGGTTTTGTGAAAAACTTGCACCGCACTTTAACAAGATTTTAGTGTGGGCGCAATCTGACGGGTTATTTTATGTATTTTTTTCACAAATACCATAAAAAATTAATCCGATTACACCGGCTAACACTCTGTAATTACAGTAATTTGTTGTTATCACTGAATAAATTTTCGATGAAGAAATTAGTCAACATATCTTGCAGTATTGATTGACAGTCTGCTAAAACGATTTTATTATGCAGTTACTTTCTAAGTAAGATATTTGAAAGTCAGGATTGTTCTCCTGAAATAAGCGGCTGAAGATATAAAACGCTTTTAGTATGAGTTTTATGTCGCACACTACAAGGCATCATCTGTCAATGGTGGACTAGGTAGAAGTCCGCAGGGATGCGACGCAGTAAACCGCTTACTGTTAAGACCAATTCTGCTTAGTTCACCACCTTTCTTTTAATTATACTTCTTCCTTGTTAATAGGTTTTCAATATCTTAGGCTAGTAAATTTAGGTTTTTACTAGCGAACGGTTTTTAGCTAGAAATGCTAGGTGGGCTATGCCTTATGATTTTCAAAGCATTCTAGGAAAATTTTCTAAAAAAGATCCATTTATTTTAATTCTGAAAAATTAGGGCTGGCAGTAAGAGGGTAACGCATTGCTTACTTCTTTCAAGTCAACTGACTCTTTACGTTTTCGAAAGGTCATTTTTATCTTATTCCTATCCCTGTAGGATTTCAGGTAGTAAAGCCGTTGATGAATTTTGGCGAAGATTATTTAAAGCCAATGGATAGGCGCAGTACGTCATTATTGTATGAGCGACTTAAATAACCAATTTGGTTACGGTAAGTAATAGCAGAATTAGTATGATAATATACAATTTTAGCTAAGAAAGATTTATACTTTACACTAATCCTATGTCTAATAAAGTCCATCTTTGATTTTGAAATGAACAGGGAAATCGTATTTTTTTATAAATTTCTTTTTTCTATAGCGCTGTTTTATCTGAATAAATTCTGTATTGTGTATTTTATTCAGTGAGTAGACTAAGTCAATTTTAAAATAAATTTTAATTATTTGTTAGATTTGTGAACTAGATCACATTTATAATGGGAATTAAAATGTGAAATAAAAGTCTAACCTAAAACCTTGTTTTAAAATTATACACGGAGGATTGAATGAATTTAAAGAGTAAAGTAGCTGGGCTAGCAATGATGTTTGTTGTATCAAGTAGTTTTGCTACAACATACCAGTTGAGTACGCATATTTTAGACATTAATAAAGGAGTGCCTGCACCGAATGTTGGAATTGAGTTGTATAAATTCAATGAAAAAACTGAGGATTGGGTGCAGGTGGCAAAAACTGTCACAGATGGAAATGGTAGAGTTAAAGGATTATTGCCGCTTCAGGACGGAAAAGATAATAAAGGTATCTATAAACTAAAGTTTCAGGTAAAGCAATATCTCGAACAATTATATACGAAGAGTTTTTACCCATTTATTGAAGTACCTTTCGAATTAAAGGATAATGCGCATTATCATGTGCCGATTACACTGTCTCCTTATGGTTACTCTACATATAGAGGTAGCTGAGCTTGTTCTTAGGTAAAGAAAAAACGCCTAATTAGGCGTTTTTTAGATTTTCCTTCACAGTGTCATTGCTAGACTGGCTGGCTGGTGTCGAGCTAATATTTAGGTATGTAGTATTATGTTATGACTTATGAATAGTACTAGCGAAAGAAAGATTTAGGTAGATAAAGTAATTTTTACAATTAAAGGAGATTGTATGAAATCACGTGACATTATGTATTTGTCAGGGCTTTTAGAAAATGATTGTAAGAATATTCCGACATTTTCTAGACCTCTAGATGAAAGTGAGCGTATTATCTATAAAGGTTTCTTTCCAAACCTTAACTTATCCACGGCTAAAGCTACTAGCATTAGTACTGAATGTTATAATTGTGTTGCTTGGACTCTGGGTATAACTGATGACTGGTTGTGGCCTGAATTTCACGCATATACGACGGATAAAGATACAACGCTTGAAGATTTTGATAAGTTTTACGAAAAAATGGGATTTGTTCGGGCAGCTAGCGACAAAGAAGCGCATATTACCGCCTGGGGAAATACTACACCTGAAGGTAAATTATATATGACACATGCTTCTGTAACTTATCCAGATTATCAAGGACAATGGGAATCAAAATTGGGTAAGTTTATTAGAATGAAGCATGATCCAAATGATTTACAAGGTAATAGTTACGGTAGGCGCGTTGCTTATTATAAGAAAAGCACTACTCAAGATTTATTACAAACAAGGCTACGCTTAATAAAAGAAAGACGTCCTGTTACCTATGACGAGGCTATAAAGCTTAATAGAAAGTTAGTAATGTTACCTAAGGCGCTTATTGATAGCTTTGATAATAAGTATGAGTTTTGGAAAGAAACTTGGGATGATTCGTCTGATGTATTGGCTACGTTCAGTTCAAATCCTACAACTTTTAAATTATCTAACGAATATCAAGAATTAGTTAAACTGGGTAAAAACAGTGATATCTTACCACTCATTGTTTTGAGGCTTCTGTTTTTTAAAAATGATTTCTTTGCGTTACAGCTTTATGATGAATTACAAGCAAATAAAAGTTTGGTTGTTGAATATGATGATAATTTTCACCTGTTAGAAGGGGAAAAAGGGCGAGCTCACTTGACAGTTAAAAAATATATCTCTTCGCTTTAGTTTTATTTTTAATTAGCCAGAGTTAGTCAGTTTTTATTTTAAGGGAAAAGGCTGCTTAAATTAGTCCTAGTAGCTACGTGAATTAGCTTGCTTCACTAGGAAGGTAGTTGTAAATATAAGTGAAAAAATGCATCAATTCAGAATGAAGTGGTACCCTGCTAACGATAGAAGCTTAATTTGATATATAAGATTGTTCGCTTATAAAAAATTTTTAGGTGTTAGAACCTTAGATATCTGATGGCACTGGAGTAAAAACCTGATATAGATCGTGTGTTGAACGATGTTGTACATTTGATGCTAAAGTGCCCTACTTGGGTATGCTAATTACGTAAGAGCGGTAATTATATAAAACGAATTTAAATAAACAGAAAATTATATGAAATGGGGAAGTATTCCACTCGATTATTTATCGGCGACATAATGCAATGATTTATCAATGAATAAAATTGATATTGTTTATTCTATACCGTCATTTTTACCGTCTTTGGAAGAAAATGCCATCAAGAACGTTCAGCAAGCCAAGTATCAATATCAGATTTTCTCCACGCTACACGCCCCATGGACGCTTTAACACTTTTGGGGAATTTACCTTGTCTCATCATACGCCAAATTGTTGTGTCGCTCAAGCTGGTGACTTCAATCACCTTAGCTTTACTTAATAGTTTTGGTTGTTCCATTATGCTTCTTCTCCATCTTTATTTTTTTAAAATATCCGGCACTTCAACGATTTTTAACTGTTCCGGTTTTACATCTTTATATTTGATCCAATACTGAACTATTTCTAACGCTTAACCGTTAGCCAAATTTGATTGTTTTGATGAATAGCCGAAAGAGTTGTGCTTTGAAAAGTTAATGTAGTCATTCTGACTGTCTCCGTGTTTAAGTTTTAAAACTTCATCACGAGTAACGCCAATTACTGGTGATGAACTGATCAAGGTTGGCGTACCGTAACACGGTGTAAACGGCGATCTTTCGATCCCTCAACCAGTTCATCATTGACTACTTTTGAAAGGGGGGTATCAAATTGATGTACCCCTTTAAAGGGTTTGATTTGCTGATTTTCGGCTATAAAAAAATCGCCATTTAGGCGACTATAATTTCTAACCGCCGTGTTATTCAGGACGCCAATCCCGACTTTCTGTTGAAAGTGGGGTTAGTTTACTGAATTGAGCGGTGGGTGTCAAATAAAAAATCCCACGTTGTAAAGTGGGATTTTGAAAATTTAGTGTTTTGCTGCTTGGTTAGCGAAGTATGCCCAACCTATCATTACAGCTGCAAATACTGCTAACCCGAATGTTAAGCCCATTATTGCACCTCCTCTTTCATTTTTCTGAATTTGCGACCTGCGAACAGACCACCATAAATCCCCAAGCAAAGCAGAATGCTGTTTAGCAATTTTATGAGGATTGGATCTTTGCCATAAAGAATAACAGGAATAGCCAAAATTGCAACTTTTGCCACATCTACCGAAAGTTTCGCCCAATCATCTAAGGTTTCTTTCTCAAAAGGGCGTTTAGCGATGTTCCACATTGGCTTACTCCG
>NZ_AQUU01000017.1 GCF_000372365.1 Aggregatibacter actinomycetemcomitans DSM 8324 | reverse complement strand
ACCAAATGGAACTGTAAGTATCACATCGTCTTCACCCCGAAATATAGAAGAAAAGCCATTTACGGAAGGCTTAGAACGGATATAGGTAGCATATTAAGGCAATTATGTGACTACAGAAATGTGGAAATAGGATAGTCTAAGAACCGCACGTTTTACGTGCGGGTTGGTATAGATAATAGACTAAATTTTCCTTAATTATTTTAAAGTGAAAATTTGAAATTTTAATTCACTGTGATTAAAATACCACTTACATTCTTTAGATAAAGCTCAAAATGAACTTTCGTAAATGGCGTTTTGCCTGATTCCTGAAATTCTCAGTTCCGTTAATATGGTTATGATTTTCAGCAAAATGCGTACTATGATTGATGCGAAAATGACTAAATTATCTCACATCAAGTACATCATAACCGGGGTAAGTGTCCGTGTAAACGGTGCTATCAGGCTTGAATTGCTCTCGAATAATGGGCAATAAGGTCGCTGATTTGGTATTAGGAACGGCGACGGTATAAATCTTGTCATTATGCTTAAGGAACCCAAAGACAGCAACTTTTCCGACAGCACCACGACTACGTTTACCGTTACGGGCACCACCAAAATAACTTTCATCGGTTTAAATTTCCCCTTCAAACATCACTAAATTAGTGACTTGTCTAGTAAATAAGTAAACGCAGGCGATAAAGATAAAATAATAAGCGGCAGTATTTTTGTTTATGCTGACTGAAACGACTTTTTCTCATTGGGTATTCTAACCTGAATGGAATTTTGTTTCGTTATCTAGTACAGTCCTTAAACCTAAGTTAAAATTAGGTTCTTTTGAATTTATGAACAAAAAGTGCATTTTTTTGCCAACATCACCCGATTCAAAAGTATGACACACAAAATCATCTTCAGCGCTATAAGTGCCCGCACTGCAATAAAGTGTTTTCTTTCAAAAGTAAACTTAATCCAATACAAATTTGGGAAGATTATAAAAATTACTCTTTGGTAAGAGCCTGCAATGTTATCTTGATAAAGCGCCTAAAACCACGCTAAATTCCTCTGAATATCCTTACTGGCATTACTTTTTTTGTTGGGATTTTTACGTGCTTGCGCTTTTAAAACTAGTGTTTATTAAATATTTTCTGAATAAAAAGAACCAGTAAAAACTTGTTTGGCTGTTCTGTTAAAACAACTAAAGAGCATTATATTTTTAACGGTGCTTAATCACGACAAGCAGATTGGGGTCTGAAACTGACAATGACGTCGGGTTTGGTGTTTATGTATAAGCCGTTGATAAGTTGCAGACAGTATGGCACGGCGCTGAAAATCCCTTTGACCAGAACGTTGCCCTGTTTGTCTTTTACCCCTTCCAGCGTTTCTTTGATGGCTTTCGGCTGTCCGGGCAAATTCAGGATTAGGCTTTCTTTACGGATAACGCCCACTTGGCGGGAGAGAATCGCCGTCGGCACAAAATGCAGGCTGACCTGACGCATTTGTTCACCGAAACCGGGCATTTCGCGGTCGGCGACGGCGAGGGTGGCATCCGGGGTCACGTCGCGTTTTGCCGGGCCCGTGCCGCCGGTGGTCAGCACCAAATGACAATGTTGCTCATCCACCAGTTCGCACAGAGTGCGTTCTATTTCCGCCTGTTCATCGGGAATGAGACGCTCCACCACCTCAAAAGAATCCGCCAATGCCTGTTGTAACCAGTTGCGTAATTCGGGAATGCCTTGATCCGGATAAATCCCTTGTGACGCCCGATCGGAGACGGACACTAAACCAATCTTTAAAAGTGCGGTCATTTTTTCCCTCGTTTTTTAAATCTGTTAGTCATGAATTCACGGTGATGTTTGTGATAACACATTGCAACGCACTATCGCAAGTCATCGCCCTAGGTCCAATAATATCTGACGACATGGAAGAAAATTGGCGCGGCAAAGCATAGGGAATCCATGCGATCCAGCATTCCGCCGTGTCCGCTTATCATATTGCCCCAGTCTTTTACGCCCATGCTGCGTTTCATGGCGGACATCACCAAGCCGCCTAAAAAGCCCATCAGACAAATCAATAAGCTCATTAACACCGCTTGCACCGGGCTAAACGGCGTCAGCCAATAAAGCAATCCGCCTAGTACGCTGGCGCTCACCATACCGCCTACAAAACCTTCCACGGTTTTAGATGGCGACAGTCTCGGCGCAATTTTGTGTTTACCGAATAATTTGCCCCACACATATTGCAACACGTCGCTCGCCTGCACCACCAGAATCAGGAAGATCATCAGCAGTAAATTTTTGCCTTCAAAACCGGCAATATCTAAAGTCAGCATGGCAGGAATGTGGGAAATACAAAATACGCTGATCATCAGCGCCCATTGCACTTTGGTGGAGCGATCCAGGAAATGCGCGGTGTCGCCCAACAGGGCGGAGAGGATCGGGAGAAATAGGAAGCCGTACACCGGAATGAAAATGGTGAACATACTGAACCAGTCGATTGCCACCAGAATGTATTGCACGGGCAGGATGACATAAAAACAGGCTGCGAGCGCCAAATGGTCACCACGGCGAATGTAAAGCAACGAGAGAAATTCCCGTAATGCCATAAAGGAAATCACGAAGAATAAAAAGATGATGCCGTAAAAACCCAAGGCGGCAGCGGCGAAGATGATTAAAATCATCACCCACCAGGCGTTAATGCGTGCGTTTAAGTTGTCAATCACAACGTGCGGCGTGGACCAACCTACTTTAAGTTTTAAACCGTAACCGATTGAAGAAGCGATAATTAAGGTGATCATCAAACCACCGAACAGTTTCCACATTTCCATTATGCTCTCCCTTTTTCGGTTACATTCAAACTTAACAACGCCTGCTCGGCACGGGTTAAAAATGCGGCTTTGTTTTCATCGTCACGATAAAATAACGGTTCGTCCATATACAAATCGCACAATAACGGAATCGGCACCACAAAGCCTTTCGGCAGCACATTGTGCATATTGCTGATCCACACCGGCACCATTTCCAACTGCGGATTTTGTTTCGCCAGATAATATAGCCCGCTATTGAACGGTTGTAACGGCAAATCGTCTTCCATTTTGCGTGTGCCTTCCGGAAAAATAATCAAGGAATGATGCTGCAAGGCGTCGCTGATTTGTTCGGTGATGGCTTGCGGGTTATCGCCGCCACGGTCGATCAACAGCATATTAAAAACCTTATATGCCAAAAAACGGCGAATCGGTCCTTTCGTCCAATAATCCGCACCGGCAACCGGACGGGTGTTCTTACGCACCGGATAAGGCAAGGAAACCCACAGTAAAATAAAATCGCCGTGGCTGTTATGGTTGGCAAAATACAAGCGGTGCTTATCCGCCGATTGCTGTTCCACATTTTTCTGCGCACGCACACCGGTGATAAACGAGGTGAAACGACACAGTAGAAAATCAATGAGTTTGGCTAACATGATTGTGCTCCTAGAGGTTATCTGCTTCGGCTAAACCTGATTTAACCCGTTTTATACAAGTCATTATCAGTAGAATTACCACTACCCAGGCTGCCCAATAAAGCCAGGCAGGTAACGTCGGGATAAGGGCATAAAAAAGACCTAAAATGCCAAAGAAGAACGCGCGATCGCTTTTTCCCAACGGGCCGTCATAACGGCGGGTTTTGCCTTGCACTTGCCCCAACACGCCGCAAAATTCCGTCAATGCCGAAAGCCAAATAATCAAGCCGATTTGGAAAGCATCAAAGGGAAAAATCAACGCAAAAGGCAAATAAAGTGCCGCGTCGGACACCACATCGGTAATTTCATTTAAGTAACCGCCCAGACGGGATTTTTGGTTAAACTCGCGCGCTAGCATGCCGTCAATCGCGTTAAGTGCCATGCGCACAAACAACCAAAGCGGAATGAGGATAAAAAGCCAATGATAGGCAGAAAGTGCGGTCAAAATCAGCCCTAAAATCACGGAAACGGCACAGGCGGCTAATGTCACCTGATTGGCGGTGACACCATGTTGCGCCAATTTAACAGTAAAGGGACGTAACAGATTTTGGAATTTGGGTTTTAGATCGTAAATACTCATACACTGCGCCTTAAGGGTTAAAGGGAAAGAGAAAAGGAATGAGGAACACACTAACCAACATCACTAAGAGCGTAAACGGTACGCCGACTTTCACGAAATCCGCGAATTTATAGCCGCCGGGACCGAAGACCATCGTATTCACCGGCGAGGAAACCGGCGTCATAAAGGCAGCGGAAGCAGCGATAGCAACGACCATCGCAAACGGCACCGGCGATAAATTCAGCTGGTGCGCCATAGTGATGGCAATCGGCGCGATCAAAATCGCCGTGGCGGTGTTGGAGATAAACAAACCAACCACCGCCGTGAGAATAAACAGGCTGATCAAAATCCAGTGTTTGCCCATGCCACCCACCAGATGTAACATTAAATCCACAATCATCGAAACCCCGCCGGTTCTTTGCAAAGCAAGGGAAAACGGCATCATGCCCACAATCAGCACTAAACTCGACCAATGTATGGATTCGTACGCGCTTTTGCTGTCCACACAACGGAAATAACCGAGCATTAAACAGGCAATCAAGGCGGCAACTACGTTCGGCACGAGGCGGGTAACCATTAACAACACCATTACCGCAATGCTGAGTAACGCATAAGGCGCTTGGCTTTGCGCGGGTACGGCACGGGTAATTTCGCTCGGATAATTCAACACGAAGAAGTCTTTGCTGTGGCTACGCATTTGCTGAATTAGTTTCCAGTCACCGACGACTAGCAACAAATCACCGGCTTTATACGGCATTTCGACAAAATGCCCGTCCAACACCTCGCCATCACGTTTGATACCCACCACATTTAAGTCGTATTTGGAACGGAAGCGTAACTGTTCGGTGGATTTACCGATACAATCGGAATTCGGCACCAAAATCAATTCTGCCATGCCGATGGAACTGGCTTGTTCGGAAAAATACTGCGCACGAATTTCTGCCCGTTCCAGGTTATATTCCGTACAAAAGGTTTCTATGTCTAATTCGGGATCGCTGATGTCCATCAACAGAATGTCTTTTTCACGCACTTCAGACGTTCCCAGCGCCGCAATAAACAGCGGACGAAAACGCTTCCAGCGTTCAATCGCCAACACATTCAAACCATATTTGGAACGTAAATGCAATTCATCCAGATTTTTACCGATAATCGCGGAACCTTTTTTCACCACGAAACGTTGCGCCCGCAGTTGCAAGCCGTACTCATGGATCAAATCACTTATGGAACGTTTATCCAGCTTGTTATTATCGGCTTTGGTGCCGGATTTCAGCCAACGGCGCGCCACTAGCATATAACCGATGCCAAGGAGCAAAATCACTAAACCGATGGGCGTGAGATCAAAGAATTTCAGGCGCATACCGGCTTCCCGTACCAACTCGGCATTTACCACTAAGTTCGGTGCCGTGGCGATTAAGGTCAGCATACCGCTAATCAAGCCTGCCACGCTGAGCGGCATCATCAGGCGTTTGGGCGAAATATTCATTTGCTGGCAAATCATTAATACCACAGGAATAAAAATCGCCACCACGCCGGTAGAACTCATAAATGCGCCGAGCCCCGCTACCGCCAGCATCATGAAGACCAGCACGCGCGATTCGCTGTTATGGGAAGCTTTGAGTAACCATTCACTCACTTGATACGCCACGCCGGTACGCACCAGACCTTCCCCGACGATAAACAATAAAGCAATTAAGATGATATTCGGATCACTGAATCCGGCGAAGACTTCTTCAACAGTCAAAATGCCGCTGAGGCTGAAAGCTAACATCACCAACACGGCGACAATGTCCATGCGGATGTGATTGCGAATGAAAAGAATGACGGCGGCAATCAGCAACAAAACAACCCATAACCACGGTTCCGGTTGGAATGAATTGAAGAAATGAGAGATTTGACTCATAGCCACCTCTGCAATGAAGGCTTGTTATTATTGGCTGAATTATAGCGATTTTAGTAATTTTTTAACAGGTGCAAAACTGCGGCGGTATTCCGGCAGCACGCCAAATTCCCTTAATTTTTCCAAATGTAGCTTGGTGGGATAGCCTTTGTGCTTAGCAAATGCATAGTGCGGATATTTTTTATCCAGCACTATCATTTCCTGATCGCGCGCCACTTTTGCCAAAATAGACGCCGCGCTGATTTCCGGCACCAACACATCCCCTTTGACAACGGCTTGCGCGGGAATCATGAGATTCGGCGGAATCCGATTGCCATCCACCAACACAAAGTGCGGTCGAATTTTCAGGTGTTTTATCGCCCGCTCCATGGCAAGCATGGACGCATGTAAAATATTCAATTCGTCGATTTCATGCGGTTCCGCCCGCCCGAGCGCCCATGCCAACGCTTTTTGCTTAATTTCTTCTGCCAGTAATAACCGTTTCTTTTCCGAGAGTGTTTTGGAATCCGCCAGCCCTTCAATAGGCTGCTTCGGATCCAAAATCACCGCCGCCGTCACTACTGCTCCCACCAAAGGACCTCGCCCTACTTCATCTACACCGGCAATCAGTTCATAGCCTTGGGGATAGGTAAATTTATCCATTTTTCTGCTCCAGTAAATCAATCACCGACTGTGCTGCCTGTTGATCGGCATCGCATTGAATCATTTTGTGCAACTCGGTGAAACGTTGAATTAAAATGTTGCGATTTTTGACCGTACTTTCATCTGTATCCAAATATACCGACAGTTTTTCCACCAAATTAGTCGGATTACATTCTGCCTGAATTAGCTCCGGCACCAACATTTCATCCGCCAGCAGATTCGGCAGGGAAATATACTTGATTTTCACCAAACATTTCACCAGGAAATACGTGAACGGCTTCATGCGATAGCCCACCACCATCGGTGATTTGCATAACATCGCCTCTAATGCCGCCGTGCCTGACGCGAGTAAGGTTGCTTTGGCGGCAATCATGGCGGCGCGGGCATTGCCGTCTAACAGGATAACATCTAAATCCGGTGCCACGCGTTGTTTGATTTGTTCAAATTGCTGACGGCGCTTGGCGTTAATTAACGGCACCAGAAATTGTAAATCAGGATAACGTTGGCGCAATAATTGGGCGGTTTGCAAAAAAGGTTCGGCAAGAAATTCCACTTCACTACTGCGGCTGCCAACGAGGATAGCAAGATAATGTTGGTTTTCGTCCAGATTGAGCAAACGGCAGGCTTCCGCGCGATTCGGTTTCAACGGAATGGCGTCTGCCATGGTGTGCCCGATAAAACGGCAAGGCACGTTAAAGCGATCGTAAAAGGCTTTCTCAAAAGGCAAAAACGCCAGCACCAAATTGGTTGCCGCACCGATTTTATACACGCGTTTCTGACGCCACGCCCACACCGACGGGCTGACGTAATGAATGGTTTTAATGCCGTTTTGTTTGAGTTTAAGCTCCACATCCAGATTAAAATCCGGTGCGTCGATGCCGATAAACACATCCGGCTTTAACGCCAATAATTGTTGAATAATACGGCGGCGAATTTTCAGCAGGCGCGGCAGATGCTTAAGTACTTCCACCAAACCCATAACGGAAAGTTCTTCCATATCAAACAGGCTTTCAAAGCCTGCCGCAATCATGCGTGGTCCGCCGATGCCGATAAAACAGGCATTGGGATAACGCACTTTGAGGGATTTAATCAAACCGGCGCCGAGAATGTCGCCGGACACTTCGCCGGCAGTGAGGGCGATAAGCGGGGAATCCTTTGTTGCAATGAAATCTGACATATAAAAACTCTGAAAAAAACGACCGCACTTTTGACGGATGAGATCAAAGTGCGGTCGGAAAATGGGGTGTTTTATCTGTTGAGATTAGCGAATAATGCCGCGTTTTGAACGCTTGAAAAACTCAACGAAAAAGCTTATGGCCGATTCGGTCTCGGCAATTTGCTCAATTTCCGGCATCACTTCTTCTAATGTTTTCCCACTACGGTAAATCATTTTGTACACATTACGAATAGTACGCATGGTTAACTTATCAAAACCACGACGTTTCAAACCTTCAATGTTCACGCCGAACGGTTGTGCATGATTACCTTGTGCCATCACATACGGCGGGACATCCTGGCTGACCATAGAACCACCACCCAACATCACATGCGCACCGATAACCACAAATTGGTGAATTGCGGACATGCCTCCCACAACAACAAAATCATCCAGTTGCACATGGCCGGCAAGCGTAGCATTATTGGCTAAAATACAACGGTTTTTTATCAGACAATCGTGCGCAATATGCACGTTAATCATGAGTAAATTGTCGTCGCCGATTTTCGTCACACCACCGCCTTGTGCCGTACCGCGATGAATAGTCACACTTTCACGAATGCGGTTACGGTTGCCGATCACTACGCGGGTCGGTTCACCTTGATATTTCAAGTCCTGGTTCACTTCACCGATACTGGCGAACTGATAAATTTCATTATCTTCGCCGATTTTAGTGTTGCCGTTAATCACAACATGGGAATGAATAACGGTACCTTTACCGATTTTTGCATCTTTACCGATAATGGTAAAAGGACCGATGACCACGTTCTCGCCGATTTTAGCGCCTTCTTCAACGATCGCCTGAGGATGAATTTTTGCAGTTGGGTGAATCATGTTTATCCTCTTATATTGATTTATGCTACACGGCGGGCACACATTAACTTCGCTTCGCAAGCCACTTCACCATCGACGGTTGCGGTTGCCGTGAACGCGGTAATACCGCGACGTTCTTTAATGACTTCAACGTGTAATACCATTTGATCGCCCGGAATAATCGGACGTTTAAAGCGGGCTTCATCTACACCGGCGAAATAGAAAATTTCGCCACCTACCAATTCATGGGTTTTAAATGCCAAAATGCCCATAGCTTGTGCCAAGGCTTCAAGAATTAACACCCCCGGTAAAATCGGATTATCCGGGAAGTGCCCGGTAAAACAGGGCTCGTTTACGCTAATATTCTTAATTGCAGTTAACCATTTACCTTCTTCAAAGTTAATCACGCGATCAACTAATAAAAATGGATAACGATGGGGCAATAATTGCATTATTTCGTGTGATTCGATAATTCTTGAGTTTTGTTCAGTCACAGGTTTACCTTCAATACTAAAATAATAAACAAAATCAGCGCGGATTATACGTTATTTGTATGATTAACACAAAATGAACTATTCGTAGCTCATCTTATTTTACTTTTTTTTCTAATGCCTTGATGCGCTTATTCAATCCGTCAATACCCAGCGTCAATGCAGCGGTTTTACGCCATTCTTTGTTGGTTTGCAATGGAATACCGGAAGAATACACGCCCGGTTCGGTAATCGGACGCATCACCATGCCCATGCCGGTAATCGTCACTTGATCGCAGATTTCCATGTGACCATTAATCACACTGGCACCACCGATTAAACAATAGCGACCGACCGTCAGGCTGCCCGCCATAATCACACCGCCCGCCACTGCCGTGCCGGTACCGATATGCACATTATGGGCGATTTGGCACAGGTTATCGATGATCACGTTATCTTCAATCACCGTGGCATCCAAGGCGCCGCGGTCGATACAGGTGCAAGCGCCGATTTCCACGTTATTGCCGATAATTACCTGCCCCACCTGCGGGATTTTAATCCATTTGCCGCGTTCATTGGCGTAACCGAAACCGTCACTGCCAATCACCGCGCCGGATTGAATCAGGCAATGCTGACCGATTTGTACGTCGTGATACACGGAGACATTCGCCCAAAGTTGGGTATTTGCACCGATTTTTGTGTTTTTACCCACAAAGCAATTGGCGCCTATCACTACGTTATCCCCCAATTCCACGCCGGATTCAATCACCGCATTAGCGCCGATGGACACATTTTCACCAAGAAAAACGCCTTCAGCAATGACCGCACTTTTGGCGATGCCACTCGCCGCTTTAGGGGTGGTATCCATATATTGCGCCAGTTTGGCATAGGCGACATAAGGGTCTTTAACAATAAGCAGGTTGCTGTCCGGAGAGCAAAATTCCACATCCGCTTCGGAAACCACCAAAATTCCCGCTTTCGACTGCACCAATAGTTCTCGGAATTTGACATTAGAAATAAAGGTCAGTTGCCGTTCGTTTGCCTTGTCTAAAGGGGCAATATTGCTAACAACAACATCGGCGTTACCACGAATGGTAGCGCCGATTTGCTGTGCTAATTCAGAAAGAGAATAAGTTCTCATTATTTAGCCTGTGCCGGAATTGCTTTTAACACTTCTTCGGTGATGTTTTTACCATCTATACCATAGACAACGGAACGATCATCAAGCACTAACGTATAATTTTTTTGTTTCGCGACATTGTTAGTCGCGGCTTGAATACTGGCGACTAATTTTTCAGTTTCCTCATTTTCACGTTTAGCATAGTTCTCTTGGAATTCTTTTGCTTTTTGATCATGTTCGGCGATTAATTTATTAATTTCCTCTTGCTGGTCGTTGCCATATTTATTGATTTCATCTTCACGCTTTTTGACGTCGGCAGAACGCAATTTCGGCGCATCTTTTTGTAATGCAGCCACTTTCGCTTCTACTTTTTTCTGAATATCGGCGATCTTGGTATCAATTTGTTTTTTGTTTTCTGCTAATTTATCTGCGGTCGGTTTAAATTCGGCTTCTAATTTTTCTGCTACCGCTTTGCGATCAGGGTGATTTTGGAAAAGGTACTCTGCGCTAATAAATGCAATGTTTTCGTCAGCCATGGCTAAAGAAGAGAAAGCTAAGGCCAAAGAAAGTGCGGTAAGTTTTACGATTTTTTTCATGTTTCGATTTTTCCTTTTTGTGAATTAAATGTGAATTTTCAGTGCCGCTTTAACGGCACCGGTATTTTTCAGATGTCCCGTTTTCTATGAGAAGCTCATCTTGACTAGAAAGAACCGCCGATACTGAACTGGAATTGCTCAATATCATCATTTTCGTATTTCTTAATCGGTTTCGCATAAGAGAAAACTAACGGACCAATCGGTGATTGCCATTGGAAGGCAAGACCGGCAGAAGCACGAACACGGGAAGGATCACCGTAATCCGGTAATTTCAAATTCGTAAATTTGGCTTTTTCACCCTTCCAATGTGTATCCCAAACACTGGCAGCATCCACAAAGAAGGAAGTGCGCACGGAGTTTTGGTTTTTTTCGGCAACAAACGGAGTCGGCACGATTAATTCCACACTTGCCGTTGCCATAGCATTACCGCCCACAATATCACCGTTCACAATGTTATAACAGCTTGAATTGACATTCACACCGGAACCGCTACATCCATTCACCCTCGGATTGATATAAATTGCTTGCGGACCAATCGCGCTGTAGGCGAAACCACGTAAGCTACCGATACCGCCCGCAGTGTAAGTTTGATAGAACGGCAGACGCTTACCACCGAGGCCGTTGGCATAAGCCGCACCTAAACGTCCGGATAATACCCAGGTTTGATCGCGGTTAAGCGGATAGAAACCTTGTACATCGGCGTTCAGTTTGTAGTATTTGTTATCGGAACCCGGAATCGTGACTTTGCCGCCAATAGAGGCTTTCACCCCTTTGGTTGGCAAGAAACCACGGTTCAAACTGTTGTAGTTCCAGCCGAAGGAAATATCATAATCGTGTGATTTGAAGGTCCATTCGTTATAGTTTAAGGAAGCTAAATATAAGGCCCGATTATATTCAGGCGTGATATTTTTCAGTTTGTTATAGGCATAGCCCAAGCCGATATAGTAGGCATTATTTTCATTCACCGGGAAGCCTAATGTTAAGTTACCACCGTAAGTGGTACGCGCATAGGACGCGGATGTCGAGTTTTTGGAGTTATCATAATTTTCGAAGAATATATTACCGCCTAAGCTAACCCCGTCTTTAGTGAAGTACGGTTCGTTATAGCCTAAGTTAACGCTGGTGCCGTAATCGTTACGGGAACCCGCCAAGCTTAATGAGGAACCCATGCCGAGGAAGTTATCCTGTTTGATACTTGCTTGGTAGCTTAAACCGCTTTCCGTACCATATCCCACACCGAAGTTAATACTACCGGTGTTACGCTCTTTCACTTTATAAATGACATCCACTTCATCGCCGGTACCTTCGACCGGCTCGGTGCGGCTTTCTACGGTTTCAAAAAATCCCGTACGATCTAACCGCACTTTACCCAATTCAACTAGATCAGTAGATAACCAGCTGCCTTCTTGTTGACGCATTTCCTGACGTAATGTGCTGTCCGCGCTGACGGTGTTGCCTTCAAAACGAATTTGACGAACGGAATAACGTTTGCCCGCATCCACCACAAAACTTAACCCGACGGTTTTGGCATCATCGTTAAAGTCAGGTTGAACGTTCACTTGTGCGCTACCGTAACCACGTTCGCCCAAGGTGGATTTAATGCTGTCTTCAACGGCTTGCACATCGCTACGATGGAATTCTTCGCCGATATGAATTTGCTTCAATAATGGTGCCAGCTGCTCGCTCATACCGCCCACATCACCCACGATACGTGCGCCATTGACGGTATATTTTTCACCCTCAGAGACGTTAATAGTGACGCGTGCTTCGGTTTTTTCATCATTTAGCTGAACATCATTATCAACGATTTGCGCTTTGGCATAACCACGATCCAAATAATAATTTTGAATGGTTTCTAAATCTTTGGAGAATTGGGTTGAATCGAATTTATTGCCGAATAACTTCCACCAGGCATCCGGTTGAAGTTCCATTTGATCTTGCAATCTGTCGCTATCAAAGACCTGGTTACCCACAAAGGTCACGCCTTTTAATAACGCCACATCGTTCTCTTTGATTTGAATTTTCACTTCAGCGCGGTTATTTGGCAGCGGATTTACGATAGTTTCCACTTTTGCGTTATAACGCCCGACGCTGTGATAATGATCTTCTAAACTTTTACGAAAGGCTTCAAGTTTTTCACGATTTAATATATCGCCCTTCTGGAAGCCATTGGCATTTAAATTTTGTTTTAATGCATCATTAGGAATGGATTTGTTACCGTCCAGCACCACATCGGAAATAATTGCTTTCGGCACCACGGAAATGACTAAGGTATTACCTTGTTGGGAAGCTTTAACATCTTCGTATTGACCGGTTAAAAACAAGTTACGTACTACACCGGCAATATTGGCATCGTTAATTTTTTGCCCGACACGAACCGGCAAACTTGCGATAATATTACTTTCGGTTCCCGCCTGAACGCCGTCAACACGAATGTCCTGTACCACGAAAGGTCCGGCAAGCGCGGCGGTTGAGCTAAACAATAAGCTTGCAATTAAAAGTTTTTTCATCGTCATTTTTATCCTGTATCAAAACTAATTTAAACGTAAAAAATCATTGATCAGTCCGAATCCCATTAACATCAATAATAAGACCGCACCAATTCGATAACTGATATTCTGGACCTGTTCGGAAACCGGTTTTCCTTTAAGGGCTTCCAGCGCCAGGAAGACCAAATGCCCGCCGTCTAACACCGGCAACGGAAAGAGATTCATCACACCTAAATTCACGCTGATTAACGCCATAAAGCTTAAATAGTAAATCAGACCTAGTTCAGATGATGCACCTGCGCCCTGTGCAATGGAAATCGGACCACCCAAGTTATTCAACGATAATTCGCCGATGAGCAATTTACCGATCACTTTTATAGTTAACCAAGAGAGTTGGAATGTCTTTTCAACCGCCCTCTGTAGAGATTCGAGCATATCATACTTTAATTCGGTACGATATTCATCAGCCACCGGGTAAAAAGTCGGTGAAATGCCCACAAACCAACGCTTTTTGTCATTAAGCTCCGGAGTAATGGTTTTTTCCAGCCATTCACCGTTGCGTTCCACTTTTAAAGCTAACGGTTTGCCCTGTTGAACCTGTTCGATAAAATCCTGCCAGACAATTTCTTTACCGTCCGACCAATATAATTTATCACCGACCAACAACCCTCCCTTTTGCGCAGGGGAATGATTATTGACTTTAGACAAAGTCATATCCACTTTGGTTCTTACCGGAACAATTCCTAGTGAGCCGAAAGCACTTTCTTTTTCGGGATTAAAAGTCCAGTTAGATAAATCTAAAATTTTGTGTTGCTCAATGGTAGAACCAAACTCTACCAAGGTTAATTCCACCTTGCTTTCGCCCGTTTTAGTCGCCAGCAACAGATTAATTGTTTCCCAATCCGGCGTAACAACACCGTCAACTTCAGTAATCTGGGTATTTGGTGAAACTTGTGCCTTTGCAGCAATGGAATGAGGTTGAACTTCCTCGATCACTGGTTTAATGCTGGGGACACCGATGGAGTAAATAACGAAATACGCCAGAATAGCAAATAAGAAATTGGCTAAAGGTCCGGCAGCGATAATGAACGCACGTTGCGCGACGGTTTTGTTATCGAAGGCTTGCGCGGCAAATTCAGGCGGAATCTCTTCATTGCGTCCGTCCAGCATTTTCACATAACCACCGAGGGGAATCGCCGATACGGCAAACTCCGTCCCCCGTTTATCGGTACGCGACCAGATCACTTTGCCGAAGCCGATAGAAAAACGATGAACTTTTACACCGCACTTTCTCGCCGCCCAAAAGTGTCCGTATTCGTGTACCGCCACCAAGACGGCGATAACAATCAGAAATGAAACTGTCGACCACAAAAATGACATAGCCAATCCTACAATACAAAGAAATAGAAATATGCAAAGAACGGTACGGCAGCAGTCAGGCTGTCAATTCTGTCCAAAATGCCACCGTGCCCCGGAATCAGGTTACTGCTGTCTTTAATGCCGCTTTGGCGTTTGAACATACTTTCCGTTAAATCGCCCAGAATCGAAATGGCTACCGTCACCACAGACAATGCAATAAATGCCGGCGGCGAAATATCTTTAATCAAACTTTGTTGCGTAACATTCACGAAAATCGCAGAAACGATGCCCGCCATCACCAAACCGCCGATTGCGCCCTGCCAGGATTTACTTGGCGATACTTTCGGCGCCAATTTTTGTTTACCGAATTTACGTCCCACAAAATACGCCCCGGAATCCGCCACCCAAACCAGAATAAACACATACAACAGCAACATAATGCCGTAATAAGGTTGCGCTACATAATTATCCAAACGTAGCAATAACACGCCGATTAAAAACGGAATCAGCGTAAAAAAGGCAAAGAAAAATTGCAGCACGGAATGTTTTGCCCAAAGATTGCTGCTTTTCGGGTAACTCACCACAAAAGATAACGCCACCAACCACCAAATCACTGCGCCCAATAAAATCGGTTGAGCATAATGTTCAAAAACCCGACCGGCATCCAGATAATTGCCTTCATCATAAATCCACAGGAACAAAAACACCGCACTTAACACGGTGGTGGCATAACGCCAGAATGTCGGTTGTTTGAAATTAAAGAACTGAGTCCATTCCCAAATGCCCAGCACCACAACCACACCTAAGGCGAGCGCAAAATAATAAGGTGAGAATAAAAATAACGTGGCGAATACAATGGCAATTAACACAATCGCCGATAAAACCCGTTGTTTAAGCACGATAAATTCCTCTGTTATTCCGTCCCGCCAAAACGACGATGACGCTGTTGATAAGATAGGATCGCCTGATGAAACTCGGCTTCATTAAAATCCGGCCAAAGCACATCGGAAAAATAAAATTCGGCATAGGCGGCTTGCCATAATAAAAAATTGCTGATGCGCTGCTCGCCGCTGGTGCGAATAAGCAAATCCACTTCCGGATCGTCTTGCGTAACCAAATGTTGTTGCAACAACGCTTCGTCAATTTCCGTTACGGCAAGTTGTTGCGTCTGTACTTTTTGTGCCAGCTGTTGTGCCGCCTGTACAATGTCCCAACGACCGCCGTAATTCGCCGCGATATTTAAAGTAAGTGCGGTGTTATTTTCCGTTAATTTTTCCGCGTTCTTAATTTTTTCCTGTAACCCTTCACTGAAGCGCGCAACATTGCCCAGAATCTTCAATCGAATATTATTTTTATGCAGTTTTTTTAGTTCAAAATCCAACGCCTGCATAAACAAATTCATCAGCGCACTGACTTCCTGCTCGGGGCGATTCCAGTTTTCACTGCTAAACGCATATAAAGTTAAATATTTCACACCGATTTTACGCGCGTAAGACACCGCCTCACGCACCGCCGCCACGCCGTTTTTATGCCCGAAAATGCGCATTTTGCCCTGCTGTTTCGCCCAACGCCCGTTGCCGTCCATAATAATGGCAACATGTTGCGGAATATTATTCGGATCCAGTTCTGTCATTATCCATTCTCTGTTTAAGCGTCAGTGAGACCAATGTGCCAATTGTTTACGCGCGCACTCACGCGCTGCGCGATCGACGTCCAACACATCATCAATTTGTTTGATTTGTTGCGGTGCAATTTGTTCCACCACCGCCTGATTAAGTTTGGCAATGTCGGTAAATTTAATTTGGCGATCTAAAAATGCCTGCACAGCGATTTCATTGGCGGCATTCATTGCCGTCGTAGCATATTGACCGGCGGCGAACGCCTCGATGGCGAGTTTCAAGCAAGGATAACGTTGATAGTCCGGTGCCAAAAAAGTCAGCCCGTTTAATTGATAGAAATCTAGCGGCGCGACGCCGGAAAACGTGCGGTGCGGATACGCCATGGTTTCGGCGATCGGCGTGCGCATATCAGGATTGCCCATTTGCGCGATGACGCTGCCGTCGATATAACGCACCATAGAATGAATAATGGATTGCGGGTGAATAATCACTTCCATTTCGTCGGCGGACACGTTAAACAACCAGCGGGCTTCAATATATTCCAAGCCTTTGTTCATCATGGTGGCGGAATCCACGGAAATTTTCTTGCCCATAGACCAGTTCGGATGCGCTACCGCTTGTTCCGGCGTAATGCCGTCAAATTCGCTTAACGCCGTATAACGGAAAGGTCCGCCGGAACCGGTCAGCACGATTTTGCTGATGCCCAAATCCGCCAACGGGCAAAAACCGATTTGTTGCTGCGCCTGTGGTGGCAACGATTGAAAAATGGCGTTATGTTCGCTGTCCACCGGCAATAATTGCGCGCCATGCTGTTTCACGGCATCAATAAAAATTTGACCGCAAGTCACCAGCGCCTCTTTGTTCGCCAGTAACACTTTCTTACCCGCTTTAACTGCAGATAGGGTCGGTAACAAGCCCGCCGCACCCACAATCGCCGCCATCACCATGTCTGCATCAGGATGCGCACTCAATTCACAAATCGCCTGCTGCCCCGCCAAAACTTGGGTTGGAATCTGATGAGCCGTTAATTTTTCGCGCAATACTTTCGCTGCGTATTCATCAGCTAAAGCAACAAAGTGCGGTCGAAATTTCAGGCATTTTTCAAACATCGCCGTCGCATTGGAACCGCCCACCAAGGCAAACGCCTCATAGTTTTCCGGATTGTGTTCAATCACCGACAGGGCGCTGTTGCCGATAGAACCTGTAGCACCGAGAATCACGACCTTTTGTTTGTTTTGCATAAAATTTTGACCGCACTTTGCAGAGTTGTCGGGCAATAAAATAAACGCGCCCGCATAAGAAAAGACGCAGTAAGCCACTGCGTCCGTGTTTAGCGATGTTCAGCAATTAGAAATCAAGTAATTCTTTTTCTTTGTCCGCCAACACATCATCCACTTTTTTGATGAAGCTATCGGTTAATTTTTGAATCACCTCTTCCGCTTTGTGCTGATCGTTTTCGCTGATTTCTTTGTCTTTTAACAAGGCTTTGATTTTATCGTTAGCATCACGGCGCACGTTACGAATCGCCACTTTGCCCTGTTCGCCTTCCGCTTTCACGATTTTGATTAACTCACGACGACGTTCTTCCGTTAATGGTGGTAGCGGCACGCGAATGGTGGTGCCGGCAGAAGACGGATTTAAGCCTAAATCGGAAGTCAAAATGGCTTTTTCCACCGCTTGAATCAAAGAACGATCGAATACGGTCACCGCCAACGTACGCGCATCTTCCGCCACCACATTGGCTAATTGGCGTAACGGTGTTGCAGAACCGTAATAATCCACTTGAATCGCATCCAATAAACTTGGCTGCGCACGACCAGTACGGATTTTTGCAATATGCCCTTTTAACGCGTCCAGGCTTTTTTCCATACGGTCTTCGGCATCTTGTTTAATTTGCTTAATCATTCAACTTTCCTTTTTAATAAATAAAGATAAAACGGCGTGATTCTACTGGATTTTTGTAAAATTTTGAATCATTTTCTTTTGGAAGCACGGCTTTCAGGCGTAAATTTTTGCTGTATTTTATTTTTTGATGGGCAACAAAGTGCGGTCGAATTTTCATGTGTTTTTTTCATACAAAAAACGGTAGAAAATCATTTCTACCGTTTTTCCTTTTCACGAAACCCCGCTTAACAAATGGTCGTGCCGACATCGGTATCGAGGATGACTTGGCGTAATGCGCCCGGTTTACCCATATTGAAGACCCGAATTGGTATACCGTGGTCGCGGGCGAGGGTAAAGGCGGCAAGATCCATCACTTTTAATTCTTTATCGATGACTTCCGCATAGGTTAAGTTTTTATACAGTTTGGCATTGGTATTTTTGGCCGGATCGCAGTCGTACACGCCATCCACTTTGGTGGCTTTTAACACCACATCCGCTTCAATTTCAATACCGCGTAAACAAGCGGCGGAATCGGTGGTAAAGAAAGGGCTGCCGGTGCCGGCAGAGAAAATCACGACGCGTTTTTCGCGTAACATTTTGATGGCTTCGGACCAGTTGTAGGTATCGCAAATACCGTTTAACTGAAAGGCGGACATTAATTTGGCGTTGACATCGGCGCGGTGCAGCGCGTCACGCATCGCCAAACCGTTCATCACCGTCGCCAACATCCCCATGTGGTCGCCTACCACGCGGTTCATACCGGCTTTGGCAAGTTTGGCACCGCGGAATAAATTGCCACCACCCAACACAACGCCGACCTCCACGTCCATTTCGACGAGCTCCTTAATTTCTAACGCCATTCTATCCAAAATGGAAGGATCGATACCGAATTCTTCATCGCCTTGTAAGGCTTCACCACTGAGTTTTAACAGAATTCTTTTATAAATCGGTTGGCTCATATTTTTCCCTTTTGTGTTAACAAAAATTGGTTCATTTTAATGGATCTTGCCTAACCTGTGAAGCAAACATTGGAAAATGCCGCAAAAACCGACCGCACTTTACACGGCGAAATCTGTCGTCGCATAAAGTGCGGTCGGTTTTTATCGCGTTTTTTACTAGGCGAAACTCCACAACAGCAACGCCAATAACTGCGGTGAAATAATCCGCAGGAACATGGCGAGCGGATACACTGTGGCATAAGACAATGCCGCCGCGCCGCTTTCTTCTTTAATAGCATTGGCGAAAGCCAGCGCCGGCGGATCGGTCATGGAACCCGCCAGCACGCCGCACAGGGAAAGGTAATTGAGCTTGCTGTATAAGCGGGCAACAATGCCAGTAATCAGCAGCGGAACCAAAGTAATAATCACGCCGTAGCCCATCCATTCCAAACCGCTGCCGTTAAGCAGGGTATCCAGGAAGCTGCCGCCCGATTTTAACCCGACCACCGCCAGGAACAGAACGATCCCGATTTCACGCAAAGCAAGGTTGGCGCTCGGCGGCATAAACCAATACAGTTTTCCCACACTACCGATCCGTGCCAAAATCAATGCGACCACTAACGGACCGCCCGCCAAACCGAGTTTTAATGCCACCGGAAAACCGGGAATGTAAAACGGAATGGAGCCCAACAACACACCCAAGCCGATCCCGATAAACACCGGTAACATTTGCACTTGTTGTAATTTTTGTTCGGCGTTACCGATCACGGAAATGGCGTTATTTAACACATCGGTGCGCCCGACCATGTGCAACACGTCACCGAATTGCAGGCTGGTGTTGGCGGTCGGCACCAGTTCCACCCCGGCACGGTTCAAACGGGAAATCACCACACCGTATTTTTGGTGAATACCCAGCGATTTGATTTTCTTGCCCAGCACTTTTTCGCTGGTAACGACAACCCGTTCGGCACGAATTTCGCCGCTGATGTTGGAAATCGGTAAATCCAATTCCTCGCCGATGACCAAACGCATTTTTTTCAATGCCGGCGTTTCTCCTACCAAGTGTAACACGTCATCCGGAAAAATTTCTGTATCGGCTTTCGGCACGCTGATGTCGTCACCACGTTTCAAACGGGAACAGACCACATCATGACTTTCAAAACCCGGAATATCCGCCAAGCGCAAACCATCCAGGTTTTTGTTGGTTACTTTTACGTTAATGGAGCCCAAAGATTCTTTATCCTGCCCGCTTTCATGCTGGAAATTACGTTCTTCGTCGTCCACTTTCACTTTAAACGCCAGGCGAATGAGCCACATACATAACAAAATCCCGCAAATACCGAAAGGATAAGCCATTGCGTATGCTGTCCCCATGGTGGTGTTTGCATCAGCAAAGCCCAATTCGCTTAAAATCTGTTGTCCCGCACCGAGAGACGGCGTATTGGTTACCGCTCCGGAATAAATCCCCAAGATAATATCCAACGGCACGCCCGCAAACTTATGAATCACTACCACAGTGAGCCCGCCGAGCAGCACGATTAAAAATGCAAAACCGTTCAGTTTTAATCCTGAACGGCGCAACGATGAGAAAAATCCCGGACCAACCTGAATCCCGATGGTATAAACAAACAGAATTAAGCCGAATTCCTGCACGAAATGCAACGTGTGCATATCCAGCTTCAGCCCGTATTCATTGGTAAAATGCGCCACGATGATTCCACCGAACAGCACGCCCCCCACGCCGAAACCGACGCCTTTGATTTTCCAATGTCCGATCCATAGCCCGATAACGGCAACTAACGCTAATAGGCTCGTCGTAATTGCAATATCGCTCATATCTACCTCAAACAAAATTAGCTGAAAAGATTATAACAAGTTGATTTTTCACTTGCTGAAGTAAAGCTAAAAAATGCCACCTCCATCACATTTTTACTTGCCTAATAAGAAAATCTTTTTAAAATGAACCGCACTTTTTTGTTATCGGATTATATGATGGATCATACTCAGGAAATTATCACTTCTTTACTTTGGATTGCAAAAACCTTGGCAATTACCGCCGTTGTTTTCAGTTTCAGTATTTTTTTATTAGTGCATCTCACCAGCTGGGGCAAACAATTCTGGATGTTCGCCGGCGGCTATCTTTCGCCGAAGCGCAGCATCAAACCGCTGCTATTTTTCACTTTAATCGTCACCTTGACACTCTTTAGCGTGCGTCTTAGCCTGGTGTACTCTACTTGGTACAACAATCTGTACACCTCGCTCCAGGAATTCAACGAACCGGTGTTTTGGAATCAAATGATCCTCTTTGGCTTTATTGCCGGCTTTTCCGTCCTCTCGGCGCTTATTAGCTATTATGTCAGCCAACGCTTTTCCATTAACTGGATTGAATGGCTGAATAGCGAAATGGTAGAAAAATGGATGAGCAATCGCGCTTACTATAAAAGCCAATATACCGGTCATAATCTGGACAACCCCGATCAACGGATTCAACAAGACGTGCAAGCTTACGTCAAAACCACCCTTTCCCTTAGCACCGGCGTGATTAATGCTGTCACCTCCATGATTTCCTACACCATTTTGTTGTGGGGATTGGCGGGTCCAATGAGCGTGCTGGGAGTAAAAATTCCGCACATGATGGTGTTCTTGGTGTTCGCTTACGTGATTTTCACCACGCTCATCGCCTTCTGGCTCGGAAAACCCTTAATCCGCTTGAATTTCGCTAATGAAAAATTAAACGCGAACTATCGTTATTCCTTAATTCGCGTAAAAGAATACGCCGAAAGTATCGCGTTCTATACTGGTGAAAAAGTGGAAAAAAGCCATCTATATAAACAATTTCGCTCGGTTATCGGCAACATGTGGGGCATCGTGTTCCGGACGTTAAAATTCTCCGGGTTCAACTTGGTGGTAAGCCAAATTTCGGTGGTGTTTCCGCTACTCATTCAAGTGGGTCGCTATTTTGAAAAACAAATTAAACTGGGCGACTTAATGCAAACCTTACAGGTTTTCGGGCAGTTACACTCAAATCTCTCCTTTTTCCGTAACACTTACGACAATTTCGCCGAATATAAAGCCACGTTAGACCGTTTAACCGGTTTCAAATACAGCGTCGAAGCGGCACAAAAAGAAAGCAAAACTCACATTTCCGACCACCCGAGCGATGTGATTTTCCAACATCTCAGCGTCAAATCCCCCCTTGGCAAAACGCTGATTAAAGATCTCAATCTCACCCTACCGCAAGGACATTCTTTGCTCATCCAAGGGCAATCGGGCGTAGGTAAAACCACCTTATTACGCACCGTAGCGGGGCTATGGTTATACGCTCAAGGAGAAGTGTTCTGCCCGCAACACAATACCTTGTTCCTCTCGCAGCGCCCTTATCTGCCACAAGGGGATTTACTCACAGCGCTGTATTATCCGAGCTCCATAGAAAAGGCGGATTTGACAGAGGTCAGCAAGGTGTTAAAACAGGTTCAGCTGGCTCATTTACAGGATCGTTTGGCACAGGAACAAGACTGGAGTCGCATTTTATCCCTTGGTGAACAACAACGCCTTGCTTTCGCCCGTTTATTATTGCACAAGCCACAAGTCGCCTTTTTAGACGAAGCCACCGCCAGTCTTGACGAAGGATTGGAAAACGCCATGTATCGTCTCATTCGCCACACATTGCCGAATACGACGATTATCAGCGTAGGGCATCGTTCGGCGTTGGTGCCGTTGCATCAACAGCGTTTAGAATTGCAGGCTGATGGAAGCTGGATATTGACTACCGGTTAAGATTTTCGCGCTACTTCATCACAGAATCCGATCGATACTCCTAAAGTGCGGTAGTATTTTATGGTGTTTTTTAAAACCCTTGAAAAGGGTATAGCAGAAAAGTAGCGGATAAAAGTGGGTTAAGACCTTATAGTACGAGGCGTTAACCCACTTTTTTGAATTTATCAACAAAAAAATCACTTTTATGTCCTGCGCTATTCGTGGTATCGAAATCATCAAACGTTTTTGACGGAACGCTCGGACAAGCCGAATGAGAATTTTTCTTATAAACAGCGCAATGTCAGAAGTGCGTATAGGAGCTCAAAAGCGATATATGAATTAGTTATTCACGTTTGAACAATATGCCGGTTTAGGCATTGAAAAACAACTAATCGACTTAAGGGATTAAAATATTAAAACAAAAATTAGCCGTGCATCATAGTTTGACAAGTATGCGCAATGTATTACTTATTAGGGATCTTATAAATAGAAAAAGTTGGTAAAACCAACTCTTTTGTCTACTATGCCTGTATATTTATTAAACAATAATAAATATACAGGTCCTGTTAGTACTCGATCGATGTCTCTAGGTGTTCTATCAGTTAAATTATCAGAATTTATAACTCACCGATAAGACGAAAGTCCTCCCTCTGGCATAATTATTCAGAATAGAATTGGTCTTTCCGCCATATCTTCCGTTACATAATCCGTTAGAATCACACTGAACTATATCATCTCCATAGGAATTGAGATTCTCAAAGGTGGAGAAATAGCGTTGGGTTGCTGCGTCATTTGCGGCATCCAACGGGTCAATATATCTTTTATCAAAGGCATTTTGTATATCCGCGCGAATGACTAAATTTTCGACGGGTTCATACGCCACATAGAAATCAACCACCAACGGTTGCTTATCAATAGTCTCGGTTTCTTTAATCACACGTTTGCCGATATTATGCGGATCAGCGGTATTGCCGGGTTTCGTGCCGTCAATGTATCTTTCTTCCGTAGTGGCACGTTTACTTTTACCGTAATATCTGACCGCACTTCCGATGGTTAATTTACGATCAAACCAGCGCGAACCGATTTCCAAGCGACCATAGTCTCTCGGCAACATAGAAATTTTAGTTAAACCATAGCCTTGTTTAATTTGATCCTGTTTCGATGCGTTATTTGGTGATTCACTGGCATCGCTGTAGTTAGTCGGCTGATTGGTTTTCTGATAAGCGTAAGATAAATTAGTAAAGAACCGACCCGCATCATAATTAAGCTCTAATTCTAAGCCGCGTTTATTAACGCGTTTTTGATAATTTCGGTGCTGAATCGTATAGCTCAGCCCGGTCGTCGTTACCCAACTTGGCGGTAAATGGTCGATTTTTGCGGAAGTATGCCTTTATCGCCTTTGAAACGACCTAAGAAGTCATATAGTCCGCTTTTTTGCGAAGGACCGTCGTAAAAAGGACTGAGTTCTTCCGGGAAACGATTTTTAGTATATTGATTTTTAAATAAATTCACGCCTAAGGTCGTTTTTAGATCGGTTTCTTTTGGCAGCGAAAAGGTATAACTGTTACTAATATCAATAATATCCGCTGTATTTTTGGTTTCCAAATATTTCAATACCTGCCAGCCGCCAAAACGTGAACCGCTCGGATACTTTTGTTTGCCTACGTTATGCGCCAGCAATACATTGAGATCAAGATAGCCATTATTATTAAAATTGTAATTTAACTGATAATTCCGATTCTCGATTTTTCGACTACCGATATGATTATCAAGAGTTCGGTATTGTAAATTTAAGGTATGTCGATCATCCGAAAATTCCACTTTCACTAAATGGCTTTTTGAACGCTGAACCAAACTTGAAGGATCTATCGGTGTTAAATCCCATTGCGGCACTTCGTTTTCATTCCAGATTTTACCTAACTCGGCGATATATTCCTTTAGCTTTTGCGGATCGTTATATTTTTTATTCCAGGGATATTCCCACGTACTCTTACCCGCTGAATTTTTTATCGAAAAGTCACGTTCCCATTCGTTTTTCTCACTGTTAAATTTCAACTGATGGCTACGAAAAAATTCATTTCTTTTTCGTTCAAGAAACCCTTTACCTACATCGGAGATACGTTCTCCACCACCGCCGACCTTATAATTTTGTGAAACCTCTCTTTGGCTATAGCCATACAGAACGCCAATATATCCGCCATTATCCAACCATTTACGGGCAGCACCCATTGCCATGTAGTTATATTTGGTTTCGTTATCGCCGCTTAATCCTTTGGTGAGGAAGCCATAGTTTTTATCCCCCTGAATCACATCATTCACACCCAAAGTTCTGAAATTTGCCGCCCCGTACAAGGAATTTACCCCACCGGTTCCGCTAAAGTTGCCTTTGGTTAAATCTATACCGGCAATAAAATTCGGATCGATTGCCGCACCAAACTGCGAGTTACCACCTGTACGCCCTGCATCCATAGAGGTTGAATAAAAAGTTTGTGTCACCCCATCAACCATGGTGTTCGCCCGTCCGAACCCGGTTTCGCCACGAATGTTTAAGGATAGTACGCCGGAACCTTTATCCTGTTGAGTAAATGCCCCGGGAATACTGCGTACCACATTATCAACGGTTTCTGTGGACTTGAAGACATTCTCGCGGGTACTTTTAGCTTTTGCCTCGGTGAACGGTTTTTTCTCGTTCGCAATGGTTTTTTCAACAACGTCGATTTGATCTAATTGTTCCTCTGCATTGGCAACATTCAGCACGTTTAAAATGCAAAATGTGACCAAATTTAATAAACTTGCTCATTTATTCTCCTTAGGAAAGTTTATTTTTATTAGTTTTGATAATCATTCTCATTATCGATCTTTTTATAAATGAATACAATAAAAGCAATATAAGATTTTTGCTAAAACGTGTTTGCAGAAAAATCAATCAGATAAACTGTATCAATTTTACAAGTGATCAATAAATAAGCATTTTTATCAATATCGAAAGGTAACTTATTTTATATAGAAAAATAAGTTTTTAGCAAGAAAAAAAGAAATTCAAAAAATGCGAAGACGGGAGATAAAGAAGAAAAAAGTGCGGTGAAAATCCACCGCACTTTTTACGTAAAAACCAATAAAACGCTAGCAAACAACTAAATTGACATTTTTGTTTTTCAGCAGTTCATCAATGCTCGGCGGTACGTCCATGTCGGTAAAAACATATTCCACATCGGTGATTGAACCCAGTTTTACCATGGCGCGGCGGCTGAATTTAGAATGGTCGGTGACTAACAAGGTATTGCGGGAATTATCGATAATTGCTCGTTTAACCTGCACTTCGTGGTAATCGTAATCCAGCAATGTGCCGTCTAAATCAATGGCGCTGATGCCTAACACACCGAAATCCAGACGGAATTGGGACAAAAACTCCACCGTCGATTCGCCGATAATGCCGCCATCTTGACGTAAAGAACCGCTGGCGATGGTAATATCGAAGGAGTCATTTTGCATGAGAATATGCGCGGCATTGAGATTATTGGTGACGATACGCAGTCTTTGGTGCCCCAGTAAAGCGAAAGAAACGGCTTCAGAGGTAGTACCGATGTCGATAAACAATGAGGCGCCGTTCGGAATGAGCTCAACCGCCTGTTTGGCGATACGATTTTTTTCTTGAGAAAAAAAGTGCTTGCGATCGTGATAATCGCTGTTTTCGGCGCTGGAAGGCGAAGCGGCACCTCCATGATGGCGGCGAATGAAGTTGGCTTCGGCCAGTTCATTTAAATCGCGTCGAATGGTTTGCGGGCTCACATCAAACAAAGCCACCAATTCATCGGTGCTCAAATACCCTTTTTGCTTCACCAGTTCGACAATTTTTTGATGACGAAGAGATTGTCTCATGCGTATTTCCTCATTCCCATAAGCATTCGGGCAGCTAATTTACCGCATTTTAGTGAGGAAATCACGACTTAACGCGAATATTTCGATCCGCAAACGCCAACAATACGCCCACCAACAAACCGGAAATATGCGCCGTGTTGCCAATATTAATATCCACCAATGGGCCGGCAAAGCCAAGCAAGATCCCGACAACCAACATATTGAAAAAGCCTTCCGGCACGTCAAAATCCGTGTGTTTATTGAGCTTATCCAACACAAATACATAGCCCAGCACCGCATATACCACGCCGGATAAGCCGAAAAATGCCGGTCCGCTCACCATGTTTTGCGCAATGCCGCCCACCGCGCCGGCAAGGAAATAAATTTGCAGTAATTTAAAACTGCCCAAGCGACGTTCAATCGCGCCACCGAAAATCCACCACCATGTGAGGTTAAACAGAATGTGCATATTGGACAAATGCACTAAAGTATGACTGAAATAGCGCCAAATTTCGCCGTATTGGTCAGCTTCATCGGGGAAATGGGAAAACAGCACGATGGGTTCGGCAAAACCGAATAACATAAAAAGATAAATCAGGGCACAAAGTGCGGTCACAATAACGGTTATTTTTCGCGGTTGAAGGTAAGTTACAAGGGAAATCCTGTTGACCGGCGGCATCTCGTCGGAGGCGGATACCGCGCGCACTCGAACGGGGCTTGCGCCATTTTGCCATGCCTGTGCATTTTGCCGTTTCAGCCATTCTTGTAAGAAGCCGTCACATTCCTGCACAATCGCTTCAAAGTGCGGTGCATTTTGCGGCAGAAAAACATGATAAATCGGTTCGCCCTGTTCGTTGGTCTTTTCTTCAATAACCAACTCCACCTGATATTTCGTGCGAATATGCTCACGAAAATGACTGACTAACGCGGGAATTTCACTACCAAACAAATGCTGCATTTGCTATATTCCTTTTCCAAAAATTTGATGTACGGAGAAAAAATGAGAAATCCAAATTTGCCCTCGGGCTTCAGCCCTTTCAGCTGGGCGATTGCTATGTTTTGCTTACCGGTTTTGCTTTGGCCATTGGCACTGTTAATTTCACCGAATTTGTTGAAGAACCCGAACCTAAGCGACACTCAAATCCACGCCATGTCGATTTTTCTGTGGGGTTATCCTTTCGCTTTGGGCATCATCGCACGGATTTTTTATAAACTGCATGAGCGCAAAGCCGCGTTGGCGCGTCGCGGTTTAGCCATAAGTGCGGTCATTTTTTACGGCGTTTTAAGCTATGTTGCCGTCGTCGGATTTAACTAGAAAAGCGCCGACTAATAGGCGGTTTCCAGCGGTAAATTGGCTTCCACCCAACCGGTGAATCCGCCCCGCACGCTATACACTTTTTCATAGCCGCGTTGTAATAGAAACATGGCGACACTGCGGCTGCTCACACCATGATAACAACTGACCAAAATCGGCTGCTCGTAATCATATTCGGCTTCAAAATCCGGCCAGGTAAGTTCCGTTAAATTCACCGCGCCCTGTGCGTGGGAATAATTGAAGCGCACCTGATCGCGCACATCCGCCAGCACGGCGTTTTCATCCTGTTGTAACATCTCCCACGCCTGCTGGGGGGAGATTTCAATAAATTCTGTCATAAATGTTTTTACTAATGTGCTTTATGGCTGGTGCCGTAAAGGATTTTGTCCGTATATGCCATGGCAATGGCGGAGGCTAAAAAGCCTAAATGTAAAAACAGCTGCCACATCATGGTTTTTTCATCCATATTTGACGCATTCACGAAGGTTTGCAACATATGGATAGACGAAATGCTGATAATCGACATCGCCAATTTCACTTTCAACACCGACGCATTCACATGGCTCAACCATTCCGGCTGATCCGGATGCCCACGCGTGCGCAGCTTGGAGACGAAAATCTCATACCCGCCGATAATCACCATCACCAGCAAATTGGCGATCATGACAACATCAATCAGATTCAATACCGCCAACATCACGGTGTTGGAATCCATTTCCTGTAAATTGACAATTAAATGCCACAGGGATTTCATAAATTTATAGGCATAAATGCCTTGCACGATAATCAACCCGAGATAAATCGGCAGTTGCAGCCAACGGCTGGCGAAAATAATTTTACTGATTGCCGCCGGCTCATAACGCGGTTTAATTTGTTGTCCTTGGTTCGCTTGTTGCACGGTTTCCCCCAATAAAAAATAAAAGTATAAAAGGCGGAAAAATTAACTGTTTTACGCCTAAAATTCAACGTTTTTTTAACATCATGGGGAAATTGTAAAAACACATTAAAAATCCACCGCACTTTTATTCTTCTAAATTTTCTTTTGTCACCAACAACCGCTCCGTTTCAAAATCATGATGCAGCGGTTCGATATTCGGCAGGGTTTTGGAGGCTTTGGCGGAGAGGGCTTTGAAACGTTCCACTTTGCCCATTAAGCCTTGCTGCCCGACCAGCGCGGTGACGGTGCTGTTGTAGTGGGAACTGACGGCAGACAGACTGTTGCCCACTTTTGCCAAACGTTCGGCAAGCAGGCAGATTTGGTTATAAATGTCGCCGGCTTTTTCGCTGATTTCGCGCGCTTCCGCATTGCCGCGTTCTACCCGCCACAGGTTCGCTACGGTACGCAAAATCGGCATGAGCGTGGTGTGGGACACCATGATGACATTTTTATCGTAGCCGTAGCCGAACAGGCTAGGATCCATTTTTAGCGCTTCAATATAAGCGGGTTCCACGGCAACGAACATCAGCACGAAATTCGGGCTGCGTACGCCGATAAGGTTGCTGTAATCTTTGCGCGATAAATCATCGATGTGATTGCGCAACGCCTTAATGTGTTCATGCAGAAACGCCTGACGTTCCATTTCATCCTCAGAACTGACCGCACTTTCATAGGCGTTAAGGGACATTTTGCTGTCGATGATTAAATGTTTGTCGTCCGGCAGGTTGAGAATAAAATCGGGATAATTACGCTTGCCTTCCTCGTTTTTAAAATGCGCCTGCGCGGTGTAATGTTGGTCTTCCAGCAAACCGGCAGATTGCAACGCGCGCTCCAGCTGCATTTCGCCCCAGTTGCCGAGGGTTTTCTTTTCGCCTTTTAACGCGGATGTAAGATTATTCGCCTGTTGCGACATACTCAAGCCGATTTCCAGCACTTTCTTAATTTCCGCTTCCAACCCGGCGTTGCCTTTAACGGACTCCGAATGAATTTCATTCACCCGTTTCTGAAAACTTTCAATTTGCTCGCGGAACGGCTTCAACAGGCTGTCCATGGAGGCTTGGTTGGTTTGTTGAAAACGCTGACTTTTTTCTTCCAGAATGCGATTGGCGAGATTTTGAAATTCCGTATTAAGTTGCTGTTTGGTTTGCTCGAAATTTTGCTGCTGTTCGGCAAAATGTTTTTCTTTTTCCGTTAAGGTGGTCTTGAGCTCTGCCAGCTCCTGCGAAAGTGCGGTGTGTTTTTCCGTTAAATTTGCCAACGCTTCTTCACGGCGTGAAATCAGACTTTGGCTCTGTTCCAACTGACTGCGCAACCCTTCCGCCTGCGCCGACGCCACGCCGAAACGTTCTTTTAAGGCGGTAATCTGTTCCGCAATGGCACTGTGACAGGCTTGTTCTTCGTTCAGTTCCGTTTGCAAATACAGCACTTTTTCATCGCGCTCGGTGAGGCGAATTTGTAGGCCGTCCGCCATGGTTTGCGCTTTCACCACTTCTTGTTCCAATTGATTTTTGCGTGCGGTAACCGCATCAAATTTCGCCAATAACTGATTAAAATCTTCGATGTTTTTATTGAGATCCTGCTGCAATTCCACGCTGTCGCGTTTGCGTCGCGCGCCCACAAATAACAAAATCAGGCAAAGCACGCCAAGCGCCGCGCAAATGCCCAATAACATATTTAAATCAATATCCAATGCAAACATTTTTCCTCCTGCTGTTGGCGCATTAGTATAAAGTAAATCGGCGCCCTTTGCCGACCTTTTGCAGGTGGCAAAACGTCGTAAACTTGCGTAGAATTGCCCTATCAAAAACGTTTGCCAAAACGACCGCACTTTTAGGAACAAATATGCGCGAACCTTTATTCCAAGCCACCAAACAGGAAGAACACTGCCCGCAATGTGGCGCCTTGTTGCAAATCAAACAGGGTAAAAAAGGGCTGTTTCTCGGCTGTTCCGCTTATCCGCAATGCGATTATCTGAAACCGTTGCACGCCGGCAATGAGGTGAAAATCCTCAAAATGCTGGAACAAAGTTGCCCTGAATGTGGGCATCTTTTAGCGTTAAAACAAGGGCATTTCGGGATGTTCATCGGCTGCAGCAATTATCCCGACTGTCATTTTGTGGTGCACGAAGACGCAGAGGAAGAAACGGAAGAACATTTGCCTTGCCCCGAATGCAAAGCAGGGCAATTGGTGGCACGGCGCGGACGTACGGGCAAATCGTTTTATGCCTGCAACCGTTTTCCGCATTGTAAATTTTCTGTGCCGAGCAAGCCGTATGCCGTCCGTTGCCCGCAATGCCACGGCAGTTTAGCCTTATTAAAAAAACAACAGGACGGGCAACGCACTTGGCAATGCGCCAACAAAGCCTGTCGCCATATTTTTATGACCGAGTAACCTCATGAATTTACAAGATATTGTTGAACAGTTGAAACGTCAACGCGTGGTGGCGTATCCTACCGAAGCGGTGTTCGGCTTGGGTTGCAACCCGAACAGTCAAAGTGCGGTAGAAAATTTACTTGTTTTGAAGCAACGCCCCGTATCGAAAGGTTTGATCCTGATTGCGACTGCCTTGGATTTTTTGTTGCCGTTTATTGATGAACGCCCTCTGGCGGAACTGCATTGGCAACGCCTCACCGCGCAATACGCCCGCCCGACCACCTGGGTCGTTCCCGCGAAAAAGACCACGCCGAAATTTCTCACCGGCGATTTTGACAGCATTGCGGTGCGCATCAGTCAGCACCCCGCCGTCAAACTGTTATGCGAACAGGCGGGCTTTGCGCTTACCTCCACCAGCGCCAATTTAAGCGGACAGCCGCCCTGCCGCACGGCGCAGGAAGTCACCCGCCAATTCGGCGCCGATTTTCCGGTGTTGGAGATGCCCGTGGGCGATGCAGTTAACCCGTCGGAAATTCGCGACATTTTCACCAACCAAATTTTTCGTCAAGGATAAATCATGTTATACGCCGTTTGGGGCAACCCCATCGTTCAAAGCAAATCACCGCAAATTCACAGCATTTTCGCCGAACAAACCACACAAGACGTGCAATATGACGCCATGTTGGGCGATGAACAGGATTTTGAGCGACAATTGCTGGCGTTTTTTGCCAAAGGTGCGGCGGGCTGTAATATCACCTCACCTTTCAAAGAACGGGCATTCAAGCTGGCACAGGCGCACAGTGAACGCTGTTTATTGGCAGAAGCCTGTAATACGCTGAAAAAACGGGATGACGGCAGCCTTTACGCGGACAACACCGACGGCGCCGGTTTAGTGACAGATTTACAGCGGTTACATTGGCTCAAACCGAATCAAACCTTGCTGATTTTAGGCGCTGGTGGCGCCACCAAAGGCGTATTGTTGCCTTTACTACAGGCGCAGCAAAACATTGTGATTGCCAACCGCACGCTATCTAAAGCACAGCAACTGGCGGACAAATTCGCGCCTTACGGTAATGTTCGGGCGGTTGCGCTGGATAAGATTCCCGCACAATCCTTTGATGTGGTGATAAATGCGACTTCATCAGGCTTACACGGCGGCACGGTACAAATTGATGACGCCATTCTACGGATGGCGAAAGCGGTTTACGATATGCAATACGATCGACAACAAGACACACCGTTTTTGGCGCGTTGCCGTGCGTTAGGCGTGCAAAACCGATGTGACGGCTTCGGAATGTTATTGGCGCAAGCAGCGCATTCCTTCTATTTATGGCGCGGCGTGATGCCGAACATCGAACCGCTGTTTGAGGCGTTATAATCGGGTCGGGCTATGTTTGGTGCGCCAAACGCCGTCGGCGATGATTAATAGCATGGCGATCACCAAACAAATAAACAACGGGTAACTCTGCGCATCGATTTCTTCGCCGATGAGCAACGAAATTCCTACCATCAGGCAAGGTTCTACATAGCCCAACAAGCCCAGCAGGTTCATCGGCAAATGGTTGCTGGCAAGAATATAGGAATTGAGCGCAGTGCCACTGATTAAGCCGAGGATCAACAATAAGGTTAAAATATTCGGGTTGCTTTGCTGCACTTGGGCAATATCCACCTGCCAGGAGAAATAAACACAAAACGGCAATAAGGTCAGCATTTCCAGGAAGAATGCCGCCAGATCGGTCATTTTCAGGATGCGGCGAACCACAAAATAGGTGGTGTACCCCACGCAAATCACCGAGGCTTCCCAAGAAATTTCTCCTTTTAGCACAATATTCGACAGCACACCCACGGCGGCAATCACCACTGCCAGAAATTTAATGCGCGAAATGCGTTCTTTAAAAATAAGACGCGCTGCTGCCACCATCACCAAGGGCAGCAATAAATAGCCGAAAGAAACACTGAGCGAGCTGCCGTTATTCGGTGCCCACAGAAACAACCACATTTGGAAGCCTATCAGCGCGCCGGTAAACACAAACGCCAGCGCAAAGTGCGGTTTTTTTTGAATGCGTTTTAAATGGGCGACAAGTGCCGCTTGCTGTTTAAACAGCACCACTGCCGCCGCCACGAAAGGCAGGGTGAACACAATGCTATAGCCGAAAATATCCGTTCCGCTCAAAGGCAACAGAAGTGTGGAAAAATAGTACATATAGCCGAACAGTAGGGAGGCAAATAATGAAAATGCGATGCCTTTTAACATGGTGAAAAAACTCCTTAGATAATGACCGCACTTTACTCCAACAAATCCCAAAATGCACGCACTAAAGGGCGCTCCAACGCAGGTTTTAAGGCGCACACGCCTAATTCGAAAGGCGCAATAGGCACATCTAATTGCAACGTGGAAATCTGATTGTTCAATGGACTGTTTTTCATCACCACATCCGGCAACAACGCCAACCCGCAGCCCGGCGCCATCATAGACACAATGCCCTCGTGCCATACCCTGGTTCTTCTTCACTTGAATTTGGCGGGACAACGTTGAGGACGGCATATTATGATACTGCGCCGGCGGTTTTGGCAAAGTTTTGGGGTGAGTGAAGGTTGTGAAGATTTTGAGATCGTTAAAGTTCATAATCGTTTGTTTTCTGTTAAGGTTGGTATTTCGTACTCAATATTGTTGAGTACAAGCTCCTTTTCTTTGCTTCGCCAAAGAAAAGTAACCAAAAGAAAGGCGACCCCGGATAAGCCGCTTATCCTTATTCCAACACAATTTTCTTCACACTAAATTTCGAACTCGCTTCGCTCAAGCAGGCGAAATTTAGCTAAAAATTGCATTTCCATAAGGGCGTCTTACAGGGGGACCCCATTTTTCTTCGAGCGTTATTCTAAAAGTGCGGTCAGTTTTAAAATTATTTATTCAAATGAAAAATACACAAAAATTTAACCGCACTTTTTCAAATTCAAAGAGCGAATCTATCCCCGTGTAGGTCGCCCTAGGGCGAAATCCCTAGCTGCACAGATAATTGCAAAAATTGCAACACATAATCCAAGTAATATCACTTTACGCAATAACAAAACACCTTATAATCACCCCAATCTAAAATTGATGATGAATTGCTTGTCCAACAGCGCAAAATTACGTGCCTTTGAATTAGCGGAACAAATTAAAGAAAAATTGGCATTCTTATTTGCCAAACACATGAACGACATTATCAGCGGCGAATTCTCCCGCGTGATGATAGAAGACTGGGCGAAGGGAGATGCCAACTTATTGAAATGGCGTGAAGAAACCGGCAAAACCGCCTTTGAAAACGCACCAAAATACGATGGCAAAATCAGCGAGCAGGAGTATTTCGATAACGGTGAGTTAATGGTCGCGATGGTGAAAGACATGAAACGTATTTCCTTACAAGGTTAACCTCGTCAAAGAAACAAAAGTCGACAATGACAATATTGTCGGCTTTGTTGTGAGGGAAAGTGCGGTCGTTTCCAGAAATGTTTTTACATGCCGCAAGCAACACGCGCAGGAAGTGATAATAAGTTGACAGCCTGCGGTTTGAAGATTAAAATCTGCGGTCTGTTCTTGTATGGACAGATTTGTAAAACAACATTTTTTAATGAATTTATTAAACTGGAGTTTTTTTAATGGCAACAATCAACCAGCTAGTACGCAAACCGCGTGTGAAAAAGGTTGTAAAAAGTAACGTTCCTGCATTAGAGGCTTGCCCGCAGAAACGTGGTGTATGCACCCGTGTGTACACAACTACACCTAAAAAACCGAACTCAGCATTACGTAAAGTATGCCGTATTCGTTTAACCAATGGTTTCGAAGTAACCTCATACATCGGCGGTGAAGGTCACAACCTTCAAGAGCACAGTGTTGTGCTTATCCGTGGTGGTCGTGTTAAAGACTTACCGGGTGTGCGTTATCACACCGTACGCGGCGCATTAGACTGCGCAGGCGTGAAAGATCGTAAACAAGGTCGTTCTAAATACGGCGTTAAACGTCCTAAAGCTTAATGGATCTCCGTTAAGTAAGGCCAAACGTCTAAATTAGTAAAACTTATTTAAATCACAAACTCCAGTATCTAATTAGCCCCTTGTAAAAAGTGCGGTTAGTTTTTATCGAGTTTTGGGATACCCTGAAGATTATAGAAACGGAGAAATTCGCAATGCCACGTCGTCGTAGTATTGAACAACGCAAGATTTTACCGGATCCAAAGTTCGGTTCAGAATTACTTGCTAAATTTATCAATGTCATCATGGTAGATGGTAAAAAATCTATCGCAGAATCTATCGTTTATAACGCGTTAGACACTTTAGCGCAACGTACCGGTAAAGAAGCTTTAGAAGCTTTTGAAGCGGCATTAGAAAACGTGCGTCCAACCGTAGAAGTGAAATCCCGTCGTGTCGGTGGTTCTACTTACCAAGTACCGGTTGAAGTTCGCCCGGTTCGTCGTAACGCATTAGGTATGCGTTGGATCGTTGAAGCAGCTCGCAAACGCGGTGATAAATCCATGGCTTTACGTTTAGCTAACGAATTGTCTGACGCTTCCGAAAACAAAGGCGCGGCAGTTAAGAAACGTGAAGACGTTCACCGTATGGCTGAAGCTAACAAAGCGTTTGCTCACTACCGTTGGTAATATTCGGTTAGTATTTACGTTTTTGGGCTTCATCTCATTTCTATGCGGTGAAGCCTCATTCATATATAAAATTTCGTATTTAATTTTAAATAAGAAATCGTCAAGGAAATAATAATGGCTCGTACAACCCCTATTGAAAGATATCGTAACATTGGTATCAGTGCGCATATTGATGCGGGTAAAACTACTACTACTGAGCGTATCTTGTTCTATACCGGTGTAAGTCACAAAATCGGTGAAGTACACGATGGTGCCGCAACCATGGACTGGATGGAACAGGAACAAGAACGTGGGATTACCATCACCTCTGCGGCAACCACCGCATTCTGGTCAGGTATGTCACAACAATTCCCACAACACCGTATTAACGTTATCGACACCCCGGGACACGTTGACTTTACTGTTGAAGTAGAACGTTCTATGCGTGTTCTTGATGGTGCGGTGATGGTTTACTGTGCGGTTGGTGGTGTTCAACCACAATCCGAAACCGTATGGCGTCAAGCAAACAAATATGAAGTACCACGTATTGCATTCGTTAATAAAATGGACCGCACCGGCGCAAACTTCCTACGCGTGGTTGATCAATTAAAAACCCGTTTAGGTGCCAATGCCGTTCCGCTTCAACTACCAACCGGTTCAGAAGAAAACTTCACCGGTGTTGTTGATTTGATCAAAATGAAAGCGATCAACTGGAACGAAGCTGACCAGGGTATGACGTTTACTTATGAAGATGTTCCTGCTGATATGCACGCCGCTTGCGAAGAATGGCGCCAAAACTTAATTGAAGCGGCAGCAGAAGCTTCAGAAGAATTAATGGAAAAATACCTCGGTGGTGAAGAATTAACTGAAGAAGAAATCAAAGCCGGTCTTCGTCAACGCGTATTAGCAAACGAAATCATTTTGGTAACCTGTGGTTCTGCGTTCAAAAACAAAGGTGTTCAAGCAATGCTTGATGCTGTTGTTGAATACTTGCCGGCGCCAACCGATATTCCTGCGATTAAAGGTATTAACCCGGATGAAACCGAAGGTGAGCGCCATGCAAGCGATGAAGAGCCGTTCTCCTCATTGGCATTCAAAATCGCAACTGATCCATTTGTGGGTAACTTAACCTTCTTCCGTGTGTACTCTGGCGTAATCAATTCCGGAGATACCGTATTGAACTCCGTACGTCAAAAACGTGAACGCTTTGGTCGTATCGTTCAAATGCATGCGAACAAACGTGAAGAAATCAAAGAAGTTCGCGCAGGTGATATTGCGGCGGCAATCGGCTTAAAAGACGTCACCACCGGTGATACATTATGTGCGATTGAAGCGCCAATCATCCTTGAACGTATGGAATTCCCTGAGCCGGTAATCTCTGTTGCGGTAGAACCAAAAACCAAAGCAGACCAAGAAAAAATGGGTATTGCATTAGGCCGTTTAGCACAAGAAGACCCTTCATTCCGAGTGCACACTGATGAAGAATCCGGTGAAACCATTATCTCTGGTATGGGTGAATTACACTTGGATATCATCGTTGACCGTATGAAACGTGAATTCAAAGTGGAAGCTAACATCGGTAAACCACAAGTATCTTACCGTGAAACTATCCGTACTCGCGTTAACGATGTGGAAGGTAAACACGCAAAACAATCCGGCGGTCGTGGTCAATACGGTCATGTGGTTATCGACTTGTATCCATTAGAACCGGAAGGTCCGGGTTACGAGTTTGTTAACGAAATTAAAGGTGGTGTAATCCCTGGTGAATATATCCCGGCCGTTGACAAAGGTATTCAAGAACAACTTAAATCCGGTCCGTTAGCAGGTTATCCGGTGGTTGATATCGGTGTTCGTTTACACTTCGGTTCATACCATGATGTGGACTCCTCCGAATTGGCGTTTAAATTAGCGGCATCTTTAGCATTTAAAGCAGCATTCGCTAAAGCAAACCCTGTTCTGCTTGAGCCAATCATGAAAGTTGAAGTAGAAACCCCACCTGAGTACGTAGGTGACGTAATCGGTGACTTAAGCCGTCGTCGTGCAATGGTGAACGGTCAAGAAGCGAACGAATTCGTTGTTAAAATCGATGCAGAAGTTCCGCTTTCAGAAATGTTCGGTTACGCAACTGACTTACGTTCCCAGACTCAAGGTCGTGCTTCCTACTCAATGGAACCATTGAAATATGCTGAAGCACCGAAAAACGTAGCTGAAGCCGTAATTGAAGCTCGTAAAAAATAATTTTGTTTAACTAATCCACAAGCCACTCCGGCTTGTGGACTTATACATTGAGGAAACTTAATCGTGTCTAAAGAAAAATTTGAACGTACAAAACCGCACGTTAACGTGGGTACAATCGGCCACGTTGACCATGGTAAAACCACTTTAACAGCAGCTATCACTACCGTATTGGCAAAACACTACGGCGGTGCAGCACGTGCATTTGACCAAATCGATAATGCACCTGAAGAAAAAGCGCGTGGTATCACCATCAACACTTCACACGTTGAATATGACACCCCAACCCGTCACTATGCACACGTTGACTGCCCGGGACACGCCGACTATGTGAAAAACATGATTACCGGTGCGGCGCAAATGGACGGTGCTATCTTAGTAGTAGCAGCAACCGACGGTCCTATGCCACAAACTCGTGAGCACATCTTATTAGGTCGCCAAGTAGGTGTTCCTTACATCATCGTATTCTTAAACAAATGCGACATGGTAGATGACGAAGAGTTATTAGAATTAGTTGAAATGGAAGTTCGTGAACTTCTTTCTCAATATGACTTCCCGGGCGATGACACCCCAATCGTACGCGGTTCTGCATTAAAAGCGCTTGAAGGCGATGCCGCATGGGAAGAAAAAATCCTTGAATTAGCAAACCATTTAGATACTTACATCCCGGAACCTGAGCGTGCTATCGACCAACCGTTCCTTCTTCCAATTGAAGATGTGTTCTCTATCTCCGGTCGTGGTACCGTAGTAACGGGTCGTGTTGAGCGCGGTATCATCCGTACCGGTGATGAAGTTGAAATCGTGGGTATCAAACCGACTGCAAAAACCACCGTAACCGGTGTTGAAATGTTCCGTAAATTACTTGACGAAGGTCGTGCGGGTGAAAACATCGGTGCATTATTGCGTGGTACTAAACGTGAAGAAATCGAACGTGGTCAGGTATTGGCGAAACCGGGGTCAATCACCCCGCACACTGACTTCGAATCTGAAGTGTACGTATTGTCCAAAGAAGAAGGTGGTCGTCATACTCCATTCTTCAAAGGTTACCGTCCACAATTCTATTTCCGTACAACTGACGTAACCGGTACTATCGAGTTACCTGAAGGCGTGGAAATGGTTATGCCTGGCGATAACATCAAAATGACCGTATCCTTAATTCACCCAATTGCGATGGACCAAGGTTTACGTTTCGCTATCCGTGAAGGTGGCCGTACAGTGGGTGCCGGCGTGGTAGCTAAAATTATCAAATAATTGATAAGACAAACCAAAGTAAAACTGAAAAGGCGTATCGA
>NZ_AQUU01000016.1 GCF_000372365.1 Aggregatibacter actinomycetemcomitans DSM 8324 | reverse complement strand
AAAGGGGTAAGCGGAACGCCTAAGAACATAGCGGGACGAGTGAGCGCTTTGAATAATGGGTCTCTATTCATTTTAAAATCTATGCAAGTGGTTAAAGGTGCAGATACGCTGCACCATTCGTGGTAGTGGGTATAATGAATGTGTTAGCCAACTAATAATTTTGCAATTTCCGCTGCAGCCCCAATAATGATACCACCCACAAGGATAGGCGCAACTTCGCGGAAAGTTTGCCCCTGAAAGAGAACTTTATAACCGGCAACAATTACCGCAATTGTAACAACCCCAATCTGAATATAAGTTAGTGAATTTAAAATGTTATCAACAAGGGTATTTACCTTCTGCAACCCCGCTGCTTGAGATGAATTTGTAGCGGCTAACACCATAGCACCAACTACCGCCGTTTTTCCGGCATTTAACTTGCCTTTTACTTTTGATAAAAAGTTCATTAGATTTTCTCCAATTAGAATTTAAAAGTTTTTGAAACGCTTTCACGTATTACTTGTTGAGATTCATTACTTACAGTTTCGGGTTTAGGTCTGTTTTTAATCAATCTTCCTGATTGATTAAAAATAGTATTTGTTGAAAATACCGTTACAGGTTGCCGCTGCTTATCAGCCTTTTTCTTTTGCGCTTTGAATTTTGGTTCCCGTACCTTGGCAAGTGCTTGGGGTATTTCGGATTTAATGCTTGGCACGATGATTTCTTCCTTGTCTTTGACGTTTCCTATTACCCTTTCAACGTAAGAGGTAGCCAGACCGTTTTTACCCTCCCGTACAAAGCCATAAGAGAAATTCCCTGCGTAATAACAACTCAACGCCTCTGCAACCGATTTATTTGGTGATTTGGCATAGCATGCAGACAGAATTTTTTCACTCACTTTGATATTAGTGCAACTATCTAATAGTTGTTTACCTGTTACACCATATTTTGCAAAATTCCCTTTGTTCACTTGTCCCAATCCAACCGAATAATTTATTTTTTTAGCTTCAAGTTCATCTATGACTAATTCTGCTTCTTGGAGTGTTTTAGGCTGTTGAGCAAGAGGAATATCATTTACTACTGCGATAGCATAAGGATTATATGAGCTTTCTGTTTGAATTAATGCGTGAAGTGTTTCAATGTGAACTATTGTTGAGCAAGCTAATAAAATTTCAGGGACCATTAAATGGCAACCTTTTGTTATTACAAGTTAGGACGGTATTTAGAGATAATGCCATCAATAAGGCAATATAAAGATCAATTATCTAACAGGACGATCTTTTGTTTTAATGCTAACAATCATATTAGAATACTGACCGGGATCTTTTAAAACCGGTTTAAGGATACTGCGTTTAAACTCTCTAAACTAAAATCAGAATATGAAGAACTTTCTCCATCATTATTAAGTAAACTTTTTCAATTTGAATAAATAGGGTTGAACATATTCAATAAATACTAAGTCTAACGATTGATCCATATTAGTTTAAATTAGATTTCTCGCTACATTATTTAAATTTGTCTAAGCAAGGAGTTCAAGAATTTCTATAAACCTAGTATAACCCTTATATATGAAATTTTCACTGTTTTATATTCTATAGCCATTCCATTTTTAAAGTTTAAGAAGATTTAAACAAGCAAAACTATATAAATTAACTTTGTTTATTACTCCGTCAGTTTATGGCGATTGACTGTGAGTTCATTTGCTTTATAAACATTAAATCTTTTCAATTCCTTATACCCACGACTCCACCACTCGAGCTGAGTGACTGGCTAGCTGCGTAGGGAGTTATGGAGGCGTGTCCCGGAGTCGAACCGAGCTACATGGATTTGCAATCCAGTGCATAACCGCTTTGCTAACACGCCGTTAGTTTTGGAGCGGGAAACGAGGCTCGAACTCGCGACCCCAACCTTGGCAAGGTTGTGCTCTACCAACTGAGCTATTCCCGCGTTTGTCTTTAGTGCGGTGCATTTTACTGACTTATCTAAAACTGTCAACAAACAATTAAAAAAACGATGAGTTTGTCGAAAAAATACAAAAGGTTAAAAAATTCCGAGGTTAAATTTTAGCTTGTGTAATCAATTCGTTATAAAATTTCCTTTTATCAAGGGGGAGTTTATGCCAGAATGAAGCACATTTTTTATAAAAAGTGCGGTATAAAAATATGTTGTTTCGCGGAGGATTTATGACACAAAAATATGCGATTGATACCCTATTAGCCCAAGCCGGCAATCGCACCGACGAGCGCACCGGCGCCGTTTCCACCCCAATTTTCCTTTCTACCGCTTACGGGCACCATGGCATTGGTGAAAGTACCGGTTTTGATTATACCCGAACCAAAAATCCTACTCGCGCTGTGTTAGAAGAGACTATCGCCCAATTAGAAAAGGGCGAGCGCGGTTTTGCCTGCTCTTCCGGCATGGCGGCAATTCAATTATTGATGTCATTATTTACGTCACCCGATGAGTGGATTGTATCCAGTGATGTTTATGGTGGAACTTATCGTTTATTGGATTTTTGTTACAAAAACACCAACGGCGTCAAACCGGTTTATGTGAATACCGCTTCTGTTCAGGCGATTGAAGGGGCGATTACGTCGAACACCAAAGCAGTTTTTATTGAAACTCCCTCCAATCCGTTAATGGAAGAATGCGATGTGGATGCCATTGCCAAGGTGGCGAAAAAGCACAATTTATTACTTATTGTCGATAATACGTTCCTCACGCCGGTGTTATTCCGCCCGATGGAACATGGGGCTGATATTGTGATTCATAGCGGGACCAAATATATTGCCGGGCATAATGACGTTTTAGTCGGTTTGATTGTTGCTAAAGGGCAAGAACTGTGTGATCGCCTGTTTTACATCCAAAACGGTGCGGGCCCGGTGTTATCGCCGTTTGACTCCTGGTTAACCATTCGCGGTATGAAAACTTTGGCATTGCGTATGCAGCGTCATGAAGAAAATGCCAAAGCCATCGCCGAATTTTTGCGTCAACAACCGCAAGTGAAAGATGTGTTGTATCCTAATAAAGGCGGTATGTTATCTTTCCGCCTGCAGGATGAAAGTTGGGTTAATACGTTCTTGAAGGCGATTAAATTGATTACGTTCGCCGAAAGCCTTGGCGGTACCGAAAGTTTCATTACTTACCCGGCAACTCAAACCCACATGGATATTCCGGAAGCAGAGCGCATTGCGCGCGGTATCACCAATAATCTGCTGCGTTTCTCTGTCGGTTTGGAAAATGTGGAAGACATCAAAGCGGATCTGGTACAGGCGTTTGCACAGCTTAAATAAATTTAATATATTTGGAGGGTAAAATGAAAGTTGCAGTATATAGCACCAAAAGTTATGACCGAAAATATTTAGAGTTAATTGATGCTAAATACGGCTTGGATTTGGAATTTTACGATTTCATGCTCAGTGAGCGCACGGCAAAAATGGCGGAACATTGTGAAGCCGTATGTATTTTCGTGAATGATGACGGAAGCAGAAAAGTGTTGGAAAAACTCGCCGCACTTGGAGTAAAAATTATTGCCTTGCGTTGCGCCGGTTTTAATAATGTAGATTTAAAAGCCGCCCAAGAACTCGGTTTGACGGTCGTTCGTGTGCCGGCATATTCACCGGAAGCGGTGGCAGAACATACGGTCGGCTTAATGATGACGTTAAACCGTCGTATTCATCGCGCTTACCAACGCACCCGTGAAGCTAACTTCTCCTTAGAAGGGCTGATCGGTTTCAATATGTATGGTCGCACCGTCGGTGTTATCGGCACAGGTAAAATAGGTGTTGCGGTCATGCGTATTCTAAAAGGCTTCGGTATGCACATTTTAGCCTTTGACCCATTCAAAAATCCGACAGCGGAAGAGTTAGGCGCAGAATATGTCAGCCTGGATGAGATTTATCGACGTTCTCATGTTATTACCTTGCATTGCCCGGCAACACCGGAAAACTATCATTTGCTGAATCGCGAAGCCTTTGCCAAAATGAAAGACGGCGTGATGATCATCAACACCAGTCGTGGTACGCTGATTGATACTAAAGCGGCAATTGATGCGTTGAAACAGCGTAAAATCGGTGCTTTAGGTATGGATGTATATGAAAACGAAAGGGATTTATTCTTTGAGGATAAATCCAATGAAGTGATTCTGGATGACGTATTCCGTCGTTTATCTTCCTGTCACAATGTGTTATTAACAGGCCATCAGGCATTTCTAACAGAAGAGGCGCTAACCAGCATTGCCGATGTTACCCTGTCTAATATTTATGCTATTGGGAAAGGCAAACCTTGCGATAATGTAGTTTTGTCTTCTTAGCTTTTAACAATTAAAATAATTTGTGTTATTCGCATAGCGCTATGCTATTATGCGCAGGAAATTAAACACTAGTACACAAAAGTAACAAAAGGAAAAAAAATGAGCGAAGTATTACATTCCAGCGATGCAACATTCGTTGCAGACGTTTTAAATTCAGAGGTCCCTGTATTATTAGACTTTTGGGCTACATGGTGCGGACCGTGCAAAATGATTGCCCCGATCCTTGATGATTTGGCGGTGGAATTTGATGGTAAAGTGAAAATTGTGAAAATCAATATTGACGATAACCAGGCCACCCCTGCACAGTTCGGCGTGCGTAGTGTCCCGACACTATTATTATTTAAAGATGGCAAACCGGTAGCAACCCAAGTCGGCGCCTTACCGAAAAATCAATTGGCCGCATTTATCAACCAAAATATCTGATTTTAGTCAGAATAAAAACGCCGAGTATATTGTGCTCGGCGTTTTTTGTTCCACCGCATTAAAAGTGCGGTTAGTTTTTCCGGCGTTTTTAAAACGCTTGGGCAGTTATTCATAAATCACAGAAGTGATTGATTCACTCTTCGGCATCATTGTCAGAACCTATGTTCAAAAAACATTGTTTTTTGTGACCGCACTTTTTTACTTCATCTCACGCAAACGCTTCAGAATGCCTTTCATTTTTTCCTCTAATGGCGCGGTTAAACGTAACGTTTCGCCACTGTGCGGATGTTCAAAACGAATGGTGTAGGCGTGTAAAAATAAGCGATTTAATCCTAATTCCACCATGTGTTGATCAAATTCTTTATCACCGTATTTGCTATCGAATGCGATAGGGTGACCGGCATATTGGGTATGCACCCGAATTTGGTGAGTGCGTCCGGTGACAGGTGAGGCTTTGATTAGCGTGGCATTGGTATAGCGTTCTTCCACAGAAAAACGGGTTTCTGAGGGTTTGCCTTGTTCACTCACTTTCACAATCCGCTCACCACCGGCAAGTTCATTTTTCAGCAATGGCGCTTGTACCACTTTGCAGTGCGATTGCCACTGTCCGCGCACGAGTGCCAAATAATCTTTTTGCACGGTTTTTTCGCGCAGCTGTTCGTGCAGATTGCGTAAAGCAGAACGTTTTTTTGCTACCAATAAAATGCCCGACGTATCGCGATCTAAACGATGAACCAGTTCTAAAAAACGAGCTGCCGGACGCAGTGCACGCAAAGCTTCAATGACGCCGAAATCTAACCCGCTGCCGCCATGTACGGCAATTCCGGACGGCTTGTTGAGCACCAATAAATAATTGTCTTCAAAGATGATGTGTTGTTCCAGTTGGGCAACTTTGGTGAGCTTATTGGAAATCGTATCCTGTGCTTTTTCTGCTACGCGAACGGGCGGAATGCGCACCACATCATCCGCCAGTAGCTTATATTCCGGTTTGCTTCTGGCTTTATTTACCCGTACTTCGCCCTTGCGCACAATACGATAAATCAGGCTTTTCGGCACACCTTTTAAACGTGCCAGTAAGAAATTATCCAGTCGTTGACCGGCTTCATCGTCGCTAACAGTTAAAAATTGTACACTTGGGTTGATGGTTTTTTCACTCATATTTGTCTATTTATTGCCACGGTTACAAAATTCGGCACGCATCATAGCATATCGCGCCATGGGTTTGAATGTGGCGGAGAATATTCGTCGAATTATGATAACCACCTTGCTAAAAATCCCTATTCGGGCGATAATAACGAGCATTTTTAAGTTGCAAAAAACGCTTAAAAATAAATACGTTATCATTGACGGGATATAATGCAGCATTCGGCATAAGACATTGATAGGTCAATGATTTTTTAGCGTCAAAATGAACGTCGGCTTGCAGGCCATTTTTTCTAACAGGTTTTGTTTTATTAAAATTTCGACATTCGATTGATTTTAATAGGTAGTCAATGCACCCAGCAGATGACGGTCGGGAAGACGGACATTCTGCGACAGACACGAGGTCGATTACTAAGCAAAGTGCGGTCCATTTTGATGGAGTTTTTTAGGGTTCGCCCTTTTTTATAAAAGAGAAAACGAATGAAAAGAATGTTAATCAATGCGACTCAAAAAGAAGAGTTGCGCGTTGCGTTAGTCGATGGGCAACGCTTATTCGACCTGGACATTGAGAGTCTGGGGCATGAACAGAAAAAAGCCAATATTTACAAGGGAAAAATTACTCGGGTTGAGCCGAGTTTGGAAGCCGCTTTTGTGGATTACGGTGCAGAACGTCACGGTTTTTTACCGTTGAAAGAAATTGCACGTGAATATTTTCCGTCGGGTTATGTATATCAAGGCCGCCCGAATATTCGCGATATTATCTCGGAAGGGCAGGAAGTCATTGTTCAGGTCAACAAAGAAGAGCGCGGTAATAAAGGTGCGGCGCTGACCACCTTTGTTTCTTTAGCAGGAAGTTATTTGGTAATTATGCCGAATAACCCGCGTGCCGGCGGGATTTCACGTCGTATTGAAGGCGATGAGCGTTTGGAGTTAAAAGATGCGTTGAGTTCTTTGGATGTGCCTGAAGGCGTGGGCTTAATCGTACGCACCGCGGGCGTGGGAAAATCCCCGGAAGAATTGCAATGGGACTTGAAAGTGCTGTTGCATCATTGGGAAGCCATTAAACAAGCGTCTCAAAGCCGCCCGGCGCCTTTTTTAATTCATCAGGAAAGTGATGTTATCGTGCGTGCCATTCGCGATTATTTGCGTCGCGATATTGGTGAAATCCTGATTGATAGCCTGCAAGTTTATGAAAAAGCCAAGGCGCACATTAAATTGGTTCGTCCGGATTTCATTAATCGAGTGAAATTATACCAAGGTGAAGTGCCGTTATTCAGCCATTATCAAATTGAGTCGCAAATCGAATCGGCATTCCAACGTGAAGTGCGGTTGCCTTCCGGCGGTTCTATTGTTATTGATGTGACCGAAGCCTTAACAGCCATTGATATTAACTCCGCCCGTTCCACCCGTGGTGGCGACATTGAAGAAACCGCGTTAAACACCAACCTTGAAGCTGCCGATGAAATCGCCCGTCAATTGCGTTTGCGCGACTTGGGCGGTTTAATCGTGATTGACTTTATTGATATGACGCCAGTTCGTCATCAGCGTGAAGTGGAAAATCGGGTTCGTGATGCGGTGCGCCAGGATCGGGCGCGTATTCAAATTAGCCGAATTTCCCGTTTCGGGTTGTTGGAAATGTCCCGTCAGCGTTTGAGTCCGTCATTAGGCGAATCCTCTCACCACGTTTGCCCGCGCTGCCAAGGCACCGGCAAAATCCGTGATAACGAGTCACTTTCCCTTTCCATTCTGCGTTTATTGGAAGAAGAAGCGTTAAAAGAAAATACCAAACAGGTTCACACCATCGTTCCGGTACAAATCGCGTCTTACTTACTCAATGAAAAACGGAAAGCCATTCATAGCATCGAAAAACGCCACACTGTGGATATTCTCGTGGTGCCGAATGAAGCTATGGAAACACCGCACTTTAGTGTGTTCCGTGTGCGTGATGGGGAAGAGGTTAATGAATTAAGTTATAACTTAGCCAGATTACATCAGGGGCAAGATGAGATCTTTGTGGCTGAAGAATCCCTGATTTCCCGTAACATTGACACCACACCTGCGGAAACGCCGGTGGTGGAAAGTGCGGCGGTTTCTTTATCCATTCCAATGCCGGCACCGGAACCTGTTGAGCGTAAAGAACAAAGCGGTCCGTCTTTGTTGAGCCGTTTATTGGCGGCGTTAAAAGGCTTATTTGCTTCCGAACCGAAACAGGAAGAGCAAAATAAGAAAACGCGTAATAACAATAGAAACAGTAACAATAATCGCAATCGTCGTAACCAGGAACGTCGTAATAGTCGCCGTAACCGTAATGACAATGCGGAAAATGTGGTTGAAGAGCAAACTGCAGAAAAGGCTGAGAGAGTTGAAAGCAGAAATCGCAATCAAGAGCGTAATGCCAAACGTAATCGCAAACCTGAAGTAATTGAAGAGGTGATTAACTCTGAGGCTTCCACACCGGTTAGCGAAGAAAGGGTAGAACCGACACAACGTCGTCAACGTCGTGATTTGCGCAAAAAAGTGCGTCTTAATGAAGAGGAAATGAATGAGGTTCCGCCTTCTAAATCGACAGTAGCACAATTTGCAGAAAACACCGTTGTTGAGCCAAAAGCGGAAGAAGAGATTGTAGTAACGGACGTGATTGATCTTGATGATAATGCTGAAGCCGATAAAGGGCGCGATAATTCACGTCAACGTCGTTTGCCACGTCATTTGCGCGTCAATAATCAGCGCCGTCGTCGCAATACGCAAGAAAAATCGCCGATGCCATTATTTGCGGCAGTGGCTTCACCGGAATTAGCGAGCGGTAAAGTGTGGATCGACATGGGGCAGTCCGTTCAATCAAAAGAAAATAGCTTCTTATCTGTTGATGAACTTCTTGAGCAACAAAATCAATCTGATGCAGGCGAACCGGAGCAAAGTATCACTGTCACTATGCCGGCGTTGGATATGATTGTTGAAAAAAGTAAAAATGATGTTCAGCCATTAACGGAATTTATTATCCAACCGGCAAATGATTCCGTTAAGAAAAAAGTACAAGCATCGTTACAACGCTTAAATAACAATGTGGTATCCGCTCCAATGGAAGCGACAGCTGAAGTGATTGTAACGATGGATGTCTCTGATAATGTGAAATTCATGGATGAAACTGACCGCACTTATGTTTTTAACGGGCGTCTAGGGACATTCTCGGCAGTAACCCACACTAAAGCAGAAGCGACTTTGGCGAAGCCTTCCGATACACCGATTACGACTTATCCGGTGCAAGAATGGCAGGAATCCCGTTATTATTTCTACGGTAAAGGCGCGGCAGGGCACCACACCGCAATCAGCCATATTTATACCGAACCGACTAAAGCGGAAGCGGTGAAATAATCGCTTGACTTGGTGTAGCAAAGTTCGTATTATTCACCTCGCTCAAACCTCGGAGGAATGGTCGAGCGGTTGAAGGCACCGGTCTTGAAAACCGGCGAGGGTTTACACCCTCCCTGGGTTCGAATCCCAGTTCCTCCGCCATATTCATAAAAGGCGCTAAGTGAATAACTTAGCGTCTTTTGCTTTTATCATTTCCTTCTTTTTCTAGCGCGGTATGCCATTTAATTTATGCATGTAAATCACGTGTTGGCGAGTCTGCGTTTATCCGATTCTTGTATCCCTTGTATCATTTTTAAAACAACTTGAATATCTACCGCACTTTATTTTATTTAGCTGAGTTCCGGCAATAAAAAAGGATTAGGGGTTGCCTAATCCTTTCGCCGAAATATTGTAGAGGTTATTTTTTACCGATTTTATTATCTAATGCAAATGCACCGGCGCCTGTGAAAACAAAGTATAAGAAAATGAAGCAGTATAAAAATGCCGGTTCACCGTCTTTCAAGAGTGGGTATGGGGAAGCATGGAACATGAAATAAGCTATCGCCATTTGACCGCTGAGTAAGAACGCAGATACGCGGGTAAACAAACCTAAAATCAGTAGGATACCGAAAACCAGTTCAATCACACCACCAACACCCATTAAGGATGCCAGTTGAACGGAACCGTTGCCGCCGGTCACGGAAATTGGGAATTCCCAAAATTTTGCTGTAGCATGTAATACGAATGCATAACCTGAAGTAATGCGTAATAAGCCTAAAAAGTAATTGCTGTATTTGTTTAAAAACATTTTTTCTTCCTTAAATAAAATAATGAAAATTGAAGGCGCGTATGCTAACAGTAAATTTAAAAGAAAAAAACAATATTGGTTAATTATTTAACGCTTTTGCTGCTTGTAATGTTTGTAAAAATGCTTCTCCTTCCATAAAACCGGTAATGCGGTGCGATGAAATTTCTTTTCCCTGCGGGTTAAAAAGCATCAACGTCGGCAAGCCGGTTATTGACAATTGCTTCATTAAAGTGCGGTTGTTTTCGCTGTTGTTTGTCATGTCGATTCTTAACAGCAAAACGTCTTTTAAAGCGTCTTGCACTTGTGGTTCCGCAAAGGTTTTATGTTCAAATTCTTTACAAGCGACGCACCAATCCGCGTAAAGATCCAATAGCGCCAGTGGTTTCGGGTTCTTCGTTAATACCAGTTGTAACTCCTCGTAGCTTTGCACGGATTGAAATTCAAGGGAATTCTTGACCGCACTATGGGTTCTTGCATGGTCGGTATTATTTTGCCACAGCCAATTTTGGAGCGGCTGGGCTAGTGTGATGGCGGCAATCAGAAAAAGAATACGGAACAGTAAGCCAATACCGTTGGTGTGCATTTGAGTGGCGAGCCAAATAAAGAAGCTGACGCCAAGCAGCGCCCATAAACGCGGTTCCCAGTCCAACGGAAGAACGCGGGAAAGTAGAAAGACCGGTAAGGCAAGCATCACAAAGCCGAAGGCAGTTTTTACATTCTCCATCCAGGCACCGGATTTCGGCAGAATTTTGTTACCGAAGACAGTAATCAGAATTAATGGTAAGCCCATGCCAAGTGCCAATAAATAAAGGGTTAATGCGCCGATAACAAGGTCTCCTGATTGCGCTACATAAAGCAGTGCGCCGGAAAGTGGTGCGGATGTGCAGGGGGAAGCGACCAAACCTGCGATGGCGCCCATGGCAAATACACCGAAAAACGCGCCACGTTTTTGTTGTTGGCTTAATTGAGTGAGCTTGGTTTGTAAAGATGGAGGCAACTGCAAAGTAAACACACCGAACATAGAAAGTGCCAGCAAGGTAAACACTACCGATAAGCCGATTAACACATAGGGGCTTTGCAACGCCACTTGGAACGGTAAACCGATAAGCACGACCAATAAGCCCAGGAGCGTATAGGTTAGCGCCATGCCTTGCACATACATGAAACTCAGCGTAAAGGCGCGCCAGGTATGGCTATGTTCCGTTCTGTTGCCGATGACAATCGCCGATAACAGCGGCAGCATCGGCAACACACAAGGAGTGAATGCTAAACCGATGCCCAGTACAAAAAACCACAACATGGCATATTTGCTTTGGAATAAACTATCGGCAAGCTGATTTTGTTGAGATGAAAAAACACTTGGATTTCTGACCGCACTTTTAGTTTCTTCTTGAGCTACTAGTGAAGTTTCTACAGCATTGTGTGGCAGTTCGCCAAGCATAAATTGTTTAGTTTTCGGCGGATAACAAAAGCCGGGAGTACAACCTTGATAAGTGACTTCCAGAATATCTTGCGGTTTGCTATTTGGCAATGACAGGCGTAAAGGAAGTTGGTGCTTGAAGATTTGTACCGTGCCAAAATACGGATCTTCGTATTGTTCTGCCCGGCTTAAAAATTGCGGTTGGCTTTCAATCGGCTGTCCATTGAGGGCAAATTCCAGTTTGTCCTGATAGAGATAATAATTTTCGACGATTTGCCAATTAAGTGAAATGTCGTTGCCATATTGTTCTGCCTGAAGTTGAAACGCTTGATCGACCGGTAAAAATTTTGGCTTTTGGTTAAACAGATCCACGGCTTGCACATTGAATGTCACGAAAAAGCAGAGGATAATGAGGAGAAATCTTTTCATAAAACGGTTGTTATCTTCCATAAAATGTTGCTCATTCTAGCATTAGCAAAAATAAATTGCTGCAAAATATCATGCTTTGGAGGTTGTTATACCTATTGTTGCGATTTATTCCATATGGAATTCGGCGTAAAATTTATCAATGCAAAATAACTGAGGCAATCAAATGAACATTGTGGTTTATTGTGGCGCGGCACTCGGCAATTTGCCGAGCTATCGCCAAGTGACTATTCAATTAGGCGAATGGATTACGCAACATCGACATACGTTAGTTTATGGCGGCGGAAAGGCGGGATTGATGGGCGTGTTGGCGGATACGGTACTTTCCAACGGCGGTACCGTTATCGGTGTGATCCCTGAATTTTTACAGGCGCGGGAATTGGTACACCAAGGTTGTACCGAAATTATCATTGTGGATTCCATGTCGGAGCGAAAAGCCAAAATGCTGGCATTAGCCGATGCTTGTATTGCTTTGCCGGGTGGGCCGGGCACGCTGGAAGAAATCAGCGAAGTCTATTCTTGGGCGCGAATCGGTAAAAATCCTCATCCTTGTATTCTATTTAACCAAGATGGTTTTTATGAACCGCTGAGAAGTCAATATCAAAGCATGGTCACTGCCGGTTTCTTGACGCAAAGTCATTTTGATAAGTTATTATTTAGTACAAATATTTTTGAAATAGAACGTTTTATTCTTGATTATCAAGTGCCTGAGATTCGTACTTATGAAGATGTGTAAAAAGTGCGGTCAAAAATAAAGTTGTTTTTCTATGAGAACTAACTCGGTGGATTTTTCGTACATTACATGATTTTTCTTATTACCCCAATCTAAGTTGTTACTTTTTTCGGCATCTTATTTTTTATTTTAAAATAAGTTTGCTTCTATGGATTTTTTTGTGTAAGATGGCGCGCATTATTATTTTTCACTAAAAAATAAGGATTGCAGAAAAATGAAAAAAGGTATTCATCCGGAAAATTATCGCACCGTTCTTTTTTATGACTCCAATGCCAAACAAGGCTTTTTGATTCGTTCCTGCGCCAGAACCACCAACACTATGAAATGGGAAGATGGAAAAGAATATCCGGTCTTTATGTGTGATACATCTTCAGCTTCACATCCGTTTTACACCGGTAAAACCAGACAGGTTGTCAACGAAGGGCGCGCCAGTGATTTCGCCAACCGTTACGGCAAATTCAGTGCATTTAAATCAAAATAAGGAATCCTCATGCAAGTATTATCTTCATTAAAAAGTGCCAAGACCCGCCATCCGGGTTGTAAAGTCGTGCGTCGTCATGGTGTGTTTATGTGATTTGTAAAGAAAATCCACGTTTTAAAGCGCGTCAGGGTGGCAAGAAAAAACGTTAAAAGAGAGTTTCTGTTTTTGTGTGTAACTTTGAGCCTTGCGCTCAATTATCCTCCGATGATGCATTGCATCGGAGGATTTTTTATTTTGGCAACAAGAGATTGAAGTATGAAATTTTATGACTTAGATCATAAAATTAAATTCTAATATGCCGAATTATGTATTTTTTTATTGTTACAATAATGTTGCAACTATAAAATAGAGCTTGTTTAAAATATAACAGCCTCATGGAAAAACTATAACGACAAAATAAGGATTTGCCAATGCAAACACCACGAATTTTAATCGTTGAAGATGAAACGATCACCAGAAACACGCTAAAAAGTATTTTTGAGGCGGAAGGATATGAAGTATTTGAAGCGTCGGACGGTACGCAAATGCACCAAGTGCTGGATACCGAAGATATTCATTTAGTGATTATGGATATTAATTTGCCGGGCAAAAACGGCTTAATGCTTGCCCGTGAATTGCGTGAAAATGCGGACATTGCACTGATGTTTTTAACCGGTCGAGATAACGAAGTGGATAAAATTCTAGGCTTGGAAATTGGTGCCGATGATTACATCACCAAACCTTTCAACCCGCGTGAATTAACGATTCGCGCCAGAAACCTGTTGCAGCGTACCATGCAGGAGAATCAACGCACGCACCATGTGGAACAATATAAATTTAACGGCTGGACACTGGATTTAAACAGTCGCACGTTGGTTACGCCGGAAGGCGAGGAGCGCAAATTGCCGCGTAGTGAGTTCCGCGCCATGTTACATTTCTGCGAGAATCCGGGCAAAATTCAAACCCGTGAAGAATTATTGAAGAAAATGACCGGACGCGAGCTCAAACCGCAGGATCGTACGGTGGATGTGACCATTCGTCGAATTCGTAAACATTTTGAAGATCATCACGAGACACCGGAAATCATCGCCACCATTCACGGCGAAGGTTATCGCTTCTGTGGTGACTTGGAATCCTAAAGAAAAATAAAAGAGAAATCAGCGCATTATGCGCTGATTTTTTATCCGGAAAGCAGAAAAGTGCGGTCATAAAACACAATGTTTTTTATGACCGCACTTTTTGTTGTTAAGAAACCTTTAAGCAGGCGACAAAATGGCTGTTGTTGTCGCTGTTGAACACCGGTTTCTGTTGTGCGCAACTGTCATCGGCAAGCAGGCAACGGGTGCGGAAAACACAGCCGGAAGGTGGATTAATCGGTGACGGCAGATAGCCTTCCAACAGCTGGATAGATTTATTACGCTCCAGTTTCGGATCAGGAATCGGCACGGCGGACATCAGGGCTTTGGTGTAAGGGTGTTTTGTGTGTTTGTACACTTCATCATCGGTGCCAAGCTCCATGGCATTTCCCAGATACATAACCAATACGCGATCGGAAATGTGTTTCACCACCGCCAGATCGTGCGCAATAAAAATGAGAGACAAGTCCATTTCTTTTTGCAGCGATTTTAGCAAATTCACCACTTGCGCCTGAATGGAAACGTCCAAGGCGGAAACCGGTTCATCGCAAATAATCATTTTCGGTTCGATAATTAATGCACGGGCAATACCGATACGTTGACATTGTCCGCCGGAAAATTCATGCGGATAACGGTTAATCAGGTTCGGTAGCAAACCCACTTTTAACATCATCGCTTGCACTTTTTCTTTGACTTGTGCTTTACTCAAGTGCGGTTGATAAATTTTCAACGGTTCGGCAATAATTTCACCGATATTCATGCGAGGATTGAGAGATGCCAGCGGATCCTGAAAAATCATTTGAATATCTTTGCGGGTATCGTGCCCTTGTTTTGCCGATTGTTTGCGCAAATCTTTGCCAAGCCATAGAATTTGCCCCTCAGAAGCTTCCACCAAGCCGATAATGGCGCGTGCCAGCGTGGATTTACCACAACCGGATTCGCCCACCACGCCGAGGGTTTCACCGGCGTAGAGTTTAAAGGACACGTCTTTTACTGCTTTCAAGGTTTGCGGTTTGGCAAAGAACAGGGATTTGTCGTTCTTAATTTTGAAGCTCACGCCGAGGTGGTTCACTTCCAGTAATAATTTTCTTTCTACTTGTTCATTCATAGGGCAAATTCCTCCGCAGGTAGCCAACAGTTTCTGATCCGTCCGTCATGAAGTGCGGTCAGTTTTGGCGGCGTTTTTTGGCATTGCTCGGAAGCGAATCGGCAACGCGGTGAAAACGGGCAACCTTGCGGTAAATGCAGCAGATTCGGCGGATTACCGGGAATGGTGACCAAATATTCTTCATCCATATCCAGGCGTGGGATAGCGTCCATTAAACCGATAGAATAAGGATGAGTCGGATGATAGAAAATCTGTTCCGCATTGCCGTATTCCATGGTGCGACCGGCATACATCACCAGCACATGATCACAAATGCCCGCCACCACGCCGAGATCGTGGGTGATCATAATAATCGCCGTATTGAACTCGTGTTTCAGCTCGTTTAACAAAGTCATGATTTGCGCTTGCACGGTCACGTCCAGCGCGGTGGTCGGTTCGTCGGCAATTAACAGCTTCGGACGACATAACAGTGCCATAGCGATCATCACCCGTTGGCGCATACCGCCGGAGAATTCGTGTGGATACATCCCCATGCGTTTCTTGGCTTCCGGCATTTTTACCGCATCCAACATTTTCACCGATTCGTTAAATGCCGTCTGTTTGTCGTAGCCTTTGTGCAATATTAACACTTCCATGAGTTGCTCGCCGATTTTCATATAAGGATTCAGCGACGTCATGGGATCCTGGAAAATCATAGAAATTTGTTCCGCGCGGATTTTGTTCAGTTTCTCTATTGGCAGATTGACCAATTGGACTTCATCAAATAATGCCGATCCCGAAACTTCGCCGTTGGGTGCGAGCAACCCCATGAGGGCAAAAGCGGTTTGCGATTTGCCGGAACCGGATTCGCCCACGATGCCAAGAGTGTGTCCGGCATCTAAAGTGAAATTTAAATCGTTGACAGCGGTCACAATGCCGTCCGGGGTTTTAAAACCGACATGCAAATTTTGCACATCCAATAAGTGCGTTGAGTTTGTCATTATCAGCTCCTAGCGGTCTTTCGGATCGAGTGCATCGCGCAACCCGTCACCGATAAAGTTAAAGCAAAAAAGGGTTAAACAGAGGAAGAACGCCGGGAAAGTCAGCAACCAAGGGGACACTTCCATTTGTGCGGCGCCGTCGCTTAATAATGCGCCCCAGCTGCTCATGGGTTCTTGCGTACCCAAGCCTAAAAAGCTCAGAAAGGATTCAAACAAAATGAAGCTCGGTACTTCAAGAGAGGCATAAACTGCCACTAACCCCAACACATTCGGAATGATGTGTTTAAAAATGATTTGACGACGAGGCACGCCGCACACAATCGCCGCTTCTACAAATTCTTTGTTTTTCAGGCTGAGGGTCTGTCCGCGCACGATACGCGCCAAGCCGAGCCAGGCAATGGCACCGATAGCTACAAAAATCAGGAAAATATTTTGTCCGAATAAGGTCACCAATAAGATGACGAAAAACATGAACGGAAAAGAGCTTAAAATTTCCAGAAGGCGCATCATCACCATGTCGATTTTGCCGCCGAAATAACCGGAAATGGCGCCGTAAATCGTGCCGATTAACACGGAAATCAGCGCGCCTGCAATGCCCACCATTAAGGAAATTCGCCCGCCGATGGCGGTACGCACCAAAAGATCGCGGCCGGAGGAATCCGTACCGAAGAAATGGTAGCCTTCCAGCGTCGGCGCCACGCCCATCATGTTCCAGTCGGTGTCTTCATAAGTAAAAGGGAAAGCGAGGGACGCAAAAGTAATGAAAAGCACGATAACACCCAACATGATTAAACTGACCACCGCCGCTTTATTGCGGAAGAAACGCCGTTTGGCGTCTTGCCACAGGCTGCGCCCTTCCAGTTGCATTTCATCCATGCGTTCCGCAAGTTGTTCAACAAATTCGGTATTTTTTTGATTTATTGGTTTTACACCATCATTTTTCGTCATGTTACTTCCTTAATAACGAATTTTCGGATCAATCACGGCGTATAAAATATCCACTACGGCGTTAAAAACGATAGTCAGTGTGCCGACCAAAATCGTGAGGCTCAATACAAGGGAATAATCGCGGTTAAGCGCGCCGTTAACGAAAAGTTTGCCCATGCCCGGTAAGCCGAATACGGTTTCGATCACCATGGAACCGGTAATAATGCCCACAAATGCCGGCCCTAAATAGGTAATCACCGGCAACAGGGCGGGGCGCAGCGCGTGCTTTAAGATAATGCGAGAGGTGGACAAGCCTTTTGCCTTGGCGGTACGAATAAAATTGGAGTGCAACACTTCAATCATAGAACCGCGCATAATCCGCGCAATGCCCGCCACATATCCGATGGTTAAGGATGCCACCGGCAACAGAATGTAACTCAAAGCCCCCTCATTCCAACCGCCTGCCGGCAGCCAGCCCAGAGTTATCGCAAACAACAGCACCAGTAAAGGTGCAAAAACAAAACTCGGCATGATCACGCCCACCATGGAACAGCTCATCAGAATGTAATCCCATCTGCTGTTTTGGTTCAGGGCGGCGAGCGTGCCGGCGGCAACACCCAGGGTTACAGCAAAGAAAAAGGCAATGGTGCCGAGTTTCAGAGAAACGGGCAAGGCGGAAGCAATCAGATTATTTACGGACTGATCTTTATATTTAAAAGACGGACCAAAATCCCCCTTGACCAAGTTCTTTAAATATAAAAAATACTGTGTATGCAGCGGTTCGTTTAGGTGATATTTGGCTTCAATGTTCGCCATCACTTCAGGCGGATAAGCGCGTTCCGAGGTAAACGGGCTGCCCGGCGCCAAGCGCATAAGGAAAAAAGAAAACGTAATCAGAACAAATAATGTAGGTATCGCTTCCAACACGCGTTTTAAGATGAACTTAAACATGAAATTGTCCCCAACGTATTTATAAAATACGGACCTAAAAGCAAAAATAAGAATAAAGTGCGGTCAAAAAATCCATCGAATTTTCCGACCGCACTTTTGATTAATGTTTAATAATATAAAGGTTGCGTAACAAAACGTTATCTTGCGGATCTTTGCCGCTGTAGCCTTTCACATAAGGTTTCACCAAACGCGGATTCACATAGTTATATACCGGAATCACGGCGAAATCATTTGCCAGAATTTCTTCGGCTTTGGCATAGGCTTGCGCACGACCTTTCTCATCGGTAGCAAGATAAGAATCGGCAATGGCTTTGTCGTATTCTACATTCTTGTACTTGGCGGTGTTGTTACTGGAATTGGATAAGAAATAGTTCCCGAACGTGCTGGCCTGGTTGTAGTCTGCATTCCAGCCGGCGCGCGCGACGTCATAACGCTGTCCGCGACGGTTGTCGATATAGGTTTTCCATTCTTGATTTTCCAGCTTGACATCCACCAAACCTTTTGTATTGGCTTTCCACATGGAGGCGGCGGCGATCGCCACTTTTTTGTGGTTCTCATTGGTGTTGTAAAGAATCGTGAATTTCAGCGGATTCGCTTTGCTGAATCCGGCTTCTTCCAACAGTTTAATGGCTTCCTCATTGCGTTGAGCCATCGGTTCTTTGCTGTAAGCCGGTTGTTGAATCAGCTCGCCTTCATTAATGTACGGCGGGGTAAACACATAGGTTGGTGTTTGACCTTGTCCCAGCACTTTATCGGTAATCACATTACGATCTAAGGCTAAATTTAATGCTTTTCTCACGCGAATGTCGTTAAATGGTGCCTTCGTATGATTGATTTCATATAAATAGGTTGAAAGGGTTCTGGCAGTAAATACTTCATCCGGAACATCTTTTTTCAGTTTGGCGAATTGCTCCGGCGGAAGGGCGTGTGGTGATGTCCAAATCTCCTGCACGATAACGTGCCACGTCGGTGCTGGAATTCTCAATGGCTAAGAAGGTGGCGTTGTTAATTTGCGTTTCTTTGTCATTCCAATATTGCGGGTTGCGCTCAAATTCAATTTTTTCGTTGATGACGTGATTTTTTAATTTATAGGCACCGTTACCGACGATATTGTCTTTTTTCACCCAATCGTCACCGAATTTTTCCACGATTTTTTGCGGCAACGGTAACAAGGATTGGTGGGTCGTCAAACCCACCGCATAAGGCACCGGGTTTGTGGTGTGAACGACAAAAGTGTAATTGTCTTTTGCTTCCACGCCAAGTTCTTCCGGTTTTTTCTTGCCGTCAATAATGTCTTGTGCGTTTTCAACTTGAAGATAATCCAGGAAACTGGCGTAAGGTGAGGCGGTTGCCGGTGTTACTAAACGACGCCAGGCGAAGACGAAATCATTTGCCGTAATAGGTTCACCGTTTGACCATTTGGCATCTTTGCGCAGGTGGAATGTCCAGGTTTTGTAATCGGGCGTGTTTTCCCAGCTTTCTGCCACACCCGTAATCAAATTGCCGTCGGAATCAGTAGTCACCAAACCCTCAAATAATTGATAAGCGACTTCTGCTTCTGGGATCCCGTCGGTTTTGTGCGGGTCAAAACTTTGTGGCTCGGAACCGTTGTTGATCACGATATTCTGTGTTTCTGCGAGCTGTGTTCCTTCAGGTACTTTGGCGGCATAAACGCTGCAAGATAAGGCAAGCGCAATGGTTGAGACAAGTAATTTTTGTTGCATTTGAATCTCCTTGTTATGAGCAATGAATTATCGTAAGAGTCAGAAAAATGATCTATCGCAAAATAGTTATTTTGTAAAGATCAATTCACAAAAAAGAACGATTTATTTACTCTTCTATAAAAAAGGAAAAAATAAAGGCGAAAAATTATGTTTTATTTAAAAATTTCGCCTCTAAATAAGGACCGATTTCCTGTGTAATGTGTTTGAGCTCCCTTGGCTTTCCAGTAATGCAAGAAAATTACGTATTTCATCATGTAACCCGTTTTACCAATAATCGGCGCTATGTTATAGCAATCCGGCGGGTTTTGCTATCTTTGTGCGGATTCGGTAGAATGAGCGCTAATTTATTTTTCATTTCCAACAGATTATGACCAAGAAAAAAGTAAAACCCGGTTCTAACACGATTGCGCTGAATAAACGCGCCAGACACGATTACTTTATTGAAGATGAAATTGAAGCCGGTCTTGAATTACAAGGCTGGGAAGTGAAATCCATGCGTGCCGGCAAAGTCAATTTGAGTGACAGCTATGTGATTTTTAAAAACGGTGAAGCTTTCTTATTCGGCGCAACCATTCAGCCTCTAAGCGTGGCATCAACGCACATTGTGTGCGACCCGCCCCGCACCCGCAAATTATTGCTTAAACAGCGTGAACTGGATTCCTTATTCGGCAAAGCCAACCGCGACGGATTTACCCTGATTGCCCTTTCCCTCTCTTGGAAAGGCGCGTGGGCGAAAGTCAAAATTGGCTTGGCAAAAGGGAAAAAACAACAGGACAAGCGGGAAGACATTAAAGAACGTGAATGGAAAGTGGTAAAAGAGCGTATTATGAAAAACGCGCGAAAAGGGTAACGGATAACAAAAAGTGCGGTTATTTTAAAAAACGTTTTTCAAAACGACCGCACTTTTTCACTTCAGATTAAGGCTTATAGATAATTTCCACGCCTTCTTCATCGTCTTCCGACCAGTCATCCCAGTCATTATCCTCTTCATCATCAACATCGGCATTTTCCAATTGCTCCTGATGATAATCTTCCCATTTGAATTTGACTTCTTCATTTTCTACCGGCGTTTTTTCTGTTTTGCGCGGGTGGGCTTCCAGGAAGTCCATAATATCGCGGCACAGTTGCGGGGCGTTTTTACCGGTGGCGGCGGAAATTAAATAATAACCTTCCTCCCGGCCCAGACGTTCGGTGATCTCTTTCGCTCGCGCATGGGCTTCTTCATCACTGAGCGTATCGATTTTGTTGAACACCAGCCAGCGCGGTTTTTCCGCCAAGGACTCGCTGTATTGGAACAATTCCGATTCGATAATCGCCACGTTATCCGCCGGGTTGGAATCATCAATTGGGTTGATATCCACCAAATGAATCAACACGCGGCAACGTTCCAAGTGTTTCAGGAAGCGGATACCCAAGCCTGCTCCTTCCGATGCGCCTTCAATTAAGCCAGGAATGTCGGCGATCACAAAACTGCGATTGTCATCTACTTTCACCACGCCTAAACTTGGTACCAAGGTGGTAAACGGATAATCGGCGACTTTCGGTTTGGCGGCGGAAACAGCGCGGATAAAGGTGGATTTGCCGGCATTCGGTAAACCGAGCATTCCCACATCGGCGAGGAGCATTAATTCTAACAAGAGATCACGTTTTTCCCCTGCCGTACCCATGGTTTTTTGGCGCGGTGCGCGGTTGACTGAAGATTTAAAACGGGTATTGCCCAAGCCGTGATAGCCGCCTTTCGCCACCAATAATTTCATACCATTTTTGGTTAAATCACCGATGACTTCCTGCGTATCGTTGTCGATGGCGCGGGTGCCCACCGGCACGTGTAAGGTAATATCTTTGCCGCGATGGCCGGTGCAGTTTGCACTGAGCCCGTTTTCCCCGCGTTCGGCGGCGAAACGTTTTTCAAAGCGGTAGTCAATGAGGGTGTTGAGGTTTTCATCGGCGATTAAATAAACATCACCGCCGTCACCGCCGTCACCGCCGTCGGGACCGCCTTTTGGGATATATTTTTCACGACGGAAACTGGCACAACCGTTGCCGCCGTCACCGGCTTCAACGTGAATCAAAGCTTCATCAATAAATTTCATTCAAGTTCTCCAAAACACTTAAAATAGGTACCGCACTTACCGGTTAGCAGGAAATAGCTTATGTCCTATGGCGGATAAAATTGCTCCGCATACTACAATAAACGTACCAATATAGCTAATGGTATTTAATTTCAGTGCGGAGAAATTCGTCGGGGAAATATAGTGCGCCATATGAGCAAATAGAATAGTAAACAAGGGAACCAACGTAATTACCACGCTGACTTTGGATACTTCCCAGCGGTTTAGGGCTTCCGCGTAAGCGCCGTAACCGAATAGAGTGTTTAAGCAGCAATAAATGAAGCAGCCTAGCGCCAGTGGGGTTAATCCCTGAACTTGTGAAAATTCGGCGAAGGGCGTAAAGACGATGGCGCAGCCGAAATAAATCATTAATAAAATTTGTTGGGCGCTGAATTTTCGTAACATTAATTTTTGCGCCATACCGTAGGCCACCCATACCAGCGCAGCACTCACGCTGATAAGCACGCCGGTAGTGTAGGTGTTTAATCCGTTGAAAACCTCTAATTTATCGTTGAAAAAGAGTCCCAAACCGATAAGCAATAAGACCAAGCCGATTTTTTGATGCAAGCCTAATTTTTCCTTAAAAATCACTACGCCGCAAATGAGCATGCCGAAGGAGGATAAATGAATAAAAATTTGTGCAACGGAGGGTTCAATATAATTTAATGAACTGTTAAATAAGAAGAAATTGCCAGCCAAGCCAAGTATGCCAATGATTGCCAGTAACCAGAAATAACCCAGTTTGGATAAATCGGGCAGCGTTTTTTTATAGCCGAGTAATAACAAAAGGGCGCAACCGGCAACAACGAAACGATACCATACGATGGTTTGCACGTTCATTGCCGTAACCACCTGTTTCAGCGCGATGGGTAAAGAGCCCCACGCCATCGCGGTAATGAGTGCAAAAAGAAAACCAAGTAGTGGTTGTTGTTTCATTTATCTTCCTTACATTTGTAGCGAGCTTAAAAGTGCGGTCATTTTTACCAATGTTTTTTGGCCTGTCAAAGAGAAACTTAACAATTTTTACGATGAAAAATCGCGGGAAGTTTGTGTCCCAACACGGAGAGCAATGAACCTGAAACGACGGCAATCGCACCAAGGTAGCTGATCCAATTGAGTTCCTGATCAACGAATAATTGTGGATAAACGGCAATTAAAATTTCTGTGAAAATAATCGTGAAAATTGGAATCTGCGTCATGATGGCGCTGACTTTTGAAACATCCCAGCGATTTAGCGCTTCGCCGTAAGTGCCGTAAGCAATAATGGTATTAAGGCAACAAAAAATCAAGCAGCCCAGCTGAAAGGAATTTAACGCGCTCACCTGCTGAATATTGGCAAAGGGCGTAAAAATGATCGTGCAGCCGACATAAATTATGAGCAAAATTTGTTGCGAACTGAAACGGCTCAACATCAGCTTTTGCGCCATGCCATAGGCAACCCAGCAGGAGCTGGCGCATAGGGCAATAACAATGCCTTTAAAATAATCATTGAGCTGTAAGAAATCACTAAAGCGTTGGTTGAAAAATAAGACCAAGCCGAGAATTAAAATAACCAAACCGATTTTTTGATGGAGCCCGATGTGTTCTTTAAACACAAACACACCGACAAATAGCATGATAAACGAGGATAACGGACTGAGCACTTGGCTGCTGGTCAGTGGAATATAGTTCAGCGCCAGATTAAATAAGAAGAAATTTGCCGATAGCCCAAGAATGCCCAGCATAATCAAAAGGAGATAACGCTGACGAAGTGCGGTGGGTTTTGGCAGCGTTTTACGTAATCCCAATAAAATAAATAAACCGATCGCCGATGTGATAAAGCGATACCACACAATGGTTTGGGCATCCATGACTGCGACGATCTGTTGCAAGGCGATAGGCAACGCACCCCACATACAGACGGCGGTTAACGCGAGTAAAAAACCGGCTAAAGGTTGTTGTTGCATGATTCCACCTAAATTTCACCTATAAAAAAGCCCTGCATGAAAGCAGGGCATTTTATTCTGTTTTGGTAAAATTACTCAGTAACGATACTTACGTATTTACGGCTTTTTTCGCCTTTTACTTCAAATTTTACTTTACCATCGGCTGTCGCGAATAAGGTGTGGTCACGTCCCATTCCAACGTTGTTGCCCGCGTGGAACTTAGTACCACGTTGGCGAACGATGATACTACCTGCTAATACAGACTCACCACCGAAACGTTTAACACCAAGACGTTTAGCTTCAGAATCACGACCGTTACGAGTTGAACCACCAGCTTTTTTAGTTGCCATCTACTTGATCTCCTCTGAAATTATGCTTGAATCCCAGTGATTTTCACTTCTGTGAACCACTGACGATGACCTTGTTGTTTACGGCTGTGTTTGCGACGACGGAACTTAACGATTTTAATTTTCTCGCCACGACCTTGTGCAACTACTTCAGCCACTACTTTCGCGCCGGCAACGACCGGTGCACCGATTTTAACATCTTCACCATTAGCAACCATCAACACCGAATCAAACTCAACTGTTGCGCCGGCTGCAAGTTCAAGTTTTTCCAAACGAACCACTTGACCTTCGCTTACTCGGTGTTGTTTACCGCCACTTTGGAAAACTGCGTACATAAATACTCCGCTATAATTGTGCTCTAATGTTGTTTCATTTCGCACATAAAATTCATATAAATAGGGCGTGAATTCTACGGAAAAATTTAGGGGATAGCAAGAATTTATTTACGAGAAAATAAAAAATTTCGCAATTTCGGCAGTTTGATTTCAGAAAGCCTGAAAAATCAGGTAAAATCCACCGCACTTTAGTTTTTAGTTTCCTCCGAACCTGATTTAATCAGTTTTAATCAGTCGAATTGACAGAATGAATACAACAAATTTAATGGATATGAAGGCAATCCAGGCGTTAAGCCATGGGGATATGCAAAAAGTAAACGAATCAATTTTAGCCCAACTGAACTCCGATGTGGCGTTAATTAATCAGTTGGGTTTCTACATTGTGCAAGGTGGCGGCAAGCGTATTCGTCCGCTTATCGCTGTGTTGGCGGCTCGTGCATTGGGTTTCGATGGGCAGCAAGCCATCACCTGTGCGACTTTTGTCGAGTTTATTCATACCGCGTCTTTATTACACGACGATGTCGTCGATGAATCGGATATGCGTCGCGGGCGTGCCACGGCGAATGCGGAATTCGGTAATGCGGCAAGCGTGTTGGTGGGTGATTTCATTTATACCCGCGCGTTCCAATTGGTTGCGCAGCTGGAGTCTTTGAAAATTTTACGCATTATGGCGGATGCCACTAATGTGTTGGCGGAAGGAGAAGTGCAACAATTAATGAACGTAAATGATCCGCAAACCAGCGAAGAAAATTATATGCGGGTGATTTACAGTAAAACCGCTCGTTTATTTGAGGTGGCGGCGCAGGCAGCGGCAATTATTGCCGGCGCGGATGACACGCAGGAAAAAGCATTACAGAATTACGGTCGTTATCTCGGCACCGCATTTCAATTGGTGGATGACGTTCTGGATTACAGCGCCAACGCAAACGCCTTAGGGAAAAATGTTGGTGATGATTTAGCCGAAGGAAAACCAACCCTTCCTTTGTTACACGCCATGCACCACGGCAATGCGCAGCAAGCCGCCTTAATCCGCAAAGCCATTGAGCAAGGAGGAAGACGTGATGCCATTGATGACGTATTAGCCATTATGGCGGAACACAACTCTTTAGATTACGCCATGAACTGCGCCAAACAAGAAGCGCAAAAAGCCGTTGATGCCATTCAATGTTTGCCGGAAAGCGAATATAAACTGGCGTTGATTTCCTTGGCATATTTATCCGTAGATAGAACCTATTAGGATGACAGAACAACATAACCCCAAAAGTGCGGTTAATTTTCAAAACAAAATTCGCAAGCAAAAACCGCGCAAAGATCCCAATGCCCCTTTTATTCGTGAAAAGCTGGAATTACCTGATGGGCATAATAAACTGCTGTTGCATTCCTGCTGTGCGCCTTGCTCGGGCGAGGTGATGGAAGCGATTTTGGCGTCCGGTATCGAATTTACCATTTATTTTTACAATCCGAATATCCACCCGTTAAAAGAATATTTAATTCGTAAAGAAGAGAATATTCGTTTTGCGCAGAAATTCGGCATTCCGTTTATTGACGCGGATTATGATCGTCAGGAATGGTTTGATCGCGCCAAAGGCATGGAATGGGAGCCGGAGCGCGGCATTCGTTGCACCATGTGTTTTGGTATGCGCTTTGAAAAAGCCGCCGAATATGCGCATGAACATGGTTTTCCGGTTTTTACCAGCTGCCTTGGTATTTCCCGCTGGAAAGATATGGATCAAATTAACGGCTGCGGGCATCGCGCAGCGGAAAAATATGATGACGTGATTTATTGGGATTACAACTGGCGCAAAGAAGGCGGCTCGCAACGCATGATCGAAATCAGCAAACGCGAGCGTTTTTATCAGCAGGAATATTGCGGTTGCGTCTATTCTTTACGCGACAGCAATAAATGGCGTGAACAAACCGGTCGCCAAAAAATCGAAATCGGCAAGCTTTACTATTCGCCGAATCAATAGGACTAAATAATGGAGCAAGGTTACTGAAAATACCGTGCTACGTAATTGGGGTCTAACTAGTGTGCATTTTCTAGTCTTACTAACTGCAAATCCCGAATTAATTTTCGGGATTTGTGATCTGTCTCAATTATTCTTTAACTTTTTTTGAATATAATCCGCTCGCCAATTTTATTATGGAGATTAATTATATGAAAAAATTATTATTTGTTGGGCTTGTTAGTTTTATATTAACCGGATGCACTATTCATAAAGAACTGGTTGCCACTGGTGGTAGTAAGGCAGATGGTACTATCGAGTTATCTTATACTTATGGCGGAATGCAGGTACCAGTAATTAATGAAGAACAAGGATTGCAATTAGCAAAAAAACGTTGTGAGTCTTGGGGATATAAAAACGCAGAGAAATTCGGCGGACATAAACAAGTTTGTTCTATGTATGGTGGTCTCGGATGTACCGAGTTTACAGTTACAATTCAGTATCAGTGTTTAGATAAATAATCTTGAATTTCATTGATATCCTATATAGTGCTTTTTTAAAACCTAAAGGCTACTAGTTAAGTAAAATGAAACGATAAATGACCGCACTTTGAGCTTCAGAGTGCGGTTCTTTATTGGAATGATTAGTTTATATCGTATATAACTTAAACATTGAGCATGTAAATTAAAAGATTTTATATTGGCAATAATCGAATATTTAGATTTATCAACGGCAGATTATAATCCCAAGGCGTAACGCAAGGCTTGTTTTTTCAACAACGGGGTTTTATCTGCCGCTACTAATGCGATATTTCGTAGCATTTTCAATGGCAAAATCTTTTCCTTAAACGCCTTATAAAACAGATCCATGCCCGATTGCATGAGTAAATTATCGGTTTTTCGTTTTTGTTGATAACGCTACAACACCCGATCATCGGCAATATTTTCCTACTGCCGAAGTACAGAGCGTATGATCTCAATTAAGACTTTCACATCTTTAAAACCGAAGGCGAGGCCGCACCAATCACGCCTCCGCTGACAACAATAATATCTTTTAAAATTCCCGTCACTTTTTCATTTCTCTGACGATATTGAGTGGTATTTATTTTATCTTCCAATAGGTAAAATTCTGAAGAAAATCTGCTTTTTAACTAGCCAGAAAAAGTGCAAGTCTGTAGAATAGCCAGTCAATTTTTATGAACCATTAGAGTAAATTTTAGCCAATATGACGCAAAAACTACATATTAAAACCTGGGGCTGCCAGATGAATGAATACGATTCATCAAAAATGGCGGATTTATTACACAGTACGCATGGTTTGGAACTCACCGAAGTGCCGGAAGAAGCGGATGTTTTGCTATTGAATACCTGTTCCATTCGCGAAAAAGCACAGGAAAAAGTGTTCCATCAATTAGGTCGCTGGAAAGAATTAAAAAAGAGCAATCCGAATTTATTGATTGGCGTGGGCGGTTGTGTAGCATCGCAGGAAGGTGAACATATTCGCACCCGTGCCCCTTATGTGGATATTATTTTCGGGCCGCAAACCCTGCACCGTTTACCGGAAATGATTAACCAAATTCGCGGTGGCAAAAGTGCTGTGGTGGATATTAGTTTCCCGGAAATCGAAAAATTCGACCGGTTGCCGGAACCGCGCGCAGAAGGCCCGACTGCCTTTGTTTCTATCATGGAAGGCTGTAATAAATACTGTACTTACTGCGTGGTGCCTTATACCCGTGGCGAGGAAGTTAGCCGTCCGGTGGATGATATTTTATTTGAAATTGCCCAGTTGGCGGAGCAAGGCGTGCGCGAAGTGAATTTGCTCGGCCAGAACGTGAACGCCTATCGTGGTCCGACATTTGATGGCGATATTTGCACCTTCGCCGAATTGTTGCGTTTGGTAGCGGCCATTGACGGTATCGATCGTTTGCGTTTTACCACCAGCCATCCTATTGAATTCACCGATGATATTATCGATGTGTATCGTGATACGCCAGAATTGGTGAGTTTCCTGCATTTGCCGGTGCAATCCGGTTCCGATCATGTGTTGAACATGATGAAACGCGGACATACAGCGATTGAATATAAGTCTATTATTCGTAAGCTCAAAGCGGTGCGCCCGCATATTCAAGTCAGTTCTGACTTTATCGTGGGCTTCCCGGGCGAAACCAACGAAGATTTCGAGCAAACCATGAATTTGATTGCGCAAGTGAATTTCGATATGAGCTTCAGCTTCATTTATTCCGCACGTCCCGGCACGCCGGCGGCGGATTATCCTGACGATGTCAGCGAAGAAGAGAAAAAACAACGCCTTTATTTGTTGCAACAACGCATTAATAACCAAGCGGCGCAGTTCAGCCGCGCCATGTTGGGATCCGAGCAACGCGTGTTGGTGGAAGGTCCGTCGAAAAAAGACATTATGGAATTGACGGGACGTACGGAAACCAACCGCATCGTGAATTTCCAAGGCACACCGGATATGATCGGCAAGTTCGTAGATATTAAAATCACTGACGTGTTTACCAACTCCCTACGTGGTGAAGTGGTGCGCACCGAAGATCAAATGGGCTTGCGTGTGTTGCAATCGCCGCAAATGGTGATTAACCGCACCCGTAAGGAAGATGAACTTGGCGTAGGGCGCTATGTTGGTTAAGTCGCTTTCATCAGAAGCAAAAAACCTCGCTATTTTCGCGAGGTTTTTTATTACGCCTATTTTTGCTTTTCGACAAAAACCAAATATTCTTCCAGCACGTCAATCGCTTCCAAACAACGGGCACGGCGCTGTTCTAATTGCTCCAGCATTTGTTTATTAACAAGTCGACCTTCACGCTGTGCTTTTTCCAACGTATCCTGTTCAACCTGAATTTTTTCATTGAACGATGCCAGATAGTCATAATATTTCGCTAACCGTTCACGGGGCGGCAAACTGTGTACGGGATGACGGCGTTTACCGGTGGGTTTAGGTTCTTCCTTGGTTTTGCGCGGAAAGGGTTGGTCGTTTTGCTGTTGTCGGGTTAAGGCATCGGAAAGTGCGGTGCATTGCGCCGACAGTTTTTGCGTGTAAAACTGCAACGCTTCAAGATTGCTGGGATCCGCCTGCTCAAGACGCGCAAAGGTTTGTTCGATTTGCTGAAAATAAAATGCTACTTTTTGCCGGTTTTCCGTAAATAAATTTGCCGAAAATTTGGCATACACCGTTCCTTCCTTTTGCGCGTCATAACGCGCGAAGAAATGCTGAAGGCTTTGTTTAAGGCGTTGGATGGAAATACTGTTCATAGGCATGTTAATGGTAAAGGTGTGGTCGAAAATTTAACTGTTTTTCCCACCGCACTTTTTAGCTTACAGATACACCGCGGCAATCCAGCCGAAGATAATTAACGGAATGTTGTAGTGAATAAAGGTCGGCACCACGGAATCCCAAATGTGGTCGTGTTTGCCGTCCATATTCAAACCGGAAGTCGGCCCCAACGTCGAGTCGGATGCCGGTGAACCTGAATCGCCCAGCGCAGCCGCTACGCCGACAATAGACACGGTGGCAAGCGGCGAGAAGCCGAAAGATAAACACAACGGCACATAAATGGAAGTAATAATCGGTACGGTAGAGAAAGAAGAACCGATACCCATGGTGATGAGCAAACCCACGAGCAACATCAGGAATGCGGCGGCGCCTTTGCTTTGAATCACACTGGTGCTTAACACGTCTATTAGCTCTTTCACGCCGGTTGTGGTGTTAATGACGTTGGCGAAACCGGAGGCGGCGATCATCACAAAGCCGATCATCGCCATTAAACGCAAGCCTTGTTGGAAAATATCGTTGCTTTCTTTGAGTTTAAAAATGCCAAATACGGCGAAGATAATTAAACCGACCAAGCCGCCGATGATGGTGGAACTGGTGACTAATTGCACTGTGAAGGTGGCGACGATGGCGATTAAACTTGCCACAATTTGTTTCGGTTTGATGTTGGCAATGTGTTGTTCAATGTCTTGGGTTGTCGGCTCGGTGCTCATCACCACGTATTCGCGCGGTTTGCGATAAGTGATAAACACGGCGGTTAACAACCCCAAAACCATGCCGATCACGGGAATGGTCATTGCCAGTGACACTTCGCCCACGCTGGTTTGTAAGCCTAATGAATTGCCTACGGTGTTGATATTTTTCACCAGAATGCTTTCGATAAAGATTTTTCCGAAACCCACCGGCAATAACATATAGGTGGCGGTTAAACCGAAGGTCAGCACACAAGCCACCGCACGGCGGTCAATTTTCAATTTGTTGAAAATGGCGAGCATCGGCGGAATGACGATAGGAATAAAGGCAATGTGTACCGGCAGCAGGTTTTGGGAAGAAATAGCGAACAGCGTTAGGATACCGAGCATGGCATATTTGAACATGGCAAGGCTGTTTGCGGTTGGCACTTTATTCATGCGGGTGATGATTTTGTAGGCAAGTAAATCGGTAATGCCGGATTTGGAGATGGCAATAGCAAAAGCGCCGAGCATCGCATAGTTCATAGCAACTTCCGCACCGCCGCCAAGTCCGCCGGTAAAGGCTTCGATGGTTTTAGTCAAGCCTAAATCACCGACTAAACCGGCAGTTAAGGCGGAAATCACCAATGCGATGACCACGTTAATGCGGAGCAAACTAAGTGCCAGCAATACGATGATCGAAATGACAACAGGGTTGGTTAACATTTGTTTATCCTTATGAGTTAAGTTGTTGATAATTTACTAGAAAAATAAAATTTGTCTAATGAAATCACGATTTTGGGTTTTCGGTTCATTGGGCTGAAAAGAAAACCCCTCGAAAGTTAACTTCCGAGGGGTTGTGATAAACCATGAATTATTCGCACCTTGCTCGGAAGTGATCTTCCAAGCACACCACATACCTGAAAGATTATTCAGTTACATGATGGTGATGATGGTTGCGAATAACGTTCATTTTGTTTCTCCTGTGTGAGTTGCTTTTTAAACTACTGGAAAAGTTTTTTCATCGCAAGTGGTTTTTTAAAAAATGTGAAAGTGCGGTCTAAATTTTCGATGTTCTTAATCATTCGCTACAAGATGCGGAAACCCACCCAATTGCTTCAAATGATTCACCATATAACAAAACAATTCGGCAGTGCGTTCCGTGTCATATAACGCTGAATGTGCCTGCTGGCTGTCAAAAGGGATTTTTGCTGCTTGGCAGGCTTTCACCAACACGGTTTGCCCGAACATAAAACCGCTCAAGGTTGCCGTGTCAAAGGTGGAAAAGGGGTGGAATGGGTTGCGTTTAGCATTCATACGTTGTGCCGCCGCCATGAGAAACCCCTGATCGAACGCCGCATTATGCGCCACGATAATGGATCGCTGGCAATCCGCATCTTTTTGCGCTTTACGTACCATCTTGAACATTTCGCTGATGGCGATATTTTCGCTCACCGCACCACGCAACGGGTTATCAATATCAATGCCGTTAAATTTAAGGGATTCGGGATCGATATTCGCCCCTTCAAAAGCTTGAATGTGAAAATGGCATTTTTGATCCGGCAGCAAATTGCCGTTTTCATCCATTTTGAGGGTAATTGCTGCCAACTCCAACAACGCATCGGTTTTGGCGTTTAACCCGGCGGTTTCCACGTCGATTACCACCGGCAAATAACCTCGGAATCGATGTTTTAATATATTGTAATTAATGGTTTCTTGGGTTTCTGACATAGTTCATCCTAAAAATAAAACGTGGATAATCGTTCATAATCCACGTTAAAAAACGTTTGAATTTTCTACCGCACTTTTGGTGCGAACTAGTTGCCTAATCCGGCTTGTGCGTTTTTGTTTTCGATAAATTCGATTTTATAACCGTCCGGATCTTCCACAAAGGCAATCACTGTTTTGCCGCCTTTTACCGGGCCGGGCTCACGGGTGACATTGCCACCGGCTTTGCGCACCGCTTCGCAGGTGGCGTAAATATCGTCCGTGCCGATGGCGATATGCCCGTAAGCGGTGCCGAGTTCGTATTTATCCACGCCCCAGTTGTAAGTCAGTTCCAACACGGAGGTTTTCTCTTCATCGTCGTAACCTAAAAATGCCAGAGAATATTTGTATTCGGGATTTTCGCCGGTGCGCAATAAACGCATACCCAACACATCTTGATAAAATCGAATGGAACGTTGTAAATCGCCGACGCGTAACATGGTGTGTAAAATTCGCATGGTATTCTCCCTCACATAACTAAAAACTGCGCCAATTATGCCACAGAATGAGGGCATTTGTTTGGAGAAAATAAAAAGGACTAAGCAGCTTAGGCTTAATCCTTTTTGAATATGACGCATCATAGAAACACGGTGAAAACCCACCGCACTTTTATGGCTTAGAAGGTGTAATTGACATTTAAGCGAACATCGCGACCCGGTTCGGGTAGGGTGGAAACACCTGCACGTTGGCTGTGGCTGCGATAATATTTATTAAACGCATTATTTAATGCCAAGTTAACGTTGATGTTTTCAACCGGTTTCCATGTGACGTAGAAATCGTTCACACCATAGCCAGGGCGTTTAGTGGTGGTTGAACCGCCACCACGGTTATTCGTGCTGGTATCATAACTCGTATGCTGTACGAAACGTCCTCTCCAGCCAATTTCCACATCAGGTTGTTCAAAGCGGTAAGATACGCCGGTGGTCCAAGTACGACCAATTGGAATGGCAGTAACCGTACTGTCGACGGTTCTGCCATCTAATTCAGGCTTGCTATAGGCTACACCAGCACGTAAAGTTAAACCTTCATATTTATATGCCGCACCTAATTCGTAACCGCTATTTCTCAACTTACCTGCATTTTGAATTTCAAAATAACCCGGTCTAATTTGAGTGAACGCGTGAGTATCCTGAATCGTTTGCCAGAAATAGCTACCGTTTAATGAAAGGCTATCGGCTAATTTATAGTTGAAGCCGACTTCCGTATTGCGTGACTTTTCAGGTTTAATATTGCCGGCAATGGAATAGACTGCGGGGTTTCCTCTGGTAGTTCCTGACGACAATAGAATTTCCCGGAAACGAGGACTACGGGTTGCGTAGTTTAAGCTGGCACTAAAACTTAAATCCTTCGTTACTTCATAGATTAAACCAAAACTTGGGTTTAAATTACCTTTGTTTGATTTTCTGCCATCCATAGCTCGGAATGAGAAGTGATCGTAACGTAAACCTGTGGTTAAGGTGAATGCACCGAGACCCCAGATACCTTCTGCATAAACGCCCACATCACGTTTCTTTTGATTTCTTATTTGTACCCCGTTTTGTACCGTGAGAGAATTTGGTCTGCCTTCTTGATCACGGTAATTGACACCATATTTGATTAAGTGAGACTCACCGATTTGAGAATCTAAGTTAAGGTTTGCACCATTGGCAACCAAATGGATTTTGGAACGTTCGGTAGGTTCTTCTCGGCTAATAACTGTACGCCAAACATTGGCTTTTGCGGTACTGATAAAGCCAATGTTTTTGCCGGTCCACTCAATCTTGCCGGTATCATTAGTGGTGACGCGATAGCGTGGAGCATTAACTGATTCTCTTCCGTCCTGAGCAAAGTCAAACTCCTCACGTAATGCGCGGACACCATAATGGCGTTCTTGGCGGCGGCTTAATTCAATACGATGATCTTCGTTTAGATCTACACCGATTTTAGCCAATAAACCACGCTGACCCAGTGCACTATTTTTGATCTTATAGCCATTACCCGCTTTGTAATCACGTTCTTTTACCCAGTTACCGGAAATTAAAGCATCGAATGCACCGACTTTGGAATAAATGGTGGCGCCTTTGCTCCAACCGCTATTCGAACTTACGCCGGCATTAACTTTAAAACCAAAGTCTTGTTCCTCTTTCAGCAAATCTTTTGCGCTGACAGTTTCCGCCACAATTGTACCACTGGTGGCGCCAATGCCTGCGCTGGCGGAGCCTGTACCTTTTTGTACACTAACTTTTTTAAACAAAGACGGATCAAAAACGAAGCGACCTTGATGGTGGAACAGTTGAGCATCAGTGTAGGCATCATCGATTTTAACATCCACCTGATCCTGTCCCATACCACGAATGGTAAACCATTGAGAGGTTCCGCGCCCTCCCCCGAAGTTAAGTGCGGGCTCTTCCTTGAGTAAACCTTTTAACTCGGTTTCAGTACTGCGATTAACTGATTCTGTAGTAATTACATTGGTTTTGCCTTTGGCACCGGTATTTTCGGACACCACATTGATGATATCTAATTCCTCAGCCTGAACTGCGGTGGCAACTAATATTGCCAGAGGAAGCAATGAAAAATGTTTACGCATAAATGCTCCTGTAAGGGTTAATAAAAGTATGAAATTTATCGCGGGGCAATTTAGCTTATTTGGATTCTGTTTGCAAATGATAATTGTTGCTAATTTTAACGTCGTTTGTTAACCGACTGTTATTAAAGCGGAAAAACAACGTGAACTTTTGGTCAAAAAGTTCCCTAACTAACTGGTCTGATGTGATTTTGATAGTATGCTATGAACTATTTTTAAAGATTATTTTATTTTATTTCAAATGGTTATGCTCTTTATTTTTTTATTCAATATGAAGTGATGGATTTTTTAGTTAGAAAAATATTTGGTATTTTAAAAAAGCGTAGACGGAAATGACTTTTCCGGTCCTAATTTTCATTTCTACGCAATATTAAAAATTACATGTAAATCAAGGAGATTTAAGATGTTTTCATTTCTTAAGGCCTCTCCGCCGGCACCTCGAATTGAGTCTTCCCGAGTTGATGCGGAGTATAAGAAATTACGTTGGCAGGTATTTGCCGGTGTATTTATAGGCTATGCGGCGTATTATTTGATCCGCAAAAACTTTTCCCTCGCTATCCCTTACCTAATTGATGAATATGGTTTTACTAAAGCGGATTTAGGCACTGTGGGTGTTGCGTTGTCCCTCGCTTATGGTTTTAGTAAGTTCATTATGGGGAATGTTTCCGACCGTAGTAATCCTAAGTATTTTATCACTATAGGTTTGCTGGGTTCGGCAATCGTGAGTTTAATTTTCGGCTTAGTGCCCGGCGTGTTGGCTTCCATTCCGATCATGATCGTGCTAGCCGCTTTTAACGGCTGGTTCCAAGGAATGGGTTACCCACCGGGTGCAAAAACCATGACCAACTGGTTCTCCGTATCCGAACGGGGTGTGTGGTGGAGCTGGTGGAATGTGTCCCATAACTTGGGCGGCGGTTTAATCGGCCCGTTAGCCATTTTAGGTTTGGCGATTTTTGGTACATGGCAATCACTTTTCTATTTACCGGCATTAATTGCTATCGTGTTAGCGTTTATTATGTTTTGGTTAATGCGCGATACACCGGAATCACAAGGTTTACCGCCGGTGGATGAGTGGAAGGGCGAAAAAGTCGTACAGCAGGTTGAATCAGCCCATACCCTTTCTTCAAAAGATATTTTTATGAAATATATCTTAAATAACAAGTTCTTATGGGCAATTGCTATTGCCAATGTGTTTGTATATTTCATTCGTTACGGCATTATCGACTGGGCACCGACCTACTTAAAAGAAGTGAAACATTTTTCCGTAGATAAACAAAGCTGGGCATATTTCCTGTATGAGTATGCAGGGATTTTCGGCATGCTGACCAGTGGTTATTTGAGCGATAAAGTGTTCAAAGGTCACCGCGCCCCGCCAATGCTATTGTTCCTGACAGGTGTGCTTGTTGCGATTTTTGTTTATTGGAAAAATCCGGCGGGTAATCCGTTAGTCGATAATATCTGTTTGGTCGCAATTGGTTTCCTGATTTACGGACCGGTGATGATGATCGGCTTACAGGCAGCAGATTTGGTACCTCGTGTGGCGACCGGTACAGCAACAGGCTTAACCGGTTTATTTGGTTACTTGTTGGGATCTGCCAGTGCCGGTTATGTGATGGGTAAACTGGTGGATGTATTCGGTTGGGACGGCGGATTTTATGCGCTCATCCTTTCTTGTTTCCTCGGTTTTGCTTTTATTGCCGTCACTTTATTCCATAAACCGAATACCAAGAAATAATCTTTATTCTTAAATAATACTAAAGTGCGGTTGAAATTCGCGGCGAAAATCCACCGCACTTTTTCTTTCATTTTTCTGTTGAAGTTGGCAGAATAGCCTCGATTTTTTACGCATAATTATAAATTATCAAGGAAAGCAAAAAATGATAAATCAATCTTCTCTGTTTAATTTATCTTGGCCACGTTATTTAAATTTATTGTTTTTAATCTTAAGTGCAGGATTTTTAGCCAGCGGTATCGTGACATTAATTGCCGCTAATTTAGATTATTTTTCCGATTTAGCCAAAATTTACGGCTTGCAACTGATTTTGGTCGTTTCGGTTTTATTAGGGAGTTATTTCTTTTTGCGTGAAAGCCAAAAAGTCGCAAAAGAGAAATTAAAACTGCTTTCCGCTACTTTTTTCTTTCTTACTGCCGTGCTTATAGGCGCGGTGTTTGCCCTAGTAGGGCAGACGTATCAAACGGGCGCGAATGCGTGGGAATTATTTGCACTGTGGTCGCTGTGCCAACTGCCGTTGTTATTGTTGCTGCCGAATATTGCTTCCGCTTTATTACTTATCGCCACGACCAATCTCACCTTGTATTTGTATTATGATGCTTGGTTTGATCATGGTGTGGTGAATTATGTTGTCCTGTTAAATTTTATTTTCTTGTTGTTAAGTGAAATTTTTATTCGCCAATTACACGATCAAAACTGGCGCATTCTGCCTAAAATTCTTACCTTTTTAGTGTTAAGTCATTTATTCGGCGTCCGTGTTATTACCGATAATTTACCTAACGATATTTACTCCGGTGTGTATTTTTTTCTTGTGTTTTTACAAGTGGTGATTCCATCGGGGATCGTGATTTATGTGTATAAAAAATACCGATTTGATTTTGTTAATTTAATTACTGCAACTATCTGTTCTATCGTTGCTTTTGGTATTTTCCTATTTTCCAATGTAAATTCCGGTGATTTTGCCGTATTGGCAGGCCTGTTGCTTTTTATTATTACGATCTTTGCCATTATGTTGTTGCATGGTTGGTATAAGCAGCATTATCCGCACCTTAAGAACATTTCTTGGGCACTGTCCATTTTATTAATTTTTGCCATTTTTATCGGTATTGTGACTGCATTAATTTGGCTTTTTTTAACGTTAAATGTGTCTGAACCGAAAACCGGTTTGCTGATTTTAAACGTTATTGTGTTGTTTATTGCGCTGGGGTTGCATTTTGGCAATCCCCACGCGGAAAGTCATATGTCGATTATCATCGGGATTTTCTTCTTTATGGGCTACAATCTGCTTGCCGGTTATTTCCTTGCCGATGTATTTGATTCTTACGGTGAGGGCGCCTTAACCTGTGATGTACCGTTATTGTTTACTGCGATAATTTCTATGCTTTATTTTTTACGCAAAGAGAACTGGCTGAGAACTCTAACTCTCGTGATTGTTTTGGGCGTGTGGCATATTTATTTAACCGATTGTTCCACAGGTGATCTTAGCCATGCCAATCGCATCGAATACAGTTATGTGCCTTTGTATTTTGTCACGATGTTGGGTTGCGTTATTGCTTTCTTTGTGCAAAATATATACGGAGAAAACAGTAAAGTCAGAGTGCGGATCACGCCTGTTGCTTGGGCGTTTTTACTGTTCAGCATAGGCGGCTGGGCGTTTTCCACTGATAATTTCTTGTCTTTGTTTGTAGTCTACGTTCCCGGCACTGTGGATGCGCTACCGGAAATTGATACTTTCAGCGGCTTCTTTACGATGATCACCGCCGGGTTTTATTCTCGCGCTGTGCTCGGATTAGGTTGGACAATTCCTTTCTTAGTTTGTTTTACGCCGTTGGTCACGTATTTCGCCATCAGCCGTTTTTTCAGTTTAAAAACCGATGAAAAAATGTGCATTGCCGCGATCCTGGCACTATTTACTTTCCTCTTTGTCGGTCAGCCTTCCGTATTATTTTTCGTTACGTTGTTGCTGATTACCTACTTTGTGCAAAGCCGCACGTTGTTTTTTATCGGTGTTTTATCTTTAGTCGGTAACTTGGCAATTTACTATTATTTGTTATTTATTCCACTGCTTTACAAGGCATTTTTACTGCTGTTCTTTGCTTTGCTATTCTCTGCGGTTGCTATTTATTTACACAGAAAACATCAACCGCAAACACAAAGCGCGGTTAGTTTTTACAACGTTTCTAAAGTGAAACCGATGGTTGCGCTCTGTACGGTGTTGCTTATTCTGATTCCGTTAAATTATAAAGTGTGGCAGTTTGAAAATGTGTTGATGACAGGTAAGCCGGTGGTGTTAAAAATTGCGCCCGTTGATCCGCGTTCCATCATACAAGGGGATTATATGTCTCTCAGTTATGCTATTTTGACGGATATTCGTGCACAATTAAATACTTCCGTAAATGATCAAGAAGCTGCCATTAGTGGACGAAAAACACGCCCCAAACGGGTTTACGCGTTAGTACACCAGGACGAACAGGGTGTCGCCACATTATGTCGTGTAGAGAATCGCATTCCGACGGATTTCTACGATTGTGTGCCTGATATGTATTTGCCGGTCAATAATGTCGGTTGGTTCCCGCAACTGCCAAGTCAGGAATATTTCTTTGCGGAAGGCAAAGGACAACATTATGCGCAGGCGGAATATGCCGAATATCGCTTTAAAGACGGCATCTTATTGCTTGCCCGTTTGCTGGATAAAGATTTGAAAGGCTTGTAGAAAAGGCGTTCAACAAAAAGTGCGGTGGATTTTTAAAATGTTCGGTATTATGTAGCAGTTGCACAAAGATTTAACCGATTAAAAACCTTAAAATCCCTATTGAAATTTTAACTCGATAGGGATTTTTATTATGACACAAAAGCTGCTGAAACACGAATTAGTAGAACGCCTATTAAAGCTAAAAGAAAAGCAAGATGAGCTGACGGTGCAAATGCAGTGTTTGTCATTAGAGATTAACGCATTAGCTCAACCTTATATGCCGAAAGAACCAAAACCGCAGCCCTTGATTACGATGCGATTAGTTGCTCAAGTTTTGCGTGAAAATCCAGATTGGATGTTTTGTGGGGAGATCGCTGAAAAGACTTTAGCATTGTTGGGAAAACCACAATTTGTTGATATGGGCGATAGCTGTGCCATCTTGATAGGCGAAAGCGTGCGGGCTTTGCTTGAGAGGAGGTAGTGTTGTGCCATAGTTGCGTTTTCTTTTTGTTATCTAAAGGTCTTGAAATTGTCTAAAAATTTGTTTACAGGATATTCTAGGGCATTCAATTTATGCTCAAACGTGATAAAATATCATTCAATCAACGCCAAATATACGCTCATTTGCGGTATTTGTCAATTCTAAATTGAAAAGGAACGCTCAAATGTGCATATCAGAAAGATTAAGACAAGTTTGTGAAGTTAAAAATTGGAAAATTAAAGATTTTGCAGAACAAACAGGAATCGCTTACCGCACACTACAAGGTTATGTCGGTGGTGAGCGTGAGCCAAACGCAGAAGGTATGACTGGCATTGCCAAAGCTGGCGTGAATTTGAATTGGCTCGTGAGTGGTGAAGGGGAAATGTTTCAGATTGAAACGCAAGAAATTGTGATGTCAGAGCAAGAAGAAAAATTACTCAACAACTATCGCACGATGCCTGAAAACTTAAAAGATGCTTTCTCAATTTCTTTTAAAGAAATTTCAGAGAAGCAGTAATTATTACTTGACACACCTATATAATAAGGAGCAAAAATGAGCCAACAGCCAACAGCCAACAGCCAACAGCCAACAGCCAACAGCCAACAGCCAACAGCCAACAGCCAACA
>NZ_AQUU01000015.1 GCF_000372365.1 Aggregatibacter actinomycetemcomitans DSM 8324 | reverse complement strand
TACCCCTTTTTATTTCAATTTTCATCAGACCAGAATGGGACGGGATGACCGTGGTGATATGCATCTGGGACATACACTGATTTTAGGTAAATCAGGGACGGGTAAAACGGTTTTAGCCACATTTTTGCTTTCCCAATTAACTGCATTTTCACGCCCGGAAACCTTCTTGGCAGGGAGCGCAAATAAGAAATTAACGGCAATTTATCTTGATAAAGACTACGGGGCAGAAATTGCGATTCGTGCAATGGGTGGGCAGTATAACCGCTTAAAAAATGGTTTACCGGCGATGACAGGTAAAGACATTAACTGGAAAAAAATTAAGGACTAACTATGCTTGAAAAATTACTTATTTTAACTCTACCTTTTATTATTATAGCCTGCGCAACCCAAGCCCCTGAACCAAAATCTTGGAAGAAAGATTTGGATGGTATCCAAGAAGAAAATATCAACAATGATATTGATCAAATTACAAAAGATATCATTGCACCACAACCCCAAATAATGGAGGAAAAGCCGAAAGGAAAATAGAAAAGAGACAGGAAACCTCTCTCTTATTCATAAGAATCTATTATTTGAAATTTTTTTAACCGGTTTTGAGGTTTAGTGAGGGGTGTTTTTAGCCTCTTTGATTATTTTGTTTCCTATTTTAACCCCATCTTCTAATAGATTGTTTTCAATACACTTTTTCCATATATCTTTACTTTTTGTTTCTTAATCTTGGATAATTATATAAAATGATAGCCCCCTTTTTCGTCAAATTTATAAAGTATTCTTATAAAATCAAAGAGTTGATTCTTAATTCCGAATTCTTCTAAAAATTCAATATTCCAAATTTTTATCGTGAATCTACTACAAGTACCGAGAGAAAGAGATTTTACATTAGATAATTTCACAAACACTTGCGAACCTCTAAAAATCACGATAATTAAACAATTAGGTCAAATCACATGATGCACATCGTTAGCAATGCCCTGTAATGACAAGATTCTGATCGATATTTAAGTGTTGCAAGCCAATATAAATCGCCGTCGCCAATAAAGCGACACTGGCATACAATTCTTTCTGGAACACGAGCGGAATGCGGTTACACAGTAAATCGCGCAATACGCCGCCGAATGCGCCGGTGATGATCGCCGCAATAATGGCAATTGTCGTGCCATGCCCCATATCCAAGGCGATTTGGGCGCCAATAATGGAAAACACAATTAAACCGACCGCATCCAGCACCAAGAAAATAGTTTGAAAATAACGCATAAAATACCGAATAAAAGGGGCAATAACCACGGTCAACACCGCCGCAGATGCCACAATAATAAAATATTCGGGGTGCTTCACCCAACCCAGCGGATAATGCCCTAACAACACATCGCGCACCGAGCCGCCACCAATTGCCGTCATGCTGGCGATAATAATCACGCCGAAAATATCCATCTTCTCCCGCCCGGCGGCAAGGGCACCGGTAATAGCTTCGGCGGTAATGCCGATAATATAAAGAATGCTGAGCAGCATAAGGTTCCTTAAAAGTGCGGTTAGTTTTCACGTTATTTTAGAGAGAGAAACGGCAAAATGCTATGTTTTAGATCATAACTTTATGTGGCTTGGTGCAGATAAAAAACGCCCGGATTTTTAACCGCACTTTCTTCTTTGGCGCCCATTCTATTTTTACTGGTTATTGATATATTCACCCTGTGGTTACAAGCGCAATCCAAGGCGGTTTCTTATTTAGCGCTCGGTGTGCTGACAGCGCAACTGATTTGTCTGGTGGTATTCATTAAAGGCGAAATTTGTAACGGGCAACGTTCCCGTTTAAGTCGGGCTAACCTTTATTTTACGCTTTTTTGGCTGGTTTGGTTTCTGCTTAGTTTTTGGTCGAATTATCACTATATCTTAACGGATTTTGTCAGTGTTTGTGGTTTGACAATGGCACTGACTACCTGGAAACAACCGCAGGAAGACGAATTGCGTCACGGATTGTTAAAAATGGCGGGATTAATCGGCTTACTGGGCACAACCTGTTATGCCATTACGTTATTTAACGACGTAAACCTGATTCAATTTAACCCGTTGGCACAAATGCTGTTAGGCGTTATTTTAGCCAATCTGATGCTGGTTATTGCGCGCAACCGCTTACAACAATTTATTGCATTATTGATTTTATGTATGGTGGCATTCCTTGCGCTAAACGCCATTTTCGTCGCGACAGCTTTATTCCATTTATACCAACAAAGTGCGGTCGTTTTTGCCAATGAATTTGCGTTGCTGCTCTACTTTGCTTTGCATGTTGTTATGGCGTTAATTCTTGGGCTGCACGTTTTCAAAAAATGGACACTATCCTATAACACGCTGTTTATTTTATTTCTGATTGCCGCCAGTTTGCCGCTCTGGGTAAATTTTGCTTATGTGGCATAAGCACATATAAATAAAGGGTTATTTTTTATTTATCAGTAAATTAAATAAAATGGAGTGAGTGAAATAATATGAATGAAAAATAATTTCGGATAAAAATATTTCATAAAAAAAATCCCCTCTCAAATTAAAAATCTGAAAGGGGAAATGTGATTTGATAATTATTACGATCTGTAAAAAGGTAATTTAATATGCTATCTCTATAAAAAATATTCCAGATAATATTCAAAAAAACGATATTTTTTCCAACCGCACTTTAATCTTACTTATTGGTCTTTAAAATCACGCATTAACTGTTCAGCTTTTTTCACCATTTCTTTGGAGCCAATAAAAAGCGGAACCCGTTGGTGTAATGCAGTCGGCTGAATATCTAAAATTCGGTTATAGCCGTCACTCGCCACACCACCAGCCTGTTCAGCCAGGAATGCCATTGGATTGCCTTCGTACAACAAGCGTAATTTACCGTTCGGGTAGTTGGTGGCACTTGGGTAAATGTAGATTCCACCTTTTAACATATTGCGATGGAAGTCGGAAACCAAGGAACCTATATAACGGGAAGTATAAGGACGTTGGGTTTCTTTGTCTTCCTCTTGGCAGTATTTTAGATATTTTTTCACGCCCATCGGGAATTTGAGGTATTGCCCTTCATTAATGGAATAAATTTTGCCGGTTTGCGGAATTTGGATATTTTCGTGGGAAAGACAAAATACACCAAGGGACGGATCGTAGGTAAAACCATTTACGCCGTGCCCGGTGGTATAAACCAACATAGTGGAGGAACCATACACGATGTAACCCGCCGCCACTTGGCGATTACCCGGTTGCATGAAATCTTCGAGGGTAACCGGTGTACCAACGGGCGATACACGGCGATAAATAGAAAAAATCGTGCCGACCGCCACATTAACATCAATGTTAGAAGAACCATCCAATGGATCCGTTAAAATAACATATTTCGCGTTACGACCGCGTTCCGTATCAAAAGCAATGAAATTTTCCTCTTCTTCAGACGCAAAGCCTGCCACTTCCTCACGGCTCATTAGGGCCTGTTTCATCGTATTATGAGCAAATAAATCCAATTTCATTTGCGCTTCACCCTGCACGTTTTGCACGCCTGAATTACCGATAATGTCATTGGTTAACCCCGCTTTATTAATGTCACGATGAACCACTTTTGCCACGAGGCGAATAGAAGATAAAATCCCGCTCAATTCTCCTTTAGCATGTGGGTATTCCGCTTGTTTTTCTACGATAAATTGACCTAATGTTTTCATCTTTTATTCCTTAACTTCATTAATGAATTTACTCAATTCTGAACTTATTTTATTATAACAGCTTCAATTTTGAATGATTAAAGAGATTCCTATTTCTGTGATTCACAACACATTTTTATTGGAAACAGAAATAAACCGGTATATAAAAGGACTCAACATGACAACCAAACATCTTCATATTCTCGGCATTTGCGGCACATTTATGGGCGGCATTGCGATGATCGCCAAGCAAATGGGCTATCATGTAACAGGCTCCGACACCAACGTTTACCCACCAATGAGCACTTTTCTTGCCGAAAATCACATTGAAATCATACCGCACTTTGAGCCAAGCCAGTTACAACCAGCGCCGGATATGGTCATCGTGGGAAATGCCATGAAACGCGGCAATCCCTGCATCGAGTATATGTTAGCAAATAACATTCCTTACACGTCCGGTCCGCAATGGTTGCACGATCATTTATTACGGGATCGCTGGGTTTTGGCAGTTTCCGGCACACACGGCAAAACCACGACCACCGGCATGCTAACTTGGATTTTGGAACAAAACGGTTTGCAACCGGGCTTTTTAATTGGCGGTATTGCAGGCAATTTCGGTATTTCCGCACGCTTAGGGCAAAGCCCGTATTTTGTTATTGAAGCGGATGAATACGATACGGCGTTTTTTGATAAACGATCCAAATTTGTACATTACAATCCGCGTATACTGATTATTAATAATATCGGCTTCGATCACGCGGATATTTTCGACGATCTAAACGCGATTCAGCGCCAATTCCATCACATGATCCGCACCATTCCAAACAATGGACGCATTCTCTCCTTTGCCGGTGAAGAAAGCGTACAACAAACCTTGGCGATGGGCTGCTGGTCGGAATGTCAGTACGTAGGCAAAGATCAGGAATGGTATGCCGAACGCATTAAACATGATTGTACGGAGTTTGCCGTTTACCATAAAGGTGAAAAAATCACGGAAGTGCATTGGAATATCGTAGGTGAACACAATATGCGTAACGGTTTGATGGCAATTGCGGCAGCGAATCATGCCGGTGTGAGCATTGAAAATGCCTGCGCGACGTTAGGATCCTTTATTAATGCGAAACGCCGTTTGGAAGTGAAAGGCAATGTTCATGGCATCACCGTTTATGATGATTTCGCCCATCACCCCACCGAAATACAGGCAACATTGACCGCACTTCGCGATAAAGTCGGGCAAAATGCGCGTATTCTGGCGGTGTTAGAGCCGCGTTCCAACACCATGAAAATGGGGGTACATAAAGATGAAATCGCACCAGCGTTAAAGCTGGCCGATGCGGTATTTCTATTCCAACCGGAAACTATTCCATGGAAAGTGGCGGATATTGCCGCACAATTAACACAACCAGCGTATGACAGTGATAATTTGGACACCTTCGTCGATCTGATTGTCGCCGAAACTAAACCGACAGATCACATTTTAGTGATGTCAAACGGCAGTTTCGGTGGTATTCACCAAAAACTTTTAGAGGCGCTACAGAAGAAAAGCGTTTAGGTTTAGTTTATAAAGAGAAGAAAAAAGGCATTCGCAAAAACGAATGCCTTTCTTTTAGAATCTGGTTGCGGGGGCCGGATTTGAACCGACGACCTTCGGGTTATGAGCCCGACGAGCTACCAAGCTGCTCCACCCCGCGTTAGAGGGCGCTAACTATACCCGTTTGAAAATGAATTGCAAGTTTAAATGTAAAAATAATGTTTATTTGTTACAAAAATAAACGATATGCCGTTTTTTTCAACAAAATACTTCTTCCCAAAAACATTGTTTTTTATGACCGCACTTTTATGGCGTTCAACGTGAATTTCATATTCATCCGCTACAAATTGGTGTAAAATTCACCCTTTGTGTTTTACCCATTTTACTTTTAGGACGTTATATGCTATTCAACCGCACTTCTTTTTATAAATTTCTCACGCTTTCCGCTATTGCGGTATTAACGGCATGTTCCTCCAATTCTAATAAACCTGCAGCCGGACAAACAACAGCCCAAAATACATTGGACATCGATCCGCAAAAATTCGGCGCAATTTATAACGGACGGACTTATCAGCAATCCATTTTTATGCCGGTGAGCCAAATTGAAAACAAAAGTGCGGTGGTAAATCAGGGTGATTTTTTAACCCAACTGTCAAATATAAATAATTATTCCGCTAAATTGAGCAGCAGCTTCGCCCCGCTTTACAACAAAGTGACCGCTTGGGTACTCGCCGGTGCCAATACCGGTGAATTAACTAATTTCGGTATCCAAAGCCAAGTGATGAAAGGCTTCGACGGCTATCAAAATGTACTCATGACGGGCTATTATTCCCCGGTGATTCATGCCCGTCGCACCCAACAAGGCAAATTTAACCAGCCGATTTATGCACTTCCTTCGAAAAAACGTTTCTCCCGTGCCGAAATTTATGCCGGTGCATTGAGAGGTAAAGGTTTGGAATTGGCGTACAGCGATTCTATGATCGACAACTTTCTGCTGGGCGTGCAAGGCAGTGGTTATGTGGATTTTGGTGAAGGCAATTTGAATTATTTCGCTTACGCAGGACAAAACGGCTACCAATATGCGGCGGTCGGTCGCCTGCTGGTGGAAGACGGTGAAATTCCGAAAGAAAAAATGTCTATTCAGGCAATTCGCGATTGGGCGAATGCCAACCCTTCACGGGTGCAAAGCCTGTTAGAGCGCAACCCCTCTTATGTTTTCTTTAAAAATGATCCGTACGGAAAAGTAAAAGGTGCGGTAGGCGTGCCTTTGGTGCCGATGGCGTCCGTGGCGTCCGACCGCGGTGTGATTCCATTGGGTAGCGTGTTGCTGGTGGAGGTGCCGCAAATAGATAATGACGGCAACTGGACAGGGCAACATCAGTTACACCTCATGGTTGCGCTGGATGTGGGCGGTGCCGTGAACGGACACCATTTCGATTTATATCGCGGTATCGGCGATCAGGCGGGACATATTGCCGGCTTGTCGAAACATTACGGTCGCGTTTGGGTGTTACGTTAATGGCGCACATTGACAACTATGAACAACGCTTTGGCGGTATCGGCCGTTTATATGGCGCCGATGCTTTAGCGCGCTTGCGTAAAACGCACATTTGCGTAATCGGTATCGGCGGCGTCGGTTCCTGGGCGGTGGAAGCTCTCGCCCGTTCCGGCATCGGCAAGATTACGATGATTGATATGGATGATATTTGTGTTACCAATATTAATCGCCAGATTCATGCCTTGAGCGGTAATATCGGGCAACTCAAAACCGACATTATGCGGCAGCGGATCAGATTGATTAATCCCGAATGTGCAGTCAATATCATTGATGACTTTCTTTCTAGCGAAAATCTAGCCCAATACCTTCACAATAATCACGATTATATCATTGACGCTATTGATCAAGTGAAAACCAAAGCGGCGTTAATCGCTTATTGTAAACGGCACAAAATCAATATTATTACCATTGGAGGGGCAGGCGGACAAACGGATCCGAGCCAAATTCAGATTGCCGATTTAAGCCGAACCATTCAAGATCCGTTGCTGGCAAAAGTGCGGTCGGTTTTACGCAAGGATTATCATTTCACGCAAAATCCGAAACGCAAATTTTCCATTGATGCGGTATTCTCTAGCCAACCGCTGATTTTCCCTCAGGTCGGCGATAGCTGTGCCACTTCCGCAACCATGAATTGCGCCAATGGTTTTGGTGCGGCGACCATGATTACCGCCACATTCGGCTTTTTTGCCGTTTCCCGTGTTATTGATAAATTATTACAGAAAAATAATTAACTTATTTTTTAAAATAAAAAAAGATAGCAATTCCGCTTAAAAAAGAGTAATCTAGCTTGGTTTTATTCAATTCATATTTCAATAATAGAAGGAAATACAATGACCATGTTAGTGCAAAGCTTAAAGAAAACGGCAATTGCCGCTGCCATTCTTTCTTTTTCCGCTGCGGCTTCCGCAACAATTGTCACCTCCATTAAACCCTTAGGCTTTATTGCGACAGCCGTTGCAAATGGCGTTACCAATGTGGATGTATTAGTGCCGACCGGGGCTTCCCCTCATGATTACAATCTAAAACCCTCCGACGCGCAAAAACTAAAATCTGCTGAAATGGTAGTTTGGATTGGGGAAGATGTGGATGCTTTCTTAGATAAATCCATTGACGATCTTGATTATAAGAAAGTGCTGACAATCAAAGACATCGCCGCCATTGAACCGTTTTTAATGAAAGGATCCCATCACCATCATCACCATGGCGAAGGCAACGCGCATGAAGAGCATGATCATTCACACGAGGGGCATAATCACACACATGAAGGTCATGATCACAAGCATGAACATGGACACGATCACGAAGGACATGCACATCATCACGACGACGATTCAAGCATTAACTGGCATGTATGGTATTCACCGGATATTAGTAAAGCGGTCGCGCAACGCATTGCTGTAAAACTCATCAAACAATATCCGGAGAAAAAAGCGTTGATTGAAAAAAACATCTCCGAATTTAACCGCACTTTAGATGACACAAGTGCAAAAATTAACGTGCAATTGGAAAGTGTAAAAGATAAAGGGTTCTATGTTTTCCACGACGCCTACGGCTATTTCAACCACGCTTACGGTTTAAAACAAATCGGCTATTTCACCATCAATCCGCTTGTTGCACCGGGCGCAAAAACCTTGGCAAAAATCAAAGAAGAAATTGCCGAACACAAAGTCAGCTGTTTATTTGCCGAACCTCAGTTTACACCTAAAATGATTGAAAGCTTAAGTAAAGGCGCACAGGTGAATGTAGGACGTCTTGACCCAATGGGCGATAGTGTGAAAATGGAAGGAAATCCTTACGCCGCGTTCTTGCAATTTACGGCGGATAGCTATATGCAATGTTTAGCAAAATAAATTAATCCGTTAAATAAGGCATGATTTTCAGTCATGCCTTATTTATATCCGATAAAAATACGGTGCGATTAAAAATAAGGCTTGCTATAATTTTTAGCGATCTATCACAAAGCAAAAGGAAGACACAATGAAAAAAACATTAAAAATGACCGCGCTCGCTGTTATCTCGGCTTTTGTATTAGCAGGTTGTGCACAAGATACGGCAAAAGGAGACGCCCAATTACAACAACAGGCGGTGATGGGAATTAACTGGATGCAGGAATCCGGTGAATATGATGCGCTGGCTTATCAGGCATTTAACACGGCGAAAGTCGCATTTGATCATGCTAAAGTACAAAAAGGCAAGAAAAAAGCCGTAGTTGTGGACTTAGATGAAACCATGATCGATAACAGCGCATACGCCGGCTGGCAGATAAAAAATAACAAACCTTTTGACGGTAAAGACTGGACCCGTTGGGTCGATGCGAGAGAATCCGGAGCCATTGCCGGTGCAGTAGAATTTAACAATTATGTCAATTCTCATAAAGGCAAAATGTTCTATGTGTCAAATCGCAAAGACAGTAATGAAAAAGCAGGTACCATTGATGACATGAAACGTTTAGGCTTTACCGGTGTTGATGAATCATCCCTTTATCTGAAAAAAGATAAATCCGCCAAATCTGCCCGTTTTGCAGAAATTGAAAGTCAAGGCTATGACATCGTGCTTTATGTAGGCGACAACCTGGATGATTTCGGTGATGCAACACACGGTAAATTAAATGCGGATCGTCGAGACTTTGTTGCTAAAAACCAGGCGAAATTCGGTAAAACTTATATCGTTTTACCTAATCCGAATTACGGTGGTTGGGAAGGCGGTTTAGCCAAAGACTACTTTAAAGGTGATTCCCAAAGCAAAGTTGATGCCCGCTTAAATGCAATTAAGGCATGGAGTGGAAAATAATTCCAAGTAAAAACATTCATAAAATAAACCGCACTTTGATCTGCACCCCAAAAAGTGCGGTCGTTTTTCGACGCGTTTTTTAATCGCGGAAATTGTTAAATTGGAACGGTTGTCCCAGTTCGGCGGTTTTGACCAGTTGAATTACCGCTTGTAAATCGTCACGGGATTTGCCGGTAACGCGCACTTGTTCGCCTTGAATTTGGCTTTGGACTTTGATTTTGGACTCTTTGATTAACTTGGTTATTTTCTTCGCCATATCGCTTTCAATCCCCTGTTTCAGCTTGATTTCTTTGCTGTAGGTTTTGCCGCTGTGTTCATACTCGGCGGGAATGTCCAGGGAGTTGGATTCAATGTTGCGCTTAATGCAGGCGTTACGCAGAATATCGATAAGTTGTTCCACCTGGAAATCCGATTCGCTGCTGACTTTGATGGTTTCGTTTTTTTCATTAAATTCAATGGCGGCTTGTACGTTGCGGAAGTCCCAGCGGTTGGTCAGCTCGCGATTGGCGTTTTCCACGGCGTTGCGGATTTCGTGTCCGCTGATTTCGGAAACAATGTCGAATGATGGCATGGTTTACTCCTTATTTGATTTTGTCGTTAGCACTTAAAATACATAAAAGTGCGGTTAAATCGGTGAAATTGATGATAACTTGCGCTAATTGTTGCACTTTCGGTTTGGCATGATAGGCAACGCCCAAATCGGCGACCTGCATCATGGCAAGATCGTTGGCGCCGTCGCCGATGGCAACGGTGTTTTCGGCGGCAATGTGAAATTGTTGCGCAAGTTGTTGTAAGATTTGCGCTTTGTATTGTGCGTCTACAATGGCACCTTGTAAGTTGCCGGTAAGTTTGCCGTCGATGATTTCAAATTGGTTGGCAGCGATGAAATCCAAGCCGAGCTGTTGCTGTAACACTTCGGCGAAATAAGTGAAGCCGCCTGACGCAATCGCCACTTTCCAGCCGTGATCTTTTAATGTTTTGACTGTTTCCGTCAAGCCGGGCATGAGCGGCAGATGTTTTTTCACTTCCTGCAAAATGCCTTCCGGCGCATCTTTCAAGGTGGCGACCCGTTGGCGCAGGCTTTGGCTGAAATCCAATTCACCGCGCATGGCCCGCTCCGTGATGGCGGAAACCATCTCACCGGTGCCGGCAAGTTTGGCGATTTCATCGATACATTCAATTTGAATGGCGGTGGAATCCATGTCCATTACCAATAGTCCCGCTTGGCTCAGGCTCGCGTGAAAGTTTAAGGGCGCAATATCCAGTTTCAATTCATGGGCGATATTCACCCATTCTGCCCGCCATGTGCCTTTGAGCAGCACCACGGTGTTATGCAACACATTCCACACCGCAAAACACAGAAAATTTTCACCGCACTTTTGCTGAAAAGCCTGTAACTTTGTGAGGTTTACGTTGTCGGAATAGAGAATAAACGCCTGTGTGGTTTCATAAGGCTGATCGGCAATGAACGGCGCGGGCAGTGATGAAAAGTGTTCGATAATGGCGGTCAGATTTTGTGTTTGCATAAAAATCCTGTAAATTGTAGCGGTTTTTAAAGGCACTGTATTCTAGCCTACTTATTAAACTTTGGGGAAAATAACTTGCATTTCACAAAAGAAAAAATGATGAAGTTTATGATGTTCTTCGGCATCGTGTTGTTATGTGTGGGGATCATGGCGATCATTTTGTTCGGGGTTAAACAATTTAAAATCGGTTCACAACTTGCCAGCGTCAATCAGGTGGCAAATTTGTCTCATTTGCTGGTGCGCCAGCAAGCCAATCTATTTTCTATGTTATTGATGAATAACGCGAAAACTGAACGTTTGGTGGAGAATCTGGATAATTTCGCCAAAGAAGAATTTGTGCTTGATGCCGCCGTGTATGCGCGCAACGGCGAGTTATTGGCGCAAAGCACCAATTCGTCCGATATGCGCAGTTTATTGGGGCTGGATAAAAAAGAAGAAAATGAAAAGGATTCCCAGCAAATTGTGGAACCCATTTATTCGCCGAACGGCGTGGAAGGTTTTCTGCGCGTGACCTTTGATGCCAAATACGGACAAACCACGCAAAGCAAAATCAATCATATTTTTCATCGTTTATACGGCGAGATTATTATCGTCTTCCTCGCCGGGATCCTGCTTGCCAGCAGCCTGCATTATTTCCTCAGCCATTATCGACGTAGCCGTATTCATGTGGTGGAAAAAACACCGGTATTGCGCAACAAAACTACGCAATCTATGAGTAAGTTGTTTCATCAGCGACGCAGAAGGGTGAAATAGGGAAAAGTGCGGTGGTTTTTCCCGGCGTTTTTTCATCGGAAATAAACACAATTGATAAAAACAAAAAACCGCTCAATTGAGCGGTTTCTCCTTATTTGCTAAGCAAAAATTATGCTAATTTTTTGATTTGTGCAGCTAATTTAGATTTGTGGTTGGCTGCTTTGTTCGCGTGGATTAAACCTTTAGATGCCATTCTGTCCACAACTTTTTGCATTTCAACGAATGCGGCTTCAGCAGCTGCTTTCTCGCCTGCGGCAACTTGTGCATAAACTTTTTTGATGTAAGTACGCATCATAGAGCGTTGGCTTGCGTTGTGTTGACGGCGTTTTTCAGATTGAACCGCACGTTTTTTTGCTGACTTGATATTAGCCAAGGTCAAACTCCTAAAAATTTCTGTTAGTTAATAGTGACAAAATAGGGGCGTAAATATGCCGATTTCTTATACTTTTGTCAACGGGAATTTTGTGTTGATTTCGGTGAGACACAACCGAAAGAAAGCATCGTTATATTTAACAAGCACTTTCAAACCGGCTCACGAAACGATGTGCGCGAGATTTTAACAGTTTTTTCCCTTAGAATATAGCGTAAAAACGAAATTTCTATACAATTAGGCAAATTTTATCGTTCAGAGTGATCCGTTTTGAGTAAAAGATTATTAAAATCCGGCATCGTCGTCAGCGCCATGACCTTAATTTCGCGTGTATTAGGCTTGGTGCGTGATGTGGTGATTGCCAATTTAATCGGCGCAGGCGCTGCCGCCGACGTATTTTTATTTGCCAATCGCATTCCGAATTTCCTCCGCCGCTTGTTTGCCGAAGGGGCGTTTTCACAAGCCTTCGTGCCTGTGTTGGCGGAATATCATAAATCCGGCGATTTATCCAAAACCCGCGAATTTATCGGCAAGGTTTCCGGTACTTTGGGTGGGTTGGTTACCATCGTCACTTTGCTGGCGATGATCGGATCGCCCGTCGTGGCGGCGATTTTCGGGACGGGCTGGTTTGTGGATTGGCTTAATGACGGTCCTAACGCGGAAAAATTCACCCAAGCCTCGTTGTTGCTCAAAATCACCTTCCCTTATTTATGGTTCGTGACCTTTGTGGCGCTGTCCGGCGCGATTTTAAACACCCTCGGTAAGTTCGGCGTCATGTCCTTTTCGCCTGTGCTGCTCAATGTGGCGATGATTGCTACCGCACTTTGGTTGGCGCCGCAGCTGAAAAATCCTGATTTAGGCTTGGCAATCGGGATCTTTCTCGGCGGCTTGTTGCAATTTCTGTTCCAACTGCCGTTCTTATATAAAGCCAAATTATTGGTGAAGCCAAAGTGGGCGTGGCATGACGAAGGCGTGAAGAAAATTCGCACATTGATGATCCCTGCGTTGTTCGGCGTGTCGGTCAGCCAACTCAACTTGTTACTGGATACTTTCATCGCCAGTTTCTTAATGACCGGTTCCATCAGCTGGCTTTATTATTCCGATCGCTTGCTGGAGTTTCCGCTCGGCTTGTTCGGTATCGCCATTTCCACGGTCATTTTACCAACCCTCGCCCGCCACTATGTGAACCGCGACGATAACGTCAAAAGTGCGGTAGATTTTTGCAACACAATGGACTGGGGCGTGCGCATGATTTTGCTGCTCGGCGTGCCGGCAATGATTGGCATCGCCGTGTTAGCACAGCCCATGTTGCTCGTGCTGTTCATGCGCGGCAGCTTTAATTTCAGCGATGTACAGGCGGCATCCTATTCTCTCTGGGGCTTTAATGCGGGGTTACTGAGCTTCATGTTAATCAAGATTTTGGCGAACGGTTACTACGCCCGCCAAGACACCAAAACGCCGGTGAAGATCGGTATCATTGCCATGGTGAGCAACATGGCGTTCAACCTGCTTGCGATTCCTTTCAGTTATGTGGGCTTGGCGATTGCCTCCGCCATGTCGGCGACACTCAACGCGTTTCTGCTTTATCGCGGCTTGGCGAAAGCCGATGTGTATCATTTCAGCCGACAAAGTACGGTCTTTTTTCTGAAAGTTTTGTTTGCCGCCGTCATCATGGGATTGTTGGTTTGGTACAACAACCCAAGCCTGACGGAATGGAACGATATGCGCTTTCTCACCCGTGTACATTGGCTGACGTGGCTCATCGTGTTGGCAGCGATGGTTTACGGTGGCATGTTGGTGCTGTTGGGGATTCGCAAACGTGATTTGACGGGCGCGCACTCCGCGTGAAATTAGTTTTTGTGGCGCATGGATTTATGCGTATAATACCGAAGTATTTTTTCACCGAAATTTATGGAACACATTGAATGCAGCTGATTCGAGGCCTGGGAAATTTACCGCAAAATTTGCACGCTTGCGCGTTAACCATCGGTAATTTTGATGGCGTGCATCTGGGGCATCAAGCTATTTTGCGTCATTTACGGGAAAAAGCCGACGAATTGCATTTGCCCATGGTGGTGATGCTGTTTGAACCGCAGCCGCGTGAATATTTTTGCGGTGAAGATGCGCCGGCGCGTTTAATGCACTTGCGCGATAAATTGCATTATCTTGAACAGGCGGGCGTGGACATCGTTATCGTAGCGAAATTCGACCGCACTTTTGCCGCATTGCCGGCGCAGCAATTTATCGAAGATTGGCTGGTGCGCAAATTAAAGGTGAAATTTTTAAGTATCGGCGATGATTTTAAATTTGGCGCCAAACGCCAAGGGAATTTCGCGATGTTACAACAAGCCGGCGAACAATTCGGTTTTACGGTGGAAGATAACCGCAGCTTTTGCCTGGATGAACTGCGTATCAGCAGCACTGCAATTCGCCTTGCGTTGGCGAACGATGATTTACCGCTGGCGGAAAAATTACTCGGGCATCCATACCGCATTTTAGGACGCGTAATTCACGGTAATGAATTGGGTCGCACCATCGGCTTCCCGACGGCGAATATTCGCCTGCATCGTCAGGTGAACCCGGTGAAAGGGGTTTATGCCGTTAAAGTGCGGTTAAAATCCGGCGCGTTTTTTAACGGTGTGGCAAACATCGGCACCCGCCCGACCATCAACGGCGTAAATCAATTATTAGAAGCCCATTTATTTGATTTTCAAGGTGATCTTTACGGGCAATGGCTGGAAGTGGAACTGTGCCATAAAATCCGTAATGAAATGAAATTTCCGTCTTTTGACACACTAAAAGCGCAAATCGCGCAGGATGTGGAGACGGCGAAAAAGGTTTTTGAAGCGTAGAAAAATTTTTGCCTTCCCCTGCTTGCGGGGGAAGGTGTCCGAAGGACGGAAGGGGGCAAAATCCCCCCTCNNCCNTCGGCAGCTCCCCCCGTAAACGGAGGGAGCAAAAAAATAGGAAGGAGGCTTGGTATGACTACTTCGGCTAAACATGTACGTTTTAATGAAAACACAATGTAGGTTGAGCTTGATGATGCGCGTATTTTAGGCATTCCTTTGGTTTGGTTTCCAAAATTGCTGCGGGCGACAAAAACGGAATTGGAAAATTATGAATTAAGTCGTCGTGGCATTCACTGGGATGCATTGGATGAAGATATTTCAATTGATGGATTACTTGCCGGTCGGGGTGATGTAACACATAGCCCACAACAAGTGGCTTAAAATAAATTTAAATTTTTACACAAAACTGGAATAGAAAATGACTGATTATAAAAATACCCTTAACCTTCCCGAAACGGGCTTTCCGATGCGTGGCGATTTAGCCAAACGTGAGCCTGTGATGTTGAAAAATTGGTATGAGAAAGATCTTTACCAAAAAATCCGTCAGGCGACCAAAGGCAAGAAATCCTTTATTTTGCACGACGGTCCTCCTTATGCCAACGGCACCATTCATATCGGTCATGCGGTGAATAAAATTCTTAAAGATATTATCGTGAAATCCAAAACCGCACTTGGGTTTGATTCCCCTTATATTCCGGGTTGGGACTGCCATGGCTTGCCGATTGAACTGAAAGTGGAAGGCTTGGTGGGCAAACCGAACGAGAAAATTTCAGCGGCGGAATTCCGCCAAAAATGCCGTGAATATGCGGCGGAACAGGTGGAAGGTCAGAAAAAAGACTTCGTGCGCCTCGGTGTGTTGGGCGATTGGGATAATCCGTACCTCACCATGAATTTCAACACCGAAGCCAACATTATTCGCACTTTGGGCAAAGTGATCGCCAACGGGCATTTATATAAAGGCTCCAAACCGGTGCATTGGTGTTTGGATTGTGGCTCCTCTTTGGCGGAAGCGGAAGTGGAATATGAAGACCGTGTGTCGCCGTCCATTTATGTACGTTTCCCGGCAGAAAGTGCGGTGGAAATTGAAGGTAAATTTAACGCCGTCGGCAAAGGCAGCGGCAAGTTGTCCGCCGTGATTTGGACCACAACCCCTTGGACCATGCCGTCCAACCGTGCTATTTCCGTGAATGCCGAGCTGGAATATCAGCTTGTGCAATTAGGCGACGAGCGCGTGATTTTAGCTGCCGATTTGGTGGAAGACATGGTGAAGGCGGTTGGCGTGGAAAAGGTGGAAATCTTAGGTTCCGCAAAAGGTAAAGATCTTGAGTTATTCCGCTTCCATCATCCGTTTTACAATTTCACCGTGCCGATTATTTTAGGCGATCATGTGACTACCGACGGTGGTACCGGTTTGGTACATACCGCGCCGAATCACGGTTTGGACGACTTTATCGTGGGTAAACAATATGACTTGCCGATGGCAGGCTTGGTAACGAATGACGGTAAATTTATTTCTTCCACCGAATTTTTTGCCGGCAAAGGCGTGTTTGAAGCCAATCCGTTAGTGATCGAAAAATTGCAAGAAACGGGTAACTTGTTGAAATTAGACAAGATTAAACACAGCTACCCACACTGCTGGCGTCATAAAACCCCGATTATTTTCCGCGCCACACCGCAATGGTTTATCGGCATGGAAGTGCAAGGTTTGCGTCCGCAAGCGCTTGGCGAAATCAAACAAGTGCGTTGGATCCCCGATTGGGGGCAGGCGCGTATTGAAAAAATGGTGGAAAATCGCCCTGACTGGTGTATTTCCCGTCAGCGTACCTGGGGCGTGCCGATGACCTTATTCGTGCACAAAGAAACCGAAGAGTTACACCCGCGCACCCTTGAATTGCTGGAAGAAGTGGCAAAACGCGTAGAAAAAGCCGGGATTCAGGCATGGTGGGATTTGGACGAAAAAGAACTGCTCGGTGCCGACGCGGAAACCTATCGTAAAGTGCCGGACACCCTTGATGTGTGGTTTGATTCCGGATCCACCTATTCTTCCGTAGTGGCGAATCGCCCTGAATTTGAAGGCAAAGCGGCGGATATGTATTTGGAAGGTTCCGACCAACATCGCGGCTGGTTTATGTCCTCATTAATGCTTTCCACCGCCACGGACAACAAAGCGCCTTATAAACAAGTGCTTACCCATGGTTTCACTGTGGACGGTCAAGGGCGCAAGATGTCGAAATCCATCGGCAATGTGGTGACCCCGCAAGAAGTGATGGATAAATTCGGCGGTGATATTTTGCGTTTGTGGGTGGCATCCACCGATTACACCGGCGAAATGACGGTTTCCGATGAAATCTTAAAACGTGCGGCGGACAGTTATCGTCGTATTCGTAACACGGCGCGTTTCCTGTTGGCGAACTTAAACGGCTTCGACCCGCAACGTGATGCGGTGAAACCGGAGGAAATGATTAGCCTGGATCGTTGGGCGGTGGCTTGTGCGTTAGAGGCGCAAAACGAAATCAAAGACGCCTACGATAACTATCAATTCCACGCCGTCGTGCAACGCTTAATGCGTTTCTGTTCCGTGGAAATGGGTTCTTTCTACCTTGATATTATCAAAGACCGCCAATACACCACCAAAGCGGACAGCCTCGCCCGTCGCAGCTGCCAAACCGCCTTGTGGCACATTGCGGAAGCCTTGGTTCGTTGGATGGCGCCGATTTTATCCTTCACGGCGGATGAAATCTGGGGCCACTTGCCGAAAACCACCGCACCGCGCGCCGAATTCGTGTTTACCGAAGAATTTTACGAAGGCTTATTCAGCTTAGGTGAAAACGAAAAATTAGACGACGCTTATTGGCAAACCTTGATTAAAGTGCGTTCCGAAGTAAACCGCGTGTTGGAAATCGCCCGTAACGATAAAGTGATCGGCGCCGGTTTGGAAGCGGAAGTGACCGTTTACACCAACGACGAATATCGTGCGTTATTGGAAAAACTCGGCGACGAACTCCGTTTCGTGTTGATTACCTCTAAAGCGGAAGTCAAACCATTGACAGACAAACCTGCCGATGTGGCGGAGGGCGAGTTGGAAGGCATCGCCGTGAGCATTGCCCGTTCCAACGGCGAGAAATGCCCGCGTTGCTGGCATTATTCCGACAAAATCGGCGTCAACCCGCAACATCCGAGCCTTTGTCCGCGTTGCGTGGAAAACGTGGCAGGTAACGGCGAAATCCGACATTTCGCTTAATTTGCTGCCAATAAAAAAAGTGCGGTTAAAATCGACCGTACTTTTATTATTTTTATAATCAAGATGATTTAACGAACTTATGACGAACAAACCAAAATCCGGGCTCTCATTTTTGTGGTTAAGTACGCTGGCATTTATCGCCGATATTTTTACCAAATACTTAATCGTAAGCCATTTTGAATACGGCGAAAGCGTAAATATCCTGCCGATTTTTAATTTGACCTATGTGGGTAACTTTGGCGCCGCTTTTAGTTTCCTGGCGGATCATGACGGTTGGCAAAAATTCTTTTTCCTTGCGTTGGCAGTGGGGATTTCCGCCATGTTGGTTTATTTTTTAATGAAAAATCGCCATGAACAAAAACTGCTGAATGCCGCCTACGCTTTGATTATCGGCGGCGCTTTGGGCAATGCGGCGGATCGTCTGTATCACGGCTATGTGGTGGATTTTTTAGATTTCTATTGGCGGGATTGGCATTATCCCGTGTTTAACGTGGCGGATATTGCCATTTGTGTGGGTGCCGGTTTGATTGCCTTGGATGCGTTCAAAAACGGCAATAAACAGGAACGTAAATAATGAAAATTATTTTAGCCAACCCGCGCGGGTTCTGTGCCGGCGTGGATCGTGCTATCAGCATCGTAGAACTGGCGTTGGAAATTCACGGTGCGCCCATTTATGTGCGGCATGAAGTGGTGCATAACCGTTTCGTGGTGAACGGCTTGCGTGAGCGCGGTGCCATTTTTGTGGAAGAATTAAGCGAAGTGCCGGACGGCGCCATTGTGATTTTCTCCGCTCATGGTGTGTCCCAAGCGGTGCGTCAGGAAGCAAAAGAGCGCAATTTGAAAGTGTTCGACGCCACGTGCCCGTTGGTGACCAAAGTGCATATGCAGGTGGCGCGTGCCAGCCGTAAAGGCACCAAAGCCATTTTAATCGGGCACAAAGGGCATCCCGAAGTGGAAGGCACCATGGGGCAATACGGCAATCAAGAGGGCGGCATTTATTTAATCGAAAGTGTGGAAGACATCGCCAACTTACCGGTGAAACAAAATGACGACCTCACATTTATGACGCAAACCACCTTATCTTTGGACGACACGGCGGAAACCATCAGCGCCTTGAAAGAAAAATATCCCGCCATTCAAGGCCCGCATAAAAACGACATTTGTTATGCCACCACCAATCGACAAGAAGCCGTACGTGAACTGGCGAAACAGTCGGATTTAGTGGTCGTGGTCGGATCCAAAAACTCCTCCAATTCCAATCGTTTGGCGGAGCTTGCCTCCCGCATGGGCGTCGCTTCTAAATTAATCGATGACCCGAACGACATTCACGCAAACTGGTTCGACGGCGTGCAAACTATCGGCGTCACCGCCGGTGCTTCCGCCCCGGAAGAATTGGTACAATCGGTTATCTCCCGCCTGAAAGAATTCGGCGTCACCACCGTAGAAGAACTGCAAGGCTTGGAAGAAAATATGTTCTTTGAAGTTCCGAAAGAGTTGCGGCTGAAAGAAGCAAATTGATTTTTCACCGAATGTATTTCCGAGAATTTGATGGTGCTCATCTGATGGCGCGCATTTCCCAATTATCGCTGTCGAAACATTGTAGTTATTTAATAAAAAAGAAAAATTTGAATCCTCTCGTTTACGGGGGAGCCGGACGAAACCCTGAGAGGGCAAAATCTCGATTTTTAAGCATGAGTTTGTTAAAAAATAGAGTATATTCCCCGCCCTTCGGGCACCTTCCCCCGTAAACGGAAGAAGGTAAGATACTTTATAAAATATCAATGCATTACAATTTTTCGAACACTTGTGGTTTCAACACGTGCTTTTTGTTCCTATTAGTACTGCGACGTGTACGCTATCTATCAAGTACTCTAAAAAATGGCATAGTAGACAAAGTACCCCGACTTGTGCCGGGGTATTCTCTTAAAAACACTTAAATTTTTTACCGCACTTTACGAAAAATGATTAAGCGCGGGAAATCATTAAGCTTGCGGATTCATGATTTCATCGAAGGTTGCCGCTTTTTCGGTAACTTGCGCTTTAGCCAGTACCGCATCAACTGCTTGTTCTTCCAATACAACGTTACGAATATTGTTCATTAATTCATTATTTTTGCTGTAGTATTCAACCACATCCGCTGGTTGTTCGTAAGCGGAAGCGATGTCTTCAATCATGGCTTTGGCACGTTCTTCGTCTGCTTTTAGTTCGTTTGACGCGATAACTTGCGCTAATAATAAACCGACTAGTACACGGCGTTTTGCTTGTTCTTCAAATAACTCACGTGGTAATTGTGCCACTTGCTGTGCATTGCCGCCGAAACGTTGTGCCGCTTGTTGGCGTAACACGTCAATTTCTTGCTCAACTGCGGCGCTTGGGACATCAATTTGGTTTTGTTCAACTAAACCGTCGATCACTTGATTTTTCACGCGGGTAGTCAATGCATTTTTCAATTCACGTTGCATATTTTTGCGAATTTCGCTGCGTAAATCCGCTACGGATTTGGTGTTCGGACCAAATTTTGCGATGAATTCATCGGTTAATTCAGGCAATACCATAACCTCGACTTTCTTCAAGGTAATGTCGAATTTCGCCGCTTTGCCTTTTAATTTTTCGGAGTGGTATTCTTCCGGAAAGGTCACATCAATCGTGAATTTATCACCGGCTTTGTGACCTACGATGCCATCTTCAAAGCCCGGAATCATACGACCTTGCCCCGTGAATAACACGAAATCTTCCGCGTTGCCGCCTTCAAATTCTTCACCGTCAACGGAACCGACGAAATCGATAGTAACGCGATCTTCCGCTTTTACTACCTCTTGCGTTTCAGACCAAGTGGCTTGTTGTTTGCGTAACACGTCAACCATTTTGTCAACATCCGCTTCGGAGATTTCAACAACCGGTTTTTCAACTTTGATATTTTCTAAACCTTTCAATTCAACTTCAGGGTAAACTTCAAAAGTTGCGCTGAATTTTAATTCTTTGCCGTCTTCAAATTGTTCCACGGTGAAGCTTGGGCGACCGGCTAAGTTAACTTTATTTTCGATAACCGCTTGGAAGAAATGTTTTTGTAATAAATCGCCTAAAATATCTTGACGAACGGAAGCGCCGAAGCGTTTTTCAATAATTTGCGGAGGGACTTTACCTTTACGGAAACCGTCAACACGTGCGTTTTTGGCAACGCGTTTTAATTCTTCGCGTACTGCTTGATCAACGGTTTCAGCCGGAACGGTGACGGTTACACGACGCTCTAAACCTTGAGTCGTTTCAATATTTAATGACATTATGATGTTACCTCAAATTGATGCACTCGGCGAATGCTCACACCGAACACGTTATTAATAGAAAATAAGACGACGAATTATAACGGGACAAAGGCTTTCCGTCGAGGAAATGCACGATAAAAGCGCATAATTGATTAAAAAACACTCGATTTATTCCATAAAATTAGCCGCGCGGATGATAGCGTTCATGTAAACGTTTTAGCCGTTCTTTTGCCACGTGGGTGTAAATTTGCGTCGTGGATAAATCACTGTGTCCCAACAACATTTGCATCACGCGCAAATCCGCCCCGTGATTCACCAAATGAGTAGCGAACGCATGGCGTAAAACGTGCGGCGACAACATCTCGCTGTCAATCTCCGCCAACACCGCATAATGTTTAATCCGATGCCAAAAAGTTTGCCGCGTCATTTGCGTACCGCGTCGGCTGGGAAATAGCACATCGGAGCTTTGCCCGTCCAGCAACATCGGGCGGGCAAACAACATAAATTGTTTCACCCAATGGGTCGCCTCCTCGCCCATGGGGACAATACGTTCCTTCTTGCCTTTGCCGATAACCCGCACTACGCCTTGATTCAGATTAATGTTGTCGGTGTTCAGGGAAACCAATTCCGTCACCCGCAAGCCCGTGGCATACAACAGCTCCAGCATGGCTTTATCGCGTAACTCAATGGGTTGTTCCAAACTCTGTACATTCAGCAGATCCGTCACTTGCTGCTCCGTTAAATATTTCGGCAAACGGCTCGGCAATTTAGGCGAACTGAGCACCGCGCTGGGGTCATCGGTGCGATATTTTTCCTGATACAAATATTGAAACAGCTTCCGCATAGCACTGAGCAATCTCGCCGTGCTGGTGGCTTTGTAGCCCTGCTCTACCCGTTCGCCCAAAAAGGCTTGCAAGTCCACGGCATCCAAACCGAGCAACGACAAATGCCGCGCCTCCAACCAATCGCAAAGTGCGGTCAGATCCAAGCGATAAGACTCCACCGTATTGGGTGACAAGCCTTTGCCAATCCATAATTCGTTCAGGAATAAATCCAATAATGCCGAGTTATTCATGGTTATCCCTGTTTCAACAAAAAGGCATCCACTTTACGCGGAGTGACGACGAAAGCAACGGCAGCAACCAATGCCATGAGAATAAACGTCATCGACGCCGAATACGGATAAATGACACCGGAAAGTGCGGTCAAAATCGCCACCATTGCGCTGTTGGAAACGCCGTTATACAAGGCTTGTAACTTGGAGATATGGGTTTGCGGTTGCGTCGTAATATAACGCACCATGGCATAATGTGCAGAGGCATAAGTCAGGCTGTGCAACAATTGCAAGATGGCGATAAGCCAAATCGCATCGGTGGCGGCAAGCCCCAACCAGCGAACAATGCAGGCAACGGTTGCCAAATGAAAAATGGTGCTGACTTTCCAGTTTTGCAGTAAACGACGGGAGAAGAAAAATAACAGAATTTCGGAGACCACCGCCAAGCCCCAAAGCAAACTGGTTTGCGAAACGGAAATGCCAAGTCCCGTCCAATACAACACGCTGTAAACATAATAAGCGGCGTGCGATCCTTGAATCAGCGACGATGCCAGCAAGACGCGCAACGTGGTTTTGTTTTTCAATAAATCCCAATAACACACCCCAACGGCGGCATGTGCCGACTGTTCATCCTGCGGCGGAATGGTCGGGCTCACGCACTGCATGAGCGTATAAGCGGCTAAAAGTGCGGCCAAAATCCAAACGATATTTTGCTCGCCGAAAAAGCCGATCACATTGCCGAACAAAGTCACGCCCACCACAAACGCCAGAGAACCGATTAACCGCGCTTTGCCGTAATCCAGTTGAATCTGGCGCTGCCAGGTGCTCGCCAGCGAATCCGTAATCGGCATACCGGCGGCGTTTACCATGGCAAACAAACCGATAGCGGAGAATAACAGCCAAAAATTCTCGGCAACAAAACTGAGCCCCGCCATAATCAAGGCACTTGCCAGCGCCAATAAGCGCAAGGAATTAATCAGCTGCGACGCCCGTTTAATTAAACCGGAGAAGAACAAACCGCCCACAAAACGGAACACATAAGCACTCGCCAGCACCATGCCGATCATTTCCTCGCCGTATTGTTGGGATTTCATCCAAACGGGAAAAAACGGCACGAATACGCCATAAGCGCAGTAGTAGCCGAAAAAGCTCAAGGCGAGCCAAGTAAAAGGACGAACGGGCATTAAAATAAGGTTTCCATTTCTTTTGAACGTGCCATGCAAGCCTGCATTGCCTGCTGCACGATGTCGTTAAATTGACGTTGATTGAACACATTCAGCGCTGCTGCCGTGGTGCCGCCTTTGGATGTGACATTTTGGCGCAAGGTTGCTAAATCCAGTTGTGGATTTTCCACCACCATTTTTGCCGAACCCAACATTGCCTGCTGCACCAATTCGCGTACCTGCTGATCGTTTAATCCCATGTGAATCAAACCTTGTTGCATGGCTTCCAACAGCTGAAAAAAATACACCGGGCTGCTGCCTGAGGCGGCGGTAACGGCGTGCATTTTTTCTTCCGAATCAAGCCACAGGGTTTTGCCCACGGCGGCCAACAAATCCTGCGCAAAAGTGCGGTCAATCTTGCCAACGAACTCCCGGCGGCGATGGAAATCACCAATTTAGCCTGAAAATCTACCGCACTTAACGGCGCACAAACTGCCACCAACATCTGCGGCTTTACCGCCAACAACACCACATCCGCCTGCATGGCTGCCGCAACATTATCCGTTGCCGTGCGCACACCTTTTTGCGCAAACAAATCCCGTTTTTCTTCGTTAGGATCACAGACAATGATTTTATCGGCAGGATAACCACGTTTTAACAAACCGAACACGATGGCTTGTGCCATATTGCCGCCACCGATAAAAATCACCAATTTATGTTGCATATTTCACCTTGAAGTACGTTACAATAGCGCACATTTTACCTGAATAAGAATAAGGATCTACTATGTTTTGGTTCAAAAACGCCATGATTTACCGCCTGACCAAATCCCTCGATTGGTCGGAACAAACCCTTTCAGCCGCCCTCGCAAACCATCAATATCACCCTTGCCATCAATCGGAACAAAGCAAATTCGGTTGGTCACAACCGCTGAAAGGCAGTGAATTATTGTATTTCACCGTCGGCAAGCAGATTTTACTGCTCGCGCAAAAAGAAGAAAAAATCCTGCCTTCCCATGTGGTGAAACGGGAACTAGACGCCCGCATAGAAAAATTGGAGCAGGCGGAAAACCGCAAGCTGAAAAAAGTGGAAAAACAAACCTTAAAAGACGACGTGGTCGCCACCCTATTGCCACGGGCTTTCAGTAAATATCAACAAACGACAATTTGGATTGATGCGGAAAACCACTTGATTTATGTAAACGCCGCCTCCGCCAAACGCGCGGAAGAGGTGCTGGCGTTATTGCGGAAATCTTTAGGTTCGTTGCCTGTAGTGCCGCTGGCATTTACCAACGAACCGGCATTAATCATGCAAACCTGGATCGCGCAGGAAAACACACCGGAATGGCTGGTGCCGCTGGAAGAAGCGGAATTGCGCGATGTGCAAACCGACGGTGTGATTCGTTGCAAACAACAAGCCTTGGACAGCGAAGAAATTTTATCGTTGGTGCATTCTAAATTCGTCACAAAATTAGCCTTGGAATGGGAGGAGCGTTTATCCTTCGTGTTGAACGAAGATTGCAGTTTAAAACGCTTAAAATTCGCCGATCAAATTCGGGAGCAAAATGACGATATTTTAAAAGAAGATTTTGCCCAGCGTTTTGATGCGGATTTTGTGTTAATGACGGGTATTCTAAGCAAACTGACGGAAAATCTGTTGCACGATTTCGGTGGAGAGAAAGAACGGCTATAAACCGTTTGATGATTAAAAACACCTTAAGAACAGACCGCACTTTTCGGGGAAAAAGTGCGGTCATTTTTTTCGTGTTTTTAAAGATGAAAATTACTGTGCGGCACATTGCTCCGCAAGAATTTCACCTACGCTGCTTTTCAGAATGGAGAATTCCTTGCGTTCCAACCAAAGCCAATGAATGTTGGAATAATTACGTCCGCTTTCGGCGATCGTCGGGGTCAGACGGTGTGTCACGTTGTTAAACGTCACGCTGATAGAATTCAATTTTTTCTTGTTTTTAGTGGTGTGGCGAACAACCCTAACCGTTTTATTATCTTTGCAAAGATAGTCTTGCGCCGAACCCTTTTGAGTGGCTTTTTGCAGAACCTGCGTGCGTGGTTTGGCTGGGGCCTTTTGCTCTACCGGTTTTACCATACAAGCGGTTAATCCCATTAGCGTCAATAAGATGAAGCTCGCTCTTAACATAATCATGTCTCTTTTAAATGGAATAAGCGTAGCTAATAACTACGCTTATTGAATTTCAGGATTACTCCTTAAATTGATAACTGCCGTCGGATTGGCGGGTAAAGCGTGCGCCGTTGGGCAAACGCAATTCGCTCACGCGACCTTGTGCATTCAGGGAAACCTGTACCTTATCACCCGGCTTGAAGCTGCTTAACACCTTGCCTACGCCTTTGGCTTTGGTCATGGCATTCACATCACCGACAGGTAGATGGTTGTCACGGAACACCTGCATTAAGGTCACGCCTTGCGGAATGGTTAAGGTTTTGCTACCGGCTGCTGCTTTGGTGATAGTCGTTGTTTTGCCTTCTAAAATATCCCGTACTTCTTTTTCGGTTTTTGCCGATTTAGTCGGTTGATTTTTAGCAGTCGCTTTTTCAGCCTGTTTCACTTTATCGGTTTTCACCGGCTCTTTTTTCACGCTTTCCTGATGTTGACGCGGTTTGACGGCTTCTTGCGCTTTTGCAGGCTCACTCGGTTTAACGGTTTCGACCTCTTCCGGTTTGACTTCTGCCGGTTTATTTTCTACCGCCGCAGTTGTCGTTTGCTCAGCAACGGAGGTGGTTGCCCCTTGTTCCACCGCTTGCGGTTCTATGGCGCCGGCATTGACATTTTGCGTATTGGTTTCCGCAGCAGGTTGTTGCGCGACAGTGTTATCGGTTTGCGGGGTCAGATTATCCAACACGGTCGGTTCAACGGTTTGTGATTGGTCTAACTGCTGGAATTGAATCGGCACGCCGTTATTGCTTTGCTGCTCGTAAGACTGCACCGTATCGGAGCTTGGTTTCATCCACAAGATAAAAATCAGCACCAACACCACACCGAATAGCGCGACGAAAATGCGACGATGTTTTTGCGGGAGAATACTTAAAATCGCCCAATTTTCAGGATTTTTAAAACCGGCTTTCGGTTTTTCTTTCAATTCGGCAGGCTCCGGTTGTGTTGCTTCAACGGCTTCTTCCGCTTCGGTAACGAGAGGCTCGGCAGGCGCTTCTGGCAGGGTTTCCGTCGCCGTGTCGGCGGCAATCTGCGGTTCTTTGCTTTCTGTGTTTTCGGTTGAAAATCTCTCGGTCGGGTTTTCGCTTGTCATGCTTTTCTCTCCAGTCGCACCGGCACCACCGAATACGGGTTCTCTGCGAACGGCAAATTGATTTTCCATATTCTTTTGTTCTTTCTTCGCAAGGAGATCTTTGCCTTTTCCAAGCAACTTCTCAAACAAAGACGGCTCCGGTTTAATCACTTTTTTCGGGGTGATCGGTTCCATTTGACTAAAGCCCAAATCCAATTCATTTTGTGCCGGATTATTTTCATTTTCCGGGGTTCTTTTTTCAGAATCCACAATATACCTCTGGTGAAATTATGCCGATATGCCGTAAAAGTGCGGTCGTTTTTTTCTGCGTTTTTCATGAGAGGAATCAACACAGAAACCGAATCGCTCACAGCATAAATTAATAAGTAAAAAAATCGCGCCTATTCTAAAACATCTTTTGCTTTTTTGATACCGGAATATCATGTTGCAAACAAGGTTTTATTCGGTTCGCCACCAATTTCGCGGGCGAGTTTCGGCACTAAATAACCGGAGGTAATGCGTTGTAATTGTTTGTAAATTCTTAACGCCTGCGCATCATCAAGATAAAAATGCGCCGCGCCTTCCACCTTATCCAGCAAATGCAGATAATAAGGCAGAATCCCCACTGAAAATAAACGGTCGCTCAATACTTTCAGAATATGGGCATCGTCATTCACGTTTTTCAGTAAAACCGATTGGTTTAATAATACGACACCGCAATTCTTTAATTTATCCATGGCATGGGAAAAATCTTCATCAATTTCATTGGCATGATTAACGTGTGTGACCAGAATTTTCTGTAAACGGGTTTGCGTCAGAATATGGCAAAATTTGTCGGTAATGCGTTGCGGAATCACCACCGGCAAACGTGAATGAATGCGCAGACGTGTTAAGTGCGGTAGATTTTCCAGGTGTTTTATCAGCCAAGCGATTTCATGATCCTTCGCCATAAGCGGATCGCCGCCGGATAAAATCACCTCTTCGATTTCCGGATGGGTGGCGATATAGTCCAGCGCCTTCTGCCAATTTTGTTTATTGCCTTTGTTTTGGTCATAGGGAAAATGACGGCGAAAACAATAGCGGCAATTGACCGCACAGCCGCCTTTGACCATAAATAACAAGCGATTATGGTATTTGTGCAGAATATTCGGCACCACATTCTTATCTTCTTGTTCTTCCAGCGGATCTTTGCTGAACCCTTCTGCCTGCAGAAATTCGTCAGCAAAAGACATCACTTGTAAAAATAAGGGATCGCGCGCATTGCCTTTTTCCATTTTCGCCACAAAAGGCAAAGGCACGCGCATGGCAAACAATTTGCGGGCTTCAATGTCTTGTTTAAACGGTTCGAGGGGCAGTTCCAGGTGTTGTAATAAGATTTTCGGGTCCGAAATCCCGTTTGCCAGATGTTCCAACCAACTTTGTTCTTCTCTAATCGGGATGTTTTGATGTAGAATGACCACTTTAAAAAACAATCTTTTTCTTGAGGATAATATGGCTACATATACTACCAGTGATTTCAAACCAGGTCTAAAATTTATGCAAGACGGCGAACCTTGCGTGATCGTTGAAAATGAATTCGTCAAACCCGGCAAAGGTCAGGCGTTCACCCGCACCCGTATTCGTAAATTAATTTCCGGCAAAGTATTGGATGTGAACTTCAAATCCGGTACCTCTGTTGAAGCCGCTGATGTTATGGATTTAAACTTAACCTATTCTTACAAAGACGATGCGTTCTGGTATTTCATGCACCCGGAAACGTTCGAACAATATTCCGCCGACGCCAAAGCCGTAGGCGATGCCGAAAAATGGTTATTAGACCAAGCCGATTGTATCGTGACCTTATGGAACGGCGCACCGATTACCGTGACCCCACCGAACTTCGTTGAGTTGGAAATCGTCGATACCGATCCTGGCTTAAAAGGTGATACCGCAGGTACCGGCGGCAAACCGGCAACCTTAAGCACCGGCGCCGTGGTGAAAGTGCCGTTATTCGTACAAATCGGTGAAGTGATCCGCGTAGATACCCGCTCCGGCGAATATGTTTCCCGCGTGAAGTAATCAAATTTAAAGAATCTTATGAAATAGACCCGTTTTCGGGTCTATTTTTTTATCTGCAATTTTCCCTCCGTTCTGTTAGATGGAAATTAATATTCTTTACAATAACACCTTTCAAAACTCAATAATTTATCTAAAAATCACGCTATTTTATATAAAAAATTATTTATTTTATAAAAATAAACTAAATTTTAATAATTTTTTATTATATGTGACATTCCTCACAGTAATGCTAAAAATTTTTTATTAGTATAGCCACAACTCGATGATAGATATTTGAGAAGCGAGTTACCAGCATGGACTTTAAACTCATCATAAACAGGAGACAAATTATGACATACTATCCAGCAGAGCCGTTCCGAATCAAAAGTGTTGAACCGGTTTCCATTTTACCGAAAGAAGAACGCGAAAAAGCCATGAAAGAAGCGGGATATAATACCTTCTTACTTGATTCTAAAGATGTATATATCGATCTCTTAACCGATAGCGGTACCAATGCCATGAGTGATCGTCAATGGGCGGGTATCATGCTGGGAGATGAAGCTTACGCCGGTAGTAGAAACTTCTATCATCTGCAAGAAACCGTACAAGAACTCTTCGGTTTCAAACATATCGTTCCAACCCACCAAGGACGTGGTGCGGAAAACATCCTTTCCCGCATTGCCATCAAACCGGGACAATATGTGCCGGGTAATATGTATTTCACCACAACCCGTTATCACCAAGAAGCCAACGGCGGTATTTTCTACGATATTATCCGTGATGAAGCCCATGATGCGACATTAGACATACTGTTCAAAGGCGATATTGACCTGAAAAAACTGGAAAACCTGATCAATGAAAAAGGGGCGGAAAATATCGCTTATGTGTGCTTGGCGGTCACCGTAAACCTCGCGGGCGGTCAACCGGTTTCCATTGCCAACATGAAAGCCGTGCGTGAACTTACCGCCAAATACGGCATTAAAGTGTTCTACGATGCCACCCGTTGCGTTGAGAATGCGTACTTCATTAAAGAACAGGAAGAAGGTTACCAAAATCGCTCCATTAAATCCATCATTCACGAAATGTTCAGTTATGCCGACGGCTGTACCATGAGTGGTAAAAAAGACTGCTTAACCAATATCGGCGGCTTCTTATGTATGAACGATGAAGAATTGTTCATGAAAGCCAAAGAATTGGTGGTGGTGTTTGAAGGTATGCCGTCTTACGGCGGTATGGCTGGTCGTGATATGGAAGCCATGGCAATCGGTTTGAAAGAAGCCACCCAAGAAGAATACATTGAACACCGTGTAAAACAAGTGCGTTACCTCGGCGAAAAATTAAAAGCCGCCGGCGTACCGATTGTTGAACCGATTGGTGGTCATGCCGTATTCTTGGATGCCCGTCGTTTCTGCCCGCACTTGAAACAAGAGGAAGATTTCCCGGCACAAGCCTTGGCGGCAGCAATTTATATCGAATGTGGCGTGCGTACCATGGAACGGGGTATTGTATCCGCCGGTCGTGACGTAAAAACCGGTGAAAACCACCATCCGAAACTTGAAACCGTGCGTATCACCATTCCTCGCCGTGTTTATACCTATGCCCACATGGATTTAGTGGCTGACGGTATTATCCGTCTGTTTAAACATAAACAAGACATTAAAGGCCTTCGTTTCGTGTATGAACCGAAACAACTCCGTTTCTTCACTGCACGTTTTGAACAAAAATAGTCATATCTGCCCTTACTTTGGAAACAGAGTAAGGGTTTCTTATATCCCGTCAGAATTTTAATGAGGAAAATGCGAAAACATTCTAGTGACATTGTAGTTTGATGTATTGTCAAATAAGGAAATGACTAGCCTTTCTACAGCAACAGGAAAGGAGAAAACTTATGAACAAAACATTAGGCAGTACGCTGATTACATCGGGAACGATGATCGGTGCGGGGATGCTTGCCATGCCGCTCACTTCGGCAGGTATCGGTTTCACATTTACGGTGGGGCTACTTTGTATTTTATGGGTATTGCTCACCTACAGCGCGCTTCTTTTTGTAGAAGTCTATCAAACGGCAGAATATGATGCCGGCGTAGGAACTCTCGCGGCACAATACTTCGGCAGACCGGGACGGGTTGTGGCAACCACCGTTCTCATGATTTTCCTGTATGCGCTGCTCTCCGCTTATGTTACCGGCGGCGGTTCAATTCTTGCATCAACCTTGCCGGACTTTGCCACACCGGAGCTTAAAATGAAAGGCTCCATTCTGATCTTCACCGTCTTTTTCGGCATTTTTATCGTTGTCGGAACAAAAATTGTTGATGGCTTAAACCGAATCTTATTTTTCACCATGCTCATTGCCCTGTTCGTGGTACTTAGCTTAATGATTCCGGAAATTCATGTTGATAATTTAATGGCTATGCCAATAGATAATGCTTTATTGATTTCTGCCAGTCCGGTATTTTTTACTGCCTTCGGTTTTCACGGCTCCATTCCTTGCCTAAATAAATATCTCGAAGGTGATGTAAAAGCCCTGAGAATTTCCATTACTATCGGTTCGGCGATTACGCTTATCGGCTATATTCTTTGGCAATTTTCCACCCACGGCGTGTTAAGCCAAACCCGCTTCTTAGAGATTCTAAGTAAGGATCCGACATTAAACGGATTGGTGAACGCAGTGAAAATCATTACAGGCAGCGATATGATTGCAGGCGTCGTCAAACTGTTCTCCGCCTTGGCATTGATTACCTCATTCCTCGGTGTTGCGTTAGGATTGTTTGAATGTATTGAAGATCTGCTCAAACGCGCCTTCAATATTGATGCCAATAGACCTTGCCTCGGCATATTAACCTTTTTCCCACCGTTGCTGTTTGCCTTCTTCTATCCGGAAGGCTTCATTTTAGCGCTAGGCTACGCCGGGCAAATGTTCGCGTTCTACGCGGTAGTTTTGCCGGCGGCATTGGTGTGGAAAGCCCGCCAACAACACCCGAATTTAGCATATTGCGTGCCCGGCGGCGCCGGCGTGCTACTGCTCGTTTCCATTCTGGGGATCATTATCGTCAGTATTCCATTTCTGATCAAACTCGGCTACCTGCCGATGGTGGTGGGGTGATCACGTAAAACCTGCACATAAAAAACAATTGACATTCTAACCGCACTTTAGAATGTCAATTGTTTTTATGCTTTTCCTCTGATTAATTTTAAATACCGATAAACACTTGGCACCGATATTTTTAAATATTTTGCCACCATGGGAATCGCACCTTTTATATTAAAAACGCCCTTATCGAACAAAATCCGAATGGAGTTTTCTTTCTGTCTTAAAGTCAGGTTTTTCTCCGAATTTAATAAATTAATGTCGATATATTCCGAAAGAATATCTTCAATAGAATGTTCCAACCTTTCTTTATTAGGAATACCGGCATCATCACTACGGTCTAATGCCGGATCGAACCCCAGCACATTGATAAAATTACCCAAATTTTCCAGGGAAATTAATTTCGTCATGGCATCCATAAGTTCGGAGGTATCGTGATTAATACACAAAATCCCTTCCAATCGCTTACCGTTTTTAATGAAAAATGTTGAACCGCGAATTGTCTTATCGGAATCGGCAACTGCTTTGTAATTAAAGATAAAATCCTTATCTAAATAAACCTTTTCCTGCAACATATTCGATGCAAAAGAACTCAGTGGCGAAGAGAGATTTCTGCCGCTCACATGGCTGTTGACGATGGCTTCCATTGAGGCCTTATTTTTTTCAAAGGAATGAAACACCACCTCATATTTCGGCCCTAATACATTGCCTAAAAAATGGGTTAAACCAATAAAATATTTCTTTTGTAACCTGTTCATTTATGACTCCAATAATCAGTTATTATGATTTTATTCTATGCTTATTGTAAGTAACATAAATATTAAACCTGATATTTTCTTTTATCTCCAATATCGAAATGTAACGGCATACGCCACTTTTGAATGCTTAATAATAAAATTAAAATGCCTGTTACAAGCGATAATAAGGTGCTAAGCCAGGTCAGATCAAATAATAAGGCAAACCATAATATTGCAAAAAATATTGGTTGCAGGTTTAACGCAAAAACACGAAAACAAAAATATTCTTTATAACTTAACCCGCCCAGCACTAAAAACGCCGCGCCCAAAGCAAGCTGAGGAAAACCCAGAATTTGGCATAACAACCCCAACCACATGGCGAACTGAAAAAGATAACGGAAATTTTTCATATATAAATGCACGCAGGCGGCACAAGAAGCGGCGGCAATTAATAAGCCGATTTGCGCCGTTGCGGGATACCATGGCAACATCAATAACATGGGCACCGCAAGGGTGAAACCCGAACGATAGATGATAACGGTAACATAGTCCCAAACATCCATATGGGATTTAATATGTGGATCAGCCATTTTTACTCCTTAGATTATCATTAATAAACTGCATGGAATCGGGCGTAACTTCCAAAATAGAGGAAGTTTCACCCCAATCACCGAGCACGATACGGTGAAAGTGCGGTGGAATTTCATGGTGTTTTTGACGGTGCGTATGTCCGTGAATAATTTGTGTCACCTGAAATTTAGCGAACGTTTGCAACACAAAATCCGCATTCACATCCATAATCTCTGTCGGTTTAAATTGTTTATCCCGCCGGCTCTTCGCCCGAATTTTCTCTGCGATTTTTAACCGCACTTTTAACGGCAAGTGCAGGAACAGCCACTGACGCCATTTTTGATGGACTTTCTTACGATACTGCTGATATTTCACGTCATCAATACACAGGGTGTCGCCGTGGCATAACAGTGTCGGTACGCCGTATAAATCAATCAATTTATAAGTGGGTAGGAGGGTTAGACCACAAGCATCGGCAAAGGTTTCGCCTATTAAAAAATCACGATTGCCATGTTGAAAGTAACACTGCACGCCTTGATGGGTTAAGTTTTTAATTAACTGTTGTACATCGAAAATTAAGCCGGATTGTTCATCATCGCCAATCCAAAAATCAAATAAATCGCCCAGAATATACAGTTTTTCCGCTTGTGGCGCCTGTTCCTGCATAAATTGGCGAAAAAGCGCTAATAAGTGCGGTCGACTTTCTGCCAGATGTAAGTCTGCAATAAAATAGGTTTTTTGCATAGGAATTTAATTCAAGAAATTTTTCCGTTAGATTAGCACATTTAGTACTTATTAATACACTTAATTGGTTAATTTCGCTATACTGAGGCAAAATTTTAAGAGGTTTTACCATGTTAAAAATCGCCAGAATTTTCATTATTCTTCTTTGCTGCATTCTCATTTGCGTCCTCGGCACGCTCTATTCTTTCATTCGTTTTCGTAACCCAAGTAACGTGGGCATTTTCGCCCGTTGGTTCGGTCGGCTATATCCGCTTTTCGGGCTGAACGTCGAACATCGCTACCCGCCGAATACCGACAAAATCGGGCGCTGCATTTATATCGGCAACCACCAAAATAACTACGACATGGTGACCATTTCTTATATGGTGATGCCGCGCACCGTCAGCGTCGGTAAGAAAAGCCTGATTTGGGTGCCGTTTTTCGGCATTTTATATTGGGCGACGGGCAATATTTTTCTGGATCGCGACAATCGCTCCAAAGCCCACAACACCATGACGGAACTGGCACGCCGCATAAATCAGGACAATCTGTCTATTTGGATGTTCCCGGAAGGCACTCGCAGTCGCGGACGCGGATTATTGCCGTTTAAAACCGGCGCCTTTCATGCTGCCATTGCTGCCGACGTGCCTGTCGTGCCGGTGGTCTGCTCCACTACACACAATAAAATCGATTTAAACCGCTGGAACAACGGCAAGGTGATTTGTGAAATGCTGGAACCCATTGACGTTTCCGGCTATACCCGTGAAAACGTGCGCGAACTGGCGGAATATTGCCACGATATAATGCAAAAACGCATCAATGAATTAGATCAGGAAATTGCCCAATCCGCACAAACAACATCACCCGCAGGCTAAAACGCAAATGAAACCGTGTTCCCGTCGTCAGCTCTTAAAAACAACATTATTTTCCACTGCACTTTTTGCGGTGCCTAAGCCTTTGTTGGCGGCGACCAATCCGCCGTTGTACGTTCCGCCGCTGCTTGAAACCCGTCGCGGCAAACCGATTTTCCTGAATATGCAAAACACCCAAACGTCCTTGTTGCCGGGGAAACGTACCGAAGTTTGGGGTTTCAACGGCGCTTATCTCGGGCCGACAATTAAAATCAAAAAAGGCGATTTTGCCAAATTGAACTGGAAAAACAATCTGCCGCAATTTGTCGCCATGAATATTCAGGGTTTACAGGCTTCCGGCGAATTAATGGGCGGTATCGCCAAAAATCTGCAAAAAGGCGAAACCTGGGCGCCAATCGTGCCGATTACCCAAGCACCCGCCACTTGCTGGTATCACGCCTGCACCCTTGCCAGTGCGGCGTATCAAACTTATCGCGGGCTTGTGGGGCTGTGGCTGATTGAAGATAAAAACAGTGCCAAACCGGGCTTGCCGCAAAAATACGGCGTGGATGACATTCCGTTAATTTTGCAGGATATGCAACTCAACGGCGAAGGCGCGCAATTGTTTCAGCAAAATCAAACCTCGCTCATCGGCGATCGTTTATTTGTCAACGGGCGAGAAGCCCCTTATTTAACCGCACCGCGTGGTTTGGTGCGCTTACGTTTACTGAACGCTTCCCTTTCCCGTGCCTACGACATTCGCTTTGACGACGAACGCGAATTTACCCTTATCGCTCAAGATCTCGGCTTCCTACCACAAGGCAAAAAAGTCAATGTTATCCATCTTGCGCCAAGCGAACGCGCAGAAATCCTGGTGGATTTAAACAACAGCGAAGCAGTCAGTTTAATTGCCGGTCATAAACGCGGCTTTTTCGATAAAATCGGCAATTTTTTCAGTTCGGACGGCGAACTGATTGACAACACCATTTTAGAACTACGCCCGGACGGTTTAGCCGGTGCCTTTGAACAAAAAGAAAAAAGCTGGCAATTTGACACCGATGCGCCTGCCACGCTCTCCGCACAAGTGCAACAAGAACGTCGTTTCCACATTGACACCACCAACGCCAGCATCAATCAGAACCGATTCGACCCGCGCCGTTTGGACATATACGCCAAATTAGACAGTGTTGAACGCTGGACGCTCACCGCCTCTTCCGCCGTAGGCTTTTCCGTGCGCGGGGCAAAATTTATCGTCGAATCTATTAATGATAAACCGTTAGAAGCGGCTGAAATCAGTTGGAAAGACAGCGTTTGGATCGATGGCAAAGTGACTATTTTGGTGAAATTTGAAAACACCTCGTCCAACAATTATCCCTTCACCTTCGGCGCGTCCGATCTTATGCTGGCGGATAAAGGCTGCATGGGGTTAATGATCGTGCAATAAAAACACAAAAAAACGCACCGCACTTTATGCTTCACTATAAAGTGCGGTGAATTTTACGGCGTTTTTCAGATTAGTTCGCACGCCGAACCAAGCGCGGATAGACGCTGGAAATCAATGTGGTGCTGACCACCGCCAAAATCCCCAGCCAAGAAAGCGGGCTGATATTTTCGCCCAGTAACAACACCGCCAAGATGATGGCAAACACCGGCTCCAATGAAACCAAAATGCCGGCAAGATTGGAATCCACGCTATTGATGCCTTTGTTCCAGAGATAATACGCCAGCCAGCTACAACCAATGCCGATATACAACAATCCTGCGATGCCTTGCCAATTCCAGTGAATTTGCCAGCTTTGCGTTAGCCATAACGTAAAAGGAAGACAAGTGATGGTACCGAGGACGATACTGCTGGTGGTATAAACCTGTGCGGTGAGCTGCACGATGATTTTTTGCGTCCAACGCAAGCAAGAGGCAAAAACCACGCCGGCAAACAACACCAGGCTACAGCCGAAAATACTGATATTGCCGGTTTCTTCGCCGCCGGAAATCAATAATGCCACACCTAAAAAAGCAATTAAGCCGAAAATCCAATGATGGGTTTTGGCTTTATCGCCAAAGAAAAAATGCCCGATCAGCACCACCAGAAACGGTTCCAGTCCTAACATGGTGGAAGCGCTGGACGCGGAAGTATGACTTAAGCCGATAAACTGCAATAAAAAAATCGCGGGATAATTTAAAAAACCCAGCCACCACACCTGCGGGCGAATCTCCTTCGGCACGCGTTTCCAAACCCGTACAAACATCGGCAGCACAATCGCTGTCGCAATAAACAAGCGCATTTGCACCATCAACACGGGATCGAGCATGGTGTAAGTGTATTTACCGGCGACAAAAGAACTGCTCCACAAACACAATGCGATGAGAATGTACTGCATGAGATTCCTTAAAAAGAAGGGAGGTGAGCGACTATTGTAGTGCGCTTTGATAACAGCGTAAACGAGGAAATGGGTTTATTTGTGCTAAAAGTGCGGTCGTTTTACAAAACATTTTTCAGATCAGGCAATGTTCGATCCGGATTAATATTTAACGATGTGACCATAGCCTTCCAAGATGGTTTTAATGTGTTCTAAGGATTCTTTTGTCGGTGGTTTTACGTCTTCCAATTCGTATTTCTCGCCCATTGCCGCCCATTTGTGCGCACCTAAACGGTGATATGGCAGTAGCTCTACTTTTTCTATATTGGTCATGCCTTCGATAAATTGCCCGAGCAAATGCACGTCGTGGTCGGAATCCGTATAACCCGGCACCACCACATAACGAATCCATACGGGCTGATTCCGCTTTTGCAGGTATTTGGCAAATTCAAGAGTGCGTTTATTCGGCACGCCGATGAGGTTTTGGTGCACTTTGTCGTTGAGTTCTTTCAAATCCAACAGCACCAAATCGGTGACATCAATCAGTTCATCAATAACATGATCATAGTGACGTACGAATCCGTTGGTATCCAGGCAGGTATGAATGCCTTCCGCTTTGCAGGCGCGGAACCAATCGCGAACGAATTCCGCCTGTAAAATGGCCTCGCCGCCCGATGCCGTCACTCCACCACCGCTGGCGTTCATAAAGTGGCGATAAGTGACCACTTCTTTCATCAACTCTTCCACGGTGATTTCTTTGCCGCCGTGCAAATCCCAAGTATCACGGTTATGGCAATACTTACAGCGCATTAAACAGCCTTGTAAAAACAGAATAAAACGAATTCCCGGCCCGTCAACGGTGCCGCAGGATTCATAAGAATGGATTCTTGCAACGACTGACATGTATTCCCCAATAGATCGTCATAAATAGCGAAAAAGTACGACGGTAATCATTTTACTTTCCCCAACATGTTTAAATGACAGAAAAAATCAGACCGCTTACCACGGGGTAAGCGGCTGAGATATTAAGGTATTTTTACTACCCAATCACATTGTTTGGGTAAATGTACGGGTGATAACGTCTTGTTGTTGCTCTTTAGTCAACGAGTTGAAACGTACGGCATAACCGGAAACGCGGATGGTTAATTGCGGATATTTTTCCGGATTTTCCATTGCGTCTAACAACATTTCACGGTTCATCACGTTAACGTTCAAGTGTTGACCGCCTTCAACAGTGGCTTCGTGGTGGAAGTAACCGTCCATTAAGCCGGCTAAGTTACGTTTTTGCGCTTCGTAATCTTTACCTAACGCATTCGGTACGATGGAAAAGGTATAAGAAATACCGTCTTTCGCGTAAGCGAATGGCAATTTAGCCACGGAAGTTAAAGATGCCACCGCACCTTTTTGGTCACGTCCGTGCATTGGGTTAGCACCCGGTCCGAATGGTGCGCCTGCGCGACGACCGTCCGGGGTATTACCGGTTTTCTTACCATATACCACGTTAGACGTGATAGTAAGCACGGATTGCGTTGGTGTTGCATTACGGTAAGTATGGTGAGTTTGAATTTTCTTCATGAAACGTTCAACCAAGTCGCACGCAATGTCATCCACACGCGGATCGTTGTTACCGAATTGCGGATATTCGCCTTCAATTTCGAAGTCGGTTGCCACATTAGATGCCACAACATTGCCGTCTTTGTCTTTAATATCGCCACGAATCGGTTTAACTTTCGCGTATTTAATGGCAGATAAAGAGTCAGCAGCAACGGAAAGTCCTGCGATACCGCATGCCATGGTACGGAATACGTCACGATCATGGAACGCCATTAACGCCGCTTCATAAGCATATTTATCGTGCATGAAGTGGATGATGTTCAAAGCGGTCACATATTGTGTTGCCAACCAATCCATGAAGCTGTCCATGCGGGTCATCACAGTGTCGAAATCAAGCACTTCGTCTTTAATCGCTTCGGTTTTCGGACCAACCTGCATACCGTTTTTCTCATCGATACCGCCGTTGATTGCGTATAACAAGGTTTTCGCCAAGTTCGCACGGGCACCGAAGAACTGCATTTGTTTACCCACCACCATCGGGGATACACAGCAGGCAATAGCATAGTCATCGCTGTTGAAGTCCGGACGCATTAAGTCATCGTTTTCATATTGTACGGAAGAAGTATCAATAGACACTTTGGCACAGAAACGTTTGAACGCATCAGGTAATTGTTCAGACCAAAGAATGGTTAAGTTCGGTTCCGGAGAAGGCCCCATGGTGTATAGGGTGTGTAAGATACGGAAGCTGTTTTTGGTCACGAGAGTACGACCATCTAAGCCCATACCGGCTAAAGTTTCAGTTGCCCACATTGGGTCGCCGGAGAACAATTGATCATATTCAGGCGTACGCAAGAAACGAACCATACGAAGCTTCATCACCAAGTGGTCGATTAATTCTTGTGCTTCTTGTTCGGTGATTTTACCGTTTTTCAAATCACGTTCGATATAAATATCTAAGAAAGTCGATACGCGACCAAATGACATTGCCGCACCGTTTTGGGATTTCACGGCGGCAAGATAAGCAAAGTAATTCCATTGAACGGCTTCCTGTGCGTTTGTTGCCGGGTTAGAAATGTCGTAACCGTAAGAGGCTGCCATTTCTTTTAATTTACCCAATGCGCGATGTTGTTCGGCAATTTCTTCACGTAATTGAATGGTGGCTTGAATGTCTTCACCACGTTCTAATTTAGGTTGTAAGGAAGCGAATTGTTTTTTCTTATCCGCCATCAAGAAATCGACACCATAAACCGCTAAACGACGATAGTCACCGATAATACGACCACGACCGTAAGCATCCGGCAAACCGGTTAACACGCCGGATTTACGGCAACGAAGAATGTCCGGTGTATAAACGTCGAAAACACCTTGGTTGTGGGTTTTACGATATTCGGTAAAGATATGTTCTACTTCAGGATCTAATTGACGACCATAAACTTCGCAAGATCCTTTCACCATTTTGATACCACCGAACGGCATAATTGCACGTTTTAACGGTGCATCGGTTTGTAAACCGACGATTTTTTCCAATTCTTTATTGATATAACCCGGTTTGTGAGAAGTGATTGTAGATGGATTATCCGTATCAAAATCTAACGGCTCATGCGTTTTATTTTCGATTTTAATCCCTTCCATCACTTTTTCCCACAACTCCGTGGTCGCAGGTGTTGCATCGGCTAAGAAAGATTCGTCGCCTTCATACGGAGTATAGTTTTTTTGGATAAAGTCACGCACGTTGACTTCTTTTTGCCAATCTCCACCGACAAAACCTTCCCAGGCTTTTTGTTGAGCTTCTGTTAATTGAGTCATAACATTCCTCTTTTAGATTATTGATAACAAATTATCTACGACCGGGAAAGAAAGAAAAACATACCCTCTTCTTTTCTTTCCATCCCACCATAAACCGATTAGTGCAGTCTATTAATTGACCATAAAGTCAATGCAATACAACAACCACCACCAACAATATTACCCAGCGTGACCGGAATTAAATTCTTCACCACAAAATGATAAAGATCCAAGTCCGCAAACTGCTGAGGATCCATATTAATTGCCTGCCAAAATTCAGGTGAGCTAAAGTGTGCGGTAATGATCCCCATCGGAATCATAAACATATTCGCCACACTGTGCTCAAACCCTGAGGCCACAAACAAAGCAATCGGTAAAATCATAATGAAGGCTTTATCTGTTAACGTTTTTCCCGCGTATGTCATCCAAATGGCAATACACACCATGATATTACATAAAATACCTAAGCAGAACGCTTCAATCCATGTATGGTGAATCTTATGTTGCGCCGTACTTAAAATGGTGAGCCCCCACTGCCCGTGAGCAGCCATTGTCTGACCGGAAAACCAAATGACTAAAACAATAAAAATTGCGCCGACGAAATTACCACAATAAACTACAACCCAATTTCGCAGCATTTGAAACGTACTGATACGACCACCGGCACGGGCAACTGTCGTCATTGTAGAAGAAGTAAATAACTCGGAGCCGCACACCACTACCATAATGACCCCTAACGAGAACACGATCCCGCCGACTAATTTCGTCAACCCCCAGGAACCGCCCACACTTCCCGTTTGCGTAGTGGTATAAAAAACAAACGCCAATGCAATAAACGCACCGGCAGGAATAGCTGAAAAAAACGATAAAATCTGTCTTTTTGAAGCTTTGTATACACCGACGTCCTCGCCGATTTGGCTCATTTCTGCCGGAGACACCATACAAGTCGTTTTGGAAGTTTCGGTATCCATTTCAACATCCCCCTTTTATAATTTTTTAACTCGTAAATACGCTAACTTACAACCGTACTACACTGCTTAAGCAGCAAAAGCTTAAAAAAAATTTTATTTTTTATAATTTTTGTTAATTATATTTTCTTTCCGGGGCAAAGTAAAAATATTTCTCGGTTTTCACGAGGGAACTTGTTCTTTGTCAATAATTAGATAGGCGTAACCCGTTCAAGTGAGTTCAAATAGGCGAAAAATCAAGGAGAAATTGCTATTTAGCCTGTTTTCTGCTAAAAAGTGCGGTCATAAAACGCAATGTTTTTTAAGGAGAAAACCATGACAGCCGAAACCATTTTCAGCAAAATTATCCGCAAAGAAATCCCCGCCAATATTGTATATCAAGATGAGCTTGTCACCGCCTTTCGCGATATTGCGCCACAAGCAAAAACCCACATTTTAATCATTCCGAATAAATTGATCCCGACCGTTAATGATGTGACCGAACAAGATGAAGTAACTCTTGGTCGCCTGTTCACCGTTGCCGCCAAACTTGCTGCCCAAGAAGGCATCGCACAAGACGGCTATCGTTTAATCGTCAATTGCAACAAACACGGCGGACAGGAAGTGTTCCACTTACATATGCACCTCGTCGGCGGCGAACCGTTGGGCAAAATGTTGGATAAATAAATGAAAAAACCAATTTCACTGTTTTTTTTGACCGCACTTTTAGCGGCCTGTAGCGCCAAAGCGCCGAATTTATTGAACACCCAAAACCCGATTCTAAACATTGAAGCCCCTGCGGCGGCAAGAGTGGAAGCCGGTGTAAACAGCGATAACGCCTGGGTGAAAAACAAAACCGGACGCATCGTAGATTTGGCTTACAGCCTGTATTGGTACGACAAAAACGGCGTTACCATCCTTGCGGAAGAACAGCCTACATGGCACGCATTGACGTTACAACCGATGCAAAAACAAACGCTGACTTTCGCCCGCCCGAGCGCCGACAGCGTCAATTATCGCTTATATCTTCGCCTGAAATAAGATGTCCACATTACTCATTGACTTAGCCGGTTACGAACTTCAACAGGAAGAAATCGAACTGCTGGAACACCCGCTGGTGGCGGGTTTAATTCTCTTCACCCGCAACTTTCACGATCGCGCGCAACTTCAAGCGCTTATCCGATCCGTACGACAAAAAGTGAAAAAACCGTTGCTGATTACCGTGGATCAGGAAGGCGGTCGGGTACAGCGTTTTCGTGAAGGCTTCACTCAAATTCCCGCCATGCAGGCGTTTTCCGCGCTGATTAAAGATCCGGCGCAACAACAGAAAATGGCGCAGGAAGCCGGCTGGCAAATGGCGGCAGAAATGACCGCACTTGATATTGATCTGAGCTTCGCGCCGGTGCTGGATCTCGGTCACCAATGCAAAGCCATCGGCGATCGCAGTTTCGGTGACGACGTCAAAAGTGCGGTGGATTTGGCAGCCAATTTTATTCGCGGCATGCACCAGGCAGGCATGGCGGCAACGGGCAAACACTTTCCCGGGCATGGGCACGTTATCGCCGATTCCCATTTGGAAACGCCTTATGACGAACGAAGCAAAGACGAGATTTTCCGGCAAGACATTCAACCGTTTCAACAACTCATTGAACAACACCTTCTGCAAGCCATCATGCCCGCTCATGTGATTTACTCGCAATGCGATAACCAACCGGCGAGCGGTTCCGCCTATTGGCTGCAAGATGTTTTACGCCATCAGCTGCATTTTAACGGTGCCATTTTCTCCGACGATCTCGGCATGAAAGGCGCCGGATTTATGGGCGATTTTGTAGCTCGCAGTGAACAGGCACTGAATGCGGGCTGCGATTTATTATTGCTTTGCAACGAACGGGACGGCGTGATTCAAGTGTTGGACCAGTTAAAACTCACGGAAAAACAACCGCACTTTTTGCTACGCCAACAGCGCTTACGACGCCTCTTCAAACGTAAAAGTTTCACTTGGTCAGAGCTGGAATCCGCGCCACGTTGGTTGGAAAATCGCGAAAAACTGACCGCACTTCAACAGCAATGGCTGGCAACCAAAGGTTAATATGATCCCTTGCGAACATTATCGACGGGGCGATTGTCGTTCCTGCCAATGGTTGGAAACGCCTTATGCCGCACAACTGGAACAGAAAACTGCGCACTTGCAACAGCAGTTGCAAGGTTTGAATACCTCCCGTTTAACGTGGTTTAAGCCGTTTCAATCACAGCCGACCGCTTTTCGCAACAAAGCCAAAATGGTGATCAGCGGCGCGGTGGAACGCCCGATTCTCGGTATTCTGCCGAATCCGCAAGCGCCACAAAGTGCGGTAGATTTGTGCGATTGCCCGCTTTACCCGCAACGCTTTCAGGCGATTTTCCCCATTCTCAAAGACTTCATCGCCCGCGCGGGACTCGTGCCCTACAACGTAGCAAAACAAAAAGGGGAACTGAAACATATTCTGCTGACGGAAAGCCAACACAGTCATCAACTGATGTTGCGTTTTGTGTTGCGCTCGGAAAGCAAACTGCCGCTGATCCGGCGGGAATTGCCGGCGTTGCGTCAAAAGCTGCCGCAACTTGCCGTCACATCAGCGTCAACATTCAGCCACAAAATGCCGCTATTTTAGAAGGGGAAAAAGAGATTTTCCTCACGGAACAACACACTTTACCGGAATCGTTTAACGGCATTCCGCTGTTCATCCGCCCGCAAGGTTTCTTCCAAACCAATCCGCTGGTTGCAGAAGGATTGTATGGCACGGCGCAACAATGGGTTCAAGATCTGCCGATTAACACCCTTTGGGATTTATTTTGCGGTGTGGGCGGCTTCGGATTACATTGTTTACAAGCGCTACAACAGCGACATACGCAGAAAACCCTTCGTCTCACCGGCATTGAAATCTCCGCCTCCGCCATTGCCGCCGCCACATTATCGGCACAACAGCTTGGGCTTGCCGAACAGTTGAGTTTTCAATCTCTGGATGCGGCAAATTTTGCCTTAACCCAGGCGGAAAAACCTGATTTGATTATCGTCAACCCGCCCCGCCGTGGCGTTGGCAAGACACTCGCCGAATTCCTCAATGCAATGCAACCGCACTTTATCCTCTATTCCAGCTGCAACGCCGAAACCATGGGCAAGGACTTGCAATCCCTCACTCATTACCAGTCGGAAAAAATCCAACTGTTCGATATGTTCCCGCATACTGCCCATTATGAGGTGTTGGTGTTGTTAAAATTGCATAAATAAGGGCTTAATTCATATTAAAGAAGGTGGAAAATCAGAAAAAGTGCGGTCAAAAAAACAAATGAATTTCCGACCGCACTTTAGCGTGAGAAGGGAGGAGAATTAATCCAAACGTTTGGACATATTCAACCAATCGGCTTTGAATTCACGGCGCATATTGTTGATCGCATCGATGATGTCATGGTGAACCAATTGTTCGTTTTGGATACCCACGCAGTAGCCGCCTTTGCCTTGTAACAGCAAATCAACGGCATAAACCCCCATGCGCGAACCTAAAATACGGTCGAAAGCACAAGGTGTGCCGCCACGTTGAATATGACCCAAAATAGTGGCGCGGGTTTCGTGTTTCACGCGGGCTTCAATTTCGCGCGCTAACTCGTTTACGTCGCAAATAAGCTCGGTAATAGCGATAATCGCGTGGCGTTTGCCTTTGATAATGCTTCTTTCGATTTGGCGAATTAACTCTTCACGATTAAATTCGATTTCTGACGCCACGATGTATTCGCAACCGCCGGCAATCCCTGCGGAGATAGTGAGATCGCTACAATGGCGCCCCATGATTTCGACGATAGAGATGCGTTGATGGGAACTTGAGGTGTCGCGTAAGCGATCGATGGCCTCAACGGCAGTTTCAAGGGCGGTTTGGTAGCCGATGGTATAGTCGGTGCCGGCAACGTCGTTATCGATAGTGCCCGGGATACCGACGCAAGGGAAACCATGTTCTTCCGTTAATAATTTTGCGCCCATGTAGGAACCGTCACCGCCGATAACTACCAAAGCACTAATGCCGTGAGAGCGTAAAATCTCCGCACATTTTGCCCGCACGTCAGGATTTTTAAATTCAGGGAAACGGGCAGACCCTAAGAATGTACCGCCGCGATTAATAATATCGGACACACTATAACGGGTTAATTGTTTGATTTTATTGTTATATAAACCATGATACCCGTCGTAAATACCATACACTTCCAACCCTTCGGCTAATGCTGAACGGACCACACCGCGAATTGCGGCGTTCATACCCGGGGCATCGCCACCACTTGTTAATACTGCAATTTTTTTAATCATAAGTCATACCCTACATAAGTTTTAATTTTTAAGAAAATCGTCTTTGATCAAAATGCGCAAATTATATCACTTTTTTATCTACTTGCATTTCCCGTTGCACCACAATTGTGGGTTCAGGGTGAATCACAATGTCGCTGCGCGGAAATAATCTCTGTAATTGACGTTCCAAGTGTTCGGTGATGTCATGGGCGTCAATAAATGACAGCTCATCCGCCAACTCCAAATGAAACTGAATAAAACGAATGGCGCCGGAACGTCGGGTGCGTAACGCGTGAAAGCCAAGAATGCGCCGATCCTCCGCGATTTCGGTGGTAAGCAATGCGTTGATTTGCTCAATTTCCTGTGACGGCAGCATTTGATCCAACAATAACTGCACCGAATCAAACAGCATTTTGGCGGCATTCAACAAAATATACAGGGCGGTTAAAATAGCAAAAACCGCGTCCGCCAATAACACCCCGTAAGCGCTTAAGCCAAGGGAAATCAAAATCGCCACATTCATCAGCAGGTCGGTTTGATAATGCAACCGATCCGCTTTAATCGCCGGGCTGTCCGTTTGTTTAATCACGCGGGTTTGGTATAACACCAAAAGTGCCGTTGCCAAAATAGAAAACAGCGTCACCACAATGCCGAGCGACGTGTTAGTCAGCGCCTGCGGTGAATTAAAACGATGAATGCCCTGCAATAACAGGAAAATCGCCGAACCGGAAATAAACGCGCTTTGCACCAGCGACGCCAACGATTCCGCCTTGCCGTGACCGAAAGAATGATTATGATCCGCCGGCATTAACGCAAAGCGCAAAATCAACATGCTCATAAAGGACGCCAGCAAGTCCAGCATGGAATCCGTTATGGAGGCAAGCATACTGACCGAGCCCGTTTGCCACCAGGCAATGCCTTTTGCTAAGATTAAAATCAGCGCAGTAATAATGGCAAAATGCGCGGCTTTTTTCACCTGCGCGGAATAAGCGACAGCGGGCATTATCTTCTACATCCCAACGCCCAATCCGCCTGCGTTAGCTTTTTCATTTCTTTATCTACGAAGAATTTCTTCAAGTGGCTGATGATTTTTTTATTGCTCATATTGCGTAATTTATGGGTGCGCGGAATTTTCATGGAATATTGATATTGCACGAACCCGCAAGGCGCTACATTCTTGCCTTTCGCCACATTCACCTGCCAGTCTTTACTTTGTGCCGACGGCTCATAAATCACATAAGAATACAGCGCGTCATCTTTTACATCCAGCTTGAAATACTTCACTCCGGTGTTGGTGTAAATCTTTTTGCGCCACTCTGCACGCTCTTCCAGCGTGCGATGTTGCTCACCACGATCGAGCAGAATTTCCACCGCACTTTGCCATTTCGACGCTTGTTCGCCCGGCAGCACATAAAAATAACGGGTAACGGAATCCAAATCCTGCCGGCTTGCCAAATCATAGGTTTTCTGATTATGTTGCAGGCTTTGCGGCACCTGTAGCTGCGGTTTTGAGGCACAGGCTGCCAGAAAAAGTGCGGTCAAAAATCCAAGTGTTTTTTTTATCTTCATGTTACTCCGCCAAATCCCGTTTAAAGACAAATTCCGTTTTGCTTGAGGACGCGCTGTCAAACCAATAACCGCCGAAGTCAAAATCTTTCAACTGCTCTACTTCCGTTACGCGATTTTGAATAATATAACGACACATTAAACCGCGGGCTTTTTTCGCGTAGAAACTGATAATTTTATATTTGCCGTTTTTATTATCCAGGAACACCGGTTTAATGATTTGCGCCGTTAAATTCGACGGTTGCACCGATTTATAATATTCATCGGACGCCAGATTCACCAAAACATCGTCCTGTTGTTCATCAATCGCCTGTTGTAACGCCTGCGTCACCAAACCATGCCAAATCGGCGCCTTTGCCGTTGGCTAATTTGGTGCCCATTTCCAAACGATAAGGCTGAATCAAATCCAGCGGCGTTAACAGCCCATATAACCCGGACAAAATGCGCAAATGCTGTTGTGCAAACAACATATCGTCATTGCTTAAGGAATCCACGTCCAAGCCGGTGTAAACATCGCCTCTAAAGGCATACACCGCCGCTTTGGCATTGTGTTCGTTATGTTCCAACTGCCATTCGGCGAAACGTGCGGCATTCAACCCGGCAAGTTTGTCGCTGATAGACATGAGCGAAGCAATATCCGCCGGTGTCAGGCGGCGGCAAATGTCGATTAATTGTTGACTTTGCGCCAAAAGGTGCGGTTGAAATTTCGGGAGTTTTTCCGGCACTGCGGACTGAAAATCTAAGGTTTTTGCCGGAGAAATAATCGCGAGCATAAAAATTCCTATTAATAAAAGCTAAATTGAAGTTAATTGCCAGTTAATCGGCGTAATATGGTGTTGTTGTAAATAAGCATTGGCTTGGGAGAAATGACGGCAACCGAAAAAACCGCGATGGGCGGATAACGGCGAAGGATGCACGGATGTCAGCACGCAATGTTTTTGTCTGTCAATAAACCGCCCTTTTTTCTGCGCCGGACTGCCCCACAATAAAAAGACCAGATTTTCCCGTTGTGAATTCAAGGTTTCAATCACTTTATCGGTGAAAATTTCCCAGCCCCAATTGGCATGAGAATGCGCCAGACCTTGTTCCACGGTTAACACCGAATTCAGCAATAACACGCCTTGCTGCGCCCATTCCAGCAAACAACCATGATTGGGAATTTGAAAACCCTCAATGTCTTTAGACAATTCCTGATAAATATTCACTAAAGAGGGCGGCGGACGCACACCATGTTTTACGGAAAAAGACAAACCGTGCGCTTGATTCGGACCATGATACGGATCCTGCCCTAAAATCACCACTTTCACTTGTTCAAATTCGGTTAATTTAAAGGCATTAAACACATCCGGCGCCGGCGGGTAAATAATCTTGCCCTGTTCGCGCTCCGCATGCACCCGTCCCAACACCTGCTGAAAATAAGGCTGTTGTTTTTCTTGTCCAATCACATCTTTCCAGGTTCTCATACCAAAATTCCAACACATTTCTTAATGAAATGGAATTATAAAGAACCTCGGGTAAAATTCATAGTAAGCGACGCAGTTTATTTGTTATAAAATTGTGATAAAAACAGCCTTATTCTGTTAAAAACACCTCAAAAATGCCAAATATTTTTGACGTGCATCAAATATTAAAAATTAATTAAAAAAAGACTTTGGTTCCAGGTCAAATTAATTTGAAAACTTCAAAATTTTTGATAAAATCCGCACCGTTCAATTAATATACAAACGCGCCAAATTTAGGAGGCATTTATGATTAAAGGTATTCAAATTACCCAAGCGGCTAACGACAATCTGTTAAACTCTTTCTGGTTGTTAGATAGCGAAAAAGGTGAAGCTCGTTGTTTATGTGCAAAAGGCGATTACGCTGAAGACCAAGTGGTTGCAGTAAGTGAACTTGGTAAAATCGAATATCGCGAATTGCCGGTAGATGTTGCACCAACCGTTAAAGTGGAAGGCGGTCAACACTTAAACGTTAACGTATTACGTCGTGAAACATTAGAAGATGCGGTGAAACACCCTGAAAAATATCCGCAATTAACCATCCGTGTTTCCGGTTATGCCGTACGTTTCAACTCTTTAACACCGGAACAACAACGCGACGTTATCACCCGTACTTTCACTGAAAGCCTATAATTTCAGGTTGAATTGAAAAGAAACCCCGAAGCGATTCGGGGTTTTATTTTTTCAAAACGCCGAAAAAAACGACCGCACTTTTCTTTTCTAGCGATTCCCATGCTTTTCAGGTACAATCCGCCAGTTAAATTTAATGACTTTTTATGAGAAAACTTACCTAGTTATGAAGAATATTCGCAACTTTTCCATTATTGCCCATATTGACCACGGTAAATCCACCTTATCGGATCGTTTAATCCAGACCTGCGGCGGGTTATCCGATCGCGAAATGGCGGAGCAGGTGCTGGATTCCATGGATCTTGAACGTGAGCGCGGGATCACCATTAAAGCGCAAAGCGTGACCTTAAATTACAACGCCAAAGACGGCGAAACTTATCAACTTAACTTTATCGACACCCCGGGGCACGTTGACTTTTCTTATGAAGTGTCCCGTTCCCTCGCCGCTTGTGAAGGTGCATTGTTAGTGGTGGATGCCGGGCAAGGTGTGGAAGCGCAAACTTTAGCGAACTGTTACACCGCCATTGAAATGAATTTGGAAGTGGTACCAATTTTAAACAAAATCGACCTGCCTGCCGCCGAACCTGAACGCGTGGCGGAAGAAATTGAAGACATTGTAGGTATTGATGCCATTGATGCGGTGCGCTGCTCCGCCAAAACCGGCGTGGGCATTGAAGACGTATTGGAAGAAATCGTGGCGAAAATCCCGGCACCCGAAGGAGATCCGAACGCACCGTTACAAGCCTTGATTATCGATTCCTGGTTTGACAATTATTTGGGCGTGGTGTCCTTGGTACGAATTAAAAACGGCACATTACGCAAAGGTGATAAAATCAAAGTGATGTCCACCGGGCAATCGTATAACGTGGATCGCTTGGGGATTTTCACCCCGAAACAAATGGATACCAACGTGTTAAATTGCGGCGAAGTGGGCTGGGTGGTATGTGCCATTAAAGACATCTTAGGTGCGCCGGTAGGCGATACGTTGACCCTACATAATCATCCTGCAAGTTCCGTACTACCGGGCTTTAAAAAAGTGAAGCCACAGGTTTACGCGGGGCTTTTCCCAATCAGTTCCGATGATTACGAAGCCTTTCGTGACGCGTTAGGTAAGTTAAGCCTTAACGATGCTTCTCTGTTCTATGAGCCGGAAAATTCCACCGCACTTGGTTTCGGTTTCCGTTGTGGTTTCCTTGGGCTGTTGCACATGGAAATCATTCAGGAGCGCCTGGAGCGAGAATATGATTTGGATTTAATCACCACCGCGCCGACCGTAGTCTATGAAGTCGAACTTACCAATGGCGAGGTAGTCTATGTAGATAGCCCGTCAAAACTGCCGCCGTTAAACAATATCGCGGAGATTCGCGAGCCGATTGCGGAATGTAATATGCTGTTACCGCAAACCTATTTAGGCAATGTGATTATCCTGTGCGTGGAAAAACGCGGGGTACAGACCCACATGGTGTATCACGGCAATCAAGTGGCGCTTACCTATGAAATCCCGATGGGCGAAGTAGTGCTGGATTTCTTCGACCGCTTAAAATCCACCTCACGCGGTTATGCGTCTTTGGATTACGGTTTCAAACGCTTCCAGGCGGCGGACATGGTTCGCGTGGATATTATGATCAATGGCGAACGCGTGGATGCCTTGGCGTTAATCGTACACAAAGACAACGCGCCGTATCGCGGTCGTGAATTGGTAGAAAAAATGCGTGAGTTAATCCCGCGCCAGCAATTTGATATTGCCATTCAGGCTGCCATCGGCAATCACATTATCGCCCGTTCTACGGTGAAACAATTGCGTAAAAACGTTTTGGCGAAGTGTTATGGCGGCGACGTGAGCCGTAAGAAGAAATTGTTGCAAAAACAAAAAGAAGGTAAGAAACGCATGAAACAACTGGGTAACGTGGAAGTGCCGCAAGAAGCCTTCTTAGCCATCTTGCACGTTGGAAAAGACAAGTAAGGAAGTGTCAATGTCGAATTTATTTACAATTATTTTAATCGCTGTCGGATATGGTTTATGGAAGCTATTGGATCATTTCCAACTGCCTAACACCTTTTCAATTTTACTGATTATTTTCACCGCACTTTCCGGCGTGGTTTGGTGTTATCTGCGTTTTGGCGTATTGCCGAAACGCGCCAGACAAATAAGTCGGTTAGAACAACGCAGTGGAAAAACCTTAACGGATGAAGAAAAAGCGCAAATCGAACCGATTTCCGAAAGTGCCGAATTTACGGCGTCACTCTTTCCGGTGTTGGCGTTTGTGTTAATTATTCGCTCCTTTGTGTTCGAACCGTTCCAAATCCCTTCTTCGTCAATGGAACCGACCTTACGCATAGGCGATTTTATTGTGGTGAATAAATTTGACTATGGCATTAAAGATCCCGTCTTCCAAAACACTTTAATCAAAATGGGCAAACCGCAACGCGGTGACGTGATCGTGTTCAAAGCGCCGGAATCCCCAAGCGTAGACTACATTAAACGTGTTGTCGGCACGCCGGGCGATCGGGTCATTTATAATGATGTCAACCGTCACCTCACCATCATTTACGGTAAAGACGGCAAAGAATGCCTCACCGACTGCATCACCAAAGAGTTTAGTTACACCCAGCCGCAACCGAATGAAAATTTCCGTTTCATCTTAGGACGTGATTACGCAGGCAAGATTGTTTATGGCCCTTCCCCGTTGGAAACTATCGAAAGCGGCGATGTTTCCCATGCGATTCATTGGGCACCTGAAGTGAGAAATGAAAGTTTCCGCTATAAAGCCTTTGATAAACAGGACAATTACGTAACCGAATGGGTTGTGCCAGAAAATCACTATTTCGTGATGGGCGACAATCGCAACAACAGCGAAGACAGCCGTTTTTGGGGCTTTGTACCGGAACAAAATATCGTCGGCAAAGCCACCTACATTTGGCTGAGTTTGAAGAAAGAACAGGATGAATGGCCGACCGACGTACGCACCGAACGGTTGTTCCAAAAAATCCAATAATTCAATATGAAAGAAAATCAATTAGAACGTTTACAACGTCAAATTAACTACAGGTTCCAAAATATCGAGTTGCTTAAACAGGCTTTAACCCATCGTAGCGCCGGACATCAACACAATGAGCGGTTGGAATTTTTAGGCGATGCCATTTTGAATTTAACCATCGGCGAAGCCTTGTTCCATCAATTCCCGAAATGTAACGAAGGGGAATTGAGCCGTATGCGTGCCACCTTGGTGCGCGAACCGACCCTTGCCCTTCTGGCGCGGGATTTTAAGCTGGGTGATTATATTTTGCTCGGTCAAGGGGAATTAAAAAGTGGCGGTTTCCGCCGTGAATCTATTCTGGCGGATTGCGTGGAAGCCATTATCGGCGCGATTTCACTGGACAGCAATCTGACAAATGCCACACAAATTGTGTGTCAGTGGTATCAGAATTTATTGAAAGAAATTAAACCGGGCGACAATCAAAAAGATGCGAAAACCCGCTTGCAGGAATATTTACAAGGCAATCGCCTGCCTTTGCCGACATACAATATCGTGAATATTCAAGGAGAAGCCCATAATCAATTGTTCATCGTGGAATGTTCCATCCAAAATAGTGACCGCACTTTTATCGGTAAAGGCTCCAGTCGTCGTAAAGCGGAACAGGCGGCGGCAGAACAAATTTTACAAGAGTTGAATATCAAATGAGCGAACAACAAAACCAAACTTACTGCGGCTTTATTGCTATCGTCGGTCGTCCGAATGTAGGCAAATCCACCCTGCTGAATAAAATCCTCGGACAAAAAATCTCCATCACCTCACGCAAAGCCCAAACCACCCGCCACCGCATTGTGGGCATTAAAACCGAAGGTGCGTATCAAGAAATTTACGTGGACACCCCGGGGTTGCATATTGAAGAAAAACGCGCCATCAATCGCCTGATGAACCGCGCCGCCAGCAGTGCTATCAGCGATGTGGAGTTGGTGATTTTCGTGGTGGACGGCACACACTGGAACGACGATGATGAAATGGTGCTAAACAAACTGCGCAAAACCAAAGCGCCGGTGGTGCTCGCCATTAATAAAATCGACAACATTAAAAACAAGGACGATTTGCTGCCGTTTATCACCGAAATCAGCAGCAAATTTAATTTCGCCGACGTCGTGCCGATTTCGGCCGAAAAAGGCAATAACATTAATGTGCTTGAACAAATCGTGCGCAAATCACTCCGCCCCGGCATACACCATTTCCCGGAAGATTACGTCACCGATCGTTCTCAACGTTTCATGGCATCGGAAATTATCCGCGAAAAACTCATGCGTTTTATGGGCGAGGAATTGCCTTATTCCGTCACGGTGGAAATTGAACAATTTAAAGTCAATGAACGCGGCACTTACGAAATTAACGGTTTAATTTTAGTGGAACGGGACGGTCAGAAAAAAATCGTCATCGGGCATAAAGGTAAAAAGCTGAAAAAAATCGGCACCGAAGCCCGCCTTGATATGGAACGCTTATTTGACAACAAAGTCCATCTGGAGCTTTGGGTGAAAGTGAAATCCGGCTGGGCGGATGATGAACGTGCCCTACGCAGTTTGGGCTATATGGAAGATTAAAAAAGGTGGGCATAACGCTCACCTTTTTATATGCCGAATGGATACGCCGACACACCCAAAGTGCGGTAGAAAAAACACCTGAAATTTCGACCGCACTTTTGCCTTATTTGCCGATACAAAACGAACTGAAAATATTCGTCAGCAAATCGTCAGAGGTAAATTGACCGGTAATTTCACTTAACGCGCTTTGCACCATACGTAGTTCTTCCGCCAATAATTCACCCGCATGGAATTGGGTTAATTGAACATGCCCCATTTGCAAATGTCGCGCCGCCAATTCCAACGCTTCCAAATGACGACGACGCGCCAGGAAACCGCCTTCCATACCTGTTTGATAGCCCATCGCCTGTTTTAAATGATCACGTAATAAATCTACGCCCTGCTGGGTTTTCGCCGACAAATTCACCACAGTATAGCCATCTTCTTCATATAAACGTTCCGCTTCGCCGCTTAAATCCGCTTTATTACGAATAATGGTCAGCGGAATGTTGTTCGGTAATTTTGCCAAAAATTCCGACCGCACTTTTGCCAAATCCTGTTCCGTATCGCTGCTATCCAACATCAACAAAATGCGATCCGCCTGCTCGATTTCATGCCATGCACGGGAAATACCGATGCGCTCCACTTCATCGGTGGCATCGCGTAGCCCTGCAGTATCAATAATATGCAACGGCATTCCGTCCAAATGAATGTGCTCACGTAATACGTCGCGCGTCGTTCCCGCAATGTCGGTTACAATCGCCGCTTCCCGCCCGGCAAGAGTGTTCAACAAGCTGGACTTGCCTGCATTCGGACGACCTGCGATCACCACTTTCATGCCTTCGCGTAAAATCGAACCTTGTTTTGCTTCGGCGCGAACCTTGTCCAGCTGCGCGATAATATCATTCAAGTGCCCTTCGATTTTGCCGTCGGCGAGGAAATCGATTTCTTCATCGGGGAAGTCAATCGCAGCCTCCACATACGTGCGCAGGTAAATCACCGAATCCACCAACTGATTTACCTTATTGGAAAATTCGCCCTGCAAGGATTTTAACGCCGAACGCGCTGCCTGCTCGGAACTGGCATCAATTAAATCGGCGATAGCTTCCGCTTGCGCCAAATCCAGTTTATCGTTCAAAAATGCCTGTTCGGAAAACTCGCCCGGACGTGCCAAACGAATGCCTTCAATGCGCAAAATCCGCTTTAACAGCAAATCCAGCACAACCTGCCCGCCGTGTCCTTGAAGTTCCAGCACATCTTCGCCGGTAAAGGAATTCGGTCCTTTAAAATACAGTGCAATGCCCTGATCCAAAACGGTTCCGTCCGCCTCTTTAAAAGACAAATAATCCGCCATACGCGGTTTCGGGCATTTCCCCAACACCGCTTGCGCCACCTCAATGGCTTTAGGACCGGATACACGCAAAATGCCGATTCCGCCGCGCCCCGGGGCTGTGGCTTGTGCTACGATTGTTTCTTTCATAAGCCTATTCTCAAAACATTAGATTTTGTGACCGCACTTTTTCCTTTAAAGTGTGGTCATTTTTTGATGCGTTTTTTAACTAAAATAAAAGGCACCGATACGTGCCTTTTCGATAGGAGTGATTCAACTATTTTTTATGACGGGTATGTAACCCTTTTTTCTCTAAACCACGGTAAATCAGTTGTTGTTGGATAATCGTGATTAAGTTGGACACCAACCAGTAAAGCACCAGACCCGCCGGGAACCAAAGGAAGAACACCATGAAGATTAACGGCATGAAGGTCATCACTTTTTGCTGCATCGGATCGGCAACCGGCGTCGGTGACATTTTTTGTAACAGGAACATGGAAGCGCCCATTAAGATCGGCAGGATATAATACGGATCTTGTGCAGATAAGTCTTGAATCCAACCGAAGAACGGTGCATGACGCAATTCAACGGCTTCCAAAAAAGTCCAATATAAAGCGATGAAAATCGGCATTTGTAATAACAACGGCAGGCAACCGCCCAATGGATTGACTTTCTCGTCTTTATACAGCTTCATCATTTCCTGGCTCATACGTTGACGATCTTCACCGAAACGTTCGCGCATTTCCTGCAATTTCGGTTGCAACATACGCATTTTTGCCATAGAAGTATATTGTGCTTTGGTGAGCGGATACAAAATCGCTTTCACCACTAAGGTGACACAGATAATCGCCACACCCCAGTTATGCACCAGTTTTTGAATAAAGGTCAACAACCAGAATAGCGGTTTTGCAATAAACCATGCCCAACCGTAGTCAACAGTTAAATCCAAATGGTTGGCCACTTGTGCCATTTCATTTTGTAACTTCGGACCAGTCCATAATTTGCTGGTTAAGGTTTCCGTCGTATTTGGTTGAATGCTGGTTACCGGACCGCGATAACCGATTGAACCGATGTTATTGGCTTTGTCGATTAAGGTGTAAAGCTGATTATCGGCATCCTGATTCGGAATCCAGGCAGAAACGAAATAGTGTTGCAACACAGCCACCCAACCGGCTTTGGTATTGATGGACAAGTTGGCATTTTCCATGTCGCTGAAACTGTATTTTTTATAATTGGTTTCGGAAGAAGAATAGGCGCCGCCGGTATAAGTCGGCATTGCCACATTACCGGAGCTTTCAACTAAAGTGTGTCTTAATTGACCATAAGGTTCCACTTCAATGGTTTTATCGCTTTGGTTATTGATTTCGTAATTGACGGCAATGTTATATTCACCACGTTTTAATGTGAAGACTTTACGATAGGTTACGCCGTCTTTCACATAAACAAGAGGTACGCTCAATTCATTCTGCCCATCGGCCAATTTAAAATTATCACCGTCTGCTTGATAGTCCGCGCGACCTGATTTGGTGTCAATCCCGTCTTTACCGATTAAACCGCTTTGTGCGATATACACATGTTGTGGTGTATTTTGTAGCAACATGAACGGGGTATTTGAATCTAACTCGGCGTCATATTTCAATAACTCGGAACTGACGACATCACCGCCCAATGTATTAATTTTCAAACAAAATACATCATTTTCCAAGGTGATGATTTTGCCTTTTGCTTGGGTGTCCGTTGCAATAACCGCATTACCCGCATTGGAAGAGGCAGGTACATCGGATGCCGATGCGGCGGTTTGTTCGGTTGTTACAGGTTTTGGCGTGTGATAATCCAGTTGCCATTGCTGATAAACAATAAAAGACATAAAGAGTAGTGCAATGACCAGCAGGCCTCGTCTTGAATCCATTATTTATTCTCTGTTTTGTTATTATTGATCTTCGGTGGAACGGGATCGTACCCACCCGTATTTAAAGGATAACATTTTAATATACGTTTAAGCGTAAGCCAACCACCTTTTAGCGTGCCGTGCGTTTTTACCGCCTCAATGCCATAACAGGAACACGTGGGCGTAAAACGGCAACGCGGACCGATTAACGGGCTGATAACGATTTGATAAAAACGAATTAATCCGATGAGGATTTTTGCGCTAAACGAATGTGTCGTTGCCATAATTTATCCAGCGTTTGCCATAAAGTGCGGTTGTTTAAAACACCGATTCCCTGTTTTGCCACAATCACAAAATCATAGTTCGGCAAATCATGTTGCGCTAAACGAAAAGATTCCCGGCATAATCGTTTAATCCGATTACGATCGTGGGCACGTTTCAGGTGTTTTTTTGCTACGGTTAAGCCTAAGCGGGGATGCTCAAGGTGATTTTGGCGGGCAAGAATGGTGATTTCAGGTGAACCGGCGCGGGACGGCTGTTGGAAGACATATTTAAAATGTTCGGGAGTTAACAAACGTAACTCCCTGGAAAAGTTTAGCTTAATCACATTGATATGCGATTATGCAGACAAACTTTTGCGACCTTTAGCACGACGACGGGCTAAAACTTGACGGCCATTTTTAGTCGCCATACGGGCACGGAAACCGTGAGTACGGCTGCGTTTTAATACAGAAGGTTGAAATGTGCGTTTCATTGTAATGTACCTAAGTCAAAATTAGTTTAACTGTTTCTATTTTAAACGTTTCAAAAACATTTAATAAACAAAGATTGTTGAAAAATAGGGAGCCGAATTGTAATCATAAATTCGATGCTCGTCAAATGAGATTCAGGAAAAACCCGGCAATCCGTTTAATTTTCCACCACTCACAGCATTTAAAAGCGAAGGAATTATACGGTTTTGGTTAAAAATGGCAAGCAACCTTTTTTGCTTTTTTTAGAAGCGGGTGGAAGATCTTTTTTTTCCTTTATTGTAAAATGATCGCCCTTCCAACCCCACTTTATGGCGAAAAAGTCAGTAAAAACCATATAAATTCAATGAAAAACAATGAGATAAAGGTTGGCAAAGTAGTCTAGGAAAAAACGTAAACCAATAAACAAGGGATATATTAACGTGGAAAACCGGCCGAATTCTCTGTGGCAAAATTGTCTGCTGCAACTACAAGATAAAATTCCTGCGGACGATTTCAAAATCTGGCTTTATCCGTTGCAAGCCGATATAAATGCAAACGGTGTCCTACTTTACGCCTCAAACGCGTTTGTGCAAAAATGGGTGGTCGATAACTATCTTCCCTTGATCACCGACATCGCCCGTCAAACCAGTACCAATCCGAACCTCAACGTATCCGTCATCGAAGGTATTAAGCCTGCCGCACCGAAAGCCGAGAAACCGGCAAAGAAACAAAGTGCGGTCGGTTTTTCCGAAGAAAAAAGCTCCGCTAAAACACCTTATCATTCCAATTTAAATACCAAATTGGTGTTTGAAAATTTCGTTGAGGGGAAATCCAACCAACTGGCACGTGCTGTGGCGCAAAAGGTTGCGGACAATCCCGGCGAACAAACTGCCAACCCGCTTTTCTTATACGGCGGCACTGGTTTGGGTAAAACCCACTTATTGCACGCTATCGGCAACGGTATTATCGCCAATAATCCGAACGCGCGCGTGGTGTATATTCACTCCGAACGCTTTGTGCAGCAAGTCGTGGCTTATATTCGCGATAACAAAATGGAAGAATTCAAAAAATTCTACCGTTCGTTGGATGCCTTATTAGTGGATGATATTCAATTTTTCAGTGACAAAGAAAAAACCCAGGAAGAATTTTTCCATATTTTCAATACATTATTTGAACGTGGGCGCCAAATCATTCTCACCTCCGACCGTTATCCGCGCGAAATCGAAAAAATTGAGGAACGACTGAAATCCCGTTTCGGCTGGGGCTTAACCACCGCTATTGAGCCGCCCGATTTAGAAACCCGCGTGGCGATTTTAATGAAAAAAGCGGAAGAAAATAATGTTGATTTACCGCACGATGTGGCGTTTTTTATCGGGCAAAAACTACGTACCAACGTGCGTGAATTGGAAGGCGCGTTAAATCGTGTGAAAGCCATGCAAGAGTTCAAAGGCGAACCGATCACCATTGATTTTGTGCGGGAAACCTTAAAAGATATGCTGGCGCTACAGGACAAACTGGTCACCGTGGACAATATTCAAAAAGTCGTCGCCGAATACTATCGCATTAAGGTTTCCGATCTGAAATCCAAAAACCGTTCCCGTTCGGTGGCACGTCCGCGTCAGGTCGCCATGGCATTGGCAAAAGAATTAACCAACCGTAGCCTGCCGGAAATCGGTAAGTCCTTCGGCGATCGTGATCACACCACGGTTTTACACGCCTGCCGCACCATTGCAGGATTCCGCGACACCGATCCGAATATTCAAGAAGATTGGGCTAACTTAATCCGAATTTTATCCGTATAGGAGTCATATGATGCAATTTATTATTTCCAGAGAAAATTTACTAAAACCCTTACAACAAGTGTGCGGCGTGCTGAATAGCCGCCCGAATATTCCGGTATTAAATAATGTATTGCTGCAAATTGAAAATAATCAATTAAATATTACCGGTACGGATTTAGAAGTGGAACTGTCCACCCAAACCCCATTACTTCATGCGGAACAAGACGGCAAATTCACTATTCCGGCGAAAAAATTCCTGGATATTTGTCGCAGCCTGCCGGATAATGCAGAAATTGCTGTGACATTTGAAGAAGATCGCGCTATTGTGCGTTCCGATCGCAGTAAATTCAATTTATCCACTTTGCCGGCGGAAGATTATCCGAATTTAACGGACTGGCAATCGGAAGTGGATTTTACGCTTGAGCAAGCCACCTTGCGCCGCTTAATTGAAGCCACCCAATTTTCCATGGCGAACCAAGATGCCCGTTATTTCTTAAACGGTATGAAGTTTGAGACGGAAGGCAATTTATTGCGTACCGTAGCGACCGACGGTCACCGTTTGGCGGTATGCACCATTCCGCTGGAGCAGGATTTACAGACCCATTCGGTAATTTTACCGCGTAAGGGCGTGCTGGAACTTGCCCGTTTGCTGGAACCGAGTGATCAACCGGCGCGTTTACAAATCGGCACCAATAACTTACGCATTCAGCTAAACAATATCACCTTCACATCCAAACTCATTGACGGCCGCTTCCCGGATTATCGCCGCGTATTACCACGCAATGCCACCCGCATTGTGGAAGCCGGTTGGGAGACCTTAAAACAGGCTTTCGTACGTGCCGCGATTTTATCTAACGAACGTTTCCGCAGTGTGCGATTACAACTCAGTGAAAATCAACTCAAAATCACCGCCACCAACCCCGAACAGGAAGTGGCGGAAGAAATTATCGACGTGTCTTACAGCGGCGAGGAAATGGAAGTAGGCTTTAACGTGAGCTACATTTTGGATGTGCTCAACGCACTTAAGTGTAATCAGGTGCGTATGCGCTTAACGGACGCCTCCTCCAGCTGCTTAATTGAAGACTGTGAAGATGCCAGCGCGGAATATGTGATTATGCCGATGCGTTTATAATTTATGGCGATTTCACGTTTAACCGTCGAAAATTTTCGTAATTTACAAGCCGTGGATCTGGAATTGGATCACGGCTTTAACTTTTTAGTCGGCAACAACGGCAGCGGCAAAACCAGTTTACTGGAAGCGATTTTTTATCTGGGGCACGGGCGCTCCTTTAAAAGTGCGGTCAGTAATCGAATCATTTCTTACGATCAACCGCACTTTACCCTGTTCGGGCAAATTCAGGAACAACAGCATCAATGGTCGGTAGGGTTGCAAAAACTGCGTCAGGGCAATACCCTCGTTAAAATTAACGGCGAAGACGGCAATAAAATTTCCGATTTGGCACACCTGCTTCCCATGCAAATCATTACGCCGGAAGGCTTAAATCTGCTCAACGGCGGGCCAAGCTATCGCCGCGCCTTTCTGGATTGGGGCTTATTTCATCATCATGTGGCTTTCTATAATTTATGGGCAAGTTTAAACCGTTTACTTAAGCAACGAAACGCCGCTTTACAACAAACCTCCGCTTATTCGCAAATGAAGATCTGGGATATGGAATTGGTCAAACTTGCCGAACAAGTCAGCCAACTGCGCGCCGACTATGCCCTGGCGCTACAACCGGAAATAGAACAAACCTGCCGTTTATTCTTACCCGAATTAGACATTAGCGTGAGTTTCCATCAAGGCTGGGAAAAAGAACAACATTATGCGGAATTACTGGAACGCAATTTTGAACGGGATCGCGCCTTAGGCTACACGGTTTCCGGCCCGCAAAAAGCGGATTTTCGTTTTAAAGCGAACGGGTTACCGGTGGAAGATGTGTTATCGCGCGGGCAGCTGAAATTATTAATGAGCGCCCTCCGCCTCGCCCAAGGGGAACACTTAATGCGGCAAAAGCAACGCCATTGTATTTTCTTAATTGACGACTTCGCTTCCGAATTGGATCAAACCAAACGGCGTCTTTTGGCAGAACGTCTGCAAAACAGCGGCTCGCAAGTATTTGTCACCGCCATCACATCAAACCAACTCAAAGAAATGCAACCGAAAAAGCACCGCACTTTTAAGATAGATACGGGAAAAATAGCATTGTTATAAAAAAATCAGCCCTCAATCATGAGGGCTAATTTGTAAGACCGTCGGTTTATTTCTGACTGCAAACCGCAATAAAATGCAATTTATGTTCAGGATCATTAAAGGTCTTAAACATTTTCTTAAACTGCTCGCGATTTTCCGCTTTCATGGCATTTCTAATGATTTTCAACGCACCAAACACGCCTTCGTCATAAATCATACCCTTCGGTGACAGCAACGTCATCTCGCCAGAGAAGGTTTCAACATTACGGAATCCACTGTCGGTAAAGATCTTTTTCCAGCCGTCTTTGGTAAGCGGTGTGACCGTGACATTAATGGCATCGCGCATATTGTTTAAAATCGTCTGGTGATCATCCCCTACCAACATAACATCATGGGTAAGCAAAAAACCACCCGGTTTTAACACACGAAAATATTCGGCAACCGCTTTCATTTTGGCTTCCACCGGTAACATGGTGAGCATCGCCTCGTTAATCACAATATCAAACGTGTCATCTTCAAAAGGCAATTTCATGGCGTTGGCATGTTGTACATGAATTTTATCCTGCAAGTTATTCGCCACAATATGGGCTTTAGCTTTTTCCAACGCGTTTTCATCCAAATCCACGCCTTCAATGTGGCAACCGTATTGCTTCGCCAGCCCAATTGCCGTGGTACACATATTACATGCCACTTCCAGCACCTTTTTATCTTGACTAAAATCACCACTGGCAATCAACCAATCCGTCGCTTTACGACCGCCCGGACGTAAACGGGTTTTACCTAAACGCGCTAAAAAATTATGGCCGACTTCTTCTTTACCCATTTTGCTTTCTCCTCAATAACACCAAACAGCTTACATTATAAATAAATATGATTTTTATTAAATATAAAAAGCCAACACATTAAAATAGTAAATGATTTAATAGTTAATATTTTATTAAAACTTATCGGTTTTATTACTAAGTTTGGTTATAATGACAAAGGTTTTCTTACATAAATAGGAGCTAAAAATGAAAATCAAAACTATTTTAGCCATAGTAATCGGCACAATCTGTTCTGCAGGCATTGCTAATGCTCATGAACATAAGCATGACAACATGATGATGCCTCTTAAAGGACCATCTATTGAAGTTAAAATACAGCAATTAGATCCGGTCAACGGCAACAAAGATGTGGGTACGGTCACTATCACCGAATCCAGCTACGGCTTGGTATTCACCCCAAATTTAAAAGGCTTGGCGGAAGGTTTGCACGGTTTCCACATTCACCAAAACCCAAGCTGTGAACCAAAAGAAAAAGACGGCAAACTTACCGCAGGTCTTGGCGCAGGCGGTCACTGGGATCCGAAAGACACCAAACAACACGGCTACCCATGGCAAGATGACGCCCATTTAGGTGATTTACCGGCATTAACCGTATTACACGACGGCACAGCCGCTAACCCGGTTTTAGCCCCACGCATTAAACACTTAGACGACGTGCGCGGTCACTCCCTCATGATCCACGCTGGTGGCGATAACCACTCCGATCACCCGGCCCCACTTGGCGGCGGCGGTCCGCGTATGGCGTGTGGTGTAATTAAATAATCCGCTTTCCGAAACAAAAAAGTGATCTGCACCCCAAAACCCGGACACCTAATTTGAGGTGCAGATTATGTCTTACTCTTACCAATTTCGTTAAAAAACTATCAAACAGGTCACCGAGCAGGATTTGGGTATCCGTGAGGTGGCTAAATTTCATCAGATTTCTCGTTCTCAAGTCATTTATTGGAAAAGCCTTTCGTGAAAGAGGGCTTAATGGCGTAAAATCCCCTTATATAAACCCTCAACGCCCTAAAATAGTGAAGCCAAAGATGAAAAAGAAAGCGATTGAAATCCCGGAACAAACAGACTTTTCCCCAAAAGCGTTTAAAAAGCTGCAACGAGAGCTGGCATTAGCACGTGCACAGAT
>NZ_AQUU01000014.1 GCF_000372365.1 Aggregatibacter actinomycetemcomitans DSM 8324 | reverse complement strand
AATCTGAGCCATGATCAAACTCTTCAATTCAAAAAGCTTAATCCCTCAATAGCTGACTTAATTAATCTATTATAAATAATATAAATAAACGAATCTTCCGGCACCTATTAAGTTCAATCTTAAAATTATCTAAAACGAATCTATAAGTGCCCACACAGTTTGTATGATTGATTGTTAAAGAACAAAAAACGACGCACTGTTTATAAAAACCTACAACGGCGCGTCGTTGTGACCGCGTATTATAGGTATTTACTAATTCTTTGCAATAGTTTTTTTAGAAAAAAATTGAACTTTTTTTCAATTGTTAATAATTTGCGCATTATACAGTTCTAACCGCGCTAAAAAGCACAAATATTTAACATTAATTTAACAAGATAAAACCTATTAATTTCATTATGTGAAACGCGCTTTTATAAAGGTATTTTAAAGTTGCTTTCTGTATCAAATACGGTTATATTTCCGATAGTTTTTTGCCACGGATATGATGGTTTTCTGATAATCAACTCGTTTTCCACCTCTCAAATTCAAACAAATAAAAGGAATAAATTATGACTAACCAGCTAGATTCTCTTCGTGAACTTACTACTGTGGTCGCCGATACCGGCGATATTGATGCAATTCGCCAATACAAACCGGAAGATGCGACAACTAACCCGTCCCTGATTCTTAGTGCAGCAGCACTTCCACAATATGCCGCACTGATTGATGAAGCCATTACTTACGGCAAACAGAAAAGCCAAGATAAATCACAACAACTTATTGATGCGGAAGATAAATTAGCGGTAAACATCGGCTTAGAAATCTTAAAACTGGTGCCGGGTCGTGTTTCTACCGAAGTGGATGCCCGTCTTTCTTATGACACGCAAGCCACCGTTGCGAAAGCCAAAAAACTTATCGCCCTTTATGAGGCGGCAGGCATTAACAAAAACCGTATTTTGATTAAAATCGCCTCCACCTGGCAGGGTATCCGTGCCGCGGAAATTTTAGAAAAAGAAGGCATTAACTGTAACCTAACCCTATTATTCTCCGAAGCCCAAGCCCGTGCCTGTGCGGAAGCCGGTGTTTACTTAATTTCGCCGTTCGTCGGTCGTATTTTAGACTGGTATAAAGCCAATTCCGATAAGAAAGAATACGCACCGGCTGAAGATCCGGGCGTGATTTCCGTCACCAAAATCTACAATTATTACAAACAATACGGCTATAAAACAGTGGTCATGGGCGCCAGCTTCCGTAATGTCGGCGAAATCATCGAATTAGCCGGTTGTGACCGTTTAACCATCGCACCGCCATTATTGAAAATCTTACACGAAACGCCAAATGCCGTTGTCAGAAAATTAGATTTCCAAGGGGAAGTGAAAGCCAAACCGCAGCCGTTAACCGAAGCCGAGTTCTATTGGCAACATAACAGCGATGCCATGGCGGTAGAAAAACTGGCGGAAGGTATTCGCAAATTTGCCGTTGACCAAGGCAAATTGGAAGAAATGTTACTGTCCAAATGGTAATGGTTCGTTAGTCATGTCTTGAGCAAAAGTGCGGTGGGAATTTTCGGTATTTTAAAAACGCCGGGAAATCCGACCGCACTTTTTTATAAGCATTTTCTATTTTTGCAAAATTTATTCACATCAGGAGGCATAATGTCAAATCGTCAACAACTCGCCAATGCAATTCGTTTTTTAAGTATGGATGCGGTACAAAAAGCGAAATCCGGTCACCCGGGCGCACCTATGGGCATGGCGGATATCGCCGAAGTATTATGGCGTGATTTTTTACACCACAACCCGACCAACCCGCAATGGGCTAACCGCGACCGTTTTGTGCTGTCCAACGGACACGGTTCCATGCTGATTTACAGCTTATTACACCTCAGCGGTTACGATTTATCCATCGAAGATTTAAAACAATTCCGTCAACTGCACTCCAAAACACCGGGCCATCCTGAATACGGCTACACCCCCGGTGTCGAAACCACCACCGGCCCGTTAGGTCAAGGCATTAGTAATGCGGTGGGGATGGCAATTGCGGAAAAAACCCTTGCCGGTCAATTTAACCGTGACGGTCATAACATCGTTGATCACTATACTTACGCCTTTTTAGGCGACGGTTGTTTAATGGAGGGGATTTCCCACGAAGCCTGTTCTTTAGCGGGAACCTTAGGTTTGGGTAAATTAATCGCATTCTATGATGACAACAATATCTCTATCGACGGACACGTTGACGGCTGGTTCACCGACGACACACAAAAACGCTTTGAAGCGTACGGCTGGCAAGTGATTCCGGCAATCGACGGTCACAATCCGGCACAAATTGCCGAAGCCATCAAACAAGCGCAAGCGGAAACCGCCAAACCAACATTAATTATCTGTAAAACCATTATCGGTTTCGGTTCACCAAATAAATCCAACTCTCATGACAGCCACGGCGCGCCGTTAGGCGACGAAGAAATCGCTTTAACCCGCAAAGCGTTACATTGGGATTATGCCCCGTTTGAAATTCCGGCGGACATTTATGCGCAATGGGATACCAAAGCAAAAGGCGCGGAATGGGAAAAAGCCTGGGATGAAAAATTTGCCGCGTATGCCAAAGCCTATCCTGAATTAGCGGCTGAATTCACCCGCCGCATAGCGAAAAAACTGCCGGCCGACTGGGCAAAAGACTCTCAAGCATTTGTTGAGCATTTACAAGCCAATCCGGCAAGCATTGCAAGCCGCAAAGCCTCACAAAATGCCATTGAAGCCTACGCCAAAATTTTACCTGAATTACTGGGCGGTTCTGCCGACTTGGCAAGTTCCAACTTAACCCTTTGGTCCGGTTCCAAACCAATCCGTGCCACCCAAAACGTTGATGGTAACTACATCAACTACGGCGTGCGCGAATTCGGTATGGCGGGGATCATGAACGGTATCGCCTTGCACGGCGGCTTCATTCCTTACGGCGCCACCTTCCTGATGTTCATGGAATACGCCCACAACGCCATTCGCATGGCGGCCCTAATGAAGCAACGTTCCTTATTTGTGTTCACCCACGATTCCATCGGCTTAGGCGAAGACGGCCCGACCCACCAACCGGTAGAACAAACTGCGGCATTACGTTTAATTCCTAACTTGAACACATGGCGTCCTTGCGACCAAGTGGAATCCGCCATTGCGTGGAAAGCGGCGATTGAAAGAACGGATGGTCCAAGCGCCTTAATTTTTACCCGCCAAAACTTGGCGCAGATGGACCGCACTTCCGAGCAACTGGCAAATGTGGCGCGCGGGGCGTATGTCTTAAAAGATTGTGCCGGTACGCCGGAACTGATCTTTATCGCCACCGGTTCTGAAGTGGAATTAGCAGTGAAAGCAGCAGAACAATTAACCGCGGAAGGCAAAAAAGTTCGTGTGGTTTCCATGCCAAGCACCAACGTGTTTGATAAACAAGATGAAGCTTATCGCGAATCCGTGTTGCCTGTCGCCGTGACTAAACGTGTCGCCATTGAAGCCGGAATTTCCGACTTCTGGTACAAATATGTCGGCTTCAACGGCCGAATCATCGGTATGCACAGCTTCGGCGAATCTGCACCGGCAGACCAATTATTCAAACTCTTTGGTTTTACGGTGGGTAACGTCGTCGCCAAGGCAAAAGAAATACTCTAATTTCTGACCGCACTTTAATAAAAAACCACCTCATCAGAGGTGGTTTTTTGTTTCATCTATTCGTGATGAAATTAGGCTCTTACCGCAATCGCCTCAATTTCCAAGCCCACATCTTTCGGCAAGCGGGCAACTTCTACGCAAGAACGCGCCGGGAAGTTCGGGTGATTGTTTTCTTTGAAGAAACGCTCATATTCGGCGTTTACCGCAGCAAAATCATTCAAGTCTTTCACAAACACCGTGGTTTTCACAATATCGGCAACCTTCAAACCCGCCTGTTCAATAATGGCTTTTACGTTTTCTAAAGACTGACGGGCCTGCGCCACAATCTCTTTCGGCACCTCGCCTGTTACCGGATTGACCGGAATTTGTCCGGATGTCAACACCAAATTGCCTAAATCCACCGCTTGTACATAAGGACCAATGGCTGCCGGTGCTTTATCGGTATGAATTATTTTAGTCATTTTTTCTCCTTAATTAGTTTGTTACATCGTCGTCATTCTACGCCCAGATCGGCGGAATGTCAGTTTTAAGGTGGTGTTAATCAAATTCATCGGGCTCCGATCCCACATAATCGGCAAAATCATCGCCATGAAAACCGTGCGACAGCATATATTGCCAGATCTTTTGTCGCATCTTCGGCGGTTGTTTTGCTTTGTAATCGGGAAATTTTTTGCGTAATACGGTTAACGCCAACTCGGACCAATCAATTTCACATTCGCGCATTACCGATTCAATGGTTGCGCTTTCAACCCCTTTTAACTGGCGTAATTCCTGTTTGATTTGATTGGCACCATAACCCCGCTGGGCACGGCTGTGCAAATAGCTTTCCGTGAATCGTACATCGCTTTGCCAGTTTTTTTGCTGACAATGGGCAATTACCTGATCGATGTCGTTTTCGGAAAAGGCTTTTTCCTGCATTTTGCAACGCAGTTCAAACTCGCTGTATTCACGGCGGGAAAGTAAATTCATCACATAATTGAGCGCAAGAGAAGACATATTGTGTTACTTGTCATTATTGAGGAAGCCGATAGAAAAAGTGCGGTCATTTTCGACCGCACTTTTATGTATAACCACACCTTATTCGAAATCGCCTTCGCCATTACCCGCTTCGTTTTCTACTTCCGCAGTGATGGCAGATTCCGGATGTGCCAACAATTCATCACGCAAGGTGCTTTCGATAAATTTGGCTTGTTCAGGATTGTCTTTCAACCATTTCATAGCATTGGTTTTGCCCTGACCGATTTTCTCGTTTTGGTAAGCGTACCACGCACCTGCTTTGCTGATGAGTTTATGTTTCACGCCGAGCTCAATCAGTTCGCTTTCTTTGGAAATACCTTCGCCGTACAGAATTTGGAAATCCACTTGGCGGAACGGTGGCGCCACTTTGTTTTTCACCACTTTCACACGAGTTTCATTACCGATAACTTCATCACCCTCTTTGATAGAACCCACGCGGCGAATATCCAAACGCACGGAGGCATAGAATTTCAACGCGTTACCGCCGGTGGTGGTTTCCGGATTACCGAACATCACGCCGATTTTCATCCGAATTTGGTTGATGAAAATCACCAAGCAGTTGGCGTTTTTAATTTGGCTGGTAAGTTTACGCAATGCTTGAGACATTAAACGCGCTTGTAATCCCATGTGGGAATCGCCCATGTCGCCTTCAATTTCCGCTTTCGGCGTTAAGGCGGCAACGGAGTCAACGATAATTACATCCACCGCACCGGAACGCACCAACGCATCACAAATTTCCAGCGCCTGTTCGCCGTTGTCCGGCTGGGAAACTAAAAGTTCTTTTACATCCACGCCGAGTTTGGAGGCATAAATCGGGTCTAAAGCATGTTCCGCATCAATAAAGGCACAGGTTTTGCCGGTTTTTTGCGCTTCCGCAATCACAGAAAGGGTTAAAGTAGTTTTACCTGAAGATTCCGGCCCGAAAATCTCCACGATACGCCCCATCGGCAAACCGCCGATGCCTAGTGCTAGGTCAAGACCGAAAGAACCGGTGGAAATCGCTTCAATGTCCAGTTTTTGGCTGTCGCCGAGTTTCATGATGGCGCCTTTACCAAATTGTTTTTCAATTTGACCTAACGCCGCGTCGAGTGCTTTTTGCTTTTCTTCTTGAGTTGCCATTTTTATACCTCGGGGAAAATCATTATCAAAAATTCGCGCTTATAATAACTGTATCGATATACAGTATCAAGTGAAATTTTGATCTTTTTAAAAATTCTGTGATACGGCTTCCAAAACGCAATTATTTTGCCGTTATTCCGCCTTCTATTATGCTTGTGCTGTGATGTTTTCCATATCTTCCTGCAAGACTAACCATGCCGCTTCTACTTCTTCCAGTTGCTTTTTCGTCTGCACCTGATCGTTTAAAAGTGCGGTCAGTTTTGCTTTCATTTCGGCATCATACACATTCGGATCCGCCAGCGCTGTTTCAATGTGTTGTAACTGCGCGCCCAGCTTTTCCATTTGATTTTCCAGCTGCGTTGCCTGTTTGCGTAACGGCGCGAGCTGTTGGCGCAATTCCGCTTCTTTGCGTTTTTGTTCCTTACGATTAGCGGCGGAGTTTTCATTTTCAACAGGCGCGGTTTGTGCTTTTGTGATGGTCGGTTGGGCGTTTTGTTCGTTCAGCCATTTTTGATAATCGCCCAAATCCCCTTTAAATTCCTCCACCTGCTTATCGTGCACCAAATAAAATTCATCTACTGTGTTACGCAATAAATGGCGATCGTGCGACACCAACACCAAAGAGCCCTGATAATCCACCAAGGCTTCCGTTAACGCCTGACGCATATCTAAATCCAAGTGGTTGGTCGGCTCGTCCAGCAGCAGCAAATTCGGGCGTTGCCACACGATGAGCGCCAGCACCAGACGCGCTTTTTCGCCGCCGGAAAAAGAAGCAACCGGTTGATTCACTTTATCGCCGTGAAACGCAAATCCGCCCAAATAATCGCGCAGTTGCTGTTCCGTCTGTTGCGGGGCAATTTTTTGTAAATGCCACAGGGCGCTTTCGTCGGCGCGCAACGTATCCAATTGGTGCTGCGCGAAATAGCCCAACTGTACGCCTTTTGCCAACTGAATGGTGCCGCCGGTAGGCGCGATTTCGCCCGCCAATAATTTGATTAAAGTAGATTTCCCCGCACCGTTTTTCCCCAGCAGACCAATGCGCGAGCCGGGCACCAGATTGAGTTTAATTTTACTTAAAATTTCCACCGCACTTTTTTCGCCCTCGCCGTAGCCTACCGAGGCGTTTTCCATCATTAATAACGGGTTGGGCAGCGACAACGGTTCGCGAAATTCAAAATGAAACGGATTATCCACATACGCCGGCGCGATTTTTTCCATACGCTCCAATGCCTTGATGCGGCTTTGCGCCTGTTTCGCCTTGGTGGCTTTGGCTTTGAAGCGATCGATATAACGTTGCAGATGGTCGATTTTCAGTTGTTGCTGGCGATACATGGCGTTTTGTTGTGCCAATTTGGTCGCCCGTTGCTGTTCGAAAGAAGAATAATCGCCGGTATATTCGTTCAGCTTTTGTTGTTCAATGTGTAGAATTTTGCCGACAATAGGGTCTAAAAAGTCGCGATCGTGCGAAATCAGGATCAAGGTGCCGGGATATTGCTTTAACCAACGTTCCAGCCAAATCACCGCGTCCAAATCCAAGTGGTTGGTGGGCTCGTCCAATAACAATAAATCAGAGCGACAAATCAGCGCCTGCGCCAAGTTCAAGCGCATCCGCCAACCACCGGAAAAGGCCTTCACCGGTTGTTCCAGTTCCGCTTGGGTGAAACCTAAGCCGTGCAATAATTCGCAGGCACGGGCTTCAATGGTCCAAGCATCAATGGCGTCTAACTGATTGTGCAACACCGCGATAGCATTGCCGTCATTGGCGGTATTCGCCTGTTGTAATACCTGTTGCAGGCGGCTGTATTCGCGATCGCCCTGAATCACATAATCGATGGCGCGGCAATCCAGCGAGGGAGTTTCCTGATTCACCCATGCCAATGCCCAATTCGGCGGAAAAGACATTTCGCCGCCTTCGGCGCTCATTTCATTTTTCAGCAAGGCGAACAGAGAAGACTTACCGCAACCGTTTTTTCCGACCAACCCGACTTTCTGTCCGGGGTTGATGGTAGCGTTGGCATTTTCGAGCAAGGTGGTTAAACCACGTTTTAATGTTAAGTTAATGAAAAAAAGCATTGGTTTAGAATGAATTTAATATAAGATATTGAGTCATAAAAATACGCGCATTATTTTCCACTTTTTTCTTGGGGTTGCCAATGTTTGATTCTCTTATCGTTCAATTTGTCGTACTGTGGGCGGTTATCGATCCCATCGGTTCCATTCCCGTTTACTTAACGAAAACCGTCGGGTTATCGGTGGAAGATCGGCGCAAGATTGCGTTAAAAGCCGTCATGATTTCCGCCGGAATATTAATTTTCTTCCTCATTGCCGGACAGGCACTGTTAGAAGCCATGCAAATTCCGTTGACCGCCTTCCAAATCGCCGGCGGCCTGGTGCTATTGTTATTCGCGCTCACTATGATTTTCGGTGAGGGCAAGGCGGAGCAGGAAATTAAGCTGTCCTCCAACTTAAACGAACTGGCGGTGTATCCGTTAGCTGTGCCGTCCATCGCCTCACCGGGGGCGATGATGGCGATTGTGTTGCTAACCGACAACCACCGTTTCAGCCTGTTCGACCAAACCATGACCACCTTAATTATGTTGTCCGTTCTGGCAATCACTTACCTTTTGCTCCTCGCGGCAAATCGCATTCAACGCTGGCTCGGCAACACCGGTGCGGCGGTGATCAGTCGAGTGATGGGATTAATCCTGGCAGCGGTTGCTATCAACAATATGTTGGTGGGGATTCGCGATTTCTTTACGCAAATGAGTTAGTCTATTCAAAAAAACACCGTTTTTTATGACCGCACTTTTCGGGTATTCCGCTTAAAATTTTCGGCGCTTCTGTGGTCTTAGTAATGTTATTTTAATGAGGTAATCGTGGGAAAACGTTGGCTATTCTTATTGCTGTTATTCATCTTGGCGGGGATCGGTTCTCTACCGTGGTGGATTACGTCTCAACAATTGGAACAACTTGCCAACTATTTCTTAGCGCCGGGTTATACGCTGCAAATCGGCAATGAGCGTTCGCTTAATATGGACGGTTTACAAGTATCCCAATTACGCCTCGGCGCAACACAATGCAACCTCGTGACCCTCAACAACATTCAATTGAATTGGTGGGCTCCCCGTCGCCTTGAAGTAGAACAGGCGACACTGGATTATGCCTGCCTGAACAGCCTGCATATCAACGACAATGGAAAAACATCGCCAAAATTGACCGCACTTTTTTCCTCCCTGCCTACCGCAGAAGTGGTAATCAAACACCTAAAGGTACTCAATACCGAAAACGTCACCCAACCGTTGTTAAATCAGCTAATCACCGCCGACCTTAGCGTCGTGGCAAATTATGACGGCAAGCGGCTGCAAATTAACACTGAAGCCACAGAGGAAGCTACAAAGAATGGGACGCTGATATTGCAACACCGTTCCACCCTCACGCCGCAAAACGGGCAGTTCCACTGGCAGGGACGAACGGATTTTCAACCCACAGAAAAACAAGCCTATCACCTGACGTTCTCCACAAAAATGAATAATGAATTATTGCGCCTGAAACCTCGCGGCGAGATTACGCTGAACTGGCAAAATCCCGAGTTTGTTGTGGCGAAAGGGGAAATCAAATGGACTTGGGATGGCGAGAAAGGACAAATCAATGCGCAGGATTTGGTACGCAGCGAGCCATTGCTTGACGTGCCTTTTATTCTCACCCCAAACAGTTTGGAAGTCAGCTGGGGGACATTTTATTGGACCTTCGACGGTTATCAGCCGGTGAAGGGCTTCCTTGGTTTGACATTGCGCAAACCGCAGGATAACTGGTTTCCGCTCAATATTGATTTGGATGTCATTCTGCAAACCTTCGGCGAACAAGGCAAGGGTGAAATCGTGTTTGCCGGTAAAGGCGGACAAATTGGCGGCGGTACGCAGCAGAACGAACTCAACTTTGACCTGAAAACCCGCGGCGATCTGCGTTATAACAATACCGTCGCGCAAACCAATCTGGATTATCATATCGGCGGCACATTCAGCGATCCGATCTTGCAATTCCGCCCTGGGTCAATTTTCAAAATGGATAACCTGCAACCGGATGCCAAAATTCATGTTCGCCTGCCGTTGGACGATGTGTTAATCGGGCGCTATGGACTGGAAGGACGGCTACAGGCAACTTTGCAAGGCTTCACCCCGCAATTTGAGAACCTCAATTTGAAATTGGACGGACAGGCACACGAGTTCATCGCCGGCATTAAAACCGTCTTTGAATTGCGTGACGAACAACAAAATCTGCACAATGCAGAAATGCGTGCGGCAAACCGGTGGGATTGGACGATTAGCGGCAGCGCACAATGGAAAGCGCTAAAAACTGCCGTCACCATGCAAGGCATCGGCTTTTGGCAGGCGAATTATATTGAATTGAACCAACTTTCGGCGCATTCCGGCAACGTATATACCGGTGGGGTAAAAATGGCACCGCTGTCACTGGAGCTGAAAGACCGACTGCGTTGGAATTATGAAAAAGAGCATATCCGCGGGTTGATGCAGGCAAAAACCGACTGGATCGAATTTGACTACGGCGGGTGGTTTGTAAAGCCGGTGTTCGGCGTCGGACTAAACGGCAAAAGTATCAATCATTTTACCATCGCCGGTGAGTTGAAAGCCGGTTCGCTCGGCCCATTAGATCTTACTGCCCGTTATCAAAATCAGACGCTGACGGGACAAATCGGTTGGAAGGAGCAATCCGCCAACGTATTCCAATCGCTGTTTCCGCAACAATGGGAATGGATTATCCACCAAGGCACCATCAAAGGCGCCAGCAACTTCGTTATTAACGGCGACGGAGTGGCGCTGCACGGTGAACTGAACCTGCGCGGTGGTGAAATCACCATGCCCGACGGCGAAATTCAAGGGCTGAATATTCGTTTTCCGTTAAATTATCAGGATCTGGCGTTGAAAGCCTCGCGCAACAAACCTATTCGTGTGTCGGCAAACAATATCCGTAAAGGTGCGCTGTTGATGAATAAAGCGGTGTTCAACCTGTTCGGGACCTACCCAAATTCAGCAAAATCGCCACTCACCTTGAGCAATGCGCGGATAAATGTCTTTGACGGTGAGTTGCAAATTCCGAGTTTAAGTTTCCCGCAACAAAAAATAGCAACCTTGAGTTTCAAGAATATCGACTTGGCGCAGGTCATCAACATGGCGCAATATAATCAAATCAGCCTGCGCGGAAGGGTCAATGCCACCTTGCCGTTTTGGCTCGGACACCAGGAATGCCTGATCTGTAACGGCACCATTGAACAGGTAAATAACCTGCATATTAAACTCAACGACGAAATCGTCACCGGCTTAAAAAAGGGCGGCTGGACGGAAAACATTTTAGTGGATTTATTAAAAGAAATGGAATTGGAAAAATCCCGTGCCAACTTGAATCTTGCGCCAGACGGGCAAATGAAATTACATTCCAGCCTGACCGCGTTCAACCCGACCAAGCGCACACGTAGCCCGATCACCCTGAATTACACTCACCAAGAAAATATGTTTGAGCTGTGGAATATGATTGACTACGGCTCGCAATTTGAACAGAATTTGCAATATCGACTTTACCGACATTTGGAACAATGAAAAAACATCTTAAAAAATCACCGCACTTTTTTTGCCTGACCGCCACCATATTGGCGCTTGCCGGCTGCACACCAACCATTCAGCTTGATACGCCCAAAGAAGGCATTACTATCAATATGAACGTGATTGTGGATCACAATATTAACGTCAAAATAGATGAAAAAACCAAAGTGACTGCCGGAGAAAATAGCGCAGTTGAAGCGAACAAAACGCCGGCGGAAAAATAAAACGGATTAGCGCATCACAAATCGTCTAATAATTACGCAGAAAATTAAGTCGCCACAAAATGAAAAGGGGAAACCATGTCACTTTCTGATTTATTAACACGATCGACATCCCATGCGCTATTAAGATCCCGAGAGATGGCTCATCTGCTTACCATTTAAGGATATGATATTTATCAGCATAAAGTACGGCAGGTTTACTATCTTTCATTTAACGCTATATTTTGCTATCATTAGCGCAATTTGGGGCTGATTCTGGATTCGACGGGATTAGCGAAGCCCGAAGTGCACGTCGAGGTGCGGTAGGCCTCGTAAATAAACCGCAAAAAAATAGTCGCAAACGACGAACAATACGCTTTAGCAGCTTAATAACCTGCCTTTAGCCTTCGCTCCCCAGCTTCCGCTCGTAAGACGGGGATAAAGCGGAGTCAAACCAAAACGAGCTCGTGTGGAAGCCACCGTTTGAGGATCGAAGCATTAAATTAAATCAAACTAGCTTAATTGTCGCGTGTCCGTCCGCAGGATTAAGTGAATTTAAAGACCGGACTAAACGTGTAGTGCTAACGGCAGAGGAATTTCGGACGGGGGTTCAACTCCCCCCAGCTCCACCAAAACATAGTCCAAAGCAAACTTTACAAAACCTAAAAGCCCTTGAAAATATTAACCTCAAGGGCTTTTTTATTTCCTAAGCGTTCCTATAAGATACTACCAAAGCCTTGAATTTTAGTTATACGATTGGCGTTGGTAACACGCAAACGGCAAACGCCGCCATTAAGCGAGTAAAAGCCGCGTATGACAGAGGGGAGAGATTAAAACAACGATTTCAGCTATTACAAACATGGGCGGATTTTGTAGAGCAATCCGTGCAAGGTGCTTTACCGCAATTTCATTTGAAGATTGTGGCTTAAAGTGCGGTCGATTTTAGTAGTGGTAGTGTTTTACTATTTGATAAATGATTAGATTGAGAATTGAACAAATGGAATATACGCAATCAATGAGAAATAGAGCCTTTGCTTCTAAGGGTTTTCCTAGAGGGGCATTATATTTGTTTGATGAATTAGATAATTTTTTAACTAAAAAAATGATCTGCACCCAAAAGTTGGACACTACACCCAACTAGTTAATAAGATGCAGATTTTTATGGGTAAGCATTATTCAATCGAATTCAAATATCACACTGTCAAGCTTGTCTTAGAAGAACATTGGGGCATTCGCGAAGCCGCACAGCACTTCCATATCGCCACCCATCCTTCCGTTGTCGTCCGGTTGCAACGCTTTGAAAAATACGGTATCAATGGGTTACATCGTCAACACACCACAGCGAGAAAAGCGAAAATGCCAAAGCGAAAAGAAACGCCACTTTACGATAATCCTCAAAATATCAAAGCGTTACTAAAACGCATTGAATATTTGGAAGCGGAGAACACCATCTTAAAAAAGTTCAAGGAGCTGGACGAACAAAAAGCCCGACAGAAAAAAGGAATATCGCCAACGCGTTAAAAGGTCGGCATTCAACACCGTATTGAAGCTTATCGGTCTCCCCCGTTCGACTTTCTATTACACGCCGAAACCCAAAGACCACGGTGGCATTCGTCAACGTATTTTAGCCCTTTATCAGCAAAACGAAGGGCGCGACGGGTATCGAATGATTCGGATAAAACTGCGAAAAGAAGGAATATTCCTCAGTGGCAAAACGGTGTTGTCGCACATGCGGGCATTGGGGATACGTTCTTGTGTGAAGGTGAAACGACGTAAGAACGCGGGGAAACGAGCCGTATTGCACCAAATTTACTGCAACGCAACTTTTATCTGCTACAAAGTTAAAGGAGAAATGGGTGACGGATGTGACCGAACTTTGGGTGGAGAGTAAGATGTTGATTCGGGATGATGATTCGCCTTATGCCATACAGAAGAGCATGAGTCGGCGTGGAAATTGCTATGACAATGCCGTGATAGAGCGTTTTTTTCAGCACGTTGAAGTAGAAGTGTTTTATTCCTAACGAGTTAAAAACATTGATGAGTCAAAACGGGCGATATATGAATCTATTCGTTATTATAACGAGGAGTGCATTAAGCCTAAGTTAAACAATTTGAGCCTGTACAGTAGAGAGCTCAATATTTAACTTAGGGTTAGTAATCTGTCCAACTTTTGGGGTGCAGATCATAGACGCGCGGTTTACAACAAATTTTCACATTCTTAGCTATTATCATCTTTTGATGGTTGCCACTTGCATGGGGTTAAATTTATAAGCTGCCCGACTTCTTTTTATAGTGTTCAAAGACCTTCTAATTACTACCATTTTTATAGGCACTTTGGATTTTAGTTATACGAACTAAGTAGTGAATTATAGAAACCTGGCATTAACAAGGTTCATCAGTGATAATTCAGATGATCCCCGCTGGTAAAACAGTAGTCTAGTTATCTAGTACAGCCCCTATACTTTAATAACCAGCCCAAAAAATCCCAATCCCATAGATTAATGGTGCTAAATAAAAACCAAGTAATTAGAAATCACCAAAGTGCGGTGTAAAATAAGCATTTAGGCCTGTAATTCAACAATAGACGTGTAAGTGTGTGAGTAAAAACATTCTGATTTCAAGATAGCAAAAAACTTTCAATCACGGCATTGTCGTAGCAATTTCCTCGGCGGTTCATGCTTTGTATGGCTTTCCCTTCCAACATATTCACTCATTCTGCCGTACCACACACCTTGGTCGCTGTGAATAATCCGACAGCCTGTCGGCTTAAGACGGCGAAGCCCCTCTTCTAATACCTTTTTTATCAAACAAAACTTTGGGCGCGTAGCAAAATTATAGACAATAATTTCTCGGTTCGCTAAGTCCATCAATGCCGAAATTCCCCCGGCTATAACCTTGCTTTTCCTTTAACTTTTTGATGACTTTTCTTTTTTCTGCCATCGTTTTTGATCGTCCAATTGCCCTAACTTTTTCAGATAATCAATCTCCGCTTTTGCAAGGGCGGGTTCCCGTTTCAGTTTTTTAAAGGCTTGTGGTGAAAAGTCACTTGTTTCAGCCACTTCAATCTGCGTTCTTTTCATTTGGGGTTTCAGAATTTTGGAGGTTTTAGGTTTGTATAAGGCGATTTTACGCCATCAAGCCCTCTTTCACGAAAGGCTTTTCCAATAAATGACTTGAGAACGAGAAATCTGATGAAATTTAGCCACCTCTCATATACCGAAATCCTGCTCGGTGACCGGCTTGATAATTTTTAAACGAAATTGGTAAGAGTAAGACATAATCTGCACCTCAAATTAGGTGTCCAGTTTTTTTTGGTAGGGTAGATCACTTTTCTTTCTCCTCACTGTTACAAATCTCACAAAAATCCCCCTACCCAATAAAAAACCTCAAAAATGTTATACAGATCACGTTCCTAAAATTTATTTTCGCTATAATTCCCTTAATTAATTGTTGCAGTAAGGAGTTACCAATGAACGCAAAACAAATCGCCCATTATATCGACCACACCGCCCTCACAGCCGAGAAAACCGAGGCAGATATTTTGAAACTGTGTGATGAAGCCCTTGAACATCATTTCTTTTCCGTTTGTATTAATTCCTGCCATATTCCGTTGGCAAAACAAAAACTTGCCGGTTCCGATGTGAAAATTTGTACGGTAGTAGGGTTTCCGTTGGGAGCGAATCTCACCTCCGTGAAAGCCTTTGAAACCAAAGAAGCCATTGCCGCCGGCGCCAATGAAATCGATATGGTGATCAACGTGGGGTGGATTAAATCCGGTAAGTGGGACGCGGTAAAAGCGGATATTCAGGGCGTACTTGCCGCCTGCTATGGCACGCCGTTAAAAGTGATCTTGGAAACCTGTCTGCTAACCAAAAAAGAAATCGTACGCGCCTGCGAAATCTGCAAAGGGTTAAATGTGGCGTTTGTGAAAACCTCTACCGGTTTCAATAAAGGCGGCGCCACCGTGGAAGATGTAGCGTTAATGAAACAAACCGTGGGTAACATCGGCGTAAAAGCCTCCGGCGGGATTCGCGATACGCAAACCGCGTTAGCCATGATTGAAGCGGGCGCAACCCGTATCGGCGCCAGCGCAGGCATCGCCATTATTCACGGCTTACAGGACTCCGGCAGCCCTTATTAATCAATACGTTAGGAAAGACAGCACAGCATGGAGAAAAAACAAACCTCACGGGTACAAAAACTGGAATTTTTGCTCAAACAAACAGATAAAATCCATCTGCGCGACGCGGCACAAATGCTTGATGTGTCGGAAATGACTTTACGTCGGGATTTAAGTTCCGACAGCGGCAATGTGGTGTTATTGGGCGGCTATATCGTGATGAACCCACAAAAAAGCGGCAATCATTATCAGATTTTTGACCAACAAACGCGCCACATTACGGAAAAAATGTGGCTCGGTAAACTCGCCGCCAATCTCGTCAAGGACGGAGATACCGTGTTCTTCGATTGCGGTAGCACCATTCCGTTTATCATTTCGCAAATCGATCCGCAGATAAAATTCACCGCACTTTGTTGCTCCATCAATAGTTTTATGGCGTTGCAGGACAAACCGCACTGCGAAGTGATTCTGTGCGGCGGACATTATTCGCGCCACAATTCTTTCCTGACTTCCGTGCAATTACACAGCGAACTGGACGCCATTTGCACCACCAAAGCCTTTATTTCCGCCTCAGGTATCGATATAAAAAAAGGTGTGACCTGCTTTAGCGTGGATGAAGCGAAAGTGAAGCAAAAAGCCATGGCAAAAACCCAACTGGCCATTTTGGTTTTTGATCACCATAAAGTGCATAAAATCCAACAAGCCTATATCGGCGAATTGGCACAATTTGATCTGCTGATCTCCAACCAACCGCTACCGGCGGGCTTTGGTGAGGTGCCGAAGATGTTAGTGAAATAAAGTGAAAGGGAACCCAAACGCCATGATCATCATGGCGTTTTTTCACACAGAAAAACCTCAAAATGTGATCTAAATCGTGGTTTTTAAATGCAATTGCAATACACTATCTTTATAAACACCAATCCAAGGAGAATCAGATGAATAAAACCTTAAAAATTTCATTGTTTGCCATGATTTCCGCGTTAGCTTTTAATACCATGGCAAATACACAACCGTTAGCCGTGTTGGAACCGCAGGTAAACTATCAACAGTTACTCACCCAACGGCAGGTGGTGGATGATTTAATCGCGCAGGCGGTGAAAATCCAAAATTCACCGGCGCGGGTGTCCAATGCGGGCTTTACCGCAAAATTGCCAAGCAACATGGAACGCATTGCCGCGATTTTGTTGGAAGCCTATGAATTGGAACCTTACCGCGTTGATTTTCTGTTCGGCGCAGCAAATGCCAACATTTACAACGGCAATACGGACAAAGCCATCGAGCTTTACCAAAAAGTGCTCACGGTGGCGCCTGATGATGTGAAAGCACATATTTATTTAACCGCGTGGAATCGTTTTAAACAAAACCAAGGGGAAACCGACAAATACTTCACCCGCTTAAAAGCGCTGGCACCGCAAAAAGCAGCGGAACTGGAGCAGGTCTTCAAGATTATTGATAACGCCGCAAGCCAACCGATTAGCGATAAATTGGCGAATAAATTGCCGGCGGATTCCGCCATTATTACCTTGGGTTATGCGTTAAATCCGGACGGCAGTATGCACGACATTTTGATTCAGCGTTTGGAAAAAACCTTGGAAATCGCCAAACAAAATCCTGATGCATTGATTATTGTCACCGGCGGCGTGCCGCAAAATAATCGTACGGAAGGGGCATTAATGAAACAATGGCTGATTAACAAAGGCATCGATGCCAAACGCATTTATGCCGACAATTACGCCCGTTCAACGGTGGAAAATGCGTTATTTTCCCGTTACGCCTTGGCGAAACACCATATCAAACACGCCTCCCTCATCAGCTCCGGTAGCCATGTGCGGCGCGGTCAGGCGTTGTTTGAAATCGCCGCCTTGGAATCCGGTCCGCAAAACATCAAAATCGAAACGGTGGCGGCGCTAGACAAACCGTTAGACGAATTACAAAAAGTGAGTGAAAAAGATTTATTGGGAATCTATCACGACAGCCTGAAAACCATGGGCTTGCCAATGTTTAATAGCGGAGCACTACAAGATTAATTCTGTAATGCAAATTGGGTCGCATCCCGAGCCAAAGTGCGGTTGAAAAACGCTGTGAATTTTCACCGCACTTTTTATGTCCGGCATTTCCCTAAAAAAAAAAGAGCAACACAGCCAAGCTATGTTGCTCTTTTCTATTCAAATCAATGGATTATTTTTTCTTCGTCGGTCTTTCCCAGCCTTGGACGTGTTTTTGCGGAACGCGGGTGGTGACCAGTTCGTCGCGTTTGACGTCGTAGCGGATGGTGGAGCCTGCGCCGATGGTAGCGCCGCTTTCGATGGTGACCGGGGCGACGAGTTGGCTGTCGGAGCCGACAAACACGTTGTCACCGATAGTGGTTTTGAATTTGTTGGCGCCGTCGTAGTTACAGGTGATCACGCCTGCGCCTATGTTACAATCTTTGCCAATTTCCGCGTCGCCCACATAGGTTAAGTGGTTCACTTTGGAGCCTTTGCCGATGTACGCTTTTTTGATTTCCACGAAATTGCCCACGTGGGTGTTTTCCGCCAAGTCGGCGCCCGGACGTAAGCGGGAGAACGGTCCGATGGCGGCATTGGCGCCTACGGAGGCATCTTCCAGCACGGAATACGGTTTGATTTCCACGTCATCGCCGATGTCGCAGTTAGTCAACACACAACCTGCACCGATTTTCACCCGATTTCCTAACCGCACTTTGCCGTTTAAAATCACGTTCATGTCGATTTCCACGTCTTTGCCGTGGCTCAATTCGCCGCGCAGTTTGAAGCTGTTCGGATCCAATAACATCACGCCCGCCAGCAATAATTCGCGTGCCTGTTTTTGTTGGAAATATTGCTCAAGTGCGGTCAGTTGCAGGCGATTATTCGCGCCTTCCACTTCCATTAAATCCACCGCTTGCACCGCCGCCACTTGGCAACCGTCGCGATTTGCCAAGGCGATAACATCGGTCATGTAGTATTCGCCTTGCGCGTTGTTGTTATCCAGCTGCGCCAGCCATTTTTTGAAGGATGCGCCGTCGGACACCATCACGCCGGTGTTCACTTCCTGAATGTTAAGCTGTTCCACGTTGGCATCTTTTTGTTCCACAATGCCAACGACATTGCCATTTTCGCGCAAAATGCGACCGTAACCCGTCGGGTTGTCCAACACGACCGTTAACAAGGCAATGCCGTTGTCCGGTTTGGCGGCAATGAGTTTTTCCAAGGTGTCTTTAGTAATCAAAGGCGCATCGCCATAGAGCATTAAAATGTTTTCGTCATCGGCAAAAAACGGCGCCGCCTGTTGCATGGCATGACCTGTGCCGAGTTGTTCCGTTTGCAACACCCAGTTCACCGGTTCGCCCGCCAAGCGTTGTTGTATTAAATCGCCGCCGTGTCCGTAAACCAAATGAATATTGCGCGCGCCGAGTTGTTTAGCGGTGTCGATGACGTGTTTCACCATGGGTTTGCCCGCAATAGGGTGCAACACTTTCGGCAAATCGGAATACATACGGGTGCCTTTGCCGGCGGCCAGAATTACTACGCTGAGTGCTTGAGTTGTCATAAAAAATGTCTCTTTTGTTCGCTAAAAATTGCGCGCTAGTATATCATTCTTGCAATTTCGAGTTAAGTTAAGGATACGCCGCAATATGCAACAGGAATATTATCTCGGCATCATGTCCGGCACCAGTTTGGACGGTGTGGACGTTGCCCTGATGGCATTCACCGAACAACCGCAATTCATTGCCGGGCAATTCACGCCAATGCCGACGCATTTACGACAAGATTTATTGCAATTAGTTTCTCACGGCACCACCACATTACAGCAACTGGGCGAACTGGATCAGCGTTTAGCCCTGTTATACGCCAACGCCGTCAACCGCTTCCTCACCACCCACAACCTACCGCCACAGCACATCCGAGCCATCGGCTGCCACGGGCAAACCGTGTGGCACGCGCCGCAGGGGGATTTCCCGTTTACCCTGCAAATCGGCGACATGCATCTGCTTGCCGCGCGCACCGGTATTGACGTGGTGGGTGATTTTCGGCGTAAGGATATGGCGTTCGGCGGGCAAGGGGCGCCGCTGGTGCCCGCCTTTCATCAAGCGCTGTTTTATGATGAACGTTGGGCGACGGTGGTATTGAATATCGGCGGTATTAGCAATATTTCTGTGCTGTTTCCCCATCAGCCGATTATCGGCTACGACACCGGCACGGGCAACGCTTTGATGGACGGTTGGATTGACCGCCATCTGGGCAAATCCTACGACGCCGACGGGCAATGGGCGCGCAGCGGAAAAGTGCGGTCGGCATTATTGGCGGAAATGCTGAAAGAGCCTTATTTCCAACTGCCGCCGCCGAAAAGCACCGGGCGCGAATTGTTCAACCTTGCGTGGCTTGAAAAAACGCTGGTAAAGACGACCGCACTTTTAGGCGAGATGCCGCCACAAGACGTGCAAGCCACCTTGTTGGAATTCACCACGCAAAGCGTTGTCCTTGCATTAAATCAGCTTAAAACCGAACTGCCGCGCCGTTTATTGGTGTGTGGCGGCGGCGCGAAAAACGGCTTGCTGATGGAGCGCCTGCAAGCGCTACTGCCAAATTGGCAATGCCGTCCGACCAACGACGCGGGCTTAGATGTAGATTATGTGGAAGCCACCGCCTTCGCCTGGCTTGCCTATCGTCGCATTCACAACCTGCCATCCAATTTGCCAAGCGTGACCGGCGCAAAAAGTGCGGTCAGTTTGGGCGCCATTTTTCCTGCGGAGAAGATCTCATGAGCGAACAAAATTTAGTAAACAGCCTCGAAAAAATGTTAAGCGAACAGCGCAATCCGAACACCATGCACATTGATTCCCTGTCGCCGTTGGAGGTCGTCACCCTATTAAATAAGGAAGATAAATTGGTGGCGGTGGCGGTGGAAAAAAATCTGCCGCAAATCGCACAGGCGGTAGAACGCATTGTGGCGGCATTTCAGGCGGGCGGACGCTTGGTTTACCTGGGCGCCGGCACCAGCGGTCGCCTTGGCGTGTTGGATGCCTCCGAATGCCCACCTACTTTCGGCGTGCCGTCCGGCATGGTGGTGGGGTTAATTGCCGGTGGGGAAACAGCGTTGCGTAACGCGGTGGAAGGTGCGGAAGACAACGCCGCCGCAGGAGAACAGGATTTACGCCACATCAATTTCAGCGCTAAAGATGTGTTGGTGGGCATCGCCGCCAGCGGGCGCACGCCTTATGTGATCGGCGGCTTGAACTACGCCAAACAGCTCGGTGCAACCACAGTGTCCTTGGTCAGCAACCCGAACGCTGTTATGAGCGATATCGCGGACATCGCCATCACCACCGCCGTCGGCCCTGAAGCTCTCACCGGCTCCAGCCGCTTAAAATCCGGCACAGCGCAAAAAATGGTGCTGAATATGCTCACCACCGCCGCCATGATCCGCCTCGGCAAATGCTACCAAAACCTGATGGTGGACGTGCAAGCCACCAACCAAAAACTCAAAGCCCGCGCCATCCGCATTGTCATGCAAGCCACCGACTGCGATGCCACCACCGCTGAACAAACCCTACACACCACCAACGGCAATGCCAAACTCGCGATCATGATGTTGTTAAGCGGATTGGATAAAACGCAGGCGGAAGCCGTGTTAGTGCAACATAAGGGAAGATTACAGAACGCCTTGGTGGGGTGAAAAACGCCGGAAAAAACGACCGCACTTTATAGGCTTTAAAAGCCGAGGGCAAGTACGGGAATTGGACTTGAAATTATTTGGAGAAACGAAGTGTATGCAACAAAAAAATTACTATCTATTCATTAGTAAGTTTTCCATTCTATTTATGAAGCTAGTTGTATCTAAGAAATAATTAGGGTACGCATCTTTTAATTGGTTTACATCATCAACCGAAACTAGCACCACATCAAGAAATTCATTCTTAAAAGAATCTTGTTCATAATGGGAGTATACCTGCTCAGCTTTAAATTTCTCATTCTCATTAAAAGTTTTAATTTCAGTATTATGTTTTTTTAAATCTAATATTAACAAATAATATGCTGCACTAGGGTTATGTTCTACATCAATAGCACTAACGCTTTTTAGTTTATCTATTACACCTAATTTTGAATCTAACTCTTTTATTTTTTCACATATTTGCACAACAGAAAAATTATTAAACTCTTCTATTATTGGAGTATCTTCCTGATAAGAAAATAATGCACTACATAATTTCAAAAATAATCTTATTCCCTCATCACCTTGTCCAACTTTAAATGATGTTTTCATCAAAGAGCCCAATATTTCAACTATGGTTGCCCACTCATGTTGTAACTGAGTTCTAATTTGCAACTCTAATTTTAGTTTATAATTTTTATCTTCAAATACTTGATGTACACTTCTATACCCATCTTTTTAGGAGTTTCTATATAACCATGCGTTTTATTTACATAACAGAAGAAATTTTCCTTCCTAAGTTCACAGATTGTATTTGAATTATCACTAACAAACACTCTCAATGCATCCATATTCTTTAAAATTATTCTAACTCCAGCTAAATCTCCCATTCGAGATAATTTCATATCAGGAAATCTTTTTAATTTTTGTATAATTGAAGAAAACCTTTTTGAGCGCGAAGATATGATACATTTATCATATAGATTTAATCTCTGAATTTTCTTATTCAGTAGTCTTTCAAAAACTGAAATATTATATGAGTGGTAACTTCTATATGTTTCTAGTATAGTAATAAAGCGTATTAATTTTTTTTGATCTATTTCTTCATTATTGCTTTGAGATATTTTTCTTAAATAATCGCCAGCCTTGGCTACTGATGATTTTGAAGGCAATAAAAAAGGTGGACTTTCGATACCAGCCTCACCTTTTTGAACATAATTAAATTCAAATTCTGTTTTTATATTCTCAATACTGGACATTATTATACTTTTCCATTAAAAAGCTCATCTTGAGTAATAACACTTCCTAAACGTCCCATAGACCATGCCGTTTCAGGTTGATGAGTCATCCAAGATAACTGAGGTCCATCAAATTTACCGTATATTTCAATGATCTTATCTAAAAACAACAGAGTATCTTTATCACTTTCTTTAATAATTTGCTGTTTCCCCCATATATCAGTACCAAAACTAGAGATAATTCGAGAACCAAATGGTTTGAACTCATGGTAAATTTCCGGTAGCACCGGACCAAATTGCCATCTTTCAACCCCCCCTCAAACAAAGGCTTACCATAAAGCTTAATATACCAAGATTGCGTATAAAACATTAATTTTTGTAGTTTCATTGGAGTTAAATTAGAAATTTCTCCAATATTAGCCTTGCCAATGAATGAGTTGGCGATAGCAATAGATGAATAACCCACAATTTACCTCCTTATTCTATAATAAACTAAAATTTGGCTTAGGATTGTATACCTTTCTCTGTTATAAACCAATACTGTATACCACCATTTTCTTTGTAAATTTGAGTAAATACACCATGCGTATCTTCACATTTTGTTCCTTAATTGCCACACCGATCACATTTTCAAAATAAAAACACCGAAAAAATCCACCGCACTTTCCCCTTTCTTGCTAAGCGTTGTAGAATAAATTTTATCCAAATCCGTCAAAGGGATATTGTTATGAAACGCGCGAACTTTCCTTTCCGATTGACCTTTCTCGCCGCCGGTTTAGCGTTGCTAACCGCTTGCCACTCCATCATTTATCAACCTGCCAAAACCATTGAACACATCGATCTGCAAAGCGGTTATCGTTTGGAAAACGTCATGCAGCAGGCGTTGCAAAAAGAGAATCTGGTGATTATGACCTTTTCCGGCGGCGGTTCGCGGGCGGCATCTTTGGGCTACGGCATGTTGGAGCAATTCAAAAACGCCTCGGTGCGACCGACGGAAAAAGGCGATACTCTGTTGCAAAATATTGATGTGGTGTACGGCGTGTCGGGCGGTTCGGTGTTGGCGGCATATTTTGCACAGGAAGGGCAGGATGTGATCCCGAAATTTAACGAATCCTTTTTGAAAAAGGACTTTCAAAAGAAAGTAATTAACGAAGTGTTCTCCATGAGCAACGTGCCTCGGCTAACCTCCCCGCAATTCGGGCGGAGCGATTTGTTGCAGGAGCAGTTGAATCTTGCGTTATATAAAGGGAAAAAATTTGCCGACCTCGCCCAACATAGAAAAGGTCCTTTTGCGGTGATCAATGCCACGGACATGGCCATGGGGCAAAAAATCTCCTTTACCCAAGATTTCTTTGATTGGCTTTGTCTGGATTTAAACGATATTGAAATTGCCCGCGCGGTGGCGGCGTCCAGCGCCGTGCCGTTAATTTTTTCGCCGGTGACGCTCAATAATCATGGTGGATCTTGCCATATCCATAACAAAAAAGCGATGTTGACCGAACAGCCGGGTTATTGGCTCCTGCTAAATAATTTTAATGCTATGGAAAAACGTTTTGCCCGCTATCAAAATAATCCCGAAAAAACCTATTTACATTTGGTAGACGGCGGTTTGACAGACAATTTGGGCTTGGCGAGTTTATTGGATATGTCGAATTTATTGAGTATGCATGAGTTATATACAGAATTGAAAAAGTCCAATTTGCGCAATATTGTGGTGGTGAATGTGAATGCGCAAAACGAAAATACCAGTCAGATAGATAAATCGGCGGATGTGCCGGGCGTGAAAGAAGTGGTTAATACAGTTATCAGTGTGCCTATTGATAAAGCGACGGAATCCACATTGCAATATTCACAAAAATTTGCCGACCAATGGAATGCTTACACCAAGCGCAAAAAAGACGTAAAAATTAAGATTTATTTTGTGAATTTGAGTTTGCGGAATCTGCCTGAAGGACAGTTAAAAACCGATGTGTTACATATCGGCACCTCTTTCTATTTGCCTGAATCTGATGTGGATAAACTGCGCGAAGCCGCTAAGATTTTGTTAGAGCAATCGAAAGAATATCAAGAAGCGCTGAAGGCATTGCAATAATCTTGATAGGTGCGGTGTAAAATACATTTTTTTATGACCGCACTTTTGCTTGTCTGTCGTACAAATATTGACTTCTCCCCCTTGCGTAGTAATATGCTCCCACTTTCCATTACAGGCTTTTTTTATGCTAGCGTTTTCACATCAGGAACATGTTGAATCCTATTATTCCGTCACTCGTAACCAACATTTTGAGTTACCATCGCTAAGTCAAAAAGCATCTGCCGACGTTTGCGTGGTGGGCGCGGGCTTTTTCGGTTTATCCACTGCGTTGGAACTTGCCGAGCAAGGAAAAAGCGTGATCGTGCTGGAAGGCGCGCGGGTAGGCTTCGGTGCATCGGGGCGTAGCGGCGGGCAGGCGATTAACGGGTTTGAAGACGGCATCGACGAATATATCGCGCAAGTGGGGCTGGACACCGCCCGCAAGCTATGGCAGATGTCGCTGGAAGCCATTGAGATTATTGATGAGCGCATTGCTAAATACGGCATTCAATGCGATTGGAAGAAAGGCTATGCTACCTTGGCGTTAAATGAGCGCCGCATGGACGATCTCATTGCGATCGAAAAAGCCAGCCACGAGATTTTCGGCTATCAAAATATGCAACTGTGGGATAAAGCTAAGCTGGAACAACATCTGGGCAGCAAAATTTATTACGGCGCGTTGTACGACAGTAATTCCGGGCATTTACACCCGCTCAATTATTGTCTCGGTTTGGCGAAAGCCTGTTTGGAGCTGGGCGTGCGCATTTATGAACAGTCGCCGGTAGTGGATTTGCAGGAAAAAGCCACGAAAATTGAAGTGATCACCGATCAAAGTTCGGTCATCGCCAAAGATGTGGCATTAGCGACCAACGCCTATATTGACGCCTTGCCGAAAAGCATTCACCACGGTATTGCGCGCAAAATTCTTCCGGTGGAAAGTTTTATTATCGCCACCGAACCGTTGGATCAAGCCACCGCCGATTCGGTGATTAATAACGGAATGTCCGTGTGCGACAGCAATTATTTACTGGATTATTATCGTTTAAGCGCCGATAATCGCTTGCTGTTCGGCAGTGACTCCAGTTCGGAAAAAGACATGATTGAAGTCATGCGCGGCAATATGTTGCATGTTTTTCCACAGTTGGAACAGGTCAAAATTGACTACGGCTGGGGTGGACCTATCGACATGACTATCAATTCCAACCCGCATTTCGGGCGGATTTCGCCGCATATTTATTTCGCGCAAGGCTATTCCGGACACGGCGTCGCGCTCACCGGTTTGGCGGGGCGCATTGTGGCGGAAGCCATCTTAGGCAACGACGAGCGTTTAACGATTTTCAGTAAATTAAAAGTGCCTTCCGTGTTCGGCGGCAAATTGGTGAAAAATCTGGCATTAAAAATTGGCGTCAATTATTATCGTTTCTTAGATAAATACCGTTGATTTTGTAGACAAATTTTATTTCTTTTAGTTATACGATAGAGAAAATGATTATTTTATTCGGCGCAGATTTACTGTAATAATCCACCGCACTTTTCCTCTTATTAAGCAAAATAAAGGAACGAATTATGAAAAAATCCATTTTAGCAAAAACATTACTGTTAACCGGTTTAGCCCTCGGCATCGCCACGCAGGCGGCAGCAGGCGAAATTTCCGATCGCGTGGAAAAAACCAAAACCTTATTAGTGGGTACGGAAGGCACTTACGCTCCGTTCACCTTCCACGATGACAGCGGCAAATTAACCGGTTTTGACGTGGAAATTATCGAATCTGTGGCGCAACGTTTAGGCTTAAAAATTCAATTTAACGAAACCCAATGGGATTCCATGTACGCCGGGTTAAACGCCAAACGTTTCGACTTAATCGCCAACCAAACCAGCCCAAGTCCGGAACGCTTGAAAAAGTACCTTTACACCACACCTTATAACTACTCCACGGCGGTTATCGTGACCAAAGAAGGCGATGACAGCATTAAGGCATTTGAAGATTTAAAAGGCAAAAAAGCGGCGCAATCCTTAACCAGTAACTACGGCAAAATCGCCAAAGCCAACGGCGCGGAATTGATCGTGGTGGACGGTTTGGCGCAAGCCTTGAAACTCATCACACAAGATCGTGCACAAACCGTAGTAAACGACCAATTAGCAGTGTTGGATTACTTCAAAAAACAACCAAATGCCGGCTTAAAAATTGCAGTAAAACGCGATGAAAAAGTGCCTTCCGGTTTTGCCGTGTTAAAAGGTGAAGAACCGTTGGTGGAAAAAATCAATCAGGCGCTGGAAGAATTACGAAAAGACGGCACCTTGAAGCAAATCTCAATTAAATGGTTCGGTGATGACATTACTCAATAATTTTCTTGCCTCCCTTCCCTTTATGAATGCAGAAAGAGCCAATGAAGCCATCAGCGCTTTTTGGCCTATGTTGGAAGCGGCAATTGATAAAACCATTCCGTTGGCAATTATCTCTTTCTTTGCCGGTTTAGTGATTGCGTTGGGTGTGGCGGTGATTCGTACCATGCCGAAAAGCAGCATCGGTTTACTTGTGTTGCAACTGCTTTGTCGCATCTATGTTTCCATCATTCGCGGTACGCCGATGTTGGTGCAGATTTTCATTATTTTCTACGGATTGCCGGAAGTGGGCATTAAACTGGATCCCTTTCCGACGGCGATTATCGCCTTTTCCATTAATATCGGCGCCTACGCGTCGGAAACCATTCGCGCAGCGATTTTATCCATCCCGAAAGGGCAATGGGAAGCTTCCTATTCTATCGGCATGAACTATTTCCAAACCTTCACCCGCACCATCATGCCGCAAGCTTTGCGCGTCTCCGTGCCGCCGTTATCCAACACCTTCATCAGCAATGTAAAAGACACGTCGTTAGCTTCTTTGGTGCTGGTGACCGAAATGTTCCGCGTGGCACAAAACATCACGGCGGAAAACTATGAATTTATTATGATTTATAGCGAAGCGGCGTTAATTTACTGGTGCATTTGTCTGGTTTTGTCATTTGCTCAGGAACGCTTGGAAAAACGCCTGTCCCGTCACTTACAAGCCTAAGGAAATCCCATGTTAGATGTTCGCAACATTCATAAAACATTTAACGGCAATCAGGTGCTGAAAGGGATCGATTTTCAGATTCAAAAAGGCGAAGTGGTGGCGATTCTCGGCCCTTCCGGCTCCGGCAAAACCACGTTTTTACGCTGTTTAAATTTACTGGAACGCGCCGAACAGGGCACGTTGCACTTCACCGACGGCAGCCTTGCATTGGATTTTGCCAAAAAAATCAGCAAAGCCGACGAATTAAAGCTGCGTCGCCGCTCTTCCATGGTGTTCCAGCAATACAATTTATTTCCCCACCGCACTGCACTTGAGAATGTAATGGAAGGCATGCTTGTGGTGCAAAAGAAAAGCAAGGCGGAAGCGGAACAGCGCGCCGAGGAATTGCTCACCAAAGTGGGCTTAAAAGACAAAATGCATTTGTATCCGTCCCAATTATCCGGCGGTCAGCAGCAACGTGTCGGTATTGCGCGCGCGTTGGCGGTGCAACCAGACATTATTCTGCTGGACGAACCCACCTCGGCGCTGGATCCGGAATTGGTCGGTGAAGTGCTACAAACTTTGAAATTACTGGCGCAGGAAGGCTGGACGATGATTATCGTCACCCATGAATTGCAGTTTGCCCGCGACGTGGCGGATCGCGTGATTTTAATGGCAGACGGCAATGTGGTGGAACAAAACGGCGCGCGTGAATTTTTTGAAAACCCGCAACAGGAACGCACCAAACAATTCTTGTTACAGGCAAAAATTCCGGTCTGCGTGGAGTATGAGATTTAGCCCCTCAAAGGGCAATTTGCGGAGAATATTGTTCGCTGATTGCCACAAAATCCGTCAAAGAAATCAACCGCACTTTTGTTGGTGACAGCAAAAGTGCGGTTAAATTTCTCGCCAAAATATCTTCCTGCAACATCATACATTGCGCTTTACAGCGCGCCAATAAATCCGCCTGTTTTAACGCCAATAACACGCCGTCCTGCCACAGCACGACCGCATCCTGTGCGCTGGCATTCAGCAGATAACGTTCCAGTTCGGCTTGGGAATAATGGGCTTGGGAAAAGGTATAAAGCATAATCAGAAAGTCAGAATTTTTTCACATTGTTGCAGGATTCTCATCAGCTGTTCACGCGGCAGCGCCTCACAGTCTAAGGATAAATCCGGCGGCTTAAGTTGAAATTGTTGCAGGGAATCGGCGCACACATAACGTTGTTCAATGTCGTATAAATCCAATAATTTCAATGCGCTTGCCGTATCTTTTTGCAAAATCTGTTCCGCCTGTTGATGTTTTTGCAAATTCAACACGCCGTCATCCAAGAAAAACACCGCGATGTCCTCTTCCGCACAAAATGCCGTGGCGGCAAGCAGCGCGTCTAATCCTTCGCGTGTATTTGCCGAACCATAAGGCGCGTGACGGAAAATAAAGGCAAGTTTACTCATAGGGTTATCACCCGATCGGCTTGTAATAAGACTTGGCTGAATTCACCCAAGCCGGCAAGTTGAAAAACGTCCGCCAGGTTAACCGCACTTTTATCGGCGGCAGAATAGCTATCCACCACGCCACGCCGTTGAGCGGCGGCAACGCACAAATGCAGCGGCACGTTAAATTGACGGGAAAATGCCTGCCAGGCTTGGACCAAATTAAATTCGTCATTAGCGGGATAAACCAAGGCGTTGCCGTTGGTTACGCCATCCTGATAAAAAAAGATTTGGCGGATATGATGCTTTTGCACCAGTACTTGTGCCAGTTGGTACGCCAGAAACGCGCCTTGACTACCGTAAACCGGTTGTTTCACCACCAACACATAATCCATGACTTATTCATCCTGATCTTGTTTAATTTGACGAATATATAAATACACGGTATGACGAGAAATATTGAGACGCTCCGCCACTAAATTGATAGCGTCTTTAATGTCGAAAATGCCTTTTTCATACAGAGAAACGACAATTTGGCGATTTTTGTTATTATTCGCCACCATGCGATCAGCAGTAATCTCCTCAATGGTTTTACCCACAGTTTGCACTACCAGTTCTTCCACCGAGCTGGCAAAATTCACCGCTGAGGTTTCTTGATGATCGGGGATTGGGATAAAATTTTGCAGAAATTGCGACACCGGCACGTCTAAATTAATGTTTATACAAAGCAAACCAATAATACGCTTTGTGCTGTTGCGAATAGCGATGGTTACCGACTTCATCAAACCGCTGTTTTTCTCCTCATGGAGAAAATAAGGTTTACTGACGCTGTCTGATTTCATCTCGTGCAATGAACGCAAAGCAAAATCCGTTATGGGCGAACCCACCTGACAGTTGGTGTTATGCCCGTTGGCGATATAAATGGCGGAATGTTCTAAATCCTCAAAGGAATGTAAAACAATTTCGCAATGTTGCCCGATAAGCGCACTCACGCCGTCAACCACGGCAATATAAGAATTTAAAATGGTGCGATCTTCGTCAGTAAAAGGTCGTTTATCCGTTAACATGAAAGAACGTGTTTATTGTTATAAGCCACTAGAAATGACCGCACTTTCGCTTGCCGGAAAAGTGCGGTCGTTTTTCAGGTTATTTCGCCGGGGTGACGTCCAATACTTCAATATCAAAGTGAAGTGTGGAATGCGGTGGAATTTTATCGCCCGCACCGTCCTCACCGTACCCCAAGTCCGCCGGAATGACCAACTCAATTTGTCCGCCTTTTTTAACTAATTGCAGACCTTCGGTCCAACCTTTAATCACTTGATTTAATGGAAACTCGGCAGGCGTTCCACGCTCACGGGAGCTGTCAAATACGGTACCGTCCGGCAATTTACCGGTATAGTGAACTTTAACCACATCGGCAGCTTTAATGGCATCACCGGACCCTTCTTTTTCCACACGATATAACAAACCGGAAGCAGTTTTCTTCACGCCATCTTTCTTAGCAAATTCTGCCGTGAATTTTTTGCCTTCTTCTTCCGCTTTTTTCACCATGGCGGCGACACGTTTTTCATTTTCCGCTTTTAACTTGGCATTAATGCCTTGCAAGGTAGAGGCGATTTCTTTGTTGCCTTCCAATTTTACTTTGCCGTTTAACACGTCGGAAATCCCGGCAATCACTTTCGCATTGTTGTAATCAATCATGCCTTTTTGTGCGTTAATTAAGCCTTGTAAATCGGAACCGAATAATACGCCTACCGCGTAAGAGGAATCATCGGTAAATTTTGCATCAGTTTTGCTTTCCGCCAAAACACCGCTAGAAACGACCGCACTTAAAATCAGCACCGGCACTGAAATTTTCTTCATTTTTAACATTGGGTTCTATCCTTTATAATAAGTAAAAAATGCGTTGGATAGGGTAAAACGGATTCAACAAATTCACAACAGTTATTTAGGAAATATTATGTCGATGCAACAAAATTTAGCACAGCGTATCACCGAATTGGAGATGAAAGCGACCTTTCAGGAAACTGTCATTGAAGAATTGAATCAGGCATTAGTTGAACAACAATTTATTCTGGATAAAATTCAGCTCCAGTTACGTTATCTGGCGAATAAAATACAAGATATACAGCCTTCCAATATCGCCAGCCAAGCGGAAGAAACCCCACCACTGCATTATTAGAGTTAAAGAAAATAAAAAAAGGGCGCCGAACCGGCGTCCTCATTTATTTTATAATGTTGATTATTTCGCAAAATACGCTTCTAAATCATCACTACCACCGATGTGTTTACCACCGATGAATACTTGCGGCACAGTCGCACGACCGGAAACCGCACGTACGCTCACGATAGTCGCATCGTGACCTAACACGATTTCCTCAAAGCTCAAGCCTTTTTCGTGTAACATTTGTTTTGCTTTTGCACAGAATGGACAACCCGGTTTAGTGAAGATCGTAATAGATTCTTGAACTTGGTGTTGCGGTGCAAGATACTTCAACATGGTATCGGCATCGGACACTTTAAACGGATCACCCGGTTCGTTTGGTTCGATAAACATTTTTTCTACTACGCCATTTTTCACCAGCATAGAATAACGCCATGAACGTTTGCCAAAACCTAAATCTTCTTTCCCTACCAACATGCCCATGCCTTCGGTGAACTCGCCATTACCGTCAGGAATGAAAGTAATGTTGTCGGATTTTTCATCTTCTTTCCATGCATTCATCACGAATGTATCATTCACGGAAATCACAAGAATATCATCAACACCGTATTTTTTGAATACCGGCGCTAATTCGTTATAACGTGGTAAATGGGAAGAAGAACAAGTCGGGGTGAATGCACCCGGTAAAGAGAAAACGATAACGGTTTTATTATCAAATAATTCGGATGTAGTGACATCAATCCATTGGTCGCCTTGACGCGTACGGAATGTCACTTGAGGAACTTTTTTACCTTCCATATTAGACATGATTTTTCTCCTATTAAAATTTGCAGAACACATTTAGAAACCGCCGTTAAAAGCCTAAGCAATATCTAAACATAAGGTGAATTATAGGTAAAATTATGATATAGTCGCAATCAATTAATTCTATTTTTTTAATTGCTACCTTCTATAATTGAGGATCTATGAATATTCGTGATTTAGAATACCTTGTAGCGCTTGCCGAACACAAGCACTTTCGTCGTGCGGCGGATTCTTGTCATGTAAGCCAACCGACATTAAGCGGACAAATTCGTAAACTGGAAGATGAGTTGGGTATTATTCTGTTGGAACGTACCAGCCGTAAAGTATTGTTTACCCAATCGGGTTTATTATTGGTGGATCAGGCTAAAACCGTCTTGCGCGAAGTAAAGTTATTAAAAGAAATGGCAAGCAACCAAGGCAAAGACATGACCGGTCCGCTACATATAGGCATTATTCCTACTGTAGGACCTTATCTAATGCCTCATATCGTACCGACCTTACAGCAAAATTTCCCTGATCTGGAATTATTCCTTTATGAAGCACAAACCTATAGGTTGTTAGAACAACTGGAAACCGGTCGATTGGATTGTGCTATTGTAGCGTCCGTACCGGAAACTGAAGCCTTTATTGAAGTCCAACTATTTAATGAAAAAATGCTTATTGCCGTTGCTGAGCAGCACCCATGGGCTAATGAAAATTCAGTCTCAATGTCCTTACTAAAAGACTGTGAAATATTAATGTTGGACGATGGGCATTGCTTACGCAACCAAGCATTAGGTTATTGCTTCACTGCCGGCGCACGGGAAAACGCCCACTTTCAGGCAACCAGCTTAGAAACTCTACGCAACATGGTCGCTGCCAATACCGGCGTCACTTTAATGCCACAGCTTGCTGTGCTCAGTGAAGGCAATCGTAGTGGCGTAAAATACCTGCCTTGTGATGAACCGGAACCATCCCGCGACATTACCTTGGTTTATCGCCCGGGTTCACCATTACGTGCACGTTATGAGCGAGTAGCAAATACGGTGAGTCAATCGGTTAAATCTATCTTATCTTCTTAATGGGGTAAGCTATGGTCGGTATTCGGGCGCAGCAAAAAGAAAAAACCCGTCGTGCCTTAATTGATGCGGCTTTTAACCAGCTGACGGCAGAAAAGAGTTTTTCCAATTTGAGTTTGCGGGAAGTCTCCCGCGAGGCCGGTATTGCTCCGACCTCATTTTATCGCCATTTTCGCGATATGAATGAGCTTGGTCTCACCATGGTGGATGAAGCAGGTTTAATCCTACGTCAACTCATGCGTCAAGCACGTAAACGCATTGCCAACGGCGGAAGCGTTATCGTCATCTCAGTGGAAACCTTCTTTGAATTTATCAACAACAGTCCAAACATATTCCGCCTACTATTGCGTGAAAGTTCAGGCACATCACAGGCTTTCCGCACTGCCGCTGCCCGTGAAATAAAGCATTTTATCGACGAACTGTCAGAATACATTGCCCACAAAAACCACTATTCCCAATATATCGCTTATGTGCAGGCTGAAGGGATGGTCACCATTGTATTTACTACTGGAGCCAGTGCCTTAGACATGAGTAAGGCGGAACGGGAACAGTTAAAAGCGCGGTTGATTTTACAACTCAGAATGTTGGCAAAAGGGGCTAAATATGAAACCAGGGATAAATACAAGCCTGGCTAATTTTTTAACAGATTCAATTTAGCTCTGCTTATTTTACATTTCATGCCAAAAACAGATCTTTAGGTTTTATACCCCTCAAATAGTTAAGCTAGCCGCACTTTGTAGGAACAACTATGACATTCGGCCGTTGGCAATCGGGATCACCTGATCGCAAATCGCCATGGTGGAGGCGCGATGGCTGACGAGGATGATTAATTTTTCCGCTTTTACATTCAATAAAGATTGCAAAATCATGGCTTCGTTTAAGCTGTCCAGATTGCTGGTAGGTTCGTCCAGCAAAATAATCGGCGCGTTGTGCAAGAAAGCGCGGGCAATACCGATGCGTTGTTTTTCGCCGTCAGAAAGGTTGTTCCCCATTTCGGTAATTTTGGTGTCATAGCCTTCCCGCAGGCTCATGATAAATTCATGAATAGACGCTTTTTTCGCCGCTTCAATCACTTGTTCTTTGGTCGCGTTGCGGTTCGCCAACAAAATATTTTCATAAATGGTTTCGTTGAAAATATAGGTTTGTTGCGTGATGTAAGCGATATTATCGCGCAAATTCACGGTGTTAATGTGTTTTAAGTCGGTATCGTTAATACAGATGCTGCCTTGTTGCGGATCGTAAAAACGCATAATCAATTTTAACAGCGTGCTTTTTCCGCTGCCGCTGCGTCCGTGAATGCCGAGGATTTCGCCTTTATTTATGTGCAAATTCACATCGGACAAAATCTGTTCCTGCGCATAAGCAAAACTGACATTTTCTACCTTAATTTGCTGCACATCGGTGATACTTACTCCATTTTCCACGTCTTTCAATTCAGGCTGTTCCGCCAGCAACGCCAATACCCGCTCGCCGCTGGCAAGGGTTTGCAGCAGGTTATTGGAGAGATTACTTAAGGCAATCACCGGTCCGTAGCCGGACATAAGCAAAATCACCGCCACTAACAAGCCGACAAAATCAATTTTATCATAAGCAAATAACGTTAAGCCCACCAGTAAAATCACGATATTAAAAAACGATACGGCGATTTCCGTAAAGGAACGCACATTGCCTTCCTGTTGTTTGATTTTTAAGAATGCCTGATCGATTTTTTCGCTGCGTTGGTGAATTTCCTGTAGGCGTTTTTGTTCGTTGCCGAATAACTGAATTTCTTTCATGCCACGAATGCTGTCGAGAAAGAAATCGTTCATTTCGCCCACCAGCTCGCGGTATTTGCGCCCGTCTTCGCGCGCCATTTGGGTAGTGACGATAGGCAGAATAATGCCGATGGTCACATACGCCAACAGAGCCACCAACACGAACCACCAGGAAATGTGAGCGAATACCGCCAATAAAATGGCGGAAGTGAGAAAGGCAATAGCGATGGGGGCGATGGTGTGTGCGTAAAACACTTCCAACAATTCAATGTCGTTGGTGACTAAAGAGAGCAATTGCCCGGATTGTTTATCCTGCAATTTAACGAACGCCAGGCGACGCAATGCGCCAAACACTTTATCGCGCAATAATGCCAATAATTTGAAAGCGATGTAATGCCCGGACATTTGTTCCAGATAACGCAAAATGCCGCGTGCTACCGCCAACACGATAAGTGCGGTCAAAATTTGCGATAAATTTAAGTGAACGTGGAAATTGAGCAGTTCCGCCAATCCCATGGCGCCCAGCACCATAATGAAAATCGCGCTGAGGAAACCGAGGGTGCCCATAATGATGGTGAAACTCATGATGTGGGCTAACGGCGTAACCAATTTCATGAGCTGCCACATGACGACAAATCCGTTCTTACGCATGATTTGCCCCCATTCTGATATTTTCTAAATTCTTTTGTTGATTGAACATTTCTGCATAAATTCCGTTTTCTGCCATTAAAGAGGCATGATCGCCGGATTCCATCAAGCGACCGCTTTGTAGCACATAAATCTGATCCGCGTTCACCGCGTTTGCCAACCGATGAGAAATCATCACAATGGTTTTGCTGTGTTTAAGCTGTTGAATAAATTGCAGAATAATTTCTTCGCTTTCTACATCGATGTTACTGGTAGCTTCATCGAAAATATAGACATCAGCGTTATGCAAAAGGGCGCGGGCAAGCGCTAAACGTTGAATTTGCCCGCCGGACAAATTGCTTCCGCGACTGAGCAACGGCATCTCCAAACCGCCGTTTTCCCGCACAAAATTCGCCAGATTCACTTGTTCCAAACATTGATAAATGACTTCGTCGGAGGCATTTGATAACACCATTAGCATATTTTCCCGCAAGCTGCCTTTGAAAATGTAACTGCTGTGACTTACCAGCGAAATGTGGCGATATAAGGAATGGCGGTTAATCTGTTTAATATCGATGCCGTTAAACAAAATTTCGCCTTGTTGCGCCTGATAGAACCCCATTAGTAAAGATACCAAGGTCGATTTGCCACAACCGCTTTTGCCCACGAAAACCGTTAACTGTTTCGGCTGGATGCTGAGGGTTAAGCCGTTAATAACGGGTTTTTCCTCGGAATAGGTAAAATGCAAATCGTTAATTTGCACGGTGACTTCATTTTTAGCCGGAAAATCCACCGCACTTTTATTTTCTTCCACCGGCGTATCCAACAGCGTAAAGATTTTTTCCGAAGCAGCTTTGCCGTTCATCGCCACATGGAAGAAGGAACCAAGCAAGCGCAATGGAATGAAAAATTCGGAAGCCAGTAAAATAAATAACACCACGCCGAAAATGGATAAATTGCCGTCCTGGAATTGTAAAAGTGCGGTCAAAATACCCAGCGCAACGCCGCCATAAGCCAATAAATCCATTAGCGAAACGGAGTTCAGCTGCATAGTGAGCACTTTCATGGTAATAGTGCGGAAATTTTCCGCTTCAATGTCCATTTGTTTGGCTTTGTAATCGTCATCCTGATAGATTTTTAAAGTAATCAAGCCTTGTAAGTTATCCAAAAAACTGCTGCCTAAACCCACATAAATGGACCAATATTTCGCTAATAAACGTTTCGCGATTTTATTCACGGCAATAATGGACATAGGAATTAACGGTACGCAAACCAACAGAATGAGGGACGTTGGCGCGTTGAAAAAAACCAAAAAAATAAACAGCGTGAGTGGCGCAAGTAGGCTGTAAAAAAGCTGCGGGAGATAACGCCCGAAATAAATTTCCAGCTGTTCCACCCCTTCGGAAGCCACTTGAATTACGGAAGAGGTTGATTGTTGATTTACCTGATTAAGCGGCATGGAAGACAGTTTTTGATAAATCAGCGTACGTAATTTGTGTTTCACCTGCGTACTGGCTTTATAGGACGCTTTCACTGCCATTTTGCCCGCCCAGGCACGTAGTGCCAAACAGGCAATTAAAACGATGGTAAAAATAACCGCACTTTGGAGGGTAAGCGAACGCTCAAACGCCCATTGCAAACAAATGGCAAACACCACTGCGCTAATAATGCCGCCAATTAATGTAACCCAGTTCCACAATACATTAATCGTAATCCATTTTTTGCTGTTGGCGACCGTATTTATCAGCCGTTTATCAATCATCATAATGTTTATTTGTCCTTAAAATCACCTCAATGAAAGTGCTATATCATAACATTTACATGACAAATGCTAATTAATTTTATTCGTAAAAATAATGTATTTCGTGTTTAACGGCTAAATAAAAAATAGCGCCTGAAATAAGACGCTATTATTCCCCTAAGCAAAATCGTGTTATAGGAAAATATTTGCAAATAATAAGCCTAAGGCTAAGCTGAATGCCATACTCAATAAGCCTGGCAACATGAAGCTGTGATTGAAAATGTATTTACCGATACGTGTGGTGCCCGTAGTGTCAAAGTCGATAGAGGCAATGATCGGACCGTAGTTCGGAATGAAGAAATAACCATTTACCGCCACAAACACACCAACTAATACTGCCGGCGGAATGCCAAGGGCAATACCAAGCGGGAATAACGTTGCCACCGTTGCCCCTTGGCTGTTTACCAATACAGACAGGATAAATAAGGCGATTGCAAATGTCCAAGGCGCAGTTTCTACCAAACCCCTCACCATACCTTTCACTTCTTCAAGATGCGCCTGCATTAACGTATCACCTAACCATGCGATACCGAAAATGGCGATAACTGCACGCATACCGGCATGGAAAACCGAACCCTTGGTAATTTCCGTACCGTCCGGTTTACAGGTTAAGATAATTAATGCACCGATGGTTAACATAATAATTTCAATGGTGTGTGCCATACCCATCGGTTTGCCGTCGAATACCGGACGTAATGAAGGCATTGCCCCCATTAAAACCACAAGTAATGCACCGAATAAGAAAAGTGAGACGGAAATTTTTGCGGTTTTGCTAATTTCAAGTTCTTTACTGCTAGTGGTTGAATTGAAAGCTTCCGCATATTTAGGATCGTTTAAGCGGCGTTGATATTCCGGATCATCTTTCAATTCTTTGCCCATTTTGTTCACAAAGATACAAGCAAGGAAAAGACCGATTATCGTAGAAGGAATGGTAACAATCAGGACATCCCCCAGGTGAATACCCTGCGGTTCAAGGTAGGCAACCACGGCTACCACCGCCGCCGCAATCGGGCTTGCAACAATAGCAAATTGTGATGCGATAACCGCCATGGATAACGGACGCTCCGGGCGAATACCATTTTGACGGCTCACTTCAGCGATAACCGGTAATACGGAGTAAGCCACGTGACCGGTTCCTGCTAACAGCGTAAATGTCCAAGTTACCGCAGGTGCCATAAAAGTAATGTCTTTCGGATTACGACGTAAAATATTAGTGGCAATTTTGATCATGTAATCTAACCCACCGGCAGCTTGCATTGCCGCTGCCGCTGCAACTACCGCCATAATCATAAACATCACATCAATTGGCAAGCCGGCAGGTTTTAAACCGAACCCAAAGGACAAAATTGTAAGCCCCAAGCCACCAAATACACCTAAACCGATTCCGCCAACACGCGCACCGATTAAAATGCAGAGCAGCACAATGGCGAACTGAAATAAAAACATAGCAGACATACTGCCTCCTTAGAATAAAAATAAAAAATTGTTTAATGTATAAGAGATTATACTCAATGAGATTTTGAGAGAAATGCCTTATACAAAGGCAATCGGGATTTAGTTAACTTCAAAATTCACCTTAATTATATAAGAATGTTGTAATGGTGAGTATGGCGGATTTTGGACGTTCTGATTAAATTATGATCTATATCACACTTTAAATAAATAATTGATTGTTATTTCAACAAAATTAATAGAACCTGCAGAGACAATAATTTTTGATAAATGACTCAAGTAAAGTTATACTTGAACCCTTATTTTTAAACCTAATTATTGAGAAAAAAATGCAAGAATTTATACCCATGGCAACCGCTTTTGCCAAAAATCATACCTTGATCGTCGTCGCTTGGGTAGCTGTCTTTTTGATGGTGATCTATAACTTCGTAAAATCCGCCACCAGTAAAACCAAACTTATTGATAATGCGGAAGCGATTTCTTTAATGAACAACCAAAATGCCGTGGTTATCGACTTACGCTCCATTGATGAGTTTAACAAAGGCCATATCATAAACAGTTTAAACATCCTGCCTTCCGAAATTAAAAAAAACAATATTGGAAAAATTGAACAGCACAAAGACATTCCGGTAATTTTAGCCTGTGCCGATTTCGTTTATTCCCGTTCTTCCGGTGAAATTCTGGCAAAACAAGGTTTCAATCATGTTTATGTGCTAAGAGAAGGCATCGGCGGCTGGCGTGCAGCAAATTTACCTTTAATTAAAAAATAAAATAAGGACTCGAAAATGACCGAAGAAAACAAAGAAGTGGCAAACCAAGAACAGGAAGTTCAAGCGGTGTTGCAAATTCAACGCATTTATGTGAAAGACGTTTCTTTTGAAGCACCAAACCTACCGCACATTTTCAACCAAGAATGGAAACCGCGTTTAAGTTTTGATTTATCTACCGAAACCGCTAAATTAGGCGATGACTTATATGAAGTCTGCTTAAATATTTCAGTGGAAACCGCATTAGAAGATTCCGGTGATGTGGCATTCATCTGTGAAGTGAAACAAGCAGGCGTGTTTACCATCAGTGGCTTGGAAGAAATGCAAATGGCGCATTGCTTAACTTCACAATGCCCGAATATGTTATTCCCGTATGCGCGCGAATTGGTTTCCAACTTAGTGAACCGCGGTACTTTCCCGGCATTAAATCTTTCTCCGGTAAATTTTGACGCGCTATTTGTTGAATATTTACAACGTCAGGAACAACAAGCGCAAGAAGCCGGCGAACAAAGCGAACCAACAGTAAATTAATTAAAAAACCCACTTTTTAGTCTTGAAAAGTGGGTTTATTTTTTTCGGTAGCGTTTTTTTTGCCATAAGGAGTAAATGATGAATACGACCATAGCCGATTTCCCTATCACTGTGCTGGGTGCCGGTTCTTTTGGTACGGCATTGGCTATCGCTTTTTCGCGCAACGGGCATTCCACCTATCTGTGGGGACACAACCCGGCAAAAATGCAACAACTTCAGGCAGATCGTCAAAATAAAGCATTTTTACCCGAGATTGTTTTTCCTTCATCTTTGGTTATTGAAGCCAATTTAAGCAAAGTGATTCAAACCTCAAAGGATTTATTACTTGCCGTGCCGAGCCATTGCTTCGGTGAAATTCTCGATGAAATTCGACCGCACTTACGCCCCGATCATCGTATCATATGGGCAACCAAAGGATTGGAGCGGGATACGGGTCGTTTACTGGAAGAGGTAATTAAAGAAAAACTTGGCGAACAGTACCCGCTGGCGGTACTTTCCGGCCCGACATTTGCCAAAGAACTCGCTTCCGGTTTACCTACCGCCATTACGCTGGCGTCCGATAATGAAGCCTTTGCCCGACAATTTCAGGCGCGCATTCATTGCAGTAAACATTTTCGGGTTTATATCAACAACGATATGCTCGGCGTACAGCTGGGCGGGGCTATAAAAAACGTGATTGCCATCGGCGCAGGCATTTCCGACGGCATAGGTTTCGGTGCCAATGCCAGAACCGCCTTAATTACCCGTGGCATTGCGGAAATATCCCGTTTAGGCGCCGCACTTGGCGCTAATCCGAATACTTTCATGGGAATGTCCGGTTTAGGTGATTTGGTATTGACCTGCACCGATAACCAATCGCGCAACCGCCGTTTCGGTATAATGCTTGGGCAAGGCGTTTCGGCACAAGCAGCGATGGAAAATATCGGACAGGTGGTGGAAGGCTTTTATAACACCAAAGAAGCCCATTTATTGGCGCAACGGCATGACATAGAAATGCCAATTACCGAACAAATTTATCAAGTGCTGTTCTGCGGCAAAGCAGCAAAAGATGCCGCCGTTAATTTACTCGGCAGAGAACGTAAAGGGGAATAATCATGTCGTTAGAAGTTTGGCAAAATATTCGTCAGGAAGCGAAACAGCTCGTCGATAACGAACCTATGCTTGCCAGTTTTTTTCATTCGACGATTTTAAAACATCACAATTTAGGCAGTGCATTAAGCTACATTTTAGCCAATAAATTAGCCAATACCATCATGCCCGCCATCGCGTTACGTGAAATCATCGAAGAAACCTATCAGGCAAAACCCGGCATTATCGAATGTGCCGCCTGCGACATCATGGCTGTGCGTCAGCGTGATCCGGCGGTTGAATTATTATCCACGCCGTTGCTTTATTTAAAAGGCTTTCACGCTTTACAAAGTTATCGCATCACCCATTATTTATGGCAACAAAATCGCAAAGCCCTGGCGATTTATCTGCAAAACCAAATTTCTGTCGCGTTTGACGTGGATATTCACCCCGCGGCAAAAATCGGACATGGTATTATGTTTGACCATGCCACCGGCATTGTAGTGGGTGAAACCTCGGTCATTGAAAATAATGTATCCATTTTACAAGGGGTTACCTTAGGCGGAACGGGAAAAGAATCCGGTGATCGGCATCCAAAAGTGCGCGAAGGCGTGATGATCGGCGCTGGTGCAAAAATTTTAGGCAACATTGAAATCGGAAAATATGCTAAAATTGGTTCCAATTCCGTAGTGTTGCAACCAGTGCCGGAATATGCCACCGCAGCGGGCGTACCTGCACGAATCATTGGTAAAGATAAAGATGCCAAACCGGCGTTCGATATGAACCAAAACTTTATTGATCTTGGTATGGAACTGAATATCTGATTTCCATTATTAAATCAAAAACACCATAAAAATTACTCACAATCGAATCAAGTTCGATTGTTCGCCCCGATGGGGCCGTTGGCTTTGCCAACGTTCAAAATCCGTTGAATTTTATAACCGCACTTTAGGCGTATTAAGGTGCGGTTAGTTTTTTTGTTATTTTTAAACTTAAAAACCAATTTTAACCGAATGACTTATAATGCAAAATCAATCTCTATTTTCAAATAGAAAATTTCTATTTGCCCTTTTTATCAGTTTATTTTTTGTTTTTTCCTGCGGAAATAATACAGATAAATTAGAAGATAAATATCTTGGCGAAATACAAACGAATAGTGAATACCGCTATGTCATCGATATTGATAAATTAGCCAACGGAAAGGCTATTGAAACTTCGGTAAAAATAGCGATTTCACCGGAAAATTCGGGAATAACAGTAAGATACCTGTTCAATGAACAGGCTAATTTAACGCAAAACCTTGTGATAATTGAAGGAAAACCGCAACTTCAGGGCGATATTTATATAGACCTTCAATGGGGAATCTATGGAAATATGAGTTATTCGCCGAAATTATTTAAAAAGCGATATTCACTCAAAGTAAAATAAATAAAAGCCGGTTTAATTACCGGCTTTATTTTTATAATTAAGCATTAATTAAACGATAAAGTACGGTGTCTTTTCGGTCTAAATAATGGGTGGATTGAATACGACGAATGGTTCTGGATTTACCACGAATTAATAAAGTTTCCGTTGTCGCCAAATTACCTTTGCGGTGGATACCTTTTAATAAATCGCCATTGGTAATGCCCGTTGCAGCAAACACCAAATTATCATCACGCACCAATTGCTCCAATTGCAACACGCTGTTCACTTCCACACCCATTTCCTGACAACGGCGAACTTCCTCCGCAGCCAAAGCGTTATTTTCCGGCGTGTTGCCTTTCACCTGATCACGTGGCAGCAAACGAACCTGCATATCACCGCCCAGTGCGCGAATGGCAGCTGCCGCCACAACACCTTCCGGCGTACCACCAATACCATAAACCATGTCTACTTCCGCTTCCGGCAAACAACATAAAACGGAAGCGGTAACATCGCCGTCAGGAATGGTAAATACGCGTACGCCCAACTCGTGCATTTTTTCAATCACCGCGCTATGACGGGGTTTATCCAAGACCATGACGCTTAAATCGGAGAGTAATTTGCCTAATTTAGAGGCAACGCGGCGTAAATTTTGTTCAATAGGTAAATTTAAATCAATCAAGCCTTTTACTTCCGGGCCGACCACCAGTTTTTCCATGTACATATCCGGCGCTTTTAAAAAGGTATTTTTACCGCCCGCAGCCAACACAGAAATGGCATTAGACTGTCCCATTGCCGTCATTCGCGTACCGTCAATAGGATCAACGGCAATGGACACCAGCTCACCCATGCCCGAACCGACTTTTTCACCGATATACAACATCGGTGCCTGATCAATTTCCCCTTCACCAATCACTATTTCCGCATCCATATGAATTAAGTTCAGCATATAACGCATGGCTTTCACCGCCGCATCATCCGCTGCATTTTTATCCCCGCGCCCCAACCAGGCAAAACCGGCTAACGCGGCAACTTCCGTAACTCTTGAAAATTCAATAGCTAATGCTCTGTTCATAATGTATCCCTTAAAATAAAAATGTGAAATAGGTCTATTTTAGCACTAAGCAAACGATTGCATACTAAAATTTAAGAGAAAATTTTAACTAAAAGAATTAATTAGCAGATAATGCGATTCTTTGCTTTAAAAAAGACGATTAAGTAAGGTAAAATATTGCTACTTTACATCCATTTGTTTTAGAGGAAATTACTTATGTCACTAGAAATTCTAGACCAGTTAGAAAACAAGATTAAACAAGCTGTCGAAACCATTCAGTTGCTTCAATTGGAAGTGGATGAATTAAGAGAAAAAAGCAGCAGAGCACAACAAGAAAATGATGCACTACGCGGTGAAAACGAACAATTAAGAGGCGAACACCAAAATATTCAAGAACGTTTACGTTCACTTTTAGGTATCACCGACAGCATCTAACTATTTATTTTTAAACAAAGGCTTAGTTTATCTAAGCCTTCTTTTTAGGAGAGAAAATGCAGCCTAAAATTTGCTTAATTACCGGCAGCACATTAGGTGGCGCCGAATATGTTGCCGAACACTTGGAAGGCATATTACAACAGCAGGGTTTCAGCACCGCACTTCTGCACGGACCCTCTTTAGACGAAGTTATTAACGAAAAACTATGGTTAGTGGTCACCTCCACCCACGGCGCCGGCGAATTACCGGATAACCTAAAACCGCTATTTGATGAACTCAAAACCGGTGATGCGGATCTTTCAGAGTTACGATTTGCCGTCATCGGCTTGGGCAATTCCGACTATGATACCTTCTGTTTTGCGGTGGATACGGTAGAACAGACCTTGCAGGCAAAAAGTGCGGTCAAAATTATCGACGCTTTGCGTATTGATGTCTTAACGGAAACCGATCAGGAACAATGTGCGGAAGACTGGCTGCCTAACTTTCTGCACCATCTTTAATCCTTTTGTTCAAAATAAAATCAGTCATTTTCTAAAACCTCTTGTGGATAACTTCACATAAAATTGTGAAAAATCTGTTTTTATAACACGAATAAATTTTACAAAAGATCCAACTGTGGATAAATAACAGAGTTATACACAAGAAATTTTAGGAGGATCGGTAAGATCTTAACAACTTGTAGCATGATCCATCTCCTTCATTTACAACATAAAAAAGATCTTATCCAAGGTTTTCGTCGATCTTAATTATAGTAATAATAAACTTTATATATAGATAAAGATCTTATTACTTATTAACGTCGGATCCTTTCTTCAGATCCCGTCTTCTATTCCTCTCAAACTGACCTTTTATCCACACGGGATTTTCAGTAGAATAGCAGCCAATTTTTTTAAAGGATCAGATGATCCGTTACAGAATGCAAAAAAGAGATAAAAAATAATCATGTTTTATACAGAAATCTATGATGTCATCGTAATCGGTGGCGGTCATGCAGGAACCGAAGCCGCCTTGGCACCTGCGCGCATGGGGTTAAAAACCCTGTTGCTTACCCATAATATCGATACTTTAGGGCAAATTTCTTGTAACCCGGCGATTGGTGGGATCGGAAAAGGGCATTTGGTCAAAGAAATTGATGCCATGGGCGGTTTAATGGCAACCGCAGCAGATAAGGCGGGTATTCAATTTCGCACCTTAAATAGCAGCAAAGGTCCTGCCGTACGCGCTACTCGCGCACAAACGGATCGCGTGTTATATCGCCAAGCGGTCAGAATCGCATTGGAAAATCAACCGAATTTGGATATTTTCCAACAAGAAGCCACAGATATTTTAATCGAACAGGATCGCGCCACGGGTGTGGTCACCAAAATGGGGCTAAAATTTCACGCCAAAGCGGTGATTCTCACTGCCGGCACTTTCCTCGCCGGCAAGATCCATATTGGTTTGGAAAATTATACCGGCGGGCGTGCAGGTGATCCTGCTTCCGTCACATTAGCCCAGCGTTTGCGCGATCTCAATTTACGGGTGGATCGCTTAAAAACCGGTACACCACCGCGTATTGATGCGCGTACGATCAATTTTGATGTGCTTGCTAAACAACATGGCGATGCCGTATTGCCAGTGTTCTCGTTTATGGGATCTGTTTCCGATCACCCACAACAAATTCCTTGTTATATCACCCATACTAACGAGCAAACTCATGACGTGATCCGCAATAATTTGGATCGCAGCCCAATGTACACCGGTGTGATTGAAGGCATCGGTCCACGTTACTGTCCGTCTATTGAAGATAAAGTGATGCGTTTTGCGGATCGCAATTCTCATCAGATTTACCTTGAACCGGAAGGCTTAACCAGTAATGAAATTTATCCGAACGGAATCTCCACCAGTTTGCCGTTTGATGTGCAAATGGGGATCGTGAATTCCATGAAAGGTTTGGAAAAGGCACGAATCGTCAAACCGGGTTACGCCATTGAATACGATTATTTTGATCCGCGTGATCTCAAACCGACCTTAGAAACCAAAGCGATCTCCGGTTTATTCTTTGCCGGTCAAATTAACGGCACAACCGGTTATGAAGAAGCAGCGGCACAAGGTTTACTTGCCGGGATCAACGCCGGGCTTTATGTGCAGGAAAAAGATGCCTGGTTCCCACGTCGTGATCAGGCTTATATTGGTGTGTTGGTGGATGATCTTTGCACCCTTGGTACTAAAGAACCATATCGCGTGTTTACTTCCCGTGCGGAATATCGCTTGTTGTTACGTGAAGATAACGCCGATATTCGTTTAACGCCGATTGCGCACGAATTAGGTTTAATTGATGAAGCGCGTTGGGCGCGTTTTAATCAAAAAATGGAAAATATTGAGCTTGAACGCCAACGTTTACGCAGCATTTGGTTGCACCCGCGTTCAGAATATTTGGAAGAAGCGAATAAAGTGTTGGGTAGTCCATTGGTGCGCGAAGCCAACGGTGAAGATTTATTGCGTCGCCCGGAAATGAACTATGAGATTTTAACTTCTTTGACGCCTTATCAACCAGCAATGGAAGATAAAGAAGCAGTGGAACAAGTGGAAATTGCTATTAAATATCAAGGTTATATTGAACATCAAGAAGAAGAAATTGAAAAACAAAAACGCCACGAAAACACAGCGATTCCTGCACAGTTTGATTATGCTAAAGTCTCCGGTTTATCAAACGAAGTACGTGCTAAGTTAGAACAACATCGTCCGGTGTCTATCGGGCAAGCAAGCCGTATTTCCGGCATCACGCCAGCAGCTATTTCCATCATTTTAGTGAACTTGAAAAAACAAGGGATGTTAAAGCGTGGGGAGTAATCTAGTAATCTTTCCCTCTCGCTAAAAAACAAAAAAGTGCGGTCGATTTTGACCGCACTTTTTTATCACTAACCCAATAATTCCTGATAAATCCTCAAATCCATGTCTTTAAATACATTAAGCACCATATACATTTCCGGGTTATCTCGCCTTATAAGAAGTAAATGTGCGGGGCGATGAGGTGAGATCGGCTAAGCCTATCACGCATTTTTGCCAGCCTAAGGTTAAAAACCGAGGATAGCGAATATCCTCGGTTAAGCATCAAACCTTGTTATGGTAAAAGTTGCAATGCCTGTTGCACTGCCACATCTAATCTTGTGGTTGGGCGACCGATTAATTTTTCAAGGGTTTTATCCTCTGAGAATAATGCACCGTTTGATGCGTCTACATCACATTCTGCAGTTAACCTTGCAAAATCTTCAGGCAAGCCTGCTTTTATAAGTGCTGCTGAATAATCTGCGGCAGGAAGATCGACATAGGGAATGTCTTTGCCTGTTTGTTTACTGATTTCTGCGGCTAAATCCGCTAATGTCCAACTAGTTGAGCCGGCAAGTTCGTAAGTTTGGTTGTCGTGACCTTCGCCTAATGTCACATTTACCGCGGCTTCAGCAAGTTCTGCACGAAGGGCGGATGAAATACGTCCTTCTTTTGCAGAACCGTAGAAAGCGTTATTTTCCAATGCTGCAGGAATAGAGGCGGTATGGTTTTCGGTGTACCAGCCGTTGCGTAGAATGGTGTAAGTAATACCTGATGCTTTTAATGCAGCTTCGGTTTGTACATATTCATCTGATAATAAACGTACATTGTTTTCTTTGTTAACATTGATAAAACTAATATAGATGATACGCTTCACGCCTGCTTTTTTGGCTGATTCAATGACATTATTGTGTTGTACGAAACGTTGCCCGATTTCATTGCTTGATACTAGAATTAAAGTGTCTATGCCTCGTAGTGCTTCTACTTGACCTTCCACTTTTAAATAGTCAAATTTGCGGGCTTGCGCACCTGAAATTTTTTCCGGAGAACGCACAAGGGCGATAACGTTGACGCTTTTTGCTTTTAATAAATCTAATGCGATAGCACCGAATTGACCTGTTGCACCTGTAATGGCGATAGTTTTGTTTATTATGTTGTTTTCCTCCTGGTATTGGGATGGTTGACCGTATTATTCAATAGCAACTATAATTACATTACTTACTTTTGAGAAGTACTTACATAAACGTAAGTTTTGGAATAAATTTAAATTTATTTTTAATAAATTGATTTTTAAGGAAATAAAAATGGAAAATATTTTTGAACGTGGCAATGTTTTGGCTTCAGATTGTCCTTCACGCCAAATTTTACAGCATTTAACCAACCGTTGGGGCGTTTTGGTGTTGGTGAGTCTGTATTCCGGTACCAAACGTTTTAGCGAATTGCGTCGCGCCATTGACGGTGTGAGTGAGCGAATGCTGACGAAGACCTTACAAGAATTGGAAGCGGACGGTATGTTAGTTCGCAAATCCTATAACACAGTGCCGCCGCAAGTGGATTACACGCTGACGGAATTTGGTTCGGAGGCGTCAAGTAAAATGTTTGAATTGGTGGATTGGCTGGAAACGAATTTAACCGGGATTTTGCAGCAACAGGCGAAAAATGCATAGAATACTGACCGCACTTTCAAGTAGAATGTGCGGTGTTCCTAAAGAGAGTATCTCATCAATGAAAGCTAAATTAGATAGCCTCCTTGCACAAGCGAAGATTCAACCAAACGATCAACAAAAACAGCAATTGATCGACTTCGTCAATTTATTAAACAAATGGAATAAAGCCTATAATTTAACCTCCGTGCGCGATCCGCAAGACATGTTGGTGAAACATATTTTGGATAGCCTCGTGGTTAGCCCTCATTTACAAGGTGATCGTTTTATTGATGTAGGTACCGGTCCTGGCTTGCCCGGCTTGCCGTTGGCGATCATTAACCCTGATAAGCAGTTTGTACTGTTGGATAGCCTGGGCAAGCGTATCAGCTTTATTCGTAATGCGGTTCGTGAGTTGGGACTAACAAACGTTAAGCCTGTTCTAAGCCGTGTGGAAGAATATCAACCGGAAGAAAAATTCGACGGCGTATTAAGCCGCGCTTTTGCTTCCTTAAAAGACATGACAGAATGGTGCTGGCATTTACCCAAACCTGATGGTATGTTTTATGCGTTAAAAGGTATTTATCAGCAGGAAGAAGCACAAAATTTAAGTGATCAATTTCAGATTGAAAATGTGATTTCTATTGAGGTTCCAACACTTATCGGTGAACGCCATTTAATACTTTTGACTAAAAAGTAAAATTTCTGTTAACTATCTTTTATTGTAGTTCATTTACCACTTTTTGAGTGCTTTTGAGTTGAATCTCATTTTTTCAAGGGTATAATTGCTCCGTTTTAAGGTTTAAAAGTTATGTCCAGAGTTTTAGCACAAGCCCGAGCCAAATATAAAAAATCCATTTACATTGAATTTTTCGTCGGTCTTGTTTTGAGCTCTATTATTGCGTTGTTAGCCAATACCCAAAGTGCGGTTGATTTCTGCTTAGGATTTTTTGCCGCGTTCATACCTTTTTTTATCTTTGTGTATGTTGTTTTTTATCGCAATCAGGATTTATCAAAAAAATTAACCGCACTTTATCGTGGTGAAGCCATTAAATTCGTATTGACGATTCTACTGATTATTTTTTCGTTCAAATGGCTTTCGGTAACATATTTTATTGTTTTCTTTACAGGTTTTTTTACAGCATTAATGCTAAATAATATTATCCCATTTCTGCTGAATAGGTCTTAAGTTTTATTTTACAAAGGGTTAACTATGTCTGAACAAACAACTTCAGAATATATCGGTCACCACTTATCTTTCCTTAAAACGGGGGACGGTTTCTGGAATATTCACGTTGATACCTTATTTTTCTCTATTCTGTCCGCCGTTATTTTCCTTTTCATTTTCAGACGGGTTGCTAAAAAGGCAACGCCGGGTGTACCGGGAAAATTACAATGTCTGGTGGAAATCCTGGTAGGTTGGGTTAATGGCATCGTTAAAGAAAATTTCCATGGTCCGCGCGAGGTGGTGGCACCGATTGCCCTGACCATTTTCTGTTGGGTATTCATTATGAATGCCATCGACTTAATCCCTGTTGATTTCCTTCCGCAACTTGCCGGATTATTCGGTATTCACTATTTAAGAGCCGTCCCTACGGCAGATATTAGCGCTACTTTGGGGATGTCGATTTGCGTCTTCTTCCTGATTCTTTTCTATACGGTTAAATCCAAAGGGGTTAGCGGTTTAGTTAAGGAATATACCTTACATCCGTTTAATTACTGGGCATTTATCCCTGTTAACTTTATTCTCGAAACTGTTACTTTACTGGCTAAACCGATTTCTCTCGGCTTCCGTTTGTTCGGTAACATGTATGCGGGCGAATTAATCTTTATTCTTATTGCCGTTATGTATTCCGCCAATATGGCGATTGCGGCACTGGGAATTCCATTACACCTTGCTTGGGCGATTTTCCATATTTTGGTTATCACGTTACAAGCATTCATTTTTATGATGTTGACGGTGGTTTATTTGAGTATTGCTTATAACAAAGCAGAACATTAATTTTTTATTAACCGGCTCTAGGGCTAAAAACTTAACTTCTATTGGAGAACATTATGGAAACTGTAATTACAGCTACAATTATCGGTGCATCTATCCTTCTTGCATTCGCTGCATTGGGCACGGCAATCGGCTTTGCTATCTTAGGCGGTAAATTCTTAGAATCATCCGCCCGTCAGCCGGAACTAGCTTCAAGCCTACAAACTAAAATGTTTATCGTGGCAGGTCTTTTAGATGCGATTGCGATGATTGCAGTTGGTATTTCTTTACTTTTCATTTTTGCAAACCCATTCATCGGTTTATTACAATAATCACCTTATTTGCTTATCAACGTGAAGCAGGCAGATTAAGGAGGACGTTGTGAATTTAAATGCAACATTAATTGGTCAACTCATTTCATTCGCACTTTTTGTGTGGTTCTGTATGAAATTTGTTTGGCCGCCAATTATTAAGGCAATTGAAACGCGTCAAAGCCAAATTGCAAATGCTTTAGCTTCGGCGGAAGTGGCAAAAAAAGAACAGGCGGATACCAAAGCCCTTGTTGAACAAGAAATTTCTAAAGCCAAAATTCAGGCACAAGAAATTTTGGATGATGCCAATAAACGTCGTAACGAAGTATTGGACGAAGTTAAAAACGAAGCTGAAGAACTTAAAGCGAAAATTATTGAACAAGGCTATGCGGAAGTGGAAGCCGAGCGTAAGCGTGTTCAGGAAGAATTGCGTGTTAAAGTGGCGTCTTTGGCTGTTGCCGGTGCAGAAAAAATTGTGGGTCGTTCTATTGATGAAGCGGCAAACAATGACATTATTGATAAATTAGTTGCAGAACTATAAGAAGGTTGAGCTTATGTCAGAATTAACTACCATAGCTCGCCCTTATGCAAAAGCAGCATTTGATTTTGCCGTAGAACAGCGTTCGGTTGATAAAAGTGCGGTGGGAAAATGGGGAGAAATGTTAGGTTTTCTTGCTGAAGTCGTTGAAAATGACACCATGAAAGATTTCTTAACAAGCTCTTTTTCGGCACAAAAACTGGCGGATACGGTGATCGCAATTTGTGGTGAACAAATAAATCAATATGGGCAAAATTTGATTCGGTTAATGGCTGAAAATAAGCGTTTAACTGTCCTTCCGGCAGTATTCAAAGAATTCCGGCATTATGTTGAGGAATATAACGCAATTACGGAAGTTCAGGTCACCTCAGCTCAACCATTAAGTGTCGCGCAACAAGAAAAAATTGCTGCCGCAATGGAAAAGAAATTAGCCCGTAAAATTAAGTTAAATTGCAACATTGATAACTCACTGATTGCCGGAGTTATCATTCGTACAGATGATTTTGTGATTGACGGAAGTAGCCGTGGGCAACTTACCCGTCTGGCAAATGAGTTGCAATTATAAGAGGATTAGAAGATGCAACTAAATTCAACTGAAATTAGTGAATTAATAAAAAAACGCATTGCCCAGTTTAATGTAGAAAGCGAAGCGCGTAATACGGGAACAATCGTTTCAGTCAGCGATGGTATCATTCGTATTCACGGTTTAAGTGAAGTGATGCAAGGTGAGATGATTGCATTACCGGGAAATCGCTACGCAATGGCATTAAACTTAGAAAGAGATTCTGTTGGTGCAGTGGTAATGGGGCCTTATGCCGATCTTGCAGAAGGCATGGAAGTCCAATGTACCGGCCGTATTCTTGAAGTGCCTGTAGGTCGCGGTTTATTAGGTCGTGTGGTAAATACCCTTGGTCAACCGATTGACGGCAAAGGTGAAATTGAAAATGACGGTTTTTCTCCAATTGAAGTCATTGCACCGGGTGTAATTGAACGTAAGTCCGTTGATCAACCTGTTCAAACCGGTTATAAAGCCGTTGACTCCATGGTACCAATCGGTCGTGGACAACGTGAGTTAATTATCGGTGACCGTCAAACCGGTAAAACCGCATTGGCTATCGATACTATCATCAACCAACGTAATTCCGGTATTAAATGTATCTATGTTGCAATCGGTCAAAAAGCATCAACCATTGCCAATGTGGTACGTAAATTAGAAGAACACGGCGCATTAGCCAACACTATCGTGGTTGCTGCTTCTGCTTCCGAATCTGCCGCATTACAATATTTAGCGCCTTATGCCGGTTGTGCAATGGGTGAATATTTCCGCGATCGTGGTGAAGATGCATTAATCGTTTACGATGACCTTTCCAAACAAGCGGTGGCTTATCGTCAAATTTCCTTGTTATTACGTCGTCCGCCGGGTCGTGAAGCTTATCCGGGTGACGTATTCTACCTACACTCACGTTTACTTGAACGTGCCTCTCGTGTAAATGAAGAATATGTAGAAAAATTCACTAACGGTGAAGTTAAAGGTAAAACCGGTTCTTTAACCGCACTTCCGATTATCGAAACACAAGCGGGTGACGTTTCCGCCTTCGTTCCAACCAACGTAATTTCGATTACTGACGGTCAGATTTTCTTGGAATCCAACCTATTTAACTCCGGCATTCGTCCTGCGGTAAACCCGGGTATTTCCGTTTCCCGTGTAGGTGGTTCGGCACAAACTAAAGTCATCAAAAAATTAGCCGGTGGTATTCGTACCGCACTTGCCCAATATCGTGAATTAGCGGCGTTTGCACAGTTTGCATCCGATCTTGATGATGCAACCCGTAAACAACTTTCTCACGGTGAAAAAGTAACTGAATTGCTAAAACAAAAACAATTTGCGCCGCTTTCGGTTGCGGAACAGGCTGTTGTGTTATTTGCTGTTGAGTTCGGTTATTTGGAAGATGTGGAGTTATCAAAAATAGCAAGTTTTGAGACCGCACTTTTAGATTATGCAAATCGTAATTATGCCGAGTTTATGCAAGAACTAACCAAAACCGGTAACTATAATGACGAAATCAAAGATACGTTAAAAGGTATTTTAGATAGTTTTAAAGCTAACAGTGCTTGGTAGTAACGGAGAAACAAGATGGCAGGTGCAAAAGAGATAAAAACCAAAATTGCCAGCGTGCAGAGTACGCAGAAAATCACCAAGGCAATGGAAATGGTTGCAACCTCGAAAATGCGTAAAACGCAGGACCGTATGGCGGCATCTCGTCCGTATTCTGAAACTATCCGTAATGTTATCAGTCATGTGTCTAAAGCCAGTATCGGTTACAAACACCCGTTCTTAGTGGAACGTGAAGTGAAAAATGTCGGCATTTTAGTTATTTCTACCGATCGTGGAATGTGCGGTGGTTTAAACGTTAATTTGTTTAAAGCCACGCTTAACCAAATTAAGGACTGGAAAGCGCAGAATGCCGCTACCGTACTTGGTTTAATCGGTTCTAAAGGGATTAGTTTTTTCCGTTCTCTTGGCTTTAATGTCAAAGGACAACTTTCCGGTTTGGGCGATAACCCGGCTTTGGAAGAATTAATTGGTGTGGCGAATGCCATGTTTGATGCTTATCGTAATGGTGAAATTGATGCGATTTATATTGCGTACAATAAATTCATTAATACGATGTCGCAAAAACCGGTTATACAACAATTAGTTCCTTTACCGGAAATGGAAAACGATCACCTAAGCGAAAGACAACAGGCATGGGATTATATTTATGAACCTGATCCAAAAGTATTATTAGACAGTCTTTTAGTTCGTTATTTAGAATCTCAGGTTTATCAAGCGGTTGTAGATAATTTAGCTTCAGAACAAGCGGCTCGAATGGTAGCGATGAAAGCAGCAACGGATAACGCAGGTAATTTAATTAATGACTTGCGGTTGGTGTATAACAAAGCTCGTCAAGCAAGTATCACAAATGAATTAAATGAAATTGTTGCCGGCGCGGCAGCGATTTAGTAGAAGAGGAACGGTAATGGCGACAGGTAAAATTGTACAAATCATCGGTGCGGTGATTGACGTCGAATTTCCACAAGATGCAGTACCAAAAGTTTATGATGCATTAAAAGTTGAAACAGGTTTAACCCTTGAAGTTCAACAACAATTAGGCGGTGGTGTGGTACGTTGTATCGCACTGGGTGCCTCCGACGGTTTAAAACGCGGTTTGAAAGTAGAAAATACCAATGACCCGATTCAAGTACCGGTAGGCACAAAAACCCTTGGTCGTATTATGAACGTATTGGGCGAACCAATCGATGAACAAGGTCCAATCGGTGAAGAAGAACGTTGGTCAATCCACCGTTCGGCACCAAGCTATGAAGAACAATCCAACAGTACCGAATTATTAGAAACCGGTATTAAAGTTATCGACTTAATTTGCCCATTCGCGAAAGGGGGTAAAGTCGGTTTATTCGGTGGTGCGGGTGTAGGTAAAACCGTAAATATGATGGAATTAATCCGTAATATTGCTATTGAGCACTCAGGTTATTCCGTATTCGCCGGTGTAGGTGAACGTACCCGTGAAGGTAACGACTTCTACCACGAAATGAAAGATTCCAATGTATTGGATAAAGTATCTCTGGTTTATGGTCAAATGAATGAACCACCGGGTAACCGTTTACGTGTTGCCTTAACCGGTTTGACTATGGCGGAAAAATTCCGTGATGAAGGTCGTGACGTATTATTCTTTGTGGATAATATCTATCGTTATACCCTTGCCGGTACCGAAGTATCCGCCCTTTTAGGTCGTATGCCGTCAGCGGTAGGTTATCAACCGACACTTGCGGAAGAAATGGGTGTGTTACAAGAACGTATCACCTCAACCAAAACCGGTTCTATCACCTCCGTACAAGCGGTTTATGTTCCTGCGGATGACTTAACCGACCCGTCTCCGGCAACTACCTTTGCGCACTTAGATTCCACCGTCGTATTGAGTCGTCAAATTGCGTCTTTGGGGATTTATCCGGCGGTTGACCCGTTAGATTCTACATCCCGTCAATTGGATCCGTTGGTTGTCGGTCAAGAACACTATAATGTCGCTCGTGGCGTCCAAGGTATCTTGCAACGTTACAAAGAATTGAAAGACATCATCGCAATTCTTGGTATGGATGAATTATCCGAAGAAGATAAATTAGTGGTAGCGCGCGCGCGTAAAATCGAACGTTTCTTATCACAACCATTCTTTGTTGCTGAAGTCTTTACAGGTTCACCGGGTAAGTATGTTCCGTTAAAAGAAACTATTCGCGGCTTTAAAGGTATTTTAAGCGGTGAGTACGACCATATTCCGGAACAGGCGTTCTATATGGTCGGTTCTATCGACGAAGCGCTAGAAAAAGCCAAAAATATGTAATCACTTCAAGCTGATGCATATCAAACTTGAAGGAGAAAAACATGGCAACATTTAATTTAACAGTGGTAAGTGCAGAACAACAAATCTTTTCCGGCAATGTGAAAAGCGTTCAAGCAACTGGTATTGAAGGCGAGCTCGGTGTTTTACCGGGTCATGCCCCGTTACTAACGGCAATCAAGCCGGGTATTGTTAAGCTGACGTTGGAAAATGATAGCGAGGAAGTTATCTACGTTTCCGGTGGTTTCTTAGAAGTACAACCGACAGCGGTTATTGTCCTTGCGGATATCGCTATTCGAGGCCAAGAACTTGACAGCGAACGCATTATTGCTGCGAAGAAACGTGCTGAAGAAAACATTCGTCAGCATCACCACGATGCAGATTACGAAGTATTAATGTCCAAACTTTCTAAAGAATTGGCAAAACTTCGTGCTTATGAACTGACAGAACAATTAGTCAAATCTAAGCGCTGATTTTATCGGTAATCATGAAAAGTGCGGTGAAAAACCACCGCACTTTTTTATTATCCCTAATTAATTCGTTTTCAACTTATTCCAATATTTTTCATAAATATCAATGGCGTTACCTACGTCACCTTGAATAATGCCTTTTTTCACTTGTTCCTCCGGCGGGAATAAGGTCGGGTTGTTTGCCATTTCCGGTGAGATTAAGGCTTTTACGCCGTTGTTTGGCATGGAATAGCCCAAGCGTTCCAAAACCACTTTGGCATTTTCCGGACGTAGCAGGAAATTGATAAATTTATAGGCGTTTTCGACGTTTTTCGCGCTTTTCGGAATAGCGTAGTTATCCATCCAGAAAATTGCGCCTTCTTTCGGATAGACGAACTGAATGTTTTCGTTTTCACGGTGTGCCATGTAGGCGGAACCGTTCCAAATCATGCCTAGTGCTACTTCGCCCTGCACATAAGGCACTTCCGGCGAGTCGGAGTTAAAAACGGCGACGTTCGGCAATAATTTTTCCAACCGTTCGTAAGCAGCTTTGATTTCGTCTTCGTTGGTGGTGTTCGGTGATTTTCCGTCCAACAATAACGCCACATGAAACACTTCGCGCGCATCACTAGTGAGCAACACTTTGCCTTTGTATTCCGGGTTCCACAAATCTGACCAGCTAGTGATTTTGCTGACGTCAACATCTTCCGAGTTCACGGCGATACCGGTTAAACCATACACATAAGGCAGGGAATAGTCGTTATTCGGGTCGAAATCTTTGTGCAATAAATTGTCCGGAATTTGTTTGAAATTGCTTAACTTGCCATGATCCAATTTTTGCAACATACCGTCTTGCACCATTTTGTTCACATAATAGCTGGACGGGAAAACCAAGTCATAACCGGCATTGTCGGAAATAAGCTTAAGTTTGGCATACATTTCTTCGTTGCTTTCAAAGGTGGAATAAATCACTTCAATGCCGGTCTCTTTGGTAAATTCGGCAATGAGATTGGAAGGCACGTAATCGGTCCAGTTATAAACGTAAAGTTTTTCTTGCGCAAAGGCAGTGATGGAAAGGAAAGTCAAGGCGAAACAAAGGGATTTTAATGTTTTTGCAAACAAGTTTTTCAATTTATTGTCCTCCGGAGCTAAAAATAGCGAGCGGTTAAATTTTATCAGCAAACTGAGTAAAAACTCGGCGGGCAGTATAGCAGATTTTAAGCGCTTGTCCCTTAGTTTTGTGAAAGCACTGCGCCGTTTTGCTCATAAAGTGCGGTGGGTTTTTTGATTATTTCTGATTTTCGAAATGGTTAAAATTTCCCTCTGTACTTTTCTTAAAACAAAGTTGTCTGGAAGATCGATAAGGTATAGATGATTTCGCCTGTGTAAAAATATTATATAATAGCCAACAAAAAGGTAATCAGTCAGGAAAAACCATGTTCCAAACCCACAACGAAAACTCCCGTGTCAAAATTCCCGCCGTATTGCACCTGATGCGACTGGGCTACCGCTATCTTTCGCTAAAAACCGCAACATGGGATAGGCAGACCAACATCTTTCCCGACATCTTCACCGAAAGCCTGTGCCGCATCAATGCGGGACTATCCGAAGACGACGCGCGCCGCCTGCTGACCGACATCACCATCGAGCTGGACAACGAAGACTTGGGACGGCAATTTTACGAACGCCTCATCAGCCGCTCCGGCATCAAGCTGATCGATTTCCAAAATTTCGACAACAACCGCTTCCATGTCGTAACCGAACTGCCCTGCATCAACGGCGACGAAGAATTCCGCCCGGACATCACCCTGCTGGTAAACGGCATGCCGTTGATATTTGTCGAAGTTAAAAAGCCCAATAACAAAGGCGGTATAGGCGCAGAACGCGAGCGGATGGCAAAGCGCGCGCAAAATCCCAAATTCCGCCGCTTTATCAACATCACCCAATTCATGATTTTTTCCAACAACATGGAATACGACGACGGCGCGACCGAGCCGGTGCAGGGCGCATTCTACTCCTCATCCGCCTATGGCAGCCCCGCTTTCAACTATTTCCGCGAAGAACATAAGCTCAACCTTGCCGAACTTTTAAACACCCTTTCAGACGACCTTGAAAACACCGTCCTGCAAGACAACAACCTGTCCGTCATCAAACATAACCCCGAATTTATCAGCAACAAATCCCCCGACACGCCTACCAACCGAATCCTGACCTCGCTGCTGTGCCGCGACCGCCTCGCCTTTCTCCTGCAATACGGCTTTGCATACGTCGAAACACAAAACGGCATAAAAAAACACATCATGCGCTATCCGCAGCTTTTCGCCGCCTACGCCACCGAAAAACACCTGACCAACGGCGGCAAAAAAGGCGTCATCTGGCACACCCAAGGCTCCGGCAAAACCGCGCTCGCCTACTACAGCACCCGCTATCTAACCCGCTATTACGCCAAACAAGGTATCGTGCCAAAATTCTATTTCATCGTGGACAGGCTCGACCTCTTGAAACAGGCGCAGCAGGAATTCACCGCCCGTGACCTCATCGTCCACACCATCGACAGCCGCGAAGCCTTCGCCGCCGACATCAAATCCGCCCAAACCCTGCACAACCATTCCGGCAAAGCGGAAATCACCGTCGTCAACATCCAAAAATTCAAAGACGACCCCGACGTCGTCACCAAAAGCGACTACGACCTGAGCATCCAGCGCGTCTATTTCCTCGACGAAGTACACCGCAGCTACAACCCCAAAGGTTCGTTTCTTGCCAACCTCAACCAGTCCGACGTAAACGCCGTCAAAATCGGGCTGACCGGCACGCCGCTTATCGGAGTAACCGCCGGCAGCGTCAACACCCGCGAACTCTTCGGCGACTACATCCACAAATATTATTACAACGCCTCCATCGCCGACAGCTACACCCTGCGCCTCATCCGCGAAGCCATCAGCAGCCAATACAAAGCCCAATTGCAGGCAACATTGGCGCAGCTTGAAATCGAAAAAGGCAGCATAGAGCGCAAAGCCATCTACGCCCATCCGCATTTCGTCCGCCCGATGCTCGACTACATCCTTGACGACTTTGCCAAATTCCGCAAAACCAACCAAGACGACAGCCTCGGCGCCATGATTATCTGCGACAGCGCAGAGCAGGCGCGGCAGATGTACGCCTATTTTCAGACGACCTCGGACCACAAGCTCACCGCCGCCCTGATACTGCACGACGTCGGCACCAAAGACGAGCGCGACCAATGGGTCAAAGACTTCAAAGCCAGCAAAACAGACCTCCTCTTCGTGTACAACATGCTGCTGACCGGCTTTGACGCCCCGCGCCTGAAAAAACTCTATTTGGGCAGACTCATCAAAGCCCACAACCTTTTACAGACCCTCACCCGCGTACAAACACTACCGCTACGGCTACGTCGTCGATTTCGCCGACATACAAAGCGAATTCGACAAAACCAACCGCGCCTATTGGGACGAACTAACCAACGAACTGGGCGACGAAATCGGCAGCTACAGCCAACTTTTCAAAACCGCCGAAGAAATCGAACAGGAAATCGCCGGCATCAAAGCCGCCCTCTTTGACTTCGACACCGAAAACGCCGAAGCCTTTTGCAGCCAAATCAACGAAATAAAAGACAAAACCCAGTTGCTCACCCTTAAAAAAGCCCTGCAAACCGCCAAAGAGCTGTACAACATCCTGCGCCTGCAAGGCGACTATGAATTTCTCGAGCATCTCGATTTTGACAAACTCAACCTCCTATACCGTGAAACCGCCGCCCGCATCGACACCCTGAACCTTGCCGAAAAACTGCAGCAGGGCGACACCGCACACCTGCTCAACGAAGCCTTGGAAGACATCTACTTCCAATTTGTCAAAACCGGCGAAGCCGAGCTCAAACTCGCCGACGACTTGAAAGACATCATGCGCAAAGTCCGCGAAGGGCTGGCGGGCAACTTCGACCAAGTAGACCCCGAATTCATCAGCCTGCGCGAAGAATTGGAACGCATCTTCAAGAAAAAGAACCTCGCCGAAGTCGGACAAGACGACATGAAAACCAACATCGGCATACTCGAAACCGTCTATGCCAAAATCAAAGAGCTCAACCGAAAAAACGACCTCCTGCGGCACAAATACGGCGGCGACGCAAAATACGCCCGCACCCACAAACGCCTGCTGGAAAATCCCGTCCTCTACGGCGACAAACAAAAAGTCTTCGACGCGCTCAACGGCGTCAAAACCGACGCCGACCAAAAAGTGCTGGATATGGCGCAGATTTTGGACAACCAGAATTACTTTGAAAAACAAATGCAGGGCATCGTCTTAAAACGCTTCCGCACAGAACAAAAATTCCCCGTTCAGCCCGCAGACATCCAAGTCATCAACCGCCTGCTGGTGCGCGAATATTTAAAAGAAAGCGGACGGATTTGAGGCGGCGGTTTTCAGGTAGTCTTAACTATTTATAAAAACAGGAAAACTATGCACGACAACGACATCATCATTTACACTACGGAAGACGGACTATCCGAATTCACCCTGCGCGAGCTTGACGGCGAACTGTGGCTGACCCAAAAAGAAATTGCCGAACTCTACCAAACCAGCAAACAAAACATCAGCAAGCACATTAAAACCATTTTTGACGAAAACGAAATGGACGAACAGGCAACTGTCAACTTTCAGTTGACAGTTCAAAATGAAAGCGGGCGGGAGGTAAGCCGAAAAATTGCCCTTTACCCCCTGTCCCTGATCATTGCCATCGGTTACCGCGTCCGCTCCACACGCGGCACACAATTCCGCCAATGGGCAACACGGACATTGGGCGAATACATCAGCAAAGGCTTCGTACTCAATGATGACCGCCTCAAAAACCCGCCCGTCGGCACAAGTCGCGCCGAAGATCAGTTTGAACAGCTGCTTAACCGCATCAGGGACATCCGTAGCAGCGAGCGGCGGATGTATCTGCGCGTGCGCGAAATCTTTGCAATGGCGGCGGATTACCAGCACAGCTTCAAAGAAACCAACGCATTTTTCAAAACCATACAAAATAAACTCCACTACGCTTGCACCCTGCATACCGCGCCCGAAATCATCTATCAGCGCGCAGATGCAGAAAAACCCAATATGGGGCTGACTCATTGGCGGGGGAAAGCCGATACAACCGTTGCCAAAAACTACCTGAACGAGGCAGAAATCGATGCCCTCAACCGCATTGTTTCCATGTGGCTGGACTTTGCCGAAGACCAGGCAACCCGGAAAAAACAAATATTCCTGCAAGACTGGACGGAAAAACTGGATGCCTTTCTTACCTTCAACGACCGCCGTGTGCTGCAAAACGCAGGCACAGTCAGCAAAACTCAGGCAGACGAAAAAGCCTGCATCGAATACGAAAAATTCGCCGCTGCACGCAGACTGGAAAAAGAACGCGAGGGCGAACGCCATATTGCCGAACTGCTGAACCTAAAGAAATAACAGGCATCAATGTAGGCTACTTGAAAAAGTGCGGTCGGATTTTGAAATGTTTTTCAAACGACCTTTATTGTAGGGTGGGCATTCCTGCCCACCGATAAACAACGACGGTTTCAGATGGTGGCTAAAAGCACACCTTACGATTGACTGAAAAAGTACGGTCGGATATTGAGAATATTTTCAGATGATCTTTGAAGAGAAATAAAATTTTATGAATGAATTACAAGATTGTATTTTAGGTGATTTGGTAGAGTTCCAACGTGGATATGATTTACCAAAAGATGCTTTTGTAAAAGGCGAATATCCTGTTCAATCTTCCAACGGAATTTTGGGTTATCACAATGAATATAAAGTTAAAGCGCCTGGAATTACGATTGGGAGAAGTGGAACAGTCGGTATTCCACATTTAATAACAAAAAACTTTTTTCCGCATAATACAGCATTGTATGTAAAAGATTTTAAGGGAAATAACGTCCAATATATTTATTACCTATTGAAAAATTTAAAATTAAATGAATATAAAACTGGTTCTGGTGTTCCAACCATGAACCGAAATCATCTGCATCCGTTAAAAATCAGAGCGTTCACCAACCTCAAAACCCAACAATCCATCGCCGCCGTTCTCTCTGCCTTGGATAAAAAAATCGCCCTGAACAAACAAATCAACGCGCGCTTGGAAGAGATGGCGAAAACCCTGTACGACTACTGGTTCGTGCAGTTCGACTTCCCCGACGCAAACGGCAAACCCTACAAATCCTCCGGCGGCGAAATGGTGTTTGACGAAACTCTGAAACGAGAAATTCCGAAGGGGTGGGAAGTGAAGAGTTTGGGAGATTGGGCTGAAATTAAAAAAGGGACTTTAATTACAGAAAAAACTGCTAATACCAATGGAGATATTAAAGTGATTTCGGCAGGATTGGATTTCTCTTATTATCACGATGTAGCTAATCGTCCAAAGAATACCATTACAATTAGTGCTTCGGGTGCAAACGCAGGTTTTGTTAATTTTTGGAGAGAACCGATTTTTGTCTGCGATTGTACAACTATTACAAATAGTGTTATTGGCAGCACATTATATATATTAAACTTTTTAAGAATTGTTCAAGATTTTATTTACCAACAAGCTAGAGGATCGGCGCAGCCCCATGTATCCAAAAGATATTGAAGGATTAAAAATAATTGTACCGCCTGATTTCCTTTTAAAGAGATTTAGTGAGTTTGTAGAAAATTGGAATTTAAAGATTGTAAATAGCGAAAAACAAAACCACCAGCTGACCCAACTACGCGATTTCCTGCTGCCCATGCTGATGAATGGGCAGGTAGCCGTGGCGGAAGAGTAGGTCGGGCATAAATGCCCGACCTACGGCTTCCAAATCCGACCGCGCTTTTCAGTCTGCCACGTGAAACTAAAACCGAAATAAAAAACAAACGAGACAAAAAATGACCGAACTGTATTTCACCGAACAAACCAAAACCCTGATTGACAGCCTGAAAACCATCTGCGCCCACTACGGCTTGGGCAACGACGGCAATGAGTTCAAAATCATCAGTCAGGCTTTTCTGTATAAATTCTTAAACGACAAATATGATTTCGAAGTCAAAAAAATCCTTGAAGAAAAGCCCGGCGAGCCGATGGAATTTGTCGATATGGAGATTCAGAGCAAAACGGCGGTATTGAAGCCGGAGCATTCCATCCGCTATCTGTCGCAAAGGCAAAACGATGCGGATTTTGCCAAATTGTTCGACGATACGCTGATAGACATTGCCGCGCATAATGCCGAAGTGTTCGCGGTGAAAACCGAGGGCGGGGCGAAAATCGTGTTGTTCGAGCGTATCAGCCAATATATCGCTGATGAAAACCGCCGCGACGATTTCTGCCGCGCGCTGATTTCCAAATTGGCGGATTTCAGCTTCGAGGCGGTGTTTGCCCAAAAATTCGATTTTTTCGCGACGATTTTCGAATACCTGATTAAGGACTACAACAGCAATTCGGGCGGAAAATACGCCGAATACTACACGCCGCACGCGGTGGCGCGGATTATGGCGGATATTTTGGTGCCTCAAGATGTGCGCGGACAAATCCGCAGTGTGGACGTGTACGACCCGTCGGCAGGTTCGGGAACGCTGCTGATGAATGTGGCGCACGCCATCGGCGAAGACAAATGTATGATTTATACGCAGGATATTTCGCAAAAATCGTCCAACCTGTTGCGCTTGAACCTGGTTCTGAACAATCTGGTGCATTCTTTGAATAATGTGATTCAGGGCAATACGATTTTGTCGCCTTACCATAAGGATAAAGTAGGTCGTCTGAAAAAATTCGATTTCATCGTGTCCAATCCGCCGTTTAAGTTGGATTTCAGCGATTTCCGCGACCAATTGGACAGCGCGGAAAACCGCGAACGCTTTTTTGCGGGGATTCCGAAAATCAAGGCGAAAGACAAGGATAAGATGGAAATCTACCAGCTTTTTATCCAGCATATCCTGTTCAGCCTGAAAGAAAACGGCAAGGCGTCGATTGTGTTGCCGACGGGCTTTATCACCGCTCAATCGGGCATAGACAGAAAAATCCGCGAATATCTGGTGGAAAATAAAATGCTCGCCGGCGTGGTGTCTATGCCTTCCAATATTTTCGCCACCACGGGAACCAATGTTTCCATCCTGTTTATTGACAAAGCTAATAAAGACCAAGTGGTATTAATCGACGCGTCTGGTTTGGGCGAAAAAATCAAAGACGGCAAAAACCAAAAAACCGTACTTTCCCGCGAGGAAGAGCAAAAAATCTGCCAAACGTTTACGGACAAACAGGTGGTGGAAAATTTCAGCGTGGTGGTCGGCTACGATGAAATCCAAGCGAAAAACTACAGCCTCTCGGCAGGGCAGTATTTCGAGGTGAAGATTGATTATGTGGATATTTCCGCCGATGAATTCGAGCAGAAAATGGCGGGGTTTTCAGCGGATTTAGACCGGCTTTTTGCGGAGTCTGCCGAATTGGGACGGGAGATTGGGGAGCGGTTGCGGGTGTTGAGGCTTGGGGGGAAATAGCAATAAAACCCTCGTTCGAGTTGAAGGAAATGATGATAAAGTGCGGTCAATTTTCAGAACGTTTTTCAATGTGAAAAACACCGGAAAAAACCACCGCACTTTTCTTGTATCGAATAAAAATCCACGCGTTATCCAACAGATTCGGCGCGGATTCTGTGCTTTTCTTGATGTGGTGGTCAATTACGCGAGGGTGCCCGTCCAGGCGCCGAAGATGCCGATGACGAAGAAGCCAACGATGATCCACAGGGCGTTTACCCGATTGCGCAGCAGCCACATACAGGCGAAGGTGAGCAGTAGCGCCAGTAAGCCTGGCATGAGACTGTCCAAGATGCTTTGTACGGTGGTGACTTCAACGGTGCCGTTTTGTTTTTTGATGGTGGAAACTACTAACGGTACATTAATGCTGGTCCATTTTTGCACTAGGGCGCCCATGATGAACAAACCGAGGATTGATGCGCCTTCGGTAAGTTTTTGCAATAAGCCGCCACTCATGTCGCTGACCACGTCCAGCCCTTTGCGGTAGCCGTAAATTACGCCGTAGTAACGGGTGGCGAGACGCACGAGGTTAAATAAAACGAAGAACAGAATCGGACCTAAAATGCTGCCGTTTAACGCTAAGCCTGCGCCGAGTGCAGCGAAGACCGGACGCGCGGTCCCCCAATAAATCGGGTCGCCCACGCCGGCAAGCGGTCCCATGAGACCCACTTTAATCCCGTTGATGGCGGCATCTTCCACCGGTTTGCCGTTGGCACGTTGTTCTTCCATGGCAATTGCCACGCCTAATACGGGTGCGCCGACGAAAGGCTGGGTGTTGAAAAATTCCAGGTGGCGTTTAATGGCGTCTTTGCGCTCTTGGGAATCCTGTACTGGGTATAACCGTTTGATTACCGGTACCATGGAATAGGCAAAGCCCAACGCCTGCATACGTTCGAAGTTCCATGACCCTTGGAACAGGTTGGAGCGCATTACGACGGCGTTCAAATCACTTTTTGTTACTTTTCTGACTTCGGTTGTCATGTTATCGCTCCTTCATTAATCCAGTCTATTGTCCAAGTCATTGCCGGCGGCAGTTGTTACCTGCACCACTTGCTTGCTTTGGTTATATTTCGGGTGCATTTGAATATATAACACCGCCATCACGATGCCTAACACACCGAGGGCAACCAGATTGAATTCGGTATAAGCGGCGATGACAAAGCCCGCATAGAAGAATGGCATTAAATGCCCTGCACGCATCATGTTGATTACCATGGCATAACCGACCACAGCGATGAAGCCACCGGCGATTTTAAGCCCGGTTGTCACTACGTCAGGAATGGCGTTCAGCATGCTTTGTACCTCATCAGTACCGGCGGTTAAGGCGACGATCAGCGCCGGAATGGCGATCCGCATGGCTTGTAACATTAGCGCACTGCAATGTAACCAGTCTAAACGCGTTAGGTTGCCGTCTTCCACTGATTTATCCGCGGCATGTTGGAAACCCACGGTGATGGCGCGCACGATATAGGTCAACACCTGACCGGCGGCGGCAAGCGGAATCGCCACCGCAATTCCGGTAGAGATTTCTTGTTTACCGACGATAACCAAAATGGTTGAAATCACGGAGGCCAGTGCCGCATCAGGTGCCACGGCCGCGCCTATATTCATCCAGCCTAACGCCAATAATTCCAAGGTCCCGCCGATAATGATACCGGTTTGAATATCGCCCAACACTAAGCCGATTAAGGTACAGGCAATTAACGGGCGTTGGGTTTGCCATTCGTCAAGAATCGATCCTGCGCCGCAAATACAGGCGACCAGAAACACCAGAATAATTTGTAAAGTGGTAATTTCCATAATCATTTCCTTTAAAGTAAGTTATTTTTCTTCAATAAATCCATCATGTACTGGCGGTTGTCATTTGAAACTTTACGCACGTCCAGCTCAATGCCTTTGGCATCAAGGGCTTTGAAGGCGGCAATATCTTTGTCGTCCACGGATACCGCATTGGTAATCATTTTTTTACCATCGCGATACGCCATGCCACCCACATTGATGGATTTAAAATCAACGCCCGCATCGGAAAGACGCAATACGTCCGTCGGATTGGTAAACAGCAACATCATGCGTTCGCCGGCATATTCAGGGTTGTTGTAAACCCGCACCATTTTATCCACGTTTACCACGTGGGCGGTGACCCCGGGCGGTGCAACGCTTTTTAGCATGGTCGCGCGCACGGTGTCTTTCGCCACTTCGTCGCTCACCACCGCAATGCGCGATACACGGCTTTCTTTCGTCCAACGGGTTGCCACTTGCCCGTGAATCAATCGGTCGTCAATACGCGCCAAACCGATTTCCAAATGCCCTTCCTGATTCGGTGTGACCACCGCCGGTTGCGGTTCCGCTTGTGATGCGGCGGGTTGTGCTGGAACCTCGGATGTTGGCGCGGTCGGTTCGGTTTCCGGCTCCTGATAACGCAGCGCACGTACGCCGGTACGGCCGGTTTCTAAGGCGATTGCCACCAATTCATCCAAACTTGGACCGTCATCTCGCGCCATGAAGGTTTCCACCAACATTGGCACGTTCACACCGGTGACGATATCCATGTTGTCCTTGCCTTCCGACACGCGGTTTGCCGCATTAAACGGACTGCCGCCCCAGGTATCCACCAAAAACAGCACTTTGTCGCAATGGGCAAGATCGCCGCTGAGTTTCGCCTGATATTTTTCCATGATGGTCTCGGCGTTTTCACCGGGCACAAAATCAATGGTCGCCACATTTTCCTGTTCGCCGATGAGCATTTCTGTGGTTTTTAACAGCTGCTCCGCCGCGACCCCATGTGTTGCGATAATAATAGCAATGGTCATTTGGTCTCCTTAAAGATAGTTGTATCGTTTACCATTCTACCTAAAAACCGACAACTCATTCGTTTAAGCTCGGTGCTTTTTAGTAGATTTTATGTGATCAGGATCACATTTTTATAAAAAACATAAAGAAAAAGCACCGCACTTTAGTGTGTCCGCAATGCCGTTGTGTGAAAAAAACAATCGTCCGATTTGTCGTTGGTACAATAAAATCGGATTAAAATTGCATGCAATAGGCGCGAATCATGTAGAATACGGGCAAAATTAATCAACGATGCTTTCCTTATCATGGAGGGCGCAAAAGTGCGGCGGAAAATAACGGTGTTTTTTGCCTCCGCAGAACGAGAAAATCAGATGAGTGAGCGTCAACATTACCGTAATTTAGCCCTAATTGCCGCCATGGCATTGTTTATGCAATCCCTTGACGCTACCATTTTGAACACCGCGCTACCCGCCATTTCCGCCGATTTGCATGAATCGCCGCTGGAAATGCAAATGACGATCATCAGTTATTCCCTCACCGTTGCCCTGTTTATTCCGCTCACCGGATGGATCGCCGATAAATACGGCACGCTCAATGTGTTTCGGGTGGCAATGACGACTTTTGTACTCGGTTCCGTCGCCTGTGCGGTATCCAATTCATTGAATGCGCTGATTTGGTCGCGTGTGTTGCAGGGGCTGGGCGGCGCGCTGATGATGCCGGTGGCGCGTTTGGCAATTATTCGCAACGTGCCGAAAACCCAGCTGGTTGCTGCGTGGAATGCCATGGCGATGGCAGGGCTTATCGGTCCGGTGCTGGGACCGATTGTGGGCGGTTGGCTGGTGACGCACGCCACATGGCATTGGATTTTCTTGATTAACATTCCTATCGGTTTGCTCGGCGTTTGGTTTGCCGGACGACATATGCCGAACAGTACGGGCAATATCGGTAAACTGGATTGGCGGGGCTTCGTACTGTTTGCCGGCGGCTTGGCAGGCTTGACCCTCGGTTTGGATTTGTTGTCCGAAGATCGTGTCAGCCAATGGATGACCGCCTTGATTCTGGCTGCCGGAATCGGTTGTTTTTCCATTTATTATTTTTATGCCCGACGGGCACAATATCCCTTATTGTCGCTCAATATATTTGCGGTTCGCACCTTTCGGGTAGGCATCGTCGCCAACCTCTTCATTCGCTTGAGTGGTTCCGGCATTCCATTTTTAATGCCGCTTATGTTGCAGGTGGTGTTTAATTATGGCGCCGATGCTGCCGGTTGGTTACTCGCGCCGATCGCCGTGAGTTCGGTGTTGACCAAATCCTTCGCAGGGAAAGTTCTGTCGCGCTTCGGCTACAAAACGACGTTAATTTTGACCGCACTTTCCATGACCTTCGCCATCGCCACCATGAGCCTCTTAGATCAGCAAAGCCCGATTTGGCTGTTGGTGCTGATTCTGGCGTGGTACGGTTGTTCCATGTCGATTATTTTCACCGCCGTCAACACCCTCACCATTAGCGACTTAAACGACCACAATGCCAGCACCGGTTCCACTTATCTCAGCGTCATCCAACAAGTGGGGATTGGTATCAGCATCGCCGTCTCTTCCGTCATCTTAGACCTCTACCGCCACTTCATCGGCGAAAACGGCACACAACTGCAACACGCCTTCAGCGCCACTTTCCTCACCTCCGCCCTCTTCGGCATCGCCCTGTTGTGGGTCTTGAGTTATCTTAAAAGCGAGGATGGTGAGGGGAATTTTCGGAAGGGGTGAAAGTGCGGTGATTTTTCCCTGCGTTTTTACTTCCCTTCACGATTTCGAAACTCTTTCGGGGTTTGATTAAATTCTTTTTTGAATACCGAGTAAAAGTATTGTAGTGACGGGTAGCCGCAAATGTCGGAGATTTCCTGAATGGGAATATCGCTGCGACGCAGTAGCTGTTTGGCGCGGGTGATTTTTTCTTCGTGGATGACCTGATGAATGGTTTTGTTCATTTCCGCTTTAAAACGGGCTTCTAAATTGGAACGGGAGGTGCGCAGGTAATCCAGCACCTGTTCCGCTTTAATGCCTTGGCAGGCGCGGTGGCGGATGTAGTGCATGGCTTGCATCACCAGCGGGTCGCGCAGGGAGCGGTAATCGGTGGAGCTGCGTTCGATAACTTTTACCGGCGGGATCAGAAGCGGTGTGGCGGCGACTTTTTGCCCAGTTAATAAACGGTGCAGCAGTTTCGCTGCCTGGTAACCGATTTCCCGCGTGCCTTGTGCCACAGAAGAAAGGGAGACACGGGATAAATATTGAATCAGTTCTTCGTTATCAATGCCGATCACGCAGAGTTGCTCCGGCACGGCAATGCCGGCGGTTTCGCAGGCTTGCAGAATATGCCGTGCGCGGGCGTCGGTGACGGCGATAATGCCGGTGTGGGGTGGCAAAGTTTTAAGCCAGTCGGTGACTTTCGCCTGTTCCTGCGCCCAGTTCTGTGAGTCAGTTTTGTCGCCTAAATAGACCGCACTTTGGAATTCATATTTCTGCATTAATGCAAGAAACGCGTCTTTTCTTTCATTTGCCCAATGCTTGGTTTCTTCCGTCTCCAAACCATAAAACGCAAAGCTGGTAATGCCTTTTTGTTTCAAATGTAAAAAAGCGGTTTCCACCAAGGCATAATTATCGGTGGCGACGTAAGGCAGATTGGGATAAAACGCGGGATTTTGATAAGAGCCGCCCACGGCAATGAGCGGAATCGATATATTTTTAAGTAACTCGACGGTTTCGGCATCATCGAAATCGGCGATGATGCCGTCAATAGACAGGTTGTTGATGGTATCTTTATGATAAATAAACTCATCTTCCACAAAAATATCCCACATACATTGCGATGCCTGCAAATACTGCCCCACACCCTCAACCACTTCCCGGTCATAGATTTTGTTCGCGTTGAATAACAACGCAATGCGGTAATATTTTTGATTATTCATCACATCATTCCCTTTGCGGCAACTGATATTAGCATACACAAATTCGCCGCGAAGAAAACTGCTTTATTTCATCTCTGTGATTTCACTCAAAAAACCGACCGCACTTTTTAACGGCTATTGATTTAATTTAGCTATACCGAAACTGGTAATTCCCCAAATTGTCGCAAAGACGATACCGCTCCAGCATAGCACGGCCCAAGGTAAATAAGACAATGTCGCTACGCCTAAAGTGCCGGCCATATAAGCGCCGGCAGCTGTCCAAGGTAGGATCGGTTCAATGATAGTCGCCGAGTCTTCTATCGTCCGGCTGAGATTTTTGGGGTGCAGATCACGTTCGATATAGGCATCCCGTAGCATTTCACCCGGAATCAGGATGGAAACCTGCCCGTTGCTGGTTACACCTATCATGGTTAAGCCGCAGATAATCGTCGCGACAATGAGTGACGCAGTGGATTTTACCAATTTCAATAGATTGTTAATAATGACATCCAATGCGCCGCTTAATGATAAAACACCGGCGAACGATAATGCGCAAAAGCAGATCAGTAAAGTTCCCATCATTGAATTCATCCCGCCACGATTTAACAGACGGTTTAAATCCGAACTAATTTGAACATCACTATGGACCATTGATACATTAAAACCATTAACCGCACTGTTTACAATGTCATGCAACGCAACGTGTTGGATAAAAAATGCATTTGACATTGCAACGAATGCCGATAATAACATGACCGGAATGGTCGGTTTTTTGGTAATGGAGCCCCATAAAATAATGATGACAGGAATTAATAATAAGTTGAAATGATAAATTGACTCCAAACCGGATAGCATGAGTGCAACTTTTTCCGGCGTTGCTACGTTCTGAAAATCCGCATTCATTCCATATATGATATAAACTATCGCTGCCAGTATAAAAGACGGGAGTGTGGTATATAACAGATGGGTAATATGCTCATATAAATCCACACCGGTTGCTGCCGATGCGATATTTGTGGTGTCGGATAACGGTGAAAGCTTATCCCCGAAATAGGCTCCTGCTACGACAGCACCTGCGGTGGCGGCAAGGTTGGCGTTTAATCCGGTCGCGACCCCCATAAAAGCCACGCCTACGGTTCCGGCCGAACCTCAAGATGTGCCGGTACAAATAGAAACCACAGAAGTCAAAAACAAGGCGGTAATGTATAAAAATTTAGGATCAATTACCTTCAACCCATAATAAATCATCATCGGAATCGTACCACCTGCAATCCAAGTCCCGATGAGTAAACCGACGGTGATTAAAATCAATAATGCCGGCATAGTTTTAGCAATTTTCCCTGCAATAGCGTTCAGCATATCATTATAGCGAAAGCCTAAATATTTCACTAAAAAGCCGGCAAACACACAAGAAACTACCATGAGTGGTTCCGGCGGCAGATCAAACAGCGCATAACCTAAGCCCAATAATAGTAACATAACGATTATTGGTGATAGTGCTTGTGCTAAAGTCGGTATTTTTATTTGTGTGTTACTGTGCTGCATAGCAATATCCCTCTTTTTTTAATAAAAGAAAAGCCTGCTTAATTCTGTTTAAACAACTAATCAAACAGGAGCGTGGTACTGCAATATTCATACGAAAGAATCTATTCCCATCTTCCCCGAAGTCACTTCCCCAAGACATTTCAACGCGGGCTAAATGCAATAGCCAATGTTTCAATAGCTGTTCGTCTATTTTTAAGCGGGAATAATTAACCCATACCAGATAGGTACCGGTTGTATCAGCGACGTCCAGTTCAGGAATATGCGCTGTAAAGAAACGTTTAACAAACTGCTTATTCTCAAGGATATATTGTTGTAATTCTCTCAGCCAGACATCACCGTTTCGGTAAGCTGCTTTTATGGCGGGAATGGAGAAGTAATTAGGATTATGGATGCCTAATTGTTGCAGTAATCGATTAAATTTATTTCGTATGACGTGATTATGAATAATCAGATTTGAAATTTCTAAACCGGCTAAATTAAAGGTTTTTGACGGGGAAGTGCAAATAATCGAATGTTCTTTTACATAATGATTAATCGAAGAAATAATATGATGTTTCTCGCCTGAAAAATCAAAATCTGCATGAATATCATCCGAAATAATAAAGACATGATACTTTTCCGCCAGTAATGCAATTCGATTGAGATCCTGAATGCTAAACACCAAACCGGTGGGATTATGTGGAGAAATCAGAATAAATACGTCGGAATGACTAAAACATATTTCCAGTTTTTTAAAATCAATATGATATTTTTGATTGTAGTAAACTAAAGGACATTGCGACAGCTTTCGGTTATTTAGTAATACGGCATTAAGCATAGGCGAATAAGAAGGCGTAAATAAGCAAATAGTATCGTTCTCGGTTGTAAATTCTCTGATATAAATTGATACCGCTTGAATTATTCGCGGGCAAAATACAATATCTTCAGGGCTTGCATAGTAAGCGTAATGTCTTTTGAAATAATCGGTTATGAGCGGATAATAATCATCCGATATTATTGTATATCCGTATATGCCCAACCGATTACGTTCGTTCAATAATTCAATAATTTCCTGCGGCGCAGGAAGATCCATATCCGCTACCGACAGAGGAATAATATCGGAACCATATTTTGAATAAGGGACATCCCATTTGGCACTATCCGTTCCGATTCGATTAACCCATTGATCAAATTTGATTTCCATTATTTTTCCTTAAGGAGATAACATTATTATCGGCACGTCTAACATACTCATACCGTTGTCCAATAAGGCGATAATCAATGCACCGATAACCACGCCGTAAACGCTACCGACACCGCCGGCGAGGCTTGCACCGCCGATAACACAGGCGGCGATGGCGTCCAGTTCGGCATTTTGACCGGCGGACGGCGCGCCGGCACCTAAACGGGCACTGAGAATTAACCCGGCGATGGCGACCATTAAGCCGTTAATGGAGAAAATCATGAGTTTGATTTTTTCAACATTGATGCCTGATAATCTGGCAGCCTCAATATTACCGCCAATGGCATAAATGTGTCGTCCGAATGCGGTTTTTCGTGCAATGAACATACCGATAACCGCTAAAATCGCCAGAAGCAACACCGGGAACGGAATGCCCCGATAATCATTTAAGAGATAGATCGCACCCAGTACACCAATGGCGAATAAACCGTATTTCATGGTTTCTTTACCTGTGCCGGTAACGCTTAAGTTAAGATTTTTGCGGGTTTTGCGTTGATAAGAACCCCATAGGAAGAAACAAATAACGGCAACACAACCTAAAATAATGCCGGTGGTATCGGGAAGGTAGCCTTGACCGATGATTGTCATGTCTTTGATAATCGGTGAAACCGTGGTGCCGTTGGTTGCGCCGACCAACATCCCGCGGAAAATCAGCATTCCCGCCAATGTGACAATAAAAGAGGGTACTTTTCGATAGGCAACCCACCAGCCGGTGCAAGCGCCGAGCACAATGCCGATAAGCAACGTTGTTATAATGGTTAACGGTAACGGCCAGCCCCACCAAACATCGGCGATGGCGGCAAAACCGCCGAGTAATCCCATTAATGAACCGACGGATAAGTCAATCTCGGCAGAGATAATCACGAAAATCATGCCGATGGCGAGAATGCCCGTAATGGAGGTTTGGCGTAATAGATTGGAAATATTACGCGCACTCAGGTAAGCGCCGTCGGTGGCGACAAAGAAGAATGCCATAATCACCACAATGGCAATAAGCATAATATAAACCTGTAAATTTATTGATTTCAATTTAGACATAAATTACTTCTTTAGCGCCGCTTCCATGACCTGTTCCTGTGTCAGATGATTATTGATTAAATCCGCTTTAATCTGACCTTGGTGCATCACTAAAACCCGATCGCTAATGCCAAGCACTTCCGGCAATTCGGAGGAAATGACAATAATCGCGATGCCTTCTTGTGCCAGTTGGTTGATAAGTTTATAAATTTCATATTTGGCGCCCACATCGATCCCGCGTGTAGGTTCATCCAAAATCAGAATTTGAGGTTTAAGTAATAAGGATTTGGCAAGAATCGCTTTTTGCTGATTGCCGCCGCTTAAACGCCCGATGGCTAAGTGCGGTGAAGACGTTTTGACTTTTAACTGGGCGATAGCTTGGTTAATTACCGTTTCTTCCAAGGCTTCATTGATGACCCGTTTACCGAAACAATAATTGCGTAATGAAGGTAGCGTAATATTTTTTCCCACGCCCATAATGGCAACGATACCGTGTTTTTTGCGATCTTCCGGCACCATTACGATATTGTGTTTAATGGCTTCGCTGCAATTACGAATTTTTACTTTATGGTTATGAATAAAAATCTCACCTTCATGTTTACCCGGGTAGGAACCAAAAATACATTGCACCATTTCTGTTCGTCCGGAGCCGACTAAACCGGCAACCCCTAAAATCTCTCCTTTATGGAGCGTAAACGACGCGTTACTTACCCGTTTAATATGGGTATTAATGGGATGCCAAGCGGTAATATGTTCCACCCGCAGGATTTCCTCACCGATTTCATGTGCTTCATGGGGATATAAAGACGTGATTTCACGGCCTACCATCATGGTGATGATGTCATCTTCCGTCATGGTTTTCGCATCACGGGTACCGATATGCTCACCGTCGCGAATCACACAGATTTTGTCGGAGATTTCTTTAACTTCATTGAGTTTGTGGGAAATGTAAATGCAGGCGATATTATGGGCGCGTAAATCTTTTACCAGATTTAATAAAATCGCCGTTTCTTTTTCGGTTAATGATGCTGTCGGTTCGTCTAAAATCAGCAAACGAACCTGTTTATTTAAGGCTTTGGCAATTTCAACAAGTTGTTGCTGCCCCAAACCTAATTCACCGACTTTGGTGTGCGGGTCAATATCCAGTTGGACTTGTTCCAACAGTTTTTTACAGCGTAAATACATTTCGTTGTCGTCGGTAATGCCGCCTTTGGTGATTTCGTTGCCCAAAAACATATTTTCCAAAATGGACATATTTTTTACCAAGGTTAATTCCTGGTGAATAATGGAAATGCCTTTTTCTTCCGTATCTTTAATGTTTTTGGCAACGATTTTTTCATCACTGAAATAAATATCGCCTTCATAATCGCCGAAAGGATAAATGCCGCATAATACCTTCATTAAGGTGGATTTACCGGAGCCGTTTTCACCACATAAAGACAGAATCTCCGCTTTTTCCAAGGAAATGGAAATGTTGTTTAATGCTACAACATCGCCGAATTTCTTGGTGATATTTTTCATTTCTAATAGAGCCATAATGGAAACCTTTTGTGATTTGCTATTAGAATTCGGGAGGCATAAGCCTCCCTGTTGCGTTATTTATAAATGCTATCTTTAGAATGGAACCCGTCCTTAATAATCGTGGTTTCAATATTATTTTTATCAACGACGATAGGTTCAAGTAGGTAGGATGGCACGTTTTTCAAGCCGTTATTTAATTCCGCATTGGATTGCGGTTTTTCATCCTTAGCCAAGGCAACGGAAATTTCAGCCGCTTTATCCGCCAATAAGGCTATCGGTTTATACACGGTCATGGTTTGTGTGCCTTCCACAATGCGTTTAATTGCCGCCAAGTCGGCATCCTGACCGGAAATCGCTACTTTGCCGGATAAACCCTGCGCGGAAAGCGCCTGAATTGCCCCGCCGGCGGTGGCATCGTTCGAAGCAACAACGGCATCAATATTATTTTTGTTGGCGGTTAGCGTATTTTCCATAATTTGTAAGGATTTTTCCGGTAACCAAGAATCAACCCATTGGTCACCCACCACTTTAATTTTTCCGCTATCAATTAACGGTTGTAATACTTTCATTTGACCTTTGCGGAAAAGTTTCGCGTTGTTATCTACTGGCGAGCCGCCCATTAAGAAATAGTTACCTTCCGGTTTTTTCTCAATAACACTTTGCGCTTGTAATTCACCGACTTTTTCATTATCAAAGGAAACGTAAAAGTCCAGATCCGCGTTATTAATTAAACGGTCATAAGCTAAAACTTTGATGCCTTCTTTTTTCGCCTCTGCAATGACATTGCTTAATACTTCACCGTTATGCGGAATAATCACCAGCACATCAATATTTTTATTAATCATGTTTTCGATTTGTGAAATTTGTGCCGAATCATCGCCGTTGGCGGATTGAACATAAACTTTGGCGCCTAACGCTTCCGCTTTTTTAACGAAAATACTGCTGTCTTTTTGCCATCTTTCTAAACGTAAATCATCAATGGACATACCGATTTTTAAGTCTTTGGCGAAGCCGGTGGTGCTGCACAAGGCAAGTGCGGCAGCAAGAGATAATAAAGCAAATTTGATTTTCATAATGACACCTCAAATAGTGATAGTGAATGAATTAAAAGGGTGTTAGAGAAGCGACTTATATTACTCTGAACGTAGTTTTATCACTCCGTTTCAAAGAAACGCAATTATCAGATCTTCCGAGCCTATTACGTTTTTTCTCTTTTGTGACCCAGTCCACAATAAACAATAATCTTAAATCCAATGCGAAATAACGTAATTGATCGTCAAAGGGCTTTTATCAAGAATAGTGCCAAATTAACCCTGTCCCGGAGGCTAAAATGACAAACTATTTAAACAATATTGACAAAGTTCGCTACGAAGGTCCTGACTCAACCAATCCCTTCGCGTATAAATATTACGACGCCAATCAGGTCACTCTTGGCAAAACCATGGCGGAGCATTTGCGTTTGGCGGTATGTTATTGGCATACGTTTTGCTGGAACGGTACCGATATGTTCGGCTTGGGTTCGCTGGATCGCAGCTGGCAGAAGAATGCCGGCACGTTAGAGGCGGCAAAACAAAAAGCGGACATTGCTTTTGAGTTTTTCACCAAATTAGGCGTGCCTTATTATTGTTTCCACGATGTGGATGTGGCGCCGGAAGGCAATTCCATTAAGGATTACATTCATAATTTCAACACGATAACGGACATTCTTGAACGTAAACAGGCGGAAACCGGCGTAAAATTGCTATGGGGTACGGCAAACTGTTTCAGCCATCCGCGTTATATGTCCGGCGCCTCCACCAATCCGAATCCGGAGGTGTTCGCCTGGGCGGCAACGCAGGTATATCACGCCATGAATGCTACCAAGCGTTTGGGCGGCGAAAACTATGTGCTCTGGGGCGGTCGCGAAGGTTATGAAACCCTGCTTAATACGGATTTAAAACGTGAACGCGAACAAATCGGACGCTTCATGCAAATGGTGGTGGAACATAAACATAACATCGGTTTTAACGGCACGTTGCTCATTGAACCGAAACCGCAGGAACCGACTAAACATCAATACGATTATGATGTGGCGATGGTGTACGGTTTCTTAAAACAGTTCGGTTTGGAAAATGAAATTAAAGTGAACATTGAAGCCAACCACGCCATCTTGGCGGGGCACACCTTCCAGCATGAAGTGGCAACAGCGTTCGCGCTGGATATTTTCGGTTCCATCGACGCCAACCGTGGCGACCCACAATTAGGCTGGGACACCGACCAATTCCCGAACAGTGTGGAAGAAAATACGCTGGTGATGTATGAAATTCTGAAAAACGGTGGCTTTACTACCGGCGGTTTCAACTTTGATGCGAAAATCCGCCGTCAAAGTACCGATCCTTATGATTTGTTCTATGCGCACATCGGTGCTATCGACGTGTTGGCGTTATCCTTCAAACGGGCGGCACAAATACTGGAAGAACAACGCCTGCAACAAATCGTCGATGCGCGTTATGCCGGTTGGCGGCAATCCCTCGGTCAGCAAATTTTGCAGGGTAACGCTTCTTTGGCACAGCTCGCGCAGGCGGTTGAGCAACAAAGCTTGGATCCGCAACCGGTGTCCGGTAAACAGGAGTATCTGGAAAACTTGGTGAACGGTTACATTTACCGTTAATCGGTAAATGTGCGGTGGTTTTTTTCGGTATTTTTACGGAGGTGTTTTATGTATCTTGGCGTCGATTGCGGCACACAAGGCACGAAAGTGATTGTTGTAGATAGTCAACAGCATAAGGTGCTGGGCAGTGGCTATGCTGCCCATCAGCTCATTGAAAACTCCGATGGACGGCGCGAGCAAGCACCGGATTGGTGGATTACGGCGTTTAAAAATGCCTTTGCCGATGCCATAAAACAAGCCGAAATTCAACCGCACTTAATTCGTGGTATCGGCATTTCCGGGCAGCAACACGGCTTGGTGGTGCTGGATAAAAACAACCAGCCATTATACCATGCCAAACTTTGGTGCGACACGGAAACTGCCTCGGAAAATGCGGAGATTTTAGCGCTATTCGGTGGCGAACAAGCTTGTTTTGAACGCCTTGGCATTGTTTGTCAAACCGGTTATACGGCATCTAAAATCCGTTGGTTGCGCAAATATCAAGCGGATATTTACCAACAAATCGACAAAATCATGCTACCCCATGATTATCTCAATTATTGGCTCACGGGCAAATTCTGTACCGAATATGGTGACGCCTCCGGCACCGGTTATTTTGATGTGGTGCGACGTTGTTGGGACGAGGAGGTGTTGCGCCTTATTGCCCCGGAAAAATGCCTGGAAAATCTACCGCACTTAATCGACGCTGACCAAATTCTCGGCACGGTGAAAGCAGATGTCGCGCGCCAATTAGGACTGGAGAATGACGTCATTGTTTCCGCCGGCGGCGACAACAACATGATGGGCGCCATCGGTACCGGCAATATTCAACAAGGCATCGTCACCATGAGCTTAGGCACGTCGGGCACGCTCTATGCCTACAGCGATAAACCGCTCCCCGATTTGCCGCCGATGATTGCCGATTTTTGTTCCTCTTCCGGCGGCTGGTTGCCGTTGGTTTGCACCATGAACGTGACGTCCGCTAACAAAAATCTCATGCAACTGCTGGAAATTAACGTGAGCGAATTCAATGAATTGGTACAACAAGCCAATATCGGCGCCGACGGCGTGACCATTCTGCCCTTCTTTAACGGCGAACGGGTGCCGGCATTGCCGAATAGCAAAGCGGCGATTTTGGGCTTGGATGCGGGCAATTTCACCCGCGCCAATTTATCCCGCGCCGTGATGGAAAGCTCCAGTTTTACCTTGCGCTACGGCTTGGATTTATTTGAACAGGCGGGGCTGGCCGCCACCGAAATCCGCCTGATTGGCGGCGGGGCGAAAAGTGCCGTATGGCGGCAAATGATTGCCGACATTATGAACGTCAACGTAGTGTGCCTGATGGAGGAAGAAGCTGCCGCATTGGGCGCCGCAATTCAAGCCATGTGGGCAAATAAACAGGGTTCGCTGGCGGAATTATGCCGAGCTTTCGTACAGTTAAATGAAGCGACGCGCACAGCGCCGATAGCGGAAAATGCGGAACAATATCAATCCGTTTACCAACGCTATCGCCAACATTTAAACGCCCAATATTCCGTATAAAATTAATGGATTATTTTTCCGCTTCACTTGAATCGCACGGGCTTTTGCGCTAAAGTTCGCATCAATTTCCAAGAGGAAGATCGTCGTTTCCGGTGAGGCGGCAGGACTTCAAATCCTGTTGAGGCTGCCAGCAGTCTCGGGTAGGTTCAACTCCTACGATCTTCCGCCACTCAATTTTATTTTTAAAAAACACTTCATAAAATGACCGCACTTTTGACCGAAATTGATTGCCGACTATCAGCTTCGGTTGCAGCGTTGTCACCCGATAGAAGCCATCGCATGGTTACATTTGGCATTTGAATCCATTCACCCATTTTGTTGATGGCAACGGGCGACAGGTAGGCTATTGCTAAACTTTGAATTAATGAAAAACGGTTATTTTCCTTATAAACACCTATGATCTGCCCCCCAAAACCCGGACACTTAATTTGAGGTGCAGATTATGTCTTACTCTTACCAATTTCGTTAAAAAACTATCAAACAGGTCACCGAGCAGGATTTGGGTATCCGTGAGGTGGCTAAATTTCATCAGATTTCTCGTTCTCAAGTCATTTATTGGAAAAGCCTTTCGTGAAAGAGGGCTTAATGGCGTAAAATCCCCTTATATAAACCCTCAACGCCCTAAAATAGTGAAGCCAAAGATGAAAAAGAAAGCGATTGAAATCCCGGAACAAACAGACTTTTCCCCAAAAGCGTTTAAAAAGCTGCAACGAGAGCTGGCATTAGCACGTGCACAGAT
>NZ_AQUU01000013.1 GCF_000372365.1 Aggregatibacter actinomycetemcomitans DSM 8324 | reverse complement strand
AAGTTGGTTTGAGGCTTGTTTTTGGAAGATGACGCGTATAGTACGCGGGAAGGGAAGTAAGAAGAGAAAGAACGAGAGAAGCGAAGAGCGGAATAAGAAAGCGAAAGCGCGGAAAGGAGAGAGGATAGTCATCAAAGAATATTGGCGGCGATAGTGCGGTGGTACCACCTGAAACCATACCGAACTCAGAAGTGAAAGGCCGTAATGCCGATGGTAGTGTGGGGCATCCCCATGTGAGAGTAGGTCACCGCCAAGCCTGATAGTGAGCCCTGATGTGAGAGCATCGGGGCTTTTTGTTTTAGTGGAATAAATGGGATTGGAATTTGGGGTCAGGAAGGGGATAAAAAAACACTGAAATTTTTTACCGCACTTTATTGGCTAAATCTTCATTTTTCCAAGATGAATTATCCAGAATTTTACCAAAATGGCTTTCAATGAGGCGTTTGGTTACATCGGTTTTAGGCGCAGTAAATAAGGAATGCGTGTCGCCATATTCAATCATTTTCCCGTCTTCCATCACGAGAATCGTATCGGCAATATGTTTGATGATGCCGAGATTTTGTCCGACATAAATATAGGCAAGTTTGAGTTTTTTCTGTAATTCCAACACGAGATTAGTCAGTTGTGTTTTTACCGTGGCATCTAATGAACCAAGTGCATCATCAATAATAACGACCTCCGGATTTAAAATCAGTGCGCGGGCTAGGGCGATACGTTGCTTTTGGCTGACGGAAAGCGTATTGATTTTTATATTAGTGTGATCCGGGTGCATTCCTACGAGTTTTAAAATATCAAAAATTTTCTGATTGCGTTGCTGCTCATCAAATTTTGTCGTGAGAAGTAGGGGGGCATCCAGCACTTGACCAACATTTAGACGCGGATTAAAGGCGGTATTCGGATCTTGGAATACCATGCGAATATGCTTGGCACGATAATGATAATCGCCGAATACGAGGGGATTGTCTTTAAACAAGATGTTTCCTGATGTGGGTTTTGTGATACCTACAATCATTTTTGCTAGGGTTGATTTTCCTGAACCGTTTCTTCCGATAATTGCCAGGGTGTTACCTGCTTCAAGACTAAAGCTGATTTGTTCCACAGCGTGAAAATAGCCGGAGCTAAAGAGGCCGAGGCTACCCTTAAAGGATTTTGTTAAATCTTCCACTTGTAATAACGGCATTTCTTATTCCTGTTTATCGGTGTTTAGGGTGAGCGGTTGAATCTGCTCTTTTTCTTTGATTTTCTTTTCCCGTAAATTAATCGGGAAATGACAGAAAAATTCATGTTGTTTAATACGAAGTGCGGTCGGTTTTACAATACATTTTTTTTGCGCGAAAGGGCAACGCGGACCGAGGCGACAACCGATCGGCATTTGCTCCAATAATGGTACCGACCCCTTTAATGTACCCAGATAGCCTTTAAACGGTAAGGGCTGTGTAAAATCCGGGATGGAATGCAACAAGGCTTGCGTATAAGGATGATGAGGATTTTCCAAAATATTTTCCTTCGGTCCCGATTCCGCGTTTTGTCCGGAATAAAGCACAATAAAAGAGTCACACCATTCACTAATACTATTAATATCATTGCTGGCAAGCAAAATAGAAGTGCCTTGGTTTTGATTCATGCTCGATAAAAGGCGGAATATTTGTACCCTTGTAATGGATTCCACGGAATTTGCCGGTTCGTCGGCAATAAGTAAACGCGGTTGGTTTGCCACAGCGATGGCAACCATCACTTTTTGCCCTTCCCCTTCGGTCAGTTCGTGCGGGTAGCTGGCCATGATGTCTTTGTGTTCTTTGATCCCTACGCGATGCAATAATTCGATGGCGCGACGTTTTTTCCAATTGAATAAACGCTGCCACCAGTGCCCTTTAAACGTCCAGTTCGGGATGCTTTCAATCAGTTGCTTGCCGATTTTTTGGCTGGGATCAAGACAGGTGAGCGGATCCTGAAACACCATAGAAATTTCTTTACCGACAATTTTGCGCCGTTGGGGCGGTGTGAGTTTGAGTAATTCAATATCGTTAAAGCGAAAGCGGTCAGCTGTGACAATCCAGGAATCTTTGAAGGCATTGCAAATGACTTTAGCAATTAAACTTTTACCGGAACCGGATTCACCGACTAAGCCGCAAATTTCCCCTTCGTTTAAGGTTAAACTTACGTTATCAACAATCCGAATAAGCCCCGCCGGCGTTTTTATATCAATGCGTAAGTTACGAATATCCAATAAAGCCATTTCTTACCTACTCATAATATTTATCAATGGCTTTGCAGAGCCCGTTGGTGAAAATTAAGCTGATTAATACGCTCAGAATGATCGCCAGCCCGGGTAAAATCACAGTCCAAGGAGCGAGGTAAATCAGCTCTAAAGAATCTTGGATTATCGCGCCCCATTCCGGTGCGGGACGTTGTGCGCCGAGGGCGATAAAACTTAATGCGCTGATATCCAGAATGGCAATATTGAAGGCACGGGAAATTTCCTGAATATAGCGGGTGGCAATATTTGGTAAGATGGTATCCTTTAACAAAAGTCGCTTTGAAATGCCATCCAGACGTAACATGAGAACGTATTCTTTCTTTAATTCCTGTTGAATGCTGAGATAAATCTCATGTACGAAATACGGCAATAACGCCAGGCTGATTGCCAACATTGCATTGATCAAATTCGGTTCCATTAATGTCGCAATAATAATTGCCACTAAAAGTACCGGAATAGTGAGAAACGCATCAAGAAAATGTCCTAAAACACGGGATTTAATCCCTTGTGACATTCCTGCCAAAATGCCCAGTCCACCACCGACAAGGGCGGTCATCATAGCGACAATAACCGCGGCGCCGACAGTATAGCTGGTGCCGATAAGTATACGACTGAATACGTCGCGTCCAATATCATCGGTGCCAAAGAAGTAGGCGATTTGCCCATCACTTGCCCAAGAAGGCGGTGTCAGTTCTTTGCCGACAAATTGCATTTCACTTGGATAAGGCGCAAGTAATGGTCCGAAAAGTGCGGTCAAAATTAGCAGTAAAAATGCGTAGAAGCCGAATAACGCAATGCGGTCTTTACGAAATAACTGCCAAATATGTTTTAAGGTCGCAGTTTCACGAAAGTCTTTCGGTTCTCTATCTTGCATACCAACCCTTCTTATTTAACGGATCCAAAATAAAGATTAAGCTTTCGGAGAATAATTTGATGAAGATAATACATGATCCGATAGTAATAATACCTGCCGAAATACTGTTGTAATCCTGCTGGGTGACCGAATCAATAAGCCAGCGCCCGATCCCCGGCCAGCCGAGGGTGCTTTCTACCAGCATACATTGTGTGATGACCAAGGTGAATAAACGGGTCATTTGCGGAATAAGCAGAGGCAGGGTATTGCGTAAAATATATTTGCGTAGCACCTTAAATTTTGACCAACCGCGAGTGGCGGCCACTTTAACGTAATTTTGCTGAAAAATAGTTTCCGCTTGTTGCTGCACAAAACGGACAATTTCCATTGTCGGCAGGATGGTTAACACTAAGCTGGGCAATGCCAAATGTTGCAGCACGTTTTGAATGATTTTGAGCCGATAAGGCGCTTCGACAAACCATACGTCAATAATAGGGAAACCGGTTATCGGTTTAATTTCATAGAGTAAATTGTATTGCCCGATTGCGGCGATTTCCCAGCCATTTATCGCGGAGGCGTATAATAAAATCGGTGCAATCCAGAAGACTGGCATGGCCAATCCCATGGAAGATAAAGTGCGGGTGGTTTTTCCGATGAAATGTGATTGGTAAATGGCACCTAATAAACCAAGAGGAATGCCGAACAGCACCGCCAACAAAATGGCACAAAAGCACAATTCAAGGGTGGGGGGTAAAACAGTAAAAATCGTGGATTTTAACAGCTGCCCGCCATTGTAACTGATACCTAAATCACCACGGGTAAGGTTGCCTAAATAATTAAGGTAGCCATTGTAAAAATACGGTGTCGCCAGTTCGGCATTTAATGGATCCTGCATTAAAATAACGTAACTTATCAATGTGAGGATAATTGACGTTAAAACGAGAAAAACACATTGCCGAATCAGTGAATTAAACATTATTTGTGCCCTTTTCGCAGGGAGAGGGTTGAAAAATTCAGGCTACCGAACGGACTCATGTCGATATTTTGAACACGTGAACTGGCGACGAGAACCCGCTTAACGTTCGCGATCGGAATGATTGGTAACTCCGATAAAATTAACGTCTGTGCCTGATTATAAGCAGCGGAGCGTACGCGCTGATTGGAAGTATCCAATGCCTCATCCATAATTTGATCAAATTTTTCGCTGCACCAGTTGGATAAGTTGGTAATTTCATTTGAGGTGCTGCAACTTAAAATTGGGCGCATAAAACTGTCCGGATCTAAATTTCCCCCCAGCCAACCGGTTAAAATCATGTCGTAATCTTCGGCTTTTTTATGTAATTGCTCGATTAAAAAGGTGCGGGTGACAGAACGAATATTAACCTCAACGCCGGCATTTGCTAAATCCGCTTTGATGAGTTCTGCGGTTTTTAATGGCGCAGGGTTATACACCTGTTCTTCATTAATCACCCACATACTCAGGCTTAACTTTTTATCCTGTAAGATTCTCTTCGCCTGTTGCGGATTATAATCATAGTCAAAATCGGGAGTATTCACCGCGGAAGCCCAAGAAATGTTCGGGATGATATTATTCGCCACGGTAGCCGTATTGTGATAAATGGTTTTAATAATCCGTTGCCGATTAATCGCTTGCGAGATAGCGCGGCGTAATTGCTCGTCTTGAAGGGCAGTTTTTTGGAAATTAAACGCCAGATACGCCAAATTCATACCTTCGACACTTTTAATGTAATAACGTTCGTCATTTTCCTGTAATAAGCCCAGTTGGCTGACTTCGGGATAGGACGCAATCTGGCATTCGCCATTGAAAAATTTAATCAACCGCCCCGTACGATCCGTTGAGAGGTCAATAATGATGTCGTTAATTTTGGCGTCTTTTTTCCAATAATCTTTATTTTTTTCTAAACGCACATATTGGTTACGAAAGTAATTTTTCACTTTATACGGACCGGTTCCCACGGGCAATGTATCCAATTGTACCAAGTTGTCGTCCGCATTGAGCTGTACGGCATATTCCTGCGAGAAAATAATGGCGTACTGGCTTGCCAAATGGGACAAAATGGAGGAATCCGGTTTAAATAAGATAATTTCCACTGTATGCGGATTAATGGCTTTTACTGATTCGATTTTTTGATTCAATTTAATGCTTTCAAAATAAGGAAAACGCACCTTTTTTGCCTGTTCGTGAAAGATGCGATACTGAGGATTTTTATAGCTGACCGAGGTCTGTTCTAAGGTCGGTAAATAGGTTTCATAGCCCAGCACGCGATTTAGCGAAAAAACCACATCATCGGCATTGAAATCACGGGTCGGTTTAAACCAATCGGTGTGATGAAATTTAATGCCCTTGCGTAAATGAATCGTAATGACTTTGCCGTCAGGCGAGAGAGAATAGGATTGCGCCAATACCGGCGTTGGCACCGCACTGGTATTGGATATTTCAAAAAGTTTATTATAAATCTGCTCGGTGACCACATTCATGCTGGTGCCGGCATCGGCTGTTTGCGGATTAAAAGAAAAACCGGAAGCATGAGTACAATAAATCAATCCGTTGTTTGTCAACTCTTCCGGCACGCGTGGCGCCGCCATTGCGGAATTAACCGCAAAAGCGAGCAAACAACATGACGTAAGGATTCTTTTATTCAGCATAACAACAGATTTCGCGGTTCTAAAAAATGAATGTCAAATTGTAAAATATATTCCGTGGATATTCTAGCGAATATGCCTTTTCTTAGTATTCACCGTAGAAAATAACCGCACTTTTTAGAATAAGCGCCGTTAATTTAAGCCTAGCTTCATTTTTTCAGTATAATATTCGTCATGATTATTGCGCTATTGCACAAATACTGAAGAATGAAAACCATGCTAAATCATTTGCAAAAAGAATTAAACGATCTGGTTAATCGCGGATTAGACCGTACTTTACGCATTGCTGTGACAGGGTTGAGTCGAAGCGGGAAAACTGCTTTTATCACCAGCCTTATTAACCAATTGTTACATATCAATCGCGTGGATAATAGCCATCTGCCGCTCTTTGATGCGGCGCGGCGGCGCGGGATTATTGCGGTAAAACGTATTCCTCAACCGGATTTATCCGTTCCCCGTTTTGATTATGATGGCAATCTCAATGCCTTTTCGCAGCAACCGCCCGTTTGGCCGCAATCTACCAAAGGCGTAAGCGAAACCCGTTTGGCGATTCGTTATCAGCGCAGTTCGGGCTTATTGCGTCATGTTAAAGAAAAAGGCACATTGTATGTCGATATTTTTGACTACCCGGGCGAATGGCTGTTGGATTTGACTTTGCTGGAGCTGGATTTTCAACAGTGGTCGCAGGAATTGCAACGACAGCTCAATGCGACTCATCTGCAACTGGCGCAACCTTGGTTGGAGAAAACAAAGAAAATCAATTTAACCGATGTTGCCGATGAAGACATTTTGGCGCAACTTGCCAAAGACTACACGGACTATCTATGGCAGTGTAAAAAACACGGATTGCATTTTATTCAGCCGGGGCGATTTGTGTTACCCGGTGAATTGGATGGCGCACCTGCCTTGCAATTCTTTCCTTTGTTACATTTAACCGAGTCACAATGGCAGCAGCTGAAAAAAGAGGCGAAAGAGAACAGTTATTTTGTCGTGCTACGAAAACGCTACGATTATTACCGTCGGCGTATTGTGAAAGATTTCTATGAAAATTACTTTTCCACTTTTGATCGGCAGGTGATTCTGGCGGATTGTTTAACGCCCTTGAATCACAGCCGTGAAGCCTTCGGCGATATGCAGCTGGCGTTACATCAGCTGTTTCGGAATTTTCACTATGGAAAGCGCCATTTTCTTAATCGCCTTTTTTCACCGAAAATCGATAAATTGATGTTTACCGCAACCAAGGCGGATCATATTACTACGGATCAGTTTGCCAATTTGGTCAGCCTGATGCGTCAATTGGTACAGGAAGGCGGACGGTATGTAGAATTTGCCGATATTGCCACCGATTACACCGCTATTGCGGCAATTCGGGCGACGCAGCAGGTGGTAGTAAACCAAAACGGTCGCCAATTTAAAGCTATTCAGGGCGTTCGTAGCAGCGATCAGCAAAAGGTGACGATTTATCCCGGTAGCGTACCAGGTAAATTGCCGAGCGCCGATTTTTGGCAAACCCGGAAATTTGAATTTGACCAATTTGAACCACACCGTTTAGAACAGGGCGAAAATATACCGCACTTACGTATGGATGCCGTGTTGCAGTTTTTGCTGGGCGATAAGTTATAAAGGAGCGAGGATATGGATAAAAAAATGTTTGACCGAGCTGATGACGTGGAGCAACAGGAAGCGTTTATTGCCAAACAGGAATTCCGTGAAGAGCAGGCGGTGCCGGATACGGAAGCGGAAAATTTCCTATTGGATGGGGAATTATTGGAAGATCAATTTGAACAAAGCGTTCAACCGACGCCCCGCTGGTGGAAACGCGTGCTTATCGGCACTGCACTTTTATTTTTGACGGCGACGGTGGCGCAATTGGTGCAATGGCTGATCGATACCTGGCAACAAAATCAATGGATCTATTTTGCGTTTTCCTTGGTGTTATGTTTGGCGGTATTGCTTGGTTTATCCGCAATCATCGGTGAGTGGCGACGCTTGGTGCTGCTACGGAAACGTGGCGAAATGCAACATCAAAGCCGTGAATTGTTAAAAAGTGCGGTCGGTTTTCAGGGTGAATTTTCGAGTGTAAATAATCAACAAGCTGTCGAACTTTGCGGGCAAATCGGCAAACTGCTGCACCTTGAAGGACAACAAGAGGGATTAATCCAATGGCGACAGCAGGTGAATGAATCTTATTCGGCGTCGGAAGTGTTGCATTTGTTTAGTCAGAATGTACTGCAATCTTTTGATAAACAAGCGAAAAAACTGATTAATAAAGCCACTGCTGAATCGGCGGCTTTGGTGGCAATCAGCCCGCTGGCGTTGGCGGATATGTTTTTTATCGCGTGGCGTAATATTCGCTTGGTGAATCAAATTGCGTGTCTTTACGGCATTGAGCTGGGCTATATCAGTCGTCTCCGTTTATTGCGTATAGTATTGGTGAATATGGCATTTGCCGGTGCGACAGAATTAATTCAGGATCTTGGCGTGAATTGGCTTTCGCAAGATCTTACTGCCAAACTTTCTGCCCGAATGGCACAGGGCATTGGCGTCGGTTTGCTAACCGCCCGTTTGGGGATTAAAGCCATGGAATTTTGTCGTCCGCTGGCATTTCAAGCCGATGAAAAACCGCGTTTATCGCAAATTCATAAGGAATTATTAAGCCATCTCGGCTCAACTATTTTTGATAATGTAAAATTTAAACAGAAAGATAAGGTGTAAACTGTAAATAAAAGTTGCCAAATAGTTGGTGATTTTGTTTTGTAGCGGTATGATTATGCTGTTTTCTATTTATTGAGGCACTTATGGCAACTTCTTCAACCACCGATCCTTTTTCACACATCGTCAGCCGAAATCCGCGAATGCGGGATGTTATCGCGAAAGCCAGAAAATTTGCGTTATTGGATGCGCCGTTGGTGATTCAAGGTGAAACCGGCACGGGAAAAGACGTGATTGCCAAAGCCTGCCATGATTTTAGTGCGCGCCGAAATAAAGCATTTCTCGCCGTAAACTGTGCCGGCATTCCCGGCGAAGACGCGGAAACGGAAATGTTCGGGCGGCGTAATAAAGATGGTGAATTTATCGGTTTTTTTGAATATGCCGATGGCGGCACGGTGTTATTAGATGGTGTTGAGGAGTTGCCGCTGACTTTGCAGGCGAAGCTTCTGCGTTTTTTAAGCGACGGTACCTTCCGCCGTGTCGGCGAGGAAGAGGAGCATTATGCCAATGTACGTGTGATTTGCACGGCGCAGCAGCCGTTACAGCATTATGTCGAGCAGGGTAAAATGCGTAGCGATTTGTTCCATCGGCTAAACGTGCTGACGTTAAACCTGCCGTTGCTGCGTGAGCGCGTGGAAGATATTGAGCCTCTTGCCTGCCAATTTATTGCTGAAATCAGTGAAAAACTCGGCATTTCCGCACCGCACTTTGATGCCGAATTTTTGCATTATCTTCAACAATATCCTTGGTTTGGTAACATTCGTGAACTTTATAACGCGCTGTATCGTGCCGTTTCGTTAGCCAAAGAAAATCGTTTACTTATTGAAGATTTAGGGCTGGAGACGCAAGTTTCTACATCTCAGGCTATAGATGATCTTGTTCTGGAAGGTGAAACTTTAGAGGAAATCATGGGGCGATTTGAAGCGGCGGTGTTAAATAAATTTTATGCGAAATATCCCAGCTCCAGAAAACTTGCCGCCCGTTTAGGCGTATCTCACACGGCAATCGCCAATAAATTACGCCAATATGGCATTGGCAAATCTTAGTCTACAGGCTGAATCGGGTTAAATGCGGCAAACGGGGCAAAACGTTTAATCAGTTTCAGACACTCCATTTTTTCAATACGAATATTCGGCAAAAACTCACCGAATTGGTTGATCTCTTCTTTATTGTCCATTTCGCGCTGACCAATAAAATATTGTCTTGAGCGGATTTCGTGAGCAGTTGAAATTCATTTAAATCATCCGTATTTTTTTGTGAATCAAAAAGGCAATGCACGATAGTGGCATGATTCAATCCATGATTTTTCATGTGATGAGGGATTATCAGGCTTATCAGACGCAAAAAGTGCGGTGGAAATTTCCGCAGAATCCACCGCACTTTGGCTTAAATTATTGAGTAAAGGGTTCAATATTTTCAGCTTCGTTATTCTGCCTGAGCTTCAACATTGTTTTCGGCAGGAGTAGTTTCTTGCTGTTGTCCCTGATGTTGCTGCTGTTGGTTAGCATTGTGATGGGCGACGGAACGCGCCGGTACAACAGTCGAGATGGCGTGTTTATAAACCATTTGATTTACTGTGTTTTTCAGTAAAATCACGAATTGATCGAATGACTCGATTTGCCCCTGTAATTTGATACCGTTTACCAAATAAATTGAAACGGGAATGCGTTCACGACGAAGTGCGTTCAAGTAAGGATCTTGTAAAGATTGTCCTTTTGCCATTTTTCTTTCCTTCTATTTTCTACAAATTTTTATTAAAAAACAATACAGCCAAGCTGTACGGCCTCCGAGATTCAATATAACAACAATTGTTTAGAAAGTCACTAGGCGCAATAGGGTTTTACGCTTTATTTGAAAGCAAACTTAACACTTTCTCAAGCGCTTGAGCCGGTTGTAAACTGTCCAGCCATTGAATCGGTGATTTCCAACCGCGTAACCAAGTAATCTGACGCTTGGCTAATTGGCGGGTGGCGCAGATGCCACGAAAAACCATTTCATCATGGCTATAGTCACCACGCAAATATTCCCACATTTGACGATACCCCACACAGCGAATGGAGGGCAAATTCTCGTGCAAATCAGCGCGTCGGTACAGTTTTTCGACCTCTTGTTGAAAGCCAAGTTCAATCATTTTATGAAAACGTTGCTCAATGCGTTGATGCAACAGATCTCTCTGCTCCGGTGCAATGGCGAATTGCAGAATCTCATAGGGCAGCGCGTCGCCTTTTTGTTCGGTTAATTCCGTTAAGGTTTTGCCGCTTAAATAAAACACTTCCAGCGCGCGGTTAATCCGTTGCGAATCATTCGGGTTAATGCGTTGCGCCGAGATGGGGTCGATTTTGTTCAGTTCCTGATGTAATGCCGCCCAGCCGATACGTTCCGCTTTCGCTTCAATTTCTGACCGCACTTTTTCATCGGCGGAGGGCAATGGCGATAAGCCTTCGAGCAACGCTTTGTAATACAACATCGTGCCACCCACCAATAACGGGATTTTACCCAACGAGGTAATGTCCTGCATTTCACGTAGGGCGTCGGTGCGGAAATTGGCGGCGGAATAGCTTTCTGCCGGGTCGCAAATATCAATTAAACGGTGGGGCGCCAGTGCCAACTCGGCTTTTGAGGGCTTTGCCGTGCCAATATCCATGCCGTGATAAATGAGAGCTGAATCCACGCTTATTACTTCCACCGGCAGATGTTGGCGCAGTTGAATGGCTAAATCCGTTTTGCCGGAAGCGGTGGGACCCATTAAAAAAATCGCCAAAGATTTTTGTTCGGAATCTTGCATAGTTAGTGGGGCGGTTATGTCAGTTGGGTTAAATAAGGCTGCCAATCGATTTCCACAAGCAAATCCATCAGGCAGGTTTGCGCTTGTTTGGCAAGTAATTGTTCCGTATCGGTCAGCAAACTTACCGCATCGGCAAGCACGGTGATGGGCGCGAATTCTAAGGACGCCAAAAGTGCGGTCAAAAATTCAGGTAAATTTTCGATGGAGTGATTTAATAGCGAGATAATTATCTGCTGTAAATTTTGTTGGCGTAAATGTGCCGATACTTTTTGCAGCGTTATTTTATGTTGTGTCGCCTCTTCCGTAAAAGTAAAACCGATTTGCTCAAAGAACGTTTTTTGTTGTAACCATGCCTGCCATTGGTCATTAGATAAGCGAAAAATAATCGGGATTAACAATGGCTGAGATGTTGGCGCCAAGGTTAAATTCAACTCCAATTTTAAATGCTGCAAACGGGCTAATGACAACAAATAAAAATGCTGTCCTTGCTGTAACAATAATGCCTCGTCGTTGATAAGCGCAAGCGCGTGTAAAAAATCGGTATTGGGTTTGCTGACTTCCGCTATGGTCATTTCCGTTTGAGGCTGATTTTTTAACGCCGTCCACAAGGTTTTGTGGGCATTCAATACGTTCTGCGTAATTTGTTCACGATGGGCATTTTCACGATAAAAGTGCGGTGAACTTTGCCGGTGTTTTTGCGTGCCGTCATTCTTTTTTTCGGCGTAGGCAGTGGCGGAATAACCGGTAGTCGGTGCGAATATATTTTGCCCTGCCGCCGAGCGATTCGGTTTGGTGTAAGTCGGCGCTTCCCACACACCCGCAGGTTCTTCTACGGCATTTTCCATTGATGACGGGGTCAAGTGTATTTGTTCTGAAGCCAGCGCGTTACTAATGCCTTGGGTGATGAAATCATGCACCAATCGGGATTGCTGGAAACGCACTTCGTGTTTGGTCGGGTGCACATTCACATCCACCTCATTCGGATTGAGATCAATAAACAACACAAAAGCGGGATATTGTTCAGTGGTTAAATAATCCGCATAGGCTTGGCGGATCGCGTGCGTAATGGTTTTATCACGCACCATGCGCCCGTTGACATAGCAATAATTCAGGTCGTTTTGCGGACGGTTAAACTGCGGCAACGCCACCCAGCCGGATAAATGCAGGTCATCGTGTTTCCAGTCGATTTGTAACGCGTTTTGAATAAAATCCTGACCGCAAATAGCAGCGACGCGCTTTAATTTTTGTTCATGGGTGACCGCACTTTTATACTGGCGAAGCACTTTCCCATTGTGTGTCAGAGTAAAGTTAATGTGAAATTTGGCTAATGCAATGCGACGAATAACTTCATCAATATGGGAAAATTCGGTTTTTTCCGAACGTAAAAATTTGCGACGGGCAGGCGTGTTAAAAAATAAATTTGCCACTTCAACGGTAGTGCCCACAGGATGAGAGGCGGGTTGAATGATGGTTTTCATATCCCGCCCTTGGGCATAAACTTGCCAAGCTTCGCTTTGTTCGGCTGTGCGGGAGGTGAGGGTTAAGCGGGAGACAGAACTGATACTGGCGAGCGCTTCACCGCGAAATCCCAGGCTTAAAATGGCTTCCAAATCTGCTAAATCGGCAATTTTGCTGGTGGCATGGCGGGCAAGGGCTAAAGCTAGCTCCTCTTTAGCAATGCCGATGCCATTGTCACGAATGCGAATCAGCCCGGCGCCCCCGTTTTCAATATCAATTTGAATTTTATCGGCACCGGCATCAAGGCTGTTTTCCACCAATTCTTTCACCACCGAAGCAGGGCGTTCAACCACTTCCCCGGCGGCAATTTGGTTAGCTAATTGTGGCGATAAAATGCGTATGGTCATTATTTTTTCCCGTGTTTGTTTTCAACCAGTCGGATTTTTTGCCCGCTTAACACTTTGCCGTTTTTTAATTGCGGGTTCAGTTTTAGCAAGGTATTTGGCGAAAGATTATACTCACGTGCAATGGAGTAGAGCGTTTGATCTTTTTTCACCACATGGAAAGTCGGCACAGCTTGTTTTACTTCCGCTTTGCCTTTCCCCGAGGTGTTTTCGTCCTTGCTTTTCGTATTTTCTGCAGCTTTCCCTTTTTCCGTTTTGGCTTCGGTTTTCATGGTATCTTCCGCTTTGGCAACGGCAGGAATTTTAATGGTTTCACCCAGTTGCAGTTCTTTACGTTTTAGCTTATTGAGCGTAAGAATATCGTTACCGGAAACTTTATATCTTGCCGCAAGTTTAGTTAAAGTTTCGCCTTTTTTCACTTTATGGCGAATGCCGCTGTCTTTAATTTCCGCACTTTTCACCGGTTTAGTTTCGGTGTTTTCCTTCGTGTTGGTCGCGTTGTTTTTGCCATTATCAGGGATTTTAATGGTTTCGCCCACCCACAATTTTTTGCGTTTTAATTTGTTTAACGCAATGATATCCGCGATGTTAACATGGTATTTTTCAGCCAGTTTGCCTAAGCCTTCGCCTGATTTCACCTTATGACGAATGCCACTGTCCGTCACTTCAAGTGCGGTGGATTTTTCAGGTGTTTTTACGGTCGGAATTTTTGGCTCGTCTTTATAATTTTGACGACGATATTCGACCAAACCGTTATAAATGGCTTTTGCAATTTTTTTGCGGTAGGCGGGCGTGCTTAATTTCAGTTCTTCATCTTGATTGGAGAGAAAGCCCGTTTCTACCAAAATGGATGGAATATCCGGCGAACGTAAGACGCCAAGGCTTGCATGGCGTGGTGTCGGGCGGCTTAAAGAAGCAATTTGGGAAAAATGGCGCAGCACGATATTGCCTAATTCATAACCCACCCGTTGGCTATGTCCGAATTGTAAATCTAAAACCGTTTGATCCAAGTATTTTTCATTATGTGAAGCGAGCACGCTACCCGCTCCGCCCAACAGCTCCGAACGTTTTTCATGATCTTCCAGCCATTGCCCCATTTCGTCATTGGCGCGACGGTTTGACAACACCCATACGGAAGCGCCGCGTAAATTCGGGGTTTCTGAGGAATCTGCATGAATGGAAACCAAATAATTGGCTTTGTGCTTACGCGCAATTTCGGAACGTTGCGGCACGGAAATAAAGTAATCGCCGTTGCGGGTTAATACGGCATGAAAACGCGGATCCTTATCTAAAAGCGCTTTTAATTCACGGGCGATAGAAAGGGTTACATTTTTTTCATAAATTTTTAGGTTGCGCCCGATAGCGCCGGGGTCTTTCCCGCCATGACCGGGATCAACGGCAATTGTCCATGCGTTACCGGCGAGAACGGGCATTGCAAAGAAAAAAACGCTGTTGACAAGAAATAATTTAAAGATATTGCCGAGTTTCATTGTGGTACATCATCGTTATTTAATTGTTCAATAATCTGTCTGCCGATTGGCGATTGAGCAACCAATTCAATGTGACGGGCAGTTTCCGCATAGGCAATGTTGACCAACAAATCTGCCGCCATAAGCATGCCTGTTCCTTTCTCAGCCCACTCAATCAAGCAAAGCGTGTTTTCACTAAAATAATCACGAATGCCCATAAATTCCAGCTCTTCAGGATCGGCAAGACGATACAAATCAAAATGGTAAACGGTTTTGTTGCGGAATCGATATTCTTCCACTAACGTGTAAGTCGGGCTTTTTACTTTACCTTGATACCCCAAAGCTTGAATCATCCCACGGCTTAAGGTCGTTTTCCCAGCGCCAAGATCACCGTTCAAATAAAGTGCAATGCCTTGTTGATTCGGAACATGGCTTATCGCATTGATAAGTTTTGCTCCAAAGGCGCACATGGCATTTTCATCAGAAATGTATTGGCTAAATCTATCGATCATGCTGTTTGTCAGTTTAAAAAGTAGTAAGGAATTGTACCGCACTTTGGCGGGATTATGTAGTGGCTTTGAATTGATGTATGGTTACAGTGGGCATTTGGAATGAGAAAAAGTCATTATTTTAAAAAATGACTTTTTCTCATTACATTATAGTTAAGTTATTTGAGTTCGGGTTTAATAAATTTATATAAAATAATATTGGTGTTTTCATTGGCATCAATAAATTCAAGATAATCAGGTATATCTTTCTTATCTATTAATTTTTGAGCCATGATTTCTTTCCCCTTATATTTATCGGCTAAAACATTGGCAAAATTTTTCTCAATCAGAATATAATCCACATTATTTCTAATCAAGTATTTTTCTGCATCATCTGTATTAACTGACGTATAAAACCGCATTGTATCAGAATTTCCTCTTATATTTCTGTGGTAAGGCGCAGAAATAGAAGCATTGGATGTTGTAGCAATAACGGCAGCACCTAAATCAATAGGAGGTAATATAATTTTATTTTCTAAATTGTTTTTATTAAGTAATTTTTTCGTCGCATAGTAGCTATTATTATATTTTTCGTCATAAATCTCTTTGGATTCATTTTCATCGTTGAAATTTATGATTATTTTAGTTGAAATTAATAGAAATGTAGGTATTGATAAAAATAAAATGATAGTTTTTGTTATCGGTAATGAACATTTCTCTCTTAATGAGTAGCAAGTATAAGCTTGTAAAGGAATTGCAACAGACATTGCTGTATAGAACATTCTTACTTGCCAAAATATTGCCAGTAATAAATTAGTGATTAAAGCGATATATATAATCCAGTAATTTAATTCCTTTTTATCAGATAAAAATAATGGAGAAAGGATAGCGGGAAGAATCGCAATAAAATAACCTATATCTCCGATATCCTGAGATATTGTCACAGTTAATGGTCTTGCTTCAGAGACAAAAGATAGCCAGTTATCCTTAAGGAAAATAGGGTAGTCGGCATACCCTCCTTTTATTAGGTTTGGATAAATAATTATGATAGGCAGAACTAAAGCAATACCTGTTACACACAAAAAAGCAATTTTTTTAATTTTGTTAGTAAAATGAATAGAAAACTTAATCAATAAAGTACAAAGAATAGATCCTGCAATAAAACAAAGTAAGAATGGAAATGATAAAGCGTCATATTGTGGGATAAATAATTCATTTGCAGGTCTGTTTAGTATTAATACTGCAAAAGATAGAATACTACTATGCAGGCATATTTTTTTGGCTAATTCTAAGTAATATAAATTATTCAGTAAACCATATAAAACAAATAGCATTAAAATGGCAACAAAGCTATATATGTTTTCTAGCCCTATCCATAATGATAAAACTATACTTATCGCTATAAAGAATGGCTGCCCGTTTTGATTTTGTTTATTTTTTGCTATAGAGAAAATGCAAAAAGATATTAATAAAATAAACTGAAGATTATGGTGATCTAAAGCGCCCGGAAGAAAACGATAACTAATTGGTGCTAATAGTGGAAACAGCATTGCTATTTTAGCTGTCTCCAGCCCAAATAAACGGTAAGATATTAGTGATATAATTAATAAAAAAATTAATAGATAAAGGAGTGGTGTTATAACATTCGATATGGTGAATGCGGTGTTCCAATCGGTGAAAATAGAAGCAAGCAGGGCTACCCCGGCTAATGGAATATCCACAACTCTGGACCAGTGCATGATAACGCCGTCTTGTGGGTTAAATTGAGGATCCGGCAGTAAATACCAATTCCCATTTTTTAACCACTCACTATATTGATGATAGCGCATAAGATCATCAGTATCACTCAATGCGAAATTTGCGACATCACTCCAGTTCCGTATAATTAAAAAAGTGGCACATAATATCCAAATAATACAAGCGATATAAACTAATTTTTTTATGTCATTATTTATAAATAATTTATTATACATATTAACCTTTTTAGTGTTTAATTATTACTTATTATTTCGAAAAACAATATATCTGGAATATAAAAAACCTAGGATTAGGCTTATACCGGAAGAGGTTATTAGCGTAATTGCCGGGAGCGCTTCTATTTTATCGGCTATCAATCCTATGAGATAACTCATTAAACCCATGAAGGAAACATAGAAAACCATTCGTGTAATATTAATTTCTTTTTCAAATGTATATTTTGAATTTACAAAAAAAGAGAATATTACGGCGGTACTGAATCCTATAAGGTTGCTTAATGACTGTACGTATGTTAACCGATAGAAAATATAAAATACTCCCCAGTGTATTATTGTATTTATGATACCTACTGAGAAGTATCGAAAGAATTGCTTTATCATTTTTTATTTAATATTGAGATAATTCATTCTTTTAAGTTCTTTTCTTGCATTGGATATTGAGTCTAGAATTAATGCAATTGCAAAAAATAATATAGCCAGAATCCCCATGCTGGTAGCGAATACAGCAGTAGATATTTTTAGTACCGTACCAAGCTTGAGATACTGGAAGATAACGGAAGTACCGGTAATCAGTGAAAATAGTGTGCAAATTAAAGAGAGTGTCATAAAAAATAATAGCGGTTTTTGCTCTCTAATTAAGAAGAAAATAAAACTTAATATTTTAAACCCATCTCTATATGTTCTTAACTTGCTCTTACTATTTTCTTTTCTTGAACTATAGTTAGTGGGAATTTCCTTTATTGGCATATTTAATTGTAATGCTAATACCGTCATCTCTGTTTCAATTTCAAACCCATTACTGATTAATGGTAAAGATTTGACAAAGCGTTTCGTCATTATTCTATAGCCGGAAAAAAGATCATTTATAGTTGAATTAAAAAAATAACTAATTATTTTTGAAAAAATTTTATTACCCAGTATATGACCTTTAGGGTAGGATTCTGATTTTCTATTTCGCGCCCCGATTATCATATCTAAGTTTTCCTGAATCAGGGTGTTAACTAAATCCGGAGCAATGTTGGCATCATAGGTATTATCTCCATCCACCAGAATATAAATGTCTGCATCAATATCTGCAAACATTCTGCGAACGACGGCACCTTTTCCTTGTTTAGGTTCATTGCGTACAATACAATCTAGTTTACTTGCAATTTCAAAAGTTTTATCTGTCGAATTATTATCATAAACGTAGATTTTTGCCAAAGGCAAAGCGGATCTAAATGAGAGAACAGTATCGGATATACTATGTTCTTCATTATAACAAGGAATTAATATTGCAATTGATTGATTGATTGATTCATTCATAATTTACTTAATTAAAAAATCCATATTTATATTCTGTGATCATGTTTCCATCTGTAATTATTTCTAATGGGCGTCCTAAATTTTGGAAATTTATCTCTTCATAACGAATTAGAGGTTTTATAAAAATAGTATTAACGCCTTTCTCTAACTCTTCTTGTGAATTGAAGACATGACTTCCATTTTCCCATTTTAATCTTGATAATCCGGACGTAATTTGATCTTTGGTTAGTGCGCTGATCGGATTCAATGAAGCTAGTGACATATTCATATATTGATAAACATGAGGGAAAACTTCTTTTGAGGTGTAGTATGCATCATATGATTCCGTTGTGTTGAAATAGATAAAACCATTTTCATTTAAATGCGATTTTGTTAATTCTAAAAACTCTTTACTAAGTAAATTAGATGCATAATTTCTCCAATGGAATGTGGTATTCATTAGAATAAAGTCAAATTTTTTCTCAGGATTACGGTTTAACCAACGGCGACCATCATCAGTGATGAGATTGACCCGCTTGTCCTGCAGAAATTTGCCCATTTCAGAGTACATTCCGGCTAGCTGAGGATAGCCCGGATTTAATTCAATAACAGTCATTGATTCCAATTCGGGCATTGATGTTAAAACTCTTGTCCAAGAGGCTGTACTTAAACCGATAACAAGAATGTTTTTCGCATGAGGTGCAATAACCGGTAATAAATAAGCTCTTTCAATGCCATTATGACTGTGATTCAAATTTGTATTTAGCATACCATCATAAGCATTACCGCCGAATACGAGTTTGTCATTGTTTTCGCTTAAATATACTTGAATAAAACCGTGTTTATTTTCAATCAGTTTCTCTAATTTTAAATATTTCCCGTTTTCATCTTTTTTCTTGGCTAATGAATGAATCATATTTTCAGGTAAAACGAAGGTTATCGCTATAATAATAGTAGCTATAAGAGCGGTTGTGCTTTTTAGCCATTTTTCTTGTATACAGAATGCAGCTGTAACCAGGGTAATAAAAGTGATGATAAAATATGTTTGTTGTGTAGTAAAAATGTCAAGGAGGTAAAATCCAATTAATATCGGAGAAATTGTACATCCCAGAACATTAGCAAAATAGACATTAGAAATTGCTGCACCTGTTTTTTTCTGTTCCGCACCTAAATGATGAACAATTGGGAACACAATTCCTCTTAGTAGTGCGCTGTAAAATATGCATACGATAAAGATGCCTAACATACCCTCAATAGGGAAATTAACTATTAGTGAGATTGTTAAGCAATCAAAAATTGAAGATAGCAGAAAAGAATACCCAATATATTGAACAGTTCCTTTTTCTGATTGGCATAAGCGCTTGCCAATTAAAGAACCACAAGCGATACCCAATAAAAATAAGGCAAGCGTTAAAGAAAATATTTGGGGTAGAGAAATACCATAGAAACCAAAAAGTCTAATCCAAATCACTTCTAATCCTAAGCTTAGGAAGCCACTTAGAAAAGATAATATTATTGCTTTTTTAGTGATTGTCATGACTGATTCCTTTTTTCCCGTATTTTAAGAATATAACTGTCGCTACAAGATAATTAATAATTGCTGCCAAGTAGATTACTTGTGTGATTGTAAAATAATTGAATAAGATAAACCCGGTTGTTATACAGGCAAATGCCGCGCCTAAAGTATTGGTAAAGTATAACCAGCCTATATTATTGCCAATATTATCAAAGTGTTGATTTAAATATTGTGTCAGCAGGGGAAGAGTGCTTCCCATTAGAAACGTAGGGAATAGCAATAAAACAAAGTTAGAGAACGCGACAGTAAGAAGTGCCGAATGTAAAAATAACGCTTGGGTTAAATTAATTAGTGTGGGGCTTAAGAAACCGAATGTACCAATCCCGATTTCTGTTAATGCGAAGAGTAAAATAATTTGTTTAGGAAATTTATCGGCAATGCGTCCGCCAAAATAAGCACCTATGCCTAATCCGGCCATAAAGACGGCAATAATAACAGTGATTGATTCTAAGTCTACTCCAAAAGCAGTAAATAACATTCTTTGCCATGCTATTTGATAAATTAAGGCAGCAAAGCCCGACATAAAAAATACAGATTTTACCGTTCCGGCAGAATATTTATTCATTATGATATCCTATTGTTTTAGTTATAATTTAAAAATTCGGTATATTGTCGTTTTTTAATGTGTCATAAGAAATATTTTCTCTGAAATTAAATACTTTAATGTCTTTATCATCTTTATTTGAGAAAAACTCATAGCCATTATTTAATTCTTCTGTTTTTATTCCTAACCATTCGGCATAACCATAGATAAAATTAAATGCACTTCGCTTCACATTCACTAAATTTCTTGATGTGTCATCACTGGAAAGTTTAACAAAGGGTACTTCAAAATTTTGTTTTGATTCTTCACCAAAATCTAAATCTATTTCTTCTTTGCTTTCTTTATTTTTGTGCGATAATCCATGATCTGAAAAATAAATTAAAGAATAACTTTCATTCTGTGCTTTTAATAAATAGACGATCTCTTCAATTAATTTATCCGTTTTTAAAATACTATTGACATAACAGGATAAACTTTCATTTATAAATTCGTATTTCTTTTCATCTTTTGTGATTCTCTGGCAAAAATTACGATGAGATCCCATCAAATGAATGACAAATAGTCGTGTATTATTTGCATAACTTTTCTCTTTAAATTTGACTTTAAGTTCATCCAGTAATTTGAAATCATCGGTATTATTGGTAATAAATCCACCTTTTTTCGTGAAGTAATGAAAATCTGCACTTGCACCTGATCTGCTGGCAAGAGTGTCATATTTTCCTATACACCCTTGATTTGATAGCCAGAAGGTTTTTATACCGGCCGCCTTCGCTAACGTGATAATATTAAAAGAATAATTTTTTTCGCCCTTATCTTTGGGTTTAAAATATAATGTATTTAATAGTGAATGGTATGTTGCCGGCGCAGCAGAAATATAACCTGCATTAATATATCCATTCGTTTTATCCAGGAATGGTGTTGTCGGCAACTTAAAACCGTAGCTTGACATATAATCCTTTCTCTCACTTTCGCCGATAATTAACACATAATTTTTATATTTAGGATGACTGGAAATAATATGCCAAGGAGATCGCATACTTTTAGCTGATTCTAAGTCTTCTTTATCACTATAATATTCGCTCACACTGTCTATTATATTCGCATAAAACGAAATCAGATTTATTGGGCTGTTGGCTAAAGTCCAACGGGAATCTACTTGTTCTGTGGAAGCATAATCGAAATGATGTTTTGTAGGGAGCCAAATAATACTCAGAATTGCTACTGCCGTTAATGCATACTTTAAGATCTTTTGACGTTTCATTTCTTGTTGAGTCGGTGGGGTTTCCGGTATTGCTTGTTTTCTTAGTCTATATAAAATATATCCGGATAAAATAAATAAGAATGGCAGTAAAAATTGGCTAAATTTTAATTTTCCTAAAAATTCAAAAGATTCTTCCGGGTTGGTTTCAAAAAAAGCAGCAACAACTCCGGAGTTTAAGTTTCCATAAGATAAATATATAGGCTGATAAATAGATAACGTTATGATAACGAATGTAATAAGGCTCCAGAATAATTTCTGATTTAGTGAGAATATTAAATAATAGATAATGTATATTACAAACATGCCATAATAAATAGTATTCTCAGGTGATATAATAAGCGTAATAAATGAGAAAAAGAGTAGCCAAATCCAAAAGATTCGGCTATTTAGATAATTAAGAAATTTTTTAAACATAAATTGGTTCTTTAGGTTTAAGACTGAAGATAACAGAAAAGACAAAGTAAGAGTGCTAATTTTATACCTAATAACTTATAACCTCAATAGCATTAGGGATATGCCAATGTAAAGATAAGTTAAAGATTTGTCAGTTTGTATTGAAAAACACCGGGAATTCTGACCGACTTTTCAGTCTCAAGGTCGCGCACAGAATAAAAAATCCCTCGCTGAAAGGCGAGGGATTGTAAATTTGGAGCGGGAAACGAGGCTCGAACTCGCGACCCCGACCTTGGCAAGGTCGTGCTCTACCAACTGAGCTATTCCCGCGTTCACATAAAACGAATGAGACGGCATTATACGAATATTTTTGTGCAGTGCAAGTATAAAATCGTGGAAATTACGCGCTTGTTTATATATTCGACGATTTAGTCCATCTTCAAAAAATGTTCACGATAATAGGCTAACTCTTTGATAGATTCACGAATATCGTCCAGCGCCAAATGCGTATTTTGCTTATTAAAGCCGTTTAAAATGTCCGGTCTCCAGCGGGCGGCAAGTTCTTTTAAGGTGCTGACGTCAAGGTGGCGATAATGAAAATAGTCGGCAAGTTCAGGCATGTATTTAAACAGGAAGCGTTTGTCCTGCGCAACGCTGTTGCCACAAATCGGGGAGGCGCCTTTCGGAACGTATTTTTTTAAGAAATCAAGTGTTTGTAGCTCTGCCGCGCGTTTGGTGAGTTTGCTGGCTTTAACACGTTCGATCAAGCCGTTTGCCGTGTGGGTTTTTACACACCATTCACTCATTTTATTCAGTAACGCATCGGGCTGGCGAATAGCAAGGACAGGGCCCTCGGCAAGGATGTTTAAATTTTTATCGGTCACGATGGTGGCGATTTCAATAATACGTTCTTTTTCCGGATCAAGTCCGGTCATTTCTAAATCAATCCAAATCAGATTTTGTTTATCGAATGACATGATATAAGGTATCCTATGCAAAATTTTTGTTATTCTAGCGAAAAACGCCCCAAAAAACGACCGCACTTTTATGAGCAAACCGAAATTAACTCAGAATCAACAACGCCGTATTCAGTCCAACAACAAGAAAGTTTTGCATCGCGATCAGAAAAAAGAGATTGAGTGGCAGGATGACATGTTGGGCGCGTCGCAAGAAGGCTTGGTGGTGACCCGCTATGCCCGTCATGCGGATGTCGAAAATGAGCGGGGTGAGATTTTCCGTTGTAATTTGCGTCGGACCTTAGCTGGTGTAGTGGTCGGTGACCGTGTAATTTGGCGACAAGGCAACGAACAATTGCAGGGCGTGAGTGGGGTAATTGAAGGTGTTCATCCGCGCCAAAATGAAATTTCCCGCCCGGATTATTATGATGGAATGAAAGTGATCGCCGCCAATATTGATCGCATTATTATCATTTCTTCCGTATTGCCGAGTTTATCGTTAAATATTATCGATCGTTATTTAGTGGTGTGTGAAGAAGCCAAAATTGAACCGATTATCGTGTTAAATAAGGCGGATATGTTGACGGAGTTGCAGTGGCAGGAGGTGGATTCGCAACTGGAAATTTACCGTAAAATCGGTTACCAAACGTTGATGGTGTCTGCTCAGAGCGGAAAAAATCTGGAAAAACTGACCGCACTTTTATCCGACGGTGTATCTATTTTTGTCGGGCAATCCGGTGTGGGAAAATCCAGTTTGATTAATGCGGTGCTACCTCATGTTGAAGCGCAAGTCGGGGAAATCAGTTCCACTTCAGGTTTGGGACAGCATACCACCACATCATCCCGTTTATATCATTTGCCGCAAGGCGGCAGTCTGATTGATTCGCCGGGAATTCGGGAATTCGGTTTGTGGCATCTGGAAGATGAGCAGATTACAAGAGGTTATCGTGAATTTCAGACCGTGTTGGGAACTTGTAAATTCCGTGATTGTAAGCATTTAAATGACCCGGGGTGCGCTTTGCGACAAGCCGTGGAAGAAGGAAAAATTAGCGCTGTGCGCTACGAAAATTATCACCGCTTACTCACCAGCCGAAGGGACATGAAATCACAACGGCATTTTTCTATTGAGTGAGATGGTTTACTGCTTTTTAGGCATTGAATGTTAATTTTTGGTTAAAAGATTAATTTATTTTGAATTTTTTTGTGATCTGATTCAAACTTTTGGGTAAAACGGCTTGCATCAGAAGATGAAACACAAGATACTGTCATTTATTTTAGTATTTTAAATAAATAATTGAAAAAATACTGAAATGAATTAAATGCATTCTATTAACTTTTTAGAGGAAAGTAACATGTATTCAAAAGATGTTGAAATTACTGCAGCTAATGGTTTACACACGCGTCCGGCAGCGCAATTTGTAAAAGAAGCGAAAGCGTTTGCTTCTGACATTACGGTCACATCCGCCGGTAAAAGTGCCAGTGCGAAAAGTTTGTTTAAATTACAGACACTGGCGTTAACTCAGGGAACTGTGATTACTATCTCGGCAGAAGGTGAGGACGCGGAAAAAGCGGTTGAGCATCTTGTTGCATTAATTCCTACATTAGAATAATTAAGCAGCCATAATTTTCCTCCTTGTTGCTATAAGCTTTTGGATGGCGGGTTATGGCTTTTATTCTATTTAGTGAGTGATTGATTTTTGTTCAGTTTAATAAGAAGGTTACTATGATTTCAGGAATTCCGGCCTCTCCGGGTATTGTTTTTGGCAAAGCACTTGTGCTTAAAGAAGAAAAAATTGTACTTGATACGCAAAAAATTAAAGACAGCCAAATTGAAGATGAAGTGGCACGCTTTTATGCGGGACGCGATGCTGCGGTTGAACAGTTAAATTCTATTAAAGATCGGGCCTATCAATCTTTGGGGGAAGAGAAGGCGGCTATCTTTGAAGGTCATTTAATGATTTTGGAAGATGAGGAACTGGAAGAAGAAATCATTGATTACCTTCGTTCAAATCATGTCAATGCTGCAGTTGCCGCGAATGTGATTATCGATCAGCAAGTGGCGATGTTATCGGAAATTGATGATGAATATTTGAAAGAACGTGCCGGCGATATTCGCGATATTGGTAATCGTTTAATTAAAAATATTTTAGGTATGCATATCGTCGATTTAGGTGAAATTAACGAAGAAGCGATTTTGGTTGCCTATGATTTAACCCCTTCCGAAACCGCACAGTTAAATTTGGATAAAGTGTTAGGCTTTGTTACCGACATTGGTGGTCGCACCTCCCATACTTCAATTATGGCGCGCTCTTTGGAATTGCCGGCAATCGTGGGAACCAATAACGTTACCCATAAAGTGAATACCGGGGATTACCTGATCCTGGATGCGCTAAATAACGTAGTTTATGTCAATCCTTCTCAAGAAGATATTCAACGTTTGAAAGCATTACAAGCGAAATTGGTGGAAGAAAAAGCCGAATTAGCAAAATTAAAAGACTTACCGGCGCTCACGTTAGATGGTCACCGTGTCGATGTGGTGGCGAATATCGGTACAATCCGTGATGTGGAAGGCGCTGAACGTAACGGCGCGGAAGGTGTTGGTTTATACCGTACCGAATTTTTGTTCATGGACCGCGACCAGCTACCAACCGAAGAAGAACAGTTTATTGCGTATAAAGAAGTGGTAGAAGCCATGAATGGGAATCTCGTGGTGTTGCGTACCATGGATATCGGTGGCGATAAAGAACTGCCATATTTGAATCTGCCGAAAGAAATGAACCCGTTCCTTGGCTGGCGTGCAATTCGCATTGCGTTGGATCGTCGTGAGATTCTACATGCGCAATTAAGAGCCGTGTTGCGCGCTTCTGCTTACGGAAAACTAGCGGTGATGTTCCCGATGATTATTTCCGTGGAAGAAATTCGCGAATTAAAATCGGTGGTTGAAAAATTAAAAGTTGAATTGCGTAACGAAGGCAAAGCCTTTGATGAAGATATTCAAATCGGTGTAATGGTTGAAACCCCGGCGGCGGCCGTCAATGCCGGATTCTTAGCAAAAGAAGTGGATTTCTTTAGTATCGGTACCAATGATTTAGCACAATACACTTTGGCGGTTGACCGTGGTAACGAGTTAATTTCCCATCTCTATAACCCAATGAGTCCATCGGTGCTGAACTTAATTAAACAGGTGATTGATGCCTCTCATGCAGAAGGAAAATGGACCGGTATGTGTGGTGAGTTGGCAGGTGATGAACGCGCGACGATTCTATTGTTGGGTATGGGCTTGGATGAGTTCAGTATGAGTGCCATTTCTGTGCCGCGCATTAAGAAATTAATCCGTAATGTGAATTTCCAAGATGCAAAAGCCTTAGCTGAAAAAGCGTTACAGCAACCGACGGCTGCCGAAATTGAAAGTTTGGTCTCTGATTTTTTGTATGAAAAAGCATTAAATTAGATACAACTTTTAGATTTTAAGCTAAAATACGACCGCATTTTTTAACGTCAGGAGAGTAAAATGGGTTTATTTGACAAATTATTTGGTTCAAAAGACAAGAAAGCGATGGATGTGGAAATCTATGCGCCACTTTCCGGAGAAATCGTGAACATTGAAGATGTTCCGGATGTCGTATTCTCTGAAAAAATCGTTGGTGACGGTGTTGCAATTCGCCCGACCGGTAACAAACTGGTTGCACCGGTGGATGGCGTAGTTGGTAAAATCTTTGAAACTAATCATGCCTTTTCAATGGAATCAAAAGAAGGCGTTGAATTGTTTGTACACTTCGGCATTGATACCGTTGAATTGAAAGGCGAAGGATTTACCCGTGTTGCAAAAGAAGGTCAAACCGTAAAACGTGGTGATACCATTATTGAATTGGATCTTCCGTTATTAGAAGCAAAAGCCAAATCTGTATTAACGCCGGTGGTGATCTCTAATATGGACGAAATCAGTAATATGGAGAAAAAATCCGGTGAAGTGGTTGCCGGTGATTCCGTTGTATTGGTTCTGAAAAAATAACTCGGTTTTAAATAAGAAGGCTTACTTGTAATGAGTAAGCCTTTTTTCCATGGTAAAAAACACCTAAAATAATGACCGCACTTTATCGCCTGAAGGAAAAGTGCGGTCGTTTTCAACGGCGTTTTTTAATTTGCAATGCCTTTGTGGCGGAGTAGCGCATCTAATTGCGGTTCACGACCACGGAAGTTTTTGAATAACGTCATCGGCTCTTCGGAACCGCCTTTGGTGAGGATTTCATCCAAGAAAGATTGACCGGTTTTCGCATTGAAAATGCCTTCTTCCTCAAAGCGAGAATAAGCATCTGCCGATAACACTTCCGCCCATAAATAGCTGTAATAGCCCGCCGCATAACCGCCGGCAAAAATGTGGCTGAAGCTGTGCGGCATTCTTCCCCATTGTGCACCCGGAATCACCGCAACTTGGCGTTTCACGGCGTGTAGCATATCCAATACTTGATTCTGTTTATTCGGTTCAAAAGTATGATGCAAACGGAAATCAAACAACGCGAATTCCAGCTGACGCAAAACAAACATCGCCGCTTGGAAATTTTTCGCTTTGAGTAATTGGGTCAGTTTCTCTTTTGGTAACGGTTCACCCGTTTGATAATGACCGGAAATAAACTGCAACGCTTCTTCTTCCCAGCACCAGTTTTCCATAAATTGACTTGGCAATTCCACGGCATCCCAAGGCACACCGTTAATGCCGGCGACATCCGCCACATCGATTTTGGTGAGCATATGATGTAACCCATGCCCGAATTCATGGAACAGGGTAGTGACTTCATCATGGGTGAATAATGCCGGTTGATCACCGAGCGGACGATTGAAGTTACAGGTTAAATAGGCGACCGGTTTTTGTAGACTACCGTCGATGGTTTTGCGACGACCGATACAATCGTCCATCCATGCGCCGCCGCGTTTATGTTCACGGGCATACAAATCTAAATAGAAGCTGCCGCGAACTTCATCATTTTCATCAATTAAGTCAAAGAAGCGCACATCTTTATGCCAGGTTTCCACATCATGACGTTCTACGGCACGAATGTTGAAAATGCGTTTAATCAGTTCAAATAAGCCGTTAAGGACACGATCTTCCGGGAAATAAGGGCGCAATTCTTCATCGCTAATGGCATATAAATGTTGTTTTTGTTTCTCGCTGTAAAAGGACAAATCCCAAAGCTCAAGTGCGGTCAAATTATAGTGTGTTTTGCAGAAATCTTTTAATTCCTGTAATTCATGTTCGCCTTGTGCTTTGGCGCGGGTAGCGAGATTTTCTAAGAAGTCCAACACCTGTTGTGGATTTTCCGCCATTTTGGTGGCAAGGGATAATTCGGTATAGGTGTTGAAATCCAGCAATTTTGCTAATTCAACGCGCAGACTCAAAATTTCCTGCATAATTGCAGAATTATCCCATTTGCCCGCATTCGGACCTTGATCGGAGGCGCGGGTGGCGAAAGCACGATACATCTCTTCGCGCAATTCACGGTTTTCACAATATGTCATCACCGGAATGTAGCTCGGAAATTCCAAGGTAAAGCGATAGCCGCTTAACCCTTTGCTTTCCGCCGATTGTTTTGCCGCTTCCAGTGCGGATTCCGGCAAGCCTTTAAGAAGGTTTACGTCTTCAATGACTTTCTCCCAGCCCATGGTGGCGTCCAGCACGTTATTGCTGAATTGGGAGGTGAGCTCAGATAATCGCGCGGTGATTTCGCCATAACGTTGTTGTTTTTCCGGCGGCAAGGAGATGCCCGATAATTTGAAATCACGCAGGCTGTTTTCAATGGCTTTTTTCTGTGCTTGGCTGTAACCGGCAAATTCAGGGCTGTTTTTTAATTGCAAATAGGCTTCATATAACCCCTGATGTTGGCCGACCCACGTGCTGTATTCCGCCAATAGCGGCAGACAGGCTTGGTAGGCTTCGCGTAATTCGGAGCTATTTTTTACCGAATTCAAATGCGAAATCGGCGACCAAACTTTGCTTAAACGATCGCCGGCTTCCGTTAACGGCAGGATGAAATTTTCCCAAGTAAAGTGCGGTTGTTTTACCACGCGTTCGATGGTTTCACGATTTTCTTGAATCAGTTGCTTGATGGCAGGTTCGATATATTGCGGCTCGATTTTGGAAAATGCGGGTAAGGTGGTGGGTGTGAGTAATGGATTTGTCATTCAAATGTCCTTTTATTATAGAAAAAGCGAATATTATAGAAAAAACTGATTAATTAAATTGGGTTCGATTTTATGATTTCAAGCTTGAAAAATCCACCAATTCAAGGATAATTGCGAATAATTTTTATTTTGAGGTTCTCAATGAAGTATTTTTACATCGGACTTGGCTTTATCTTTTTGGCATTAGGTATTGTCGGTATTGTCCTTCCTCTTTTGCCTACTACGCCGTTTTTGCTGCTGACCTTATTTTGTTTTGCCAAGGGGTCTGACCGTTTGCATAACTGGTTCATCGGCACAAAAATCTATCAAAACCATCTGAAAGATTTCCAGCAACAACGCGCACTAACCAAGAAAGCGAAAATCTATATTTTGAGCTTTTCTACCTCTATGCTATTGCTAGGCTTTTATTTTACGCCGAGTATCATTGGTAAAAGTATTATTATTGCTGTCCTCCTGATTAAATATTGGTGCTTCTTTTTCTGGATCAAAACCCTCAAAGAAGAGTAAACAATCAAACAGACTGATGTATAATGTGCGCATTTATTTCATTGAATTCATTTAAATGCGTATTTTCCACTTTAAAAGTGCGGTGCTTTTTTTCAGTGTTTTTGGGTTGAACGGATGTGATGACCAACCCCAAAAGCCCGCCAAACCTGTTTCAACGGTTGACGTACCAACCGAACAACCCTCACCTCAAGCGAACCGCCAGTTGCTGGTGCGTGGTGTTTATTCCGACTTATTCTTGAACCCATTGCAAGCTTCAAATATTGAGCAAATCGCCTTTTTGCGCGATATTTTTGAAGGTTTGGTGATTTATGATCCTCAAGGCAATGTGGTGCCGGCAGTGGCGGAAAGCTGGCAAACCAAAGACAACAAAATCTGGCACTTCACCTTACGAAAAGAAGCAATATGGTCTAACGGCGAACCGGTGACTGCGCAGCAATTTGTTGCAAGCTGGCAACGGCTGGCGCAATCGGATTCTCCTTTAAAGCACTATTTACGCTATCTTAACTTAGTCAACGCGGAGAAAGTGTTACAGCAAACTCTGCTGCCAGAGCAGTTGGGAATTGTCGCGGAAAATGACCGCACTTTACGCTTAACTTTAGATAAAGCGACCCCTTACTTGCCGCAAATGCTGGCGCATATCAGCCTGTTGCCACAATATTTGTCGCCACATGAAGGCATTGTGACCAACGGGGCGTATCAAGTGATGGGGCAGCAAGGCAATCTCATCCATTTGGAAAAGAACCCGCAATATTGGGCGAAAGAAAAAGTGGCGTTTAAAAATGTGGATTATCAGAAAATCGCACTGCAACAGGACGTCAGCGCCTTAGATGTGGTGTGGCAGCCGCAGCAACAAACGGATCAAACGCAATACTTCCCGCAACTTTGCACCTATTTTTACACCTTTAATTTTAACACGCCACAACTGGCGCAAAGCCCGGTGCGTAAGGCATTGGCAATGATGACATCTGCCCGCAGTTTATTGCCGGAAAGTAAAAACAGGATTCCTTTAACGGATAATTTTTTACCAATTTCCATGCAAACCATCGACAGCCGGTGGGAGCAAACGCCGGTTGAACAATTATTAAGCCAAGCGCGAATTGGAGAGAAGGCACCGCTCAAACTGACCCTAAGTTACGATCAATCAGAAGTGCAAAGTCAACTGGTGCAGGGGTTGATTCGCACGTGGTCGCAATCGGACATGATTCAGATTATCGGCGAAGGGATGCCGAAACAACAATTGCTGGAGAACATTGCTAAAGGCGAGTTTCAAATCGCCCGCGCCGGTTGGTGTGCCGATTATAACGAACCATCCGCATTTTTAAGCCTGTTCTACAGCCGTAGCCCGGATAACAAAAGCGGTTATAGTAACGACGAACTGGATGGCTTATTTGAACAAAGCCTGAAAGTCATTCTACCGGCAGAACGCACCGCACTTTACGGACGAATCGAGCAAATCCTGCAAGAGGAAAATGTGGTTCTGCCGTTATATCAATCCACCGTTCCCGTCTATCTCAACCCCACACTAAACGGCTATGACCCCGCCAACCCGACGGAAGTGATTTATAGCAAGGATTTGTTTCGTAAGGTTAGATAATGTGCTGATAAAATTTAACTACATGCCTTAATAAATACTCAAAGCCTATTGAAATCGGTCAACAGGCTTTTTTATCCGGATATTCATTATTCCATACTTGACGCATCATTTAATTGAATAATCTTCTTAGTATAAAACAAAGCCAACGCCGGGTGGAAAATGTACGGATAATACGGTAATGGAACACTTTTTTGTAGTTTAAAGACGGATAAACTTTATTGTGAAAACGATGCCATTTTGTCTTTGTGATATTACAAATTTTTGAATCGTTACACTAATCATCCAATCCATTCAACGCATTAATCAATCTCACTTCCTCAAATAAGTGCAAATCCGTGGCTAAAATCGACCGCACTTTTATGCGTCCTTGGGTAAGTAATGTTGCCCGTTGGGTGCCTTCGAGCAGGGGCGTGTCGGGGGTGAACCATTGGGTGTTTTGGCGGAAGATGAGGTTGCCGATGGAACAATCGGTGACATAGCCGTTTTTGATGATCATGATTTCGTCACAATCGCCTTTTTGTGCGAACAGTGCATTTAACAAGGTGCGGTCGGCGTATTTTAATCCGTAGTCAATGTGGTCGCAGACGATAGGCTTAAAAGTGCGGTAGGTTTTGCGCGTGTAGGGAAAATAGCGACAAAGGATTTGTTCAGCGTTGTAATCAATTCGGCAGCGAATCAGCGGTTCGGCTCGCAATTCCGCCGGTACATGGATCTGTTTGGCAAGCTGAAAAACGTTTGGAAAAATGACCGCACTTTTGCCGTAAAACGTCTGTAAACTGCGTTCGTAGCGTTGTTGATGAAGTTTAATGTTGCGTACTTTGCCTTGTGCTATGGCAAGGGTTTCAAATAGGGGAAATTCCATGATTAACCTCGTTGTAACGGCACATATACTTTTTGAATCAGCTCACGATATTCTTCCTGCGCATCACTTTGAATAGTAATGCCGCCACCACTGCGGAAGAACAACCCCTTTCCCGTCTGTTCGATAAAACGAATTGCCACCGCGCTTTGCAATGATTCGCCGTCAAAAATGCCGAAAATGCCTGTGTAATACCCACGTGGTTGTTGTTCTGCCTGTTGAATGATTTGCACGGTTTTTTCTTTCGGCGCGCCGCTGATGGAACCCGCCGGCAATAAGTTGGCAAGTATAGATCCAATCTGTCCCTGCCAGTTTTCCGCCAATTCGCCGCAGATTTCCGAGCTGGTTTGCAAAATAGCGCCTTGTTCCGTTTGGATTTTTTCCACATAACGAAAACGTGTTACCTGAATATTTTTCGCCACTGTGGCTAAATCATTACGCATTAAATCCACGATGGTGTAATGCTCCCGTTGTTCCTTTTGATTATTGAGCAAGAGGGCTTGCGCGTCGGGCAGGGTAGCGTCAATAGTGCCTTTCATGGGGTAAGTGAAAATGCGGTTGTCACGCAAATTGACAAAACATTCGGGCGAGAAGCAAACGAACTGATCTTTGAATAACAATTTATATTTCGCCTGACTTTGCCAAAACAGCTGTCGTAGAGAATAATTGGTTTCAATGGGCGTTGGATAGGTGAGATTCAGCAAATAAGAATTGCCGAAGCGCAATTCCCGTTGCACTAAATCAAAACCTTGTTGATACGCCATAAAATCCATGGGTTTCTTGTGTAAATAAAAGGCTTCCGGTGGTTCTTTTTGCCAATTCACGTTGGTATAGCCTGGAAATTGCACGAAAATGCCTTGTTCTGCCGTTTCATTTAATGGGCAGAGTATCGGTTTTTGTTGTTCAAAATCGATTAAAAAGAAGAAGGGCGTTTTTGTTTTGCCAAATCGGTTTGCGTGTTGAATAAAATTTTGCCACATAACGTTATCTCGTGAAAAAACGACAAAAATTTTAGCCTAAATCGGCATAAAATTATATACTTTTGCGCCTATGTGAGAGCCTGTCCACCGAGAGAGAATGTATGTCCTTACTGATTATCAACAACCACGATTCCTTTACTTTCAATTTAGTGGATTTAATCCGCCGTTTGGCAGTGCCGTTTCAGGTGGTGAATGTGGAAGACCTGGATTTGGACGCGGTGGAAAATTTCTCCCATTTGCTTATTTCTCCCGGCCCCGATGTGCCGCGTGCGTATCCGCAATTATTTGCCTTGTTGGAACGTTATCACCGGTGCAAATCCATTTTCGGCGTGTGTTTAGGACATCAAATGTTGTGCGAATTTTTCGGTGCGGCATTATATAACCTGCCGTCGCCCCGCCACGGGCAGGCAAAGCTGTTGTATCTTGTGTCGGATTCGCCGTTATTCAAAAACTTGCCGCCAAGCTTTCAAATCGGTTTATACCATTCCTGGGCGGTGGGCGAACCGCATTGCCCCACGCAACTACAGATTACCGCCCGTTGTAGCGATAACATCATCATGGCAATGCAGCACAAAACTTTGCCCATTTACGGCGTACAGTTTCATCCCGAATCCTACATTTCCGAATACGGCGAGCAGATTTTACGAAACTGGTTGCAGGCGTCATAGGCTCCCGAGTGAAAAGTGCGGTGGTTTTTCTCAGCGTTTTTTAGATCGGGATCACACAAATCACAAAAATCCTGCCATTCCCTTGTTTTTCCTTAAAGGCCTCTTTAAAGTTATGAACCGCATTCAGAATTTATTACGCATAAAAGGAGTTTTTGATGAATATTGTTTTTTTAGACCGCACCGGCATTCCCGCCGGCCATGACATTCCACGCCCGAGTTTTCCACACACCTGGACTGAATATGACCGCACTTTGCCGCAAGAAACCTTTGAACGCACCAAAGATGCCGACATTGTGGTGACCAGCAAAGTGGTGTTCGACCGTGACTTATTAAGCCGCTTACCGAAATTAAAACTCATCGCCATCACCGCCACCGGCACCAATAACATTGATTTAGAGGCGGCGAAAGCGCTGGGTATCGCCGTGAAGAACGTTACGGGTTATTCCAGCGTCACCGTGCCGGAGCACGTTTTAGGTATGATTTTTGCGCTGAAACATAGCCTCATGAGCTATCACCGCGATCAAGTCACTTCTGATCGTTGGGCGACCTGCGGGCAATTTTGTTATACCGATTACCCGATTACCGATGTGCGTGGCGCGACTCTCGGCGTATTCGGCAAAGGCAACATCGGCACGGAAATCGGGCGCTTGGCGCAGTTGTTGGGCATGAAAGTATTGTATGCGGAACACAAAGGCGCAAGCCAAATTCGGGACGGCTATACCGATTTTGAAACCGTGCTGAAACAAGCGGACATCGTCACGCTGCATTGCCCGCTCACCGACACCACCAAAAATCTTATTAACTCCGATACCTTGGCATTAATGAAACCGACGGCTTATTTAATTAACACAGGTCGCGGTCCGTTGGTGGACGAAACCGCATTATTGGCGGCCTTAGAAAGCGGTAAAATTGCCGGGGCGGCGTTGGACGTGTTGGTGAAAGAACCGCCGGAAAAAGAAAATCCGCTCATTCAAGCGGCAAAACGCTTACCGAATCTTTTGCTTACCCCGCACGTTGCCTGGGCGAGCGATTCTGCTGTCACCACGCTGGTGAATAAAGTAGCGCAAAATATAGAAGATTTTGTGGCGAACGGTAAGTAATTTCCCCTGTGCTATATATGGCGCCGGAAACGGGCGCCATATTTTTTATATCTCACTGTGAAACTTGAAGACAACATAAAATGAGGAAAAATCTGATTACAACCGCGATTTAAAGTTATTTTTAAGTAAAATATTCTTACATTTACGATAAATAGGATTATCCATGCACTGGTTATTCCTGGCATTAACTATAGTGGGAGGAGTCTTCGGTTCATCAATGTTAAAAATAAGTAGCGGTTTTGTCCGTGCTTTTTATTTTTTGTCTATTGCGCTGCGCTAAAAAATATTCTGCTCGGCACTGTATATGCCATTTGGACTGGCATAGGTTTGGCACCACTTGAGCAGAGTTTTACATTATTTGGTGTCTACTTGTCGATTTCTTCGAATGCTATTATACGACTACCGCTGCGTCGTATTTCAGCACTGGTTTGGCGTATTTTTCATGTGTGGCATGAGAAACTTCTTGCTGTTCTGCTTTTTCTTTCCTTCTATGCTAAACTAGCGCGCAATTTTTCCGTATTTTTGACTATTTTTAAGCAGTTATGACTTTATCTACACCTCTTTTTATCGCGTTACGCTATTGGCGGGCGAAAAGTGCCGATCGTTTCGGGCGTTTGGTGACGAATTTGGCCGGCTTCGGGATCGTTCTCGGCGTGATGGCACTAATCATTGTGCTGTCCGTGATGAACGGATTGGAGGGCTACCAGAAGCAACAAGTGCTATCCACCATTCCGCACGCCATTGTCAGCCCGAACGGTAACGCCAAAATTGACGACGCACCGCCGACAATGCCGGATTTCGTGCAAAAAGCCGTGCCAATTAACATGACCAATGTGATTTTCCAGACGGCAGGCGGTGTCAGTGCGGGACAGGTGATTGGTATTCGGCAGTTTTCCGATGATCCGCTTTTGTTTGATTTTCCCGAGCAGGAATTCGACAAAATGCTGCCGACAGGCGGGTTTAGAATCATTATCGGTGATCAGCTGGCGCAGAAATTAAATCTGCATGTGGGCGATAAAGTGCGGTTGATGATCACCGAGAATAGCCAATATACGCCTTTCGGACGAGTACCTTTACAGCGCTTATTTACCGTGAGCGAAATCTATTTTGACAACAGCGAAGTGTCTGGCTATGAAGCCTTTACCAATCTAACGGACATCGGGCGTTTAATGCGTATTCAACCGGGCGAGGTGCAGGGCTTTCGCTTATTCTTAGCGGATCCTTTCCAGATTACAGCCTTGCCGACTGCGTTTCCGGCGGACTATCAAATCAGCGATTGGCGCACTCAAAAAGGCGAGTTTTTCCAAGCGGTGCGTATGGAAAAAAACATGATGGGCTTGTTGGTGAGCCTGATTATCGTGGTGGCGATTTCCAATATTATTACGTCTTTAAGCCTGATGGTGGTGGACAAACAGGGTGAAATCGCCATTTTGCAAACCCAAGGGCTGACCAAAGGGCAGGTACGTTCCATCTTTATTTATCAAGGTTTGTTGGTGGGCTTGATGGGAACGCTGCTAGGCTCGATTTTAGGTGTGCTGGTGACGTTAAATTTAGACGGCATTGTGAATTTATTCGGCGCACAAACGATGTATTTACCGACCGCACTTGAGCCTTGGCAAATTCTGACGATTATCGCCTTTTCTTTATTATTGTCTTTCTTATCCACCATTTATCCGGCATATCGGGCGGCAAAAGTTGAACCGGCGGAAGCCTTGCGTTACGAATAACAAGAGATGAAAACATGACTACAGCATTATTATCCTGCCAAAATATCAGTAAATTTTATCAAGAAGGCACGCAACAAACGGAAGTGTTGAAACAGGTTTCTTTCGCGATGCAACAGGGCGAATTGGTTGCTATTGTGGGCAGTTCCGGTTCGGGTAAAAGCACCTTGTTACACACTTTGGGCGGTTTAGATCAACCGAGCGGCGGAGAGGTGTTTATTAAAGGGCAGTCGCTGCAACAGATGACGCCGAATGCCTTGGCGAAATTGTGCAACCAGTATTTAGGCTTTGTTTATCAGTTTCATCATTTGATGGCGGATTTCACCGCACTTGAGAATGTCATGATGCCGATGTTAATCGGGCGACAAAATAAAAGTGAAGCGCAAGCACGCGCCGAGCAGATGTTAAGTGCGGTCGGTTTACAGCACAGAATTTCACATCGCCCATCCGCCTTGTCCGGTGGCGAGCGTCAACGTGTGGCGATTGCCCGTGCGCTGGTGAATAACCCGGCGCTCGTGCTGGCGGATGAACCCACGGGGAATTTGGATCATAAAACCACGGAAAGCATTTTTGAGTTGATTCAACAGTTAAACCAAGAAAAACACATCGCCTTTTTATTGGTAACGCATGATTTGAGTTTGGCGGAAAAACTCAATCGCCGTTTAATTATGCAAGACGGCGTGCTACGCGAGGAACATGCCTGATGAATACGCCATTTTTTATTAGCTGGCGTTATCAGCGCAGTAAACATAGAAATCGCCTGGTATCGCTGATTGCTTTTTTTTCCAGCATGGGCATTGCCTTGGGCGTGGCGGTACTCATTGTCGGCTTAAGTGCCATGAATGGTTTTGAGCGCGAGTTGAATCAACGTATTTTGGCAGTGGTGCCACACGCGGAAATTATTTCCGCCCCGGGGCAAGGGGATGCGCCCATCGATCATTGGCAGAATTTGGCGGCGAAACTTAAACAAAATCCGCAAATTCGCGGTATTTCACCTTTCGTAAGTTTTACCGCGTTGGTGGAAAACGGCGCAAAATTAAAAGTCGTGCAAATTAAAGGGGTGGAAACGGCGTTGCAGGATCAAGTGAGTTCTCTCGGGCGCTTCGTGTTAAATGCCGGTTGGCAGAATTTTGCGCAAAACGGCGGATTGGTCCTCGGTTCCGGTATTGCGCGGGATTTGGACGTGCAGGAAGGGGATTGGGTATCTTTGTTAATTTCCCAGCAAAAAGGCTCGGAAAATCTCACCCAGCCGTTGCGTGAACGTATTCAAGTGACCGGTATTCTACGTTTGGACGGTCAGTTGGATCACAGTTATGCTTTGATGCCGTTGGCACAGGCGCAGCAATTGATGAATTATCAGGCGGATCAGGTCACCGGCGTGGAACTGAAAACCGCAGATCCGTTTAGTGTGCAAAATATGGATTATTCCATGTTGCAGGATTATCCGCAGATGCTGTACCTGCAAAACTGGATCAGCAAATTTGGTTATATGTACCGCGATATTCAGCTGATCCGCACGGTGATGTATATCGCCATGGTGTTGGTTATCGGGGTCGCCTGTTTTAACATTGTTTCCACTTTAATTATGGCGGTAAAAGACAAAGCCGGCGATATTGCCATTATGCGCACCCTCGGCGCCAATAACCGTTTCATTAAACGGATTTTTATTTGGTACGGCTTGCAGGCGGGCATGAAAGGCTGCCTGATTGGCATTGTGTTTGGCATGATTTTAGCCTTGAATCTGACTCAATTAATTCAGTTATTGGAAAACGCCATTGGTAAGAAATTGTTGTCCGACGGTATTTATTTCGTGGATTTTCTGCCGACGGAACTACATTGGCAAGATGTGCTTTTGGTGTTGTTGTCCGCGTTAATTTTAAGTTTATTCGCCAGTCTTTATCCGGCAAACCGCGCGGCGAAATTACAACCGGCACAGGTGTTAAGCGGTCATTAAGAAGAAATTCAATAAACTCTTTTGCTAGTACAAGAGATGGTGGTAGAGTAGAGTCGCTTTTTTAAATTTAGTTTTGTTGTTGTGTAATAAAGAGTGAAAAATGAAAAAAAAAGATATTAATATTAAAAACGATGATACTCGAATCGGTAAGATTGAACAGGTATTGCCGCCCATCGCGTTATTAGAAAAATTTCCTGCCAGCGAGGTTGCGGTAAAAACCGTAGAACAAGCCCGCGAAGAAGCACACGACATTATTCATGGCAAAGATGATCGCCTGTTGGTGGTGATCGGGCCTTGCTCCATTCACGATCCGAAAGCGGCATTGGAATATGCGCAACGCATTAAATTAATGCGTGAAAAATTCAAAGATACCTTACAAATCATCATGCGCGTGTATTTTGAAAAGCCGCGTACCACCGTGGGCTGGAAAGGCTTAATTAATGACCCGCACTTAAATAATACTTATGCCTTGAACGACGGTTTGCGTATGGCGCGTAAATTATTATCCGACATTAACGATTTAACCGTGCCTTCCGCCGGTGAGTTTTTGGATATGATCACACCGCAGTATTTAGCGGATTTCATGAGCTGGGGTGCCATCGGTGCAAGAACCACCGAATCCCAAGTACACCGTGAACTGGCTTCCGGTTTATCCTGCGCGGTGGGCTTTAAAAATGCCACTAACGGTTGCGTGAAAATTGCTTTAGATGCTATCGGCGCTGCAGAAGCACCGCACCATTTTTTATCCGTAACCAAATTCGGTCATTCCGCCATTGTTTCTACCAAAGGCAACGAAGACTGCCACATTATTTTACGTGGTGGCGACAACGGTCCTAATTACAGTGAAGAAGATGTTTCCGACGTGTGTGCAAAACTTGCCAAAGCCGGTTACACACCGCATGTTATGGTGGATTTCAGCCATGCCAACAGCAGCAAACAATTCAAAAGACAATTAGACGTTAGCCATGAAGTGGCGCGCCAAATTGCCGGCGGCTCAAAACAAATCTTCGGCGTCATGATTGAAAGCCATTTGGTGGAAGGTCGTCAGGATTTGGTAGAAAGCAAAGAATTGACATACGGGCAAAGTATCACCGACAGTTGTATTGGCTGGGACGACAGTGAAAAAGTCTTGCAGGAATTATCTGACGCGGTAGCGGCAAGACGTAAATTAAACGGCTAATACTGATTTTAATTGTGCCTTTCTAAAGAAAAGTGCGGTGGATTTTTACGGAGAATTTCCACCGCACTTTTTTGTATTTTTAAGTTAAACCGCCCCCGGATTTGGTATATCATATAGCGACTTTTTTCCACTAACCGAGGCAACGATGGCGTCTAAGAATTCACCTCCTGCAAAAGAAAAAAATACCACCAATTTAAATATTCCCCCTCATTCCATTGAAGCCGAACAAGCGGTGTTAGGCAGTATTTTATTGAACAATTTTTATTGGGATGATGTAGCGGAAAATGTGGTGAAAGAGGATTTTTACCGCTTTGAGCATCGCCTGATTTTTGAGGAAATGGAAAAGCTCATTGCGCAACAGGCGCCGGTGGATTTAATCACTTTGGAACAAGCCCTCAAAAGCCGTGAAGTGATTGAACAGGTAGGCGGCTTCGCTTATTTGGCGGAACTTTCCAATAACACGCCAAGTGCCGCCAACGTGGTGGCGTATGCGAATGTGGTGCGGGAAAAAGCCATTATGCGCGAATTGATTTCCGTGGGGAATAAAATCGCGCAGAACAGTTATTCGCCGAAAGGGCAGGATGTGAAACATTTGCTGGACGAAGCGGAACGGGAAGTGTTTGCCATCGCGGAAAAACGTACCTCGGGCAATGAAGGTCCGCAAAATATTATCGCCATTCTGGAAAATACTATCAGTAAAATCGAACAACTCAGTCAAGCCAAAGATCATTCCGGCGTCACCGGCGTTTCTACCGGCTTTAAAGATTTGGATAAAAAAACCGCCGGCTTGCAAAAATCCGATTTGATTATTGTGGCGGCGCGTCCTTCCATGGGGAAAACCACGTTTGCTATGAATCTGTGTGAAAATGCGGCGTTAGGCAGTGAAAAACCGGTGTTGGTATTCAGTTTGGAGATGCCGGCGGAACAAATTATGATGCGTAGCCTTGCGTCACTTTCCCGCGTGGACCAAACTAAAATTCGTACCGGTCAGGGGTTGGACGATAACGACTGGGCGAAAATTTCCAGTACCATGGGCGTACTTGCTAAAAAGCCGAATTTATTTATTGATGACTCCTCAGGGTTAACGCCAACAGAGCTACGTTCCCGTGCCAGACGGGTGTATCGGGAAAACGGCGGATTAAGTTTAATCATGGTGGACTATCTTCAATTAATGCGCGCACCGGCATTTTCTGATAATCGAACGTTGGAAATTGCGGAAATTTCGCGTTCTTTAAAAGCCTTGGCAAAAGAATTGGAAGTGCCGGTGATCGCCCTGTCACAATTAAACCGTACGTTGGAAAACCGTCAGGATAAACGCCCCGTGAACTCGGATTTACGGGAATCTGGCTCCATTGAGCAGGATGCGGATTTGATCATGTTTATTTATCGTGATGAAGTGTATAACCGCGAGTCGGAAGAAAAAGGCATTGCGGAAATTATTATCGGTAAACAGCGTAACGGCCCTATCGGGCGCGTAAAACTGGCGTTCCAAGGACAATTTTCCCGGTTTGATAATTTGGCGGAACATCATTATTACGATGATGAATATTAAAGAATCAGCGAAGAGATTAAAAAATGCACATGAAGCCCGCGACAGCCAAAATCAGTTCTGTTGCTTTGAAGCACAATATTCAAACTATCAAACAAAAAGCTCCGGAAAGCAAAATTATTGCGGTAGTCAAAGCCAACGCCTACGGCCATGGCGTCGTGTTCGTGTCTTCTGCCGTAGAAAATCTGGTGGATTGCTTCGGCGTGGCGCGTTTGGAAGAAGCGTTAAAATTGCGTTCCAACGGTATTACCAAGCCGATTTTATTGCTGGAAGGTTTTTTCTCTGCTAAAGATTTACCCGTTCTGGCGGTGAACAACATTCAAACCGTGGTGCACAGCCAAGAACAGCTGGACGCGCTGGAACAGGCGAAAACCCCGAATCCGATCAAAGTCTGGTTAAAAATTGATACCGGTATGCACCGTTTAGGGGTACATTTAGACGAAGTGGATGCCTTTTATCAAAAATTAAAATCGTTACCCTGTGTTGACCCGAATATCGGTTTTGTTAGTCATTTTAGTCGCGCCGATGAATTGGCATGCGGTTATACCGAAAAACAATTGGCGCGTTTTTTACAGGCGACGGAAGGTAAAGGCGGTGAGCGTAGTATTTCCGCATCCGGCGGTATTTTATTCTGGCAGGACGCGCATTTGGATTGGATCCGCCCTGGTATTATTATGTACGGCATTTCACCGAATAATACCGCCGGCAAAGAATACGGTTTAATTCCGGTGATGAATCTTACGTCTTCCCTAATTGCCGTACGCGAACATAAAAAAGGCGAGCCGGTGGGCTACGGCGGCGTTTGGATGAGTGACAAAGATACCAAAATCGGCGTGGTGGCAATCGGCTACGGCGACGGTTATCCGCGTGACGTGCCGGAAGGTACGCCGGTTTACCTTAATGGTCGACGTGTGCCTATTGTCGGAAAGGTTTCCATGGATATGCTTACCGTGGATCTTGGTGCAGACAGTCAGGATAAGGTCGGTGATGAAGTGATCTTGTGGGGCAAAGAATTGCCTATTGAAGAAATTGCAGCAATTACCGGCGTTATCAGTTATGAATTAATCACCAAATTGACCCCGCGTGTTTTAACTGAATACATAGATTAAGTTTAAGGAGAGTTTATGCAAAATCTTAATCCAACCCAAACTAGCGCATGGAAAGCACTAACGCAACATCATGCACAATGCAAAAACGCTACGATTCAGGAATTATTTGCGCAAGAAAAAGATCGCTTTGCGCATTATTCTTTAACCTTCAACAATGAAATCTTAGTGGATTTTTCTAAAAATAATCTGACTCAGGAAACCCTCGACTTGTTGCGCCAACTCACCGAAGAGTGCGGTCTGGCGCAAGCGAAAGAAGCCATGTTCAACGGGGAAAAAATCAACCGTACGGAGAATCGTGCCGTTTTACACACCGCACTGCGTAATCGAGCCAATACGCCTGTCTTGGTGGATGGCAAAGACGTGATGCCGGAAGTGAATGCGGTGCTTGCGAAAATGAAATCTTTCTGTGAACGCGTGATTTCCGGCGAATGGAAAGGTTACACCGGCAAAGCCATTACCGACGTGATTAATATCGGGATCGGCGGTTCGGATCTCGGTCCTTATATGGTGACCGAAGCGTTGCGTCCGTATAAAAATCATTTAACCATGCACTTCGTGTCTAACGTGGACGGCACGCACATTGCGGAAACCTTAAAGAAAGTTAATCCGGAAACCACCCTTGTGTTGGTTGCCTCCAAAACTTTCACCACTCAAGAAACCATGACCAACGCCAACTCCGCCCGCGATTGGTTCTTAGCTACCGCAAAAGACGAAAAACACGTTGCAAAACATTTTGCGGCGCTTTCTACCAACGCCAAAGAAGTGGAAAAATTCGGTATCGACACCGACAATATGTTCGGTTTCTGGGATTGGGTCGGCGGACGTTATTCCTTATGGTCAGCCATCGGTTTATCCATCGCGCTTTCCATCGGCTTTGAAAACTTTGAAGCGCTTTTAAGCGGTGCGCACGAAATGGATAAACATTTCCGCAATGCGCCGTTGGAACAAAACATTCCGACCACATTGGCATTAGTGGGCTTGTGGAACACGAACTTCCTCGGCGCACAAACAGAAGCCATTTTGCCTTACGACCAATATTTACACCGTTTTGCCGCCTATTTCCAACAAGGCAACATGGAATCCAACGGTAAATACGTAGGACGTGACGGTAAAGTCATCGACAACTACCAAACCGGTCCGATTATCTGGGGTGAACCGGGCACTAACGGTCAACACGCGTTCTATCAATTGATTCACCAAGGTACCACATTAATTCCTTGTGATTTCATCGCGCCGGCGCAAACCCACAATCCGTTGTCCGATCATCACAACAAATTGCTTTCCAATTTCTTCGCGCAAACCGAAGCCTTGGCTTTCGGTAAAACCAAAGAGCAAGTGGAAGCGGAATTCCTGAAAGCGGGCAAAACCTTAGCGGAAGTAGAAGACATCGTGCCGTTCAAAGTATTCAACGGCAATAAACCGACCAACTCCATCTTGCTACAAAAAATCACCCCGTTCAGCCTTGGTGCCCTTATCGCCATGTATGAACACAAAATTTTCGTACAAGGCGTGCTGTTCAATATTTACAGCTTCGACCAATGGGGTGTGGAATTAGGGAAACAACTCGCCAACCGCATCCTGCCGGAATTGGTGAATAACGATAAAATCGAAAGCCACGACAGTTCAACCAATGGCTTGATTAATCAATTCAAAGCCTGGCGTTAATTCAGCCTGAACGGCATTAAAGTGCGGTCGAAATTCTCTGCGTTTTTTAACCGCACTTTTTCCTTTCTTACTGCCAGAAAAGGAATTTTATGCTAGAATTCACGCGCTATTTTTCATTAATATATCTATAGGAAAGAACATGAAAGTTTTAGAAGGTCATATCGCAACGCCGGAAGCTAAAGTCGCCGTGGTTATCAGCCGTTTCAACAGTTTTATCAACGAAAGCCTGCTTGAAGGCGCTCTGGATGCGTTAAAACGTGTCGGTCAAGTGAAAGATGAAAATATCACTTTAGTGCGTGTACCGGGTGCATATGAACTGCCGTTAGTAGCGCGCCGTTTGGCGGAAAGCAAAAAATTCGATGCCATTGTTGCTCTGGGTACGGTAATCCGTGGCGGCACGGCGCATTTTGAATATGTGGCGGGTGAGGCCAGCAGCGGTTTAGGCAAAGTGGCGATGGAATCCGAAATTCCGGTGGCATTCGGCGTATTAACTACCGAAAACATCGAACAAGCCATTGAACGTGCAGGCACCAAAGCCGGTAATAAAGGTGCGGAAGCTGCCTTAGTTGCGTTAGAAATGGTGAATCTGTTAAATCAAATTCAGGCTGCGTAAGTAACAATGGCTGAACAAACAAAAAAAATCTCTCCTCGTCGCCGCGCCCGTGAATGCGCCGTTCAGGCGTTATATTCTTGGGCGATTTCAAAAAATTCCCCGGAAATAGTGGAACTGAATTTCATCACCGAACAGGATATGAAAGGCGTTGATACACCGTATTTCCGCAAATTATTCCGTCAAACGGTGGAAAATGTGGAAGCGGTGGATGCCACCATGCAATGCTATTTGGATCGCACGTTAGAAGAATTGGATCCTATCGAAAAAGCCATTTTGCGTTTGGCGGTGTATGAGCTGCAATTTGAAGCGAACGTGCCTTACAAAGTGGTCATCAACGAAGCCATTGAAGTGGCGAAAGTGTTCGGCGCAGACGAAAGCCATAAATATATCAACGGTGTATTAGACAAAATTGCACCGGTTGTGCGTGCGTAAATGGCGCAGAGAGGCAGTATGAGCGAAGGTGAATTTGACATCATTCAACGTTATTTTACTGCTTCCAAGCGTCCTCCGCGCAAAGATGTAGTGCTTTCGGTGGGCGATGATTGTGCCATCACCGAATTGAACACCAATCAGCATTTAGCCATCACCACCGACACCATGGTGGAAAACGTTCACTTCTTATCGACCATTCGCCCTGCTGATTTAGCCTACAAAGCGGTCGCCACTAATTTAAGCGATCTTGCCTCTATGGGTGCCGAACCCGCTTGGATTTCCCTCGCTTTAACCTTGCCGAAAATCGATCATGATTGGCTGGCGGAATTCAGTGAAAGTTTCTTTGCCATTTTGGATCATTACAACGTCGATTTAATCGGTGGCGACACCACGAAAGGCCCGTTAGGGTTGACCATTACCGCGCAAGGCATTATTGCGAAAAATAAAGGGTTATGTCGCCATCAGGCGAAAGTGGGGGATTGGATTTACGTTTCCGGCACCTTGGGCGACAGCGCGGCAGGCTTATCTTTTATCTTGCAGGGCAAAAGTGCGGTGAATTCTGCGCAAGAATTTTTAATTCAACGCCATCTGCGCCCGACACCAAGGGTGCTGCTGGGATTGGAACTTTCCGTTTCCGGTTTAGCAAATGCGGCAATCGACATCTCAGACGGGCTGGTTGCCGATTTAGGGCATATTTTAGAACGCAGCCAATGCGGTGCGATGATTGAATTGGATAAATTGCCCCTTTCCGCCGAGTTGGTCGCCGAAGTCGGTTTGGCGAAAGCGGAACAGTTTGCCTTGTCCGGCGGCGAAGACTACGAACTTTGTTTCACCGTACCTGACAACAATATCGTCAAATTAGAAAAAGCCCTGGCGCATCTCGGCGTGCCATATACCTGTATCGGACAAATTCGTCACGCGGGCAAAAAACGTATTCAGTTTCAACGCAGCGGGCTGGCGGTCGAGCTTGAGTTGCCACGCGGTTTCGATCATTTCAAATAGGTTTCACTTATGACGTCATCACAACATCCGCTCGAACGGGTGAATTTGCGCAATCCTATTCATTTCTTCGCGCTGGGGTTCGGCTCCGGTTTATTGCGTCCCGCGCCCGGTACCTGGGGCAGTTTGGTCGGCGTGATTTTAGGCGCGTTATTGCTACCGGCACTCGGTGCAAAAACATTTTTTATTTTGACCGCACTTTGCTTCTTCATCGGCATTTGGCTATGCGAACGCACCAGTCATGACATGGGCGTGCACGATCACGGCCGCATCGTGTGGGATGAAATCGTGGCGGTTTTCCTGGTGTTGTTAGCCGTGCCGCAAGTGTCATTATTATGGTGCGCCATCGCTTTCGTGACTTTCCGTCTGTTTGATATTTTAAAACCTTATCCTATTCGCTATTTTGACGAAAAACTCACCAACGGCTTCGGCATTATGGCAGATGATATTCTGGCGGCAGGCTACAGCATCGTTGTTATTCTCGTCTTAGCACATTTTATCTAGGCAATCAGATGTTAAATTTAATGTTCGTTCATTTGATGGGATTGCTTTCCCCCGGACCGGATTTTTTCTATGTGAGCCGTGTGGCGGCAATCCGTTCACGACGTACCGCTATTTACGGCGTTATGGGCATTACGCTCGGCGTGTTCCTCTGGGCAACCGCTGCCGTGTTGAGGCTTGCCATCGTCTTTAAAACCTCGCCGGCATTGCAAGGCGTGGTGATGGCATTGGGGGGCAGTTATTTGTTTTATCTTGGCGTGAAAATGACGCGCGTCAAAACCAACGCGGTGTTTAATGATTCAGCGGAAGGGCAAAGCGCGGGTGCCAAAAGTGAGTTGCTGAAAGGCTTATTGGTGAATTTATCCAATGCCAAAGTGGTGATTTATTTCAGTAGCGTAATGTCTTTTGTGTTGGTCAACATCACCGAAACGCGGCAAATTCTGACCGCACTTTTGATTATCACGGTGGAAACTTTTTTGTATTTTTACGTCATTTCTATTTTATTCTCACGCCCTTTTGCCAGACAGTTTTACAGTCGATACAGTCGCTATATTGATAATGTGTCGGGCGTAATTTTTATTTTATTCGGCATCTACTTAATTTATAGTGGTGGGCTGAAAGTGTTAGGCTAATTTATTTTCGGGAGAAACAACATGACATTAAAAATTGCCGTAGTGGGCGCAGGCGGACGCATGGGGCGCCAATTAATTCAGGCGGTATATAACGCAGAAGGCGTGGAATTAGGCGCGGCGTTTGAGCGCAAAGGTTCCTCATTGGTGGGCGCCGATGCCGGCGAATTGGCAGGGATCGGCAACTTAGGCATTAAGGTCGGCGATGACTTAAACGCGGCGAAAGATCGTTTCGATTTGCTGATTGATTTCACCCGCCCGGAAGGCACATTGGAACACTTGGCATTTTGTGTCACCAATCGTAAAAAAATCGTTATCGGCACCACGGGTTTTGATGATGCCGGCAAAGCGGCAATTAAATCGGCAGCCGAAAAGACCGCTATCGTGTTTGCTTCAAATTTCAGTGTCGGAGTGAATTTGGTCTTTAAATTATTGGAAAAAGCCGCCAAGGTGATGGGCGATTATTGCGACATCGAAATCATCGAAGCGCACCACCGCCACAAAGTCGATGCGCCGTCCGGTACCGCGCTTTCCATGGGCGAACATATTGCCAAAACCCTCGGACGGGATTTGAAAAACCACGGCGTATTTTGCCGCGACGGTATTATTGGCGAACGTAAACGTGATGAAATCGGCTTCTCCACCATCCGCGCCTCCGATGTGGTGGGCGAACACAGCGTCTGGTTTGCCGACATCGGCGAACGGGTAGAAATCGCCCACAAAGCCTCTAGCCGCATGACTTTTGCCAACGGTGCCGTACGTGCCGCCAAATGGCTTGAAGGTAAAAACAACGGCTTGTTCGACATGACGGACGTGTTGGATTTGAATAATTTATAAGGTCGGGTGCGTGTCAACGCACCTTTTTTGTTTGTGTGGGTGGTGCAACAAGTTGCACCCTACAAAGTGCGGTCGTTTTTTCCTTTGTTTTTACACCTTAATTCCAAAATTTTACAACTCAATTTCCAAATCTTCTTCCACCCGACAACAACACAATAAAATCTCATCTTTTTGTAAAAAGGCTAACGGGGTTTCCGCGTAGGACACCTTGCCTTTTTTGATTTTTACCCGACAGGAACCGCAATAGCCGCTGCGACATTGGTATTCGTGATGAATGCCGTGTTGTTCCAGACGGTTGAGAAGCGGAATTCGGTTATCGTGTTCGATGGTTTGTTGGCGGAGTAATAAATGGATTTTCATGATCGTTAAAATAAAAAGAGCAGCTAGAAGACTGTGCTAAATAGCATTATCTCTATTGTAATAGAAATTAGATCGACGCGGAATACGCCGGTTCGTGATTTTCCTGTGGAGAGAAAGGAGGGGCGTTAATTAACACCAACATCAAAATAAAATCGAAATCTAAAATGAAAATAATCAGGCTGTTATATTGAGAAAAAAGTTGTTTCGGTTTGGTAATAGGTTCAAGTTTGTGGCGGATGTTAGGCGGTTGGAGGGTGGTAGAAAGTGCGGTGACTTTTAGAGGCGTTTTTGGGGGATGTACCTGCTCGAAAATCGAATATAAAAAGGGTGGGTACATGACCCGCCCCACAAGGGATGATTACAAATCAAAATCATCAAAATCTTTGGTATCGACTTTGGAATCGATTTGACCCACAAGATAAGAACTCACTTCCACTTCTTGCGGTGCCACCTGTACGTTGTCGGAAACCAACCAGGCGTTGATCCAAGGAATCGGATTAGAGCGCGCTTGGAACGGCAACGGCAAGCCTACCGCCTGCATACGGATATTGGTGATGTATTCCACATATTGCACCAAAATGTCTTTGTTCAAACCGATCATGGAACCGTCTTTAAACAAATAATCCGCCCAGTCTTTTTCCTGTTCCGCCGCGGCGAGGAACAAATCGTAGGCTTCCTGTTTGCATTCTTCGGCAATTTCCGCCATTTCAGGATCGTCCTGACCCGCCGTCATAATGTTCAAAATGTGCTGCGTACCGGTTAAGTGTAATGCTTCATCACGAGCGATGAATTTAATGATTTTTGCATTACCTTCCATTAATTGGCGTTCTGCAAAAGCGAAGGAACAGGCAAAAGACACATAGAAGCGAATGGCTTCCAAGGCGTTGACGCTCATTAAGCACAGGTAAAGTTGTTTTTTCAGGTTACGCAGGCTCACCACGCATTCTTTACCGTCCACAGTGTAAGTGCCTTCGCCGTAGAGGCTGTAAAGCTGGCTGTCGCGGATTAAATCGTCGTAGTAAGAAGAAATATCGCGTGCGCGTTTGATGATTTCTTCGTTGGTCACGATGTCATCAAACACGATGGACGGATCGTTTACGATGTTACGAATAATGTGGGTGTAAGAACGGGAATGGATGGTTTCGGAGAAGGTCCAGGTCTCGATCCAGGTTTCCAATTCCGGAATGGACACCAACGGCAACAACGCCACATTCGGGCTTCTGCCTTGAATGGAATCCAACAAGGTTTGATATTTTAAGTTGCTGATGAAAATGTGTTTTTCATGTTCAGGCAACGCCGCGTAGTCGATACGGTCTTGCGACACATCCACTTCTTCCGGACGCCAGAAGAAGGAAAGTTGTTTTTCAATGAGCTTTTCAAAAGTCTCATATTTTTGTTGATCGTAACGCGCTACGTTGACGTTTTGACCAAAGAACATCGGTTCTTTTAATTGGTCGTTTTTTTTTTGTGAGAAAGTGGTGTATGCCATAGTATTTACCTATTTAACTTAACTATTTATGACTAACAGGAGGAGTTGTGGGTTTTACTGGAGCAGACTGTTGTTCCCTAACCTTTATATTAAAATCATCTGACTTTAATTTATAGTTTTCTGTGGATAATCTTTCATTTGTGGTTCTTAATGTTATACCATCCATTACAATGGCTTCATGGTTTTGGTTATATCTCATATCTATTCTCCTTTTGAAGGTTGTTGTGTAGTTGAAATTATAAGGTTTTTATATGGCTCACATATTGAAAGTCTAAGAGCTGTGTAAATTTTTGTTGCTTTACCTTTTGATGTTTTATAAACATCAGCATTTTCAATGTATATTTCGAATAGTTCTTTATCTTCATGAAAGGAATTTACAATACCCCTAATAAATAAATTTTTATCCCAAATAGTGATATCTATGTATTGATCTTTGTTATCTTTTAATAACTGGGGGAATACTCCATAATCACCATATTTTCTAGAAATATTAAATTTAAGAAGAAATTTGGCAAGGTATTCTTTGTGATCTATGTAAATAAATAATAAACCAAGAAAAAATGACACTATTCCTGAAGCAATTACTTCATTATAAGGTAGGTTAATACTTGAATTAACATCCCATACTTGAAGATACTCTGCATTATTTAATGTGAAATTTTCGTACCCGATTTTGGCACATTGATTTAATAGCGATAGAATTTGTAATATTAAGTAAGATAATATTCCATATGAAATAACAAACAATGAATATTTATAGTTATTCCATTCTTTATGTTCAGTGAACTTATCTATAAGCATTGTAATTATAATGCCAGGTAATAAAAGCATTACAATTTTTATTGTCAATTCATTCATATGAACTCGCTAAGAGTAATCTAATCCCTCCAATGAGGAGGGATTATTAATAATTAAATCTTACACGCCCCACCGGCACAACCATCATCCAAATCTTCTTGGCTGTCTTCGGCGCCGTCGCGGGTGTTCTGGTAGTAGAGGGTTTTTAAGCCGTATTTGTAAGCGGTTAAGAGATCTTTTAACAACACTTTCATCGGCACTTTGCCGTCTTCAAAACGTTTCGGATCGTAATTGGTATTAGCGGAAATCGCTTGATCCACGAATTTTTGCATGATGCCCACTAAGTGTAAGTAACCGTCATTGCTTGGAATATCCCAAAGCAATTCGTAGTTTTCGCCGAGGTTTTCGTAATCCGGCACCACTTGTTTCAAAATGCCGTCTTTGGAGGCTTTCACGCTCACATGACCGCGTGGCGGTTCGATGCCGTTGGTGGCGTTGGAAATCTGGGAAGAGGTTTCCGACGGCATTAAGGCGGTGAGGGTGGAGTTACGCAAGCCGAATTCTTGGATGTCGCGGCGCAGGCTTTCCCAGTCGTAATGCAGCGGTTCGGTGGTTAGGCTGTCGATGTCTTTTTTGTAAGTATCGATTGGCAAAATGCCTTGGGCGTAAGTGGTTTCGTTGAAATACTCGCACGCGCCTTGTTCTTTTGCCAAATTCATGGAGGCTTTCAGTAAATAATATTGAATGGCTTCAAAAGTGCGGTGGGTTAAATCGTTGGCGCTGCCGTCGGAATAACGCACGCCGTGTTTCGCCAAGTAATATGCATAGTTAATCACGCCGATACCCAAAGAACGACGGGCAAGGGAACTGCGTTTCGCCGCAATCACCGGATAATCTTGGTAATCCAATAAGGCATCTAAGGTGCGAACAGCAAGATCTGCCAGGTTGTCTAACTCGTCTAAGTTTTCCAGTTTGCCTAAGTTAAAGGCGGAAAGGGTACAAAGGGCTATTTCGCCATTTTCATCGTGGAAATGTTGTAACGGTTTGGTCGGCAGGGCGATTTCCAGGCAAAGATTGGATTGACGCACCGGTGCTACTTTCGGATCGAACGGTGAATGGGTGTTACAGTGGTCCACGTTATGAATATAAATACGACCGGTGGAAGCACGCTCCTGCATTAATAAGGAGAATAATTCCACGGCTTTCACGGTGCGTTTACGAATGTTTGGATCCTGTTCGTATTGCACATAAAGTTGCTCGAATTTATCTTGATCGGCAAAGAACGTTTCATAAAGCCCCGGCACATCGGACGGGCTGAATAGGGTAATGTCGCCGCCTTTAATTAAGCGTTGATACATTAATTTGTTGAGTTGCACACCGTAGTCCATGTGACGCACACGGTTGTCTTCCACGCCACGGTTGTTTTTCAACACCAACAGGCTTTCCACTTCCAAGTGCCAAATCGGGTAATACACCGTTGCCGCACCGCCGCGCACACCGCCCTGTGAGCAGGATTTGACGGCAGTTTGGAAGTGTTTGTAGAATGGAATACAACCGGTATGGAAGGCTTCGCCGCCACGAATCGGGCTGCCAAGAGCGCGAATAGCGCCCGCGTTGATCCCGATACCGGCGCGTTGGGAAACGTATTTCACAATGGCGGAGGCGGTCGCGTTAATGGAATCTAGGCTGTCGCCGCATTCGATCAGCACGCAAGAGCTGAATTGACGGGTTGGGGTGCGCACGCCTGCCATGATTGGGGTCGGCAGGGAAATTTTAAAGGTGGAGGTGGCATCGTAAAAACGGCGCACATAATCCAAACGGGTTTCCTGCGGGTATTTGGAGAACAGGCTCGCCGCTACCAATAAATAGAGGAATTGGGCGGATTCGTAGATCTCACCGGTCACACGGTTTTGGACTAAATATTTGCCTTCTAATTGCTTCACTGCCGCATAAGAGAAGGTCATATCGCGCCAATGGTCGATAAAACCGTCCATTTCATCCCATTCTTCGCGAGTGTAGTCATCCAATAAAGACGGATCGTATTTGCCCATACGTACCAGTTTTTTCACGTGATCGTATAAACGCGGCGGATCAAAATGCCCGTACGCTTTTTTACGCAAATGGAACACCGCAAGGCGCGCGGCAAGGTATTGATAATCCGGGGAATCTTTGCTGATCAGATCCGCCGCCGCTTTAATAATGGTTTCGTGAATGTCGGAGGTGCGAATCCCTTCATAAAACTGAATGTGAGAACGCAATTCCACTTGAGACACGGACACATTGTCCAACCCTTCCGCCGCCCAAGTGATCACGCGGTGAATTTTATCAAGATTAATCGGTTCCGGTTTTCCGTCACGTTTGGTGACCATCAATGCCTTGTTCATGGAAGATACCTATTTCTCTAAAATATATGAAAAACACAACATATAGTTGCGTTATAAAAATTTTGCACAAGATAATGTGTTGGATGTGAAAATTCAAGTACTAAATTTTTTACTTGAATTATTGACATAAAATAACTGCTTATAAACCAAGAAGAATTTTTTGCGTGGTAAAAATCGCATTATTAAAATTTGTGTAAAGGGACAAATTTTATGCGAAATGATGAGGGTAGGGCGTTTTGAAAGAAAAAAGTGCGGTGAAAAAACACCTTAAATTTCCACCGCACTTTTTAGGGGAAAGGTGATTAGATACTTCCACCGATGCCCTTAAATTTCTCAACAAATTCCGCAATTTTTTGGAAAATACTTTTCTTTTTCTTCAGATATTCCGGATTGAGCGGACTCATCTTAGGCAGGGCTTCATTTAAATCCGTGCCGTTTTCGCTGGCGTACTCGCGTTTTAATGAAACACTAATATAACGTTTAGCCGCTTCTATGTTTAAGTTTTCCGAAGCAATGAGTTCATTAGCCTCTTTTTGTTGCTCTGTTTGAGCAAATTTAAAGAACGCTTCAATGATACTTGCCTTGTCGGCAATAGCATCTAAATCTGTTTGATGAATAAAATCGATGATTAAACTTTCTTTGGCGCGGTTTCCCAAACTTGAGCGGATAATTGAACGAATTTCTTCAACCAAGGTTTCTTTGTCTTTGGTTTTTTATTGTGCTCAAAAATCAGCTCTAAAATATAATCCAGATTGATTTCTTGGGATTTTAATAAATCCACCTCAAAGACTACATCATCCCAATCAATGGTTGATTTGCCTTTTTCTTCGCCATCTTTTTGCCGGCGAAGCCAATCACGAATGTCATTATAAGTAGATCGATAATTTTGAATAGCGCGTTCGCTTGGTATATCAATTTTTTGTATTTCAGCAAGGGCTTCATCGCTAAGATAATACTTTTCTTTAAATGCTTGTATTGCTTGTTCATCAGTTTTATCAACGGATTGAAATGCCTGCAAAGCGGAAAATTCATCATAATTTTGCAGGATATTTTCAACGCGTAAATATTCACCGAATAATTTAACAAAGGCTTTTTTGCCTTTTTCCGTTTCAATTTCAGTTGGATCAGGAAAACGATCGCTGAGTTCGGTAATGACGTCTAAATAGCCGCGGCGATCGATGCCTGCATCGGTATAGCCTTCCATATATTCTTGATAGCTTTTTTCCAGTACTACGTTACGCGTATTGGCGTTGCCAAAAAGCGTAATGGCATCAATGGTGTTTTGCTCCAAATCGCGGAAAGTAACGATATTGCCAAAGGTTTTGGTCGCATTATAAATTCGATTGGTGCGGGAAAAAGCTTGAATTAACCCGTGATAACGTAGATTTTTATCGACAAACAAGGTGTTTAGCGTTGGCGCATCAAACCCGGTTAAAAACATACCGACAACAATAAGCAGGTCAATTTCTTTATTTTTTACCCGTTTTGCCAAATCTCGATAATAATTTTGGAAGGATTTTCCATCTACATCATAGTTGGTTGCAAAATACTTGTTGTAGTCATCAATAGCAGATTTTAAGAATTCTTTGGCGCTCGAATTCATGGCTTCCACTTCAAAACTTTCATCGGTAATATCGCCTACCGCGTCTTGTTCTTCATTAGCGGCAAAAGAAAAGATAGTGGCAATTTTAAGCGGATTTTCTACCGCACTTTGTTGCTTTTTAAATGCTTCATAATAAAACTTTGCCGCCTCCACACTACTCACCGCAAACATCGCATTAAAGCCTTGATTGCCGGCGTTGAAACGATGTGTCTTTTGTTTGAAGTTGTTCAAAATGTATTGTGTGATTTCTTCAATGCGCTTGGGCTGTAAAAAAGCCGCTTTTTGCTCAAGTGCGGTTAGTTTTTTCCGTGTTTTTAGCCGGTGATTGGTTGTACCTGTTTTTCATCAGCGCAAAAAATAAACGTGATTTATTTAGTATTTTGCATTCAATGGCATATAATCCTGAGCAATCAATGATGATTAATTTATGAGGGATTGAATATGCAAAAATGGTTTAAACGCAGTTTAGGTTTGGTTTGTCTTTCGCCTTTTTTCTTCGCCCAGCAGGCACAGGCGGAAGGGCGCTTGACGGTGTATTGCACGGTGCAAAATAAAGTGTGTGAAAAAGTGACGCAGGATTTCGGCGCGAAATACAACGTGGAAACGCAATTCGTACACGGCGGCACGGAAACCATTTTTGGCAAGATCAAAGCGGAAAAAGACAATCCGCAGGCGGATTTTTGGTATGGCGGAACTATCGAACCGCATTTTCAGGCGGGAGAGTTAGGTTTATTGGAAGTCTACCGTTCGCCGAAACAGGCGGAAATCCTACCGCAGTTTAAAACCTTGATGGCAGAAAAAGGCGAGTTTACGTCCGTGGCGTATATGCTGGTGTTAGGTTTCGGCGTGAATACGCAAAAATTAGCCCAACTCGGTTTGCCGACACCGCAAACCTGGGAAGATTTGTTAAAGCCGGAATACAAAGGCGAGGTTCAACTGCCCGATCCGCGCGCTTCCGGCACCACTTACACGATTATGGCGACTTTAATTCAGCTTTGGGGCGAAGAAAAAGCTTTTGATTACCTCAAAAAACTCAATGAAAACGTGTCGCAATATGTGAAAAGCAATTTGGTGACGGCGAATTTATCCCGTGGCGAAACGGTGATCAGTATTGGATTCGTGCATTCTTACGCCACGGAAAAAGAAAAAGGCGCGCCGGTAGAGGCGGTGATTCCGCAAGGCAAAACGGGTTACGCCTTGGGCGGTGCGAGCATCATCAAAGGTGCGCGTAATTTGGATAACGCCAAACTGTTCATGGATTATGTGCTTTCCAAAGAGGTGGAAGAAATCCCGTGGCGTGAATTCGGTTTGTATCAAATCCCGACGAACGTGAATGCCGAGGCTTCACCGAAATCCGTTAATCCGAAGACCTTACAATTATTGAATTTTGATTTTGTGAAATTCGGTTCCAGTGAAGAAGGCAAACGCTTGATTAATAAATGGTTGGCGGAAATTAAATTGGCGAAATAGCCTTATCGTGGGGAATAACTTCTCCATGAAATCAGCTCAGATTTTCTATCAATGCTAAAAAAACAATTTCGCCACAACATCTCGATTTTGCTTGCATTTACGGCATTTGCGTTATTGCCTGTGCGAGCCTTGGATTACGGCATTTTTGATGCCACCCGGAGCGAATATTTCGCGGCGCTGGGCTGGGCGCAACCGAATATCAGCTGGTTGTGGTTTGCGGCGTTATTGTTTTTCCCTTTTCTTTCCCGAAGCGCCCTCGGGCGACCTAAAATTACCTTATTTTTAGCCGTTTCACTCGGTGTCTTCATTTGGTTTTCCGCCGAATTTTTCCGCTTTCGTTTTGGCTATGCCGTTATTTTTCTGGCATTGGCTCTGGGCGCCATTTTGGTGGATGCTTTGGCGCGCTTGCGGTTTATGCAGGGCGATCGTTTTTTATTAAGTGTTGCCTTGGGGCTGTCCTGTTTAGTCATCGGGTTTATTTTTTATCCCATCGGCAAATTATTCGCCGTCTTTTTTAGCGCAGAACAGGGCGATTGGCAGAATATCTCTGCCTTAATGGCGAATGCCGGCTTATGGCAGGTGGTGGGGAATTCTTTGGCGGTGTCCGCTTCGGTCGGGCTTTTTTCCGTATTATTCGGCTTGATTTTCGCCCTTTATACCACCCGCATCGCTAAACGTAGTTTATGGGTTAGCAAACTCTTTTCGATTTTACCCATGGTTACGCCGCCCTTTGTGGTAAGTCTCGGCGTGATGCTTATGTTTGGACGCAACGGTGCCGTCACGCCGTTTTTAACGCAACATTTCGGTATTACGGCAAATTGGCTGTACGGCTTCAACGGCATTTTAATTTCCCATACGCTGGCGCTCACGCCCATGGCATTTATGCTTATTGAAGGCGCGTTAAAAGCCTTATCGTCCAAGCTGGAAGAAGCGGGCGTGATGTTAGGGGCAAACCGTTGGCAAAGTTTCCGTTTTATTGTGTTGCCGCTACTTAAACCGGCGTTAGCCAATGCGTTTTTGATCGTGATGGTGCAATCGCTAGCAGATTTCAGTACGCCTTTCGTGCTGGGCGGCAATTTTGATGTGTTGGCAACGCAGATTTATTTTTATATTGTCGGTGCACAAAACGATTATTTAGCCGCCAGTACCCTAGGCGTGATTTTGCTTGCTATCTCGTTGAGCATATTCTGGCTGCAATACCGTTTTATCGGCAGCCAAAACTATGTCACGGTATCGGGCAAATCTTTTGAAGGTCGGGTAACGCCGTTGGCTACCGGTTTGAACGTGTTGGTGACGACGGTTTTTATCCTTTGGGTGGGCTTTAACGGTATTTTGTACGGCAGCATTTTTTACGGCAGTTTCATGCAAAGCTGGGGCATTAATAACCAGTTTACTTTTCAGCATTATATCACCTTATTCGGACAAGGTTGGAACAGCGGTGCTATTCCGTCTTTAGTACAAACCGCGTTATTCGCGTTAATTGCCGCGCCTTTTACTGCCATCAGCGGTTTTCTGTTAGCCTATTTTTTCGCCCGTCGGCATTTTTTCGGCAAAAAATACGCGGAATTTTTCACTTTATTAAGTTTTGCCGCGCCCGGCACGGTGGCGGGCGTCTCTTACATTCTGGCGTTTAATCATGTGCCATTGTATTTAACCGGCACCGGCGTCATCATTGTGCTTTCCATGATTACGCGCAATATGCCTATCGGGTTGCGTGCGGCGTTGGTGAATTTCAAACAGTTGGATCCGAGCTTAGATGAAGCGGGTTATACGCTAAAAGCGAGCAGTTTTCAGGTATTACGCTTTATTATTCTGCCTTTATCAAAACCGGCGTTATTATCCGCCTTAGTGACCGGTTTCGTGCGTGCCATGACTACCATCAGCGCCATTATTTTCTTAGTCACGCCAAGCACCCGCGTTGCCACGTCTTATATTTTAAATCGCGTGGAAGACGGTGATTACGGACTTGCGGTGGCATACGGCGCAACCCTCATTGTGGTGATGATGCTGGTGATCGGGCTATTCGGGCGCTGGGTCGGCGATTTCAATTTGCAGAGAAAAAAACATGACAGAACAGATTGAATTAAAACACATCTATAAATCCTTCGGGCAAACCAAGGTGTTGCAGGATTTCAATTTATCTTTTCAAAAGCATAAATTCACCACTTTGCTTGGTGCCTCCGGCTGTGGCAAAACCACCATTTTGCGTCTGATTGCGGGGCTAGAAGAGCCGGATAAAGGGCAGATTTTGTGCGACGGACGGGATCTCAGTCGGCTTGCGCCGCAACAACGTGGCGTGGGCTTCGTGTTTCAGTCTTATGCCTTATTTCCCCATTTAACGGTGAGTGAAAACGTGGCGTTCGGCTTAAAAATGCAGGATGAAAACGCAACGAACATTGCCGCTAAAGTGAAAAATGTGTTGAAAATGGTGGAGTTGGACGGTTTTGAAACGCGTCGTATTGAGCAGCTTTCCGGCGGGCAACAACAGCGGGTGGCACTTGCCCGTGCCTTGGTTATCGCGCCGCAGATTTTATTGTTTGATGAACCTTTGAGCAACCTGGATACCAATTTACGCCGCACATTACGCGAAATGATTCGTCATTTACAGCAACAACTGAATATCACTACCTTATATGTTACCCACGATCAAAGCGAAGCTTTTGCCATTTCTGATGAAGTAGTGGTGATGAATCAGGGCAAGGTTGAACAAATCGGCACCCCAAGCGAGCTCTACCGCGCGCCTGCCTCCCGCTTCACCGCCACCTTCATGGGCGATGCCTCATTCTTTCCCGTGCAATCAAAAAACGGCAAATTATTCATGGATAAAAATCCATTATCATTAGTCTCTCAAACAGGGGCGACGGATGGCAATTATCAGCTAGGCATTCGCCCGGAAGGCGTGTTACTTGGTTTGCAAGGTGAGTCGGCTGCACAATGCACGATTCAGTCGGCAGTATTCATGGGAAATTATTGGGAAATCCGCGCCCTATGGCAGGGCTTGCCGCTATTGATTCACCTGAACCCGAACGATTACATACCGAACCAACCGCGTTATTTCGTGCAGCTACGCCCCATAGGCTGGTTTTTGCTGCCGGCAGAAGGGTAAAAGTGCGGTCGATTTAAAAAACGTTTTTTGAAATGACCGCACTTTTTGCAGTAATCTTACTCTCCTGCCCAAATAACCATCACTTTATCGCCGTCCAATTCACGGCTAAAGGCGTAATATTTATTCGTTTTCGCAGTGGTTTGTTTACCTGCGCCGATTGCCGGATGCGCTTGGCGGAAGCGGGCGAGTGTTTGCCAGTGGGTGAGCAGGGCTTGTTTGTCGGCGTTTGTACCGAGATCCTGCCAATTCATGTCGGAACGCGTGCCTTGCATCGGGTCTGAGCCTGTCGGTCCGAATTCCCGTCCGCTTTCATCGCCGTAATAGATTTGCACGGCGCCCGGCGCCAGTAATAACAGGTTGGCGGCGATTTTTTGTTTCGCGTTGTTGCCTTGGCTGTCCGAATGATAGAACAAACGGGTATCGTGGGAGGAAAGGTAACTCAACACATTGAAATCTTTCAGTTTGTCGCTCATGTCCTGATACACGGGATCAATGTGGGCGAAACAATCCAAGGCGTTTTTCGCCTGATCCTGAAAGTCGAAATTGATCATGGCGTCAAAACCGTTTTGATAATAATCGCTTTTCAGCACGCCATGTCCCCAGGCTTCGCCCGTCATCCAAAAGGGTTCGCCGCTACTCTCGGAAGGATGTTTTTGCTGCCACTGGCGCAATGCCGCATCCGCCGATTGTTTTAATGCCAGCCAAGTGGATTTTTCAACGTGTTTGGCGGTATCCACACGGAAGCCGTCCACGCCGTAGTTACGCACCCAGTCGGACAACCAGCCGATGAGATAATCGCGCACTTTGGCATTCGGCAGGGCTTTGGCGTGGGTTTGTTTATGGTGATAAAAAGGCGGCAAACCCACTGCATTATCGCTTTCGGTTTTGAGATCGGGCAGTGAAGCGAGAGACATTTTCAGATCGTCGAATTTCGGGCTGTCGTAATTGCCGATATCGGAGCGCACCCAATCCTTGCCCCACCATTTCGCCCAGCCGGCGCTATCGCCGAAATTGATGTAGTCGTTAAAACTATGCCAATTCTGACCGCGCTTCGGTTTCCAATTCGTCCATTTTTCACCTAATACGGATTGCATTTCTTCCGGTTTCAGGTAAAACGAACCGAAACCGAATTCCTGCATATCCGCAAGGGTAGCGTAGCCGGTGTGATTCATCACCACGTCGAAAATCACTTTCATGCCGCGTTTATGGGCTTGCTCAATGAAATGGCTGAGATCCTGCTCCGTCCCCATGTTGGCGTCAATTTTCGTCCAGTCCTGATGATAATAGCCGTGGTAGGCGTAATGCGGAAAATCGCCTTTATCCCCACCGCCGACCCAGCCGTGCATTTGTTCCAGTGGCGAGGAAATCCAGATGACGTTCACGCCGAGCTGTTGCAGGTAATCCAGTTTTTCCGTTAAGCCTTTTAAATCGCCACCATGGAACGTACCGATTTCCTGCATACCGTCTTTTTGTCGTCCGTAGCTGTGATCGTTGTGCGGGTTGCCGTTATGAAAGCGATCGGTCAACACAAAATAGACGGTGGCATTCTTCCAGTGAAAAACACTTGGATTTTTAACCGCACTTTTTTCCAAGAGCAGCAAGCCGCCCGCCAACGGATCTGGCGTCAAGGTCACTTTACCGTTTTTCACCACCGCACTTTTACCTGAATAAGCATCACGCACGGTATCGCCGTCGGCGAAGGTTTGGCTCACATCAATTTCCAACGGTTTCTGATCCCACTTCGGACAGGTTTTCGCCACGGCTTCCGGTTCCGGCTGTCGTTCAATGCTGATGCGTAAAGTCGGCGTGCCACTGCGGGTGTCGATTTGGGCGAGATAATTGCCGTGACGGAAAATACGTAATTGCGGCGCGTCGCCATGACAAGGTTCGAGGGAGGCGGTTTGATTGAGTTTTACGGCAGTTTGCGGTTGGAAGCATTTGCCGTCGTTTTGAAATTGTAACGAATAATTGCCTTTGTCCAGCGTTGCCTGCCCTTGGAAAAGTTGCTTTTCGGCGTTTTCGTTCAGTTCGTTAAACTGCGGGTGCTGCCACGCGGCAAAGGCATTGCCGGCGCAGAACAGGGAAAAATAGAGAATGGATTTTTGCATGAAACGCCTCCTGATGAACAAAAGTGCGGTGGTTTTTGGAGATAGATTTAATGTCTGAAAAAAATCCCCCTCTTTGGTAAAGAGGGGAGTTTCTTTACCCCTTCACCCCNCCTGCCGTTAATCCGCCGATTAACCAGCGTTGTGCCAGTAAGAATACGAGGGTAATCGGAATGGCGGAAAGTACTGCCGCAGCAGCGAAGTCGCCCCAGAGGTAGTTTTGCGGGTAGAGATATTGTTGCATTCCCACCGCCAGGGTGTAGCTGTTGACATCGCGTAATAATAGCGAGGCGACCGGCACTTCGGTAATGGCGGCGATAAAGGACAGAATGAAAACCACCGCCAGAATCGGTACGGAGAGAGGTAGTAAAATTAAGCGGAATGCCTGCCATGGGGTAGCGCCGTCTAAGGCGGCAGCTTCTTCCAGGGATCCGTCGATGGTTTCAAAATAGCCTTTGATGGTCCAAACGTGCAAGGCGATACCGCCCAAGTAAGCGAAAATCACGCCGCCGTGGGTGTTTAAGCCGAGGAACGGGATATATTGACCGAGGCGATCGAATAAGGCGTATAAGGCGACCAAAGACAACACCGCAGGGAACATTTGGAAAATTAACATGCCTTGCAAGATGGTTTTTTTGCCTTTGAATTTCATCCGCGCGAAAGCGTAGGCGCAAGTGGTGGACAGAACAACGATACCCACGGAGGTGATGGTCGCCACTTTAATGGAGTTCCACAACCACAACAACACCGGGAACGGCGGTGGTGTGACAGAACCGTCGGCGTGTACCACATCAAAGCCAAGCGCCGCCTGCCAGTGTTCCCAGGAAATTTGTTTCGGAATCAAATCGCCCAAAGCGAGGTTGCCCGGGCGCAGGGAAATGCCGATCACCATCAGTAACGGGAAAATAATCAGACAAATAAATGCAATCAGCAGCAAATGGGTCACCCATAAACGGTAGCGGGCAGATTTGGATTGTACGATAGCCATAATTCGGTTCTCCTGAATGCGTTAGTCTAATTTCATTTTAGTGGCTTTGATGTTGAGTAATGCCAAGCCGCCTACGAGCAAGAAGATGATGGTGGCAATCGCTGCCGCCAAGCCGAAGTCTTGCGTGCCGCTGCCTTCAAAGGCGATGCGGTAGGTGTAGCTGACGAGCAAGTCGGTGTAACCTGCCGGCGTGGTGGTGCCGATCATGTCCGGGCGACCGTTGGTTAATAATTGAATCAACACGAAGTTGTTAAAGTTAAAGGCGAAGGACGCAATCATTAACGGAGTCAACGGTTTTAACAGCAACGGGAAGGTGATTTTGCTAAAGTTCTGCCAGGTGGATGCGCCGTCCATGGCGGAGGCTTCGTATAAATCCGACGGAATGGCTTTCAATAAGCCCATGCACAAAATCATCATGTACGGGTAACCCAACCAGGTATTGACGATAAGAATCATGGTTTTCGCCAGGAACGGATCGTTAAACCATTCCGGGCTAATGCCGAATAATTGATTCAGAATGACATTGATTTCCCCGAAACTTTGGTTGAATAACCCTTTGAAAATCAAGATGGAAATAAAGGACGGCACGGCATACGGCAAGATTAACAGCAAGCGATATACGCCTTTGCCTTTCAGCGCTTCCCATTGCACCACGCAAGCCAACACCATGCCGAGAATAACGGTGAAAACAACGGTGAGTAAGGAGAAAATCACCGTCCAGATAAAAATTTGAATGAACGGTTTTTGGATACCTTCATCGGTGAAGATTTTCACGAAATTCAGCCAGCCCACAGACACCGTATAACCCGGCTCTAAGGTTTCATTTAACCATTCGCCGGTTTCATTAACCGCTTGGAAAAAGCCGATATCATTGTTGGCTTTGTAGATTTTGCCGTTTTCGTTGTTGGTTAAGGTATTGGTTTCGCTGTTAAAGGTGTAACGCGGTTTTTGTTCGGAAAATTGACGTAATGAACTCATGGTCAATTCATTGCCGCTTGGCAAGGTCACGCGCATGGCTTGTAAGGCGCTGCGGTTTTGCGTAATCACTTTAAGCGGTGCCGCTTCGCTTTGCGGTGCGGCTTGTTCGGTTACCGTGATTTCCTTATCGGTGAGTTTAATAGGAACGGAAGCGAAATCCTGTCCGGTATTGTTATTGTGTAGGGCAAGGATATAGCTGTTGTCCTGTTGCGGGTAGAGTTTGAAATCGTATTTATCACCGGCGAAGTAACGTTGTTCGCCTAATACGGCAACGGCACGTTCAAAGGAAAGCTGGTTGGTGCCGCTGTAATTGGTGAAGGCGATGGCGATGGTGGCGACCAACGGGAATAAAATAAAAATCGCCATGCCCGTTAAGCCGGGATACACATAACGCCATGCGTACACTTTTTTGCTGCTGAAAATGTACACGCCGGAAGTCAGAATCACCAAGGTTAAAATGGCGAACAAATATTCTCCCTGCGAATACATTAAAACCACTAAATATAAGTCAATCAACAATACGACGCCGGCTAACAAATATTTCAGCCACGGGGATTGCGATGTCGCTTGAGTCGGAGATTGTTGCATAAAACACCTCGAGAACAGAATGACTAATCGGCTACGGCATAGAAAACACTAAAAATTTGCACCGCACTTTTTGAATTGTTAATGTGCCGAACCGTCAATTCGGCTCGGCACATCAGGCTTGGTTTATTGTTGTTTTTGGATACGTGCGCGGGCATCGTCCAAGGCTTGTTTTACGCTTTGACGACCGCTGACGGCATTGCCGATTGCCGCTTTTTCGGCATACCAGAAGGCACTCATTTGCGCGATATTCGGCATGATTTCACCGTTTTTCGCATTTTCCATGGTGGCGGCGATACGCGGATCTTTCGCTAATTTTTCTTGGTAGGATTTCAATGCCACAGCGCCTAGTGGTTTGTCTTTATTGACGGTTTCCAAACCGTCATCGGTCAACAGGTAGTTTTCCATGAATTCCACCGCGAGATCTTTGTTCGGGCTGGCGGAGTTAATACCGGCACTTAACACGCCGACGAACGGTTTGGCATTGTGACCGTTTAAGGTCGGCAACACGGCAACGCCGTAATTGATTTTGCTTTTCTCAATGTTGCCCCAAGACCAAGGACCGTTAATGGTTAACGCCGCATCGCCTTTGTTAAATGCCGCTTCCGCGATGGCATAGTCCATATCGGCGCTGATGACTTTATTTTTCACCATATTCACCACGAATTGCAGGGCTTTTTGTGAACCTTCGTTGTTTACGCCGATGTCGTTAATGTCATATTTGCCGTTGACAAATTTGAAGGCATAACCGCCGTTAGAAGCGACGATAGGCCAAGTGAAATACGGCTCGGACAGGTTCCACATAATGGCGTTTTTCTTGTCTTTTTTGAGTTTGGCATCCAGCTCAAGAATTTCTTCCCAGGATTTCGGCGGGGTAGGAACCAAGTCTTTGTTGTAGATTAAAGACAGGGATTCAATCGCCACCGGATAGCCGATGACTTTGCCGTTATAGGTTTCCGCATCCCAGGCAAAATCTACGAATTTATCTTTAAATTCTTTGCTTGGGGTAAGTTCGGTCAATAAACCCGCTTGCGCATAGCCGCCAAAACGGTCATGTGCCCAGAAGATAATGTCCGGGCCGTCACCGGTGGACGCCACTTGAGCAAATTTTTCTTCCAGTCTGTCCGGATGTTCTACCAAAACGGAAATGCCGGTGTCTTTTTCAAATTTTTTACCCACTTCAGCCAAGCCGTTATAGCCTTTGTCGCCGTTGATCCAAATAACCAATTTTCCTTCGGTCATTTTTGCCATTACAGCGGAAGACATAACTAAGCCCGCCACGGCGGTTAAAGTGAATTTAACGAGTTTGTTTTTCATGTTGTAAGTCCTTGTTGGTTATTTACTGATACCGGAGCGAATACGTTGAGCCGCTTCGTCCGGTGCCTGTTTAGCGGTTTGACGTTCGGTAACTGCAAGTTGAGTGGCGGTATTTTCCAGTGAGCATGAAACACTTAAAAAGCCTTTTTACACATTATTGGCATTATCCGTAAATATTTTATTTTGTTATCCTCCCCCTGACTACTCCTTGTCTGTAACACTGTGATCTCATCGACATTTTTTATAAGTTTGTGACTTCGATCACATAAATTAATTAAAAAAATTAGAGCTGGATCACAAAATTTTATGCGCCTACCAAAAAAGAAAATATTTGAATAAATTTTGAACGATTTTATCTAATCCCCCTAAATTTTTTATCAGGGAGGATTTTTTCTTTATACGTATAAGTATGATTAGCCCGAACATATAAAAGACAAGGTATCGAGAGGTTTCATTATGGCAAGTGTAACATTGCGCAATGTGGGCAAATCTTACGGAAACGTACATATTTCCAAAGATATTAATTTGGATATTGAAGAAGGCGAATTTGTCGTCTTTGTCGGACCGTCCGGTTGCGGTAAATCCACATTATTGCGAATGATTGCCGGACTTGAGGATATTACCACCGGTGAACTTTACATCGGTGAAAAACGGATGAACTATGTGCCGCCGGCAAAGCGCGGTATCGGTATGGTGTTCCAATCTTACGCCCTGTACCCGCACTTGGATGTGGCAGAAAATATGTCTTTCGGGCTGAAATTAGCCGGTGTAAATAAAACGGAACGGGATCAGCGCGTTAATCAGGTTGCCGAAATTTTACAGCTTGCCCATTTGCTTGAACGTAAACCGAAAGCCTTGTCGGGCGGTCAGCGTCAACGTGTGGCGATTGGGCGAACCCTTGTTTCCCAGCCAGAAGTATTCTTGCTGGACGAACCGCTTTCCAACTTAGATGCCGCCTTGCGCGTACAAATGCGGGTGGAAATCTCCAAATTACACAAAAAACTCAACCGCACCATGATTTATGTTACCCATGACCAAGTGGAAGCCATGACCCTGGCGGACAAAATCGTGGTGTTGAATGCGGGCGGTATTGCGCAGGTGGGGAAACCGCTGGAACTTTACCATTATCCGCAAAATCGTTTCGTGGCCGGTTTTATCGGTTCACCGAAAATGAATTTCCTGCCGGTGAAAGTGACTGCTGTGGAAAAAGAGCGGGTGCAAATCGAATTGCCCGACGCCAACCATCATAACTTCTGGATCCCGGTTTCCGGTAATGGCGTGAAAGTGGGTGAAAACCTTTCATTAGGTATACGCCCTGAGCATTTAATTCCGTCTGATGAGGCAGAAGTTACGTTGCGCAGCAATGTGCAGGTGGTGGAATTGCTTGGTAACGAAACGCAAATTCACCTTGAAATCCCTGAAATTAAACAACCGACCTTAATTTATCGCCAAAATGATGTGGTGTTGGTGAAGGAGGGGGAAACGATGGACATCGGCATCATTCCGGAACGTTGCCATCTGTTTAAAGAAGACGGCACCGCCTGCCAACGTTTGTATAAAGAAAAAGGCGTTTAAAGGAATTGATTACACCGTAGAGGCCACGGGCTACCGGTGGCTTAAGGTTATTAACTCAATGCAAGAGAGGTCTCTTATGAAAATTCAAAAAACACTTCTGACAGTTGCCATTAGCGGCACATTATTTGCAACAAGCGCAAGTGCGGTGGATTTCCACGGTTACGCCCGTTCCGGTATTGGTTGGACATCGGGCGGTGGCGAACTGACCGCATTTTCCGCCAACGGCGCACCGGCAAAATACCGTTTAGGTAACGAATCCGATACCTATGCGGAATTAGGCTTCGGTCAAGAATTATGGAAAGAAGGCAACAAACGCTTCTATTTCGACAGCTTAATTGCCTATAGTGGTAATTTGCATAAAGGCGACTGGACCGAAACCAGCCCGGCAGTGCGTGAATTAAATGTGAAATTTGAAAACTTCGCTGACAGCTTACCGGGCGCCACATTATGGGCAGGTAAACGTTTCTACCAACGTCATGACGTACACATGAACGACTTCTACTACTGGGATATTTCCGGTCCGGGTGCGGGGGTTGAAGGCATTGATTTGGGTTTTGGTAAATTATCTCTTGCGGTAACCCGTAATACAGAAGCAGGCGGTGCATTTAGCTACTACTATGATCGCGCAAATAAAAGATGGGATACTACCCGTAAAGTACAAAAAGATGTTTACAACGATGTATTCGATGTTCGTTTAGCTGAAGTTCAAGTTAGCGAAAACGGTAAATTAGAATTCGGTTTTGATTACGCCCGATCTCATAAAAAAGACGATGCCCGCTATGTAAATGATGACGCGACCAAAAACGGTCACATGTTCACTATCGAACATACTCAAAGCGAGTTCTTCGGCGGCTTCAATAAATTCACCGTGCAATATGCCAAAGATTCCATGGCATCTGACGGTTGGAACTACGGCCATGCGCAAGGTTCATTAACCAGCAACCGTGGTCACATGATCCGTTTAATTGACCAAGGTACCGTTCAATTCAGCGATAAAGTTGAAATGATGTACGCCTTGATTTATCAAAAAACCGATTTAAATAACAAACAAGGCAAAACCTGGTACTCCGCCGGTGTTCGTCCGATGTATAAATGGACTAATACTATGAGTACCTTAATGGAACTCGGTTATGACCGCGTGAAAGATCAAGCCACCGGTAAGAAAAATGATTTAGCCAAAGTTACTCTTGCGCAACAATGGCAGGCAGGTAGTAGCATCTGGGCGCGTCCGGCAATTCGTGTGTTCGGAACTTACGCGCACTGGAATGATAAATTCAACACTGAGAATCGTATTGAACATGGTTACAAAGCAAAAGATGGCGAATTTATCGCTGGTGTTCAATTTGAAGCATGGTGGTAATCACCGTAAAATGTGCTATCCGCCAGTGCGGGTAGCACAATAACTTCCCAACTCTTTCATAAAGTACATTTTTTCTGAGGTTAATATGAAAAAAACGATAAAATTTTTGACCGCACTTTTATTGGCGAATATCGCAGTAGCCTCGCCAAGCCGGGCTAATACGCCTGTTCATATTAACTCAACGGCACTGGCAAATCTGCAATGGCAGGACGTATCCTTTTCCGAAAAAGTCACCACCAATTTATCCGAACAACAAAAACAAGCCTTTACCGCCTCTTTTGCCGGTGTAGAAAGCCCGATTGCCGCCTATCGCATTCCGGCGAACCAAGGCACTTTGGAAGTGGAAATTATCAGTCCTATTGAAAACAAAAGCGCATTCGTCCCAAGTGCGGTGGTTTTAGATAGCAATTTTAATGTGGCGGCGACTTACCCTTCATCCGAATTCAAATTCCAAGAAGAACGCGGTATGCAACCGAATCGCTTTGCCGCCGAGCTAAACCTTACGCCTGCCGCTTCACAAAGTTATATTTACCTGTTGATTTACACCACCCAACAAGATTTGGCAAAAACCACCATGATCCCGCATCCGGCGAAACTGTATGCCAAAGGCACCGGGCACCAACCGCCGGCATTGAATGATATTGAAGTGAAACACAGTTTGAATGGTCAGATTATCGTGAACGTCACTAACGCTAACGGCACGCGCTTTATCGGTATGCCAACCAATATTTTCTCCTCTTCCGATAAAAAAGCGGTTCAACCGGTAGGGGCAGCGCCTACACCGGCGCCGACAGCAAACATTGTGTCGTCTAAAGCGGTGAATGTGCCGGTGGATCGAGACACTGAAGCCTACTTCAATCAGGCAATCACCAAAGCGTTAAAAGGCGGTGATGTAAACAAAGCGATGAATTTAGTTAACGAAGCAGAAAAACTTGGCTTAACCTCACCGCGCCAAACCTTCTTAAAACAGGTTTCCTCGAAATAACCAACTCGCTTTTTCATGCATTTTTCATGATTTGCCACCGATTTTCGGTGGCTTTTTTATGATTGGAATAATGCAATTGCAGGAAAAGTGCGGTGGTTCTTGGCGGTGTTTTTTAGGAACGGGGCCTGGGGAGTTGAAAAATGATATTTACGAAGAAAAGAATCGATTGAATACAGGTGCGCTGATGGCGCGCGTTTCCTAACCAAAATAGCTCGAAGCAGATAGTGCACGTCTTCCAACGCATACTTCTAGTATTCAGGTAATGTAATGGTTGCTAGCCGAAAAAACATCTGAAATTTTAACTGCACTTTTCATTTATGATGGTTAAGAGCCCACGCTTGGAGTAACGGAAGCACCGGCTTAGTGCCGTTGCTATCTATATATTACCCTTCCCCGTCAACTTCACTTCCCTTACCGACATCGTCATCCCATCAATTAACAACAACCGACCGCATAAATTCGTGCCGATTTTTAACCGCACTTTGATAGCTTCCAAGGCCTGAATGGAGCCGATCAAACCCACGATAGGCGCCAGTACGCCGGCTTCTACGCAACTTAAGGCGTTATCGCCGAACAAACGGCTGAGGCTGTGATAGGTTGGAGTGTTGTCTTCGTAGGTGAACACGGAAACCTGACCTTCCATACGAATCGCCGCGCCGGAAACTAGCGGGATTTTATGGGCTGAACAAGCGGTATCCAATTGATTGCGGGTGGTGACGTTATCGGTGCAATCCAGCACCACATCAAATTTGCTGACCAATTCCTTGAGCTGTTGTTCGTCCAATAACTGATTGATAGCGTCCACTTCAATATGCGGATTTAAACGCGCTAAAGAACGTTTTGCCGAGTCTACTTTCGGCATGCCGAGACGACTGTCATCATGCAACACCTGACGTTGTAAGTTGGATATATCTACGGTGTCGAAATCCAGCAGCGTCAAATGTCCCACACCGGCGACGGCTAAATATTGGCTGGCAGCGCAACCTAAACCGCCCAAACCGACAATGAGCATTTTGCTGTCTTTCAGCGTTTCCTGTCCGTCAAAATCAATGTTTTTCAATACGATCTGGCGGTTGTAGCGTAATTCTTCCTGATGGGTTAATTCCATAATAGACTCAATGAATTAGTGTAATAAATCGGTAAAAGGCTCAATGGTGACCGTTTCGCCCGCTGCAACATTACCGCGTTCCTGTTCCAGCACGATAAAACAATTACTTTTCACAAAGGAGCTGAATAAATGGGAGCCTTGGAAACCCACCGGTTGCACTTCAATTTGCCCTTGAACGTTGACGTGATAATATCCGCGTTGGAAATCCAACCGTCCCGGCGCTTTTTTCAAGTTCACGGCGGCTACGGCAGGTAAACGCGCGGGCGCTTGCCATTGGCTGTAACCGCTGAGTTTGGCGATGGCGGGCTGCACTAATTGATAAAACGTCACCAACGCCGACACTGGATTGCCCGGCAAACCGCAGAACCAGGCGTTTTTTAATTTGCCGAAAGCAAAAGGTTTACCCGGTTTAATGGCGATTTTCCAGAAATTGATTTTGCCCACTTTCTCTAAAATATGTTTGGTGAAATCCGCTTCGCCCACGGAAACGCCGCCGCTGGTAATCACCAAATCCGCCTGTTGTTGCGCTTCAATAAAGGCGTTTTCAAATTGCGCCTCGTTATCTGGCAAAATACCGAAATCCAACACTTCGCAGTTTAATTTTTCCAATAATAATTTCACGGCGAAACGGTTGGTGTCATAAATTTGCCCGGTTTGTAGCGGTTTGCCCACCGGCACCAATTCATCACCGGTAGAAAGCACCGCCACTTTTAAACGCGGGAAAACCTTCACGTTTTCAATGCCAAGGGAGGCGAGTAACGGCAGGGAAATCGCATTTAATAAGGTGCCTTGTCGCAACACCACATCCCCCTGTTTGACATCTTCCCCGATACGACGAATATTTTGATTTACTTTCGGCAGATTTTGGAAGGTTACCGTGCCGTCATTGTTCACCTGAACCTCTTCTTGCATCACCACCGCGTCCGCACTTTGTGGAATCATGGCGCCGGCCATAATTCTGACCGCACTTTGTACCTTCCATTCGCCCTCAAACGGCGTACCGGCAAAGGCTTTGCCCGCCACGGCAAGTGTCATGGATTGTTGCAAATCCGCCAACCGCACGGCATAACCGTCCATGGCGGAATTGTCGAAAGAGGGAACGTTAATAGGGGAAATAATATTTTCAGCGCAAATGCGTTGGCTTGCCAGGTGAGTCGGCAGTGCTTCCGTAGAAGTGGGAAAGGGAAGTTGGTTTAACATTTGCTCAAGGGCTTGGGATAACGGCAACATAGTGGATCCTTAAATAAAAAAGTGCGGTCATTATACTAAAAGTTTTCATGGTACATAGTCATTATCTTCATTTTATTATTGCCTTGGAGTTTGCTAAAATGCGCCATTATTTTCATTGGGAGCAGTAAATGAACGATATTTCACCTGAAGCAGAGAAAGTCCGCACGGCGCTGGTTCAGAAAGGAATTGAAACACCGATGATTGTGTTGGACGAAAGCAAAGATAAACGTCGCACAAAAATCGAACAACATATGCGCGAAGTGTTGCGTTTAATCGGCTTGGATTTGCGTGACGATAGCATCGAAGAAACCCCGTCACGTCTTGCAAAAATGTTCGTTGATGAAATTTTTAGCGGCTTGGATTACACCAATTTTCCTAAGATTACGAACATTGCTAATCGTATGAAAGTGAGTGAAATGGTGTTGGTTAATGATGTCACATTAACCAGCACCTGCGAACATCATTTCGTTACCATCGACGGAAAAGTTTCCGTGGCGTATTACCCGAAGAAATGGGTTATCGGCTTATCTAAAATTAATCGCATAGTGACATTTTTCGCTCAACGTCCGCAAGTGCAGGAGCGTTTAACGGAACAAATTTTGTTGGCATTCCAAACCATTTTGGAAACGGAAGATGTGGCAGTTTATGTGAAAGCCACCCATTTCTGCGTGAAATGCCGTGGCATTAAAGATGCCAACAGCTATACCGTGACCTCCGCTTTCGGCGGCATGTTTTTAGAAGATCGCGAAACGCGCAAAGAGTTTTTGAGCTTAATTAATAAATAATTCGACATAGCTCATAAAAAAAGTGCGGTGGATTTTCTCGGCGTTTTAAAAACGTTTGAAAAATCCACCGCACTTTTTGTCTTTTTAATCCTGCGAAATTAATCCTGATACAGCGCGTTATACACGCCGCTTTCAAATTGCACTAGCGGGGCGCGTTTGGTTTTGCTTTCCGGATCGCCGGTGGAGTAGCCGTTGATAAATTGCACGAACGCCACTTTTTCTCCGCGCGCGTTGGTGAGATAGCCCGCCAGATTGTACACGCCTTTCAATGCGCCGGTTTTGGCGATGACGTTTTTCACCAACGGCGGATTGATTAATGACCCGCGCCCGCTTAAGGTGCCGTCCACGCCGGCGATAGGGAAGCTGTCCAATAAATGTAATTTTTCTTCATTTTTTGCAATGTAATCCAACACCTGCAACATTGTTTGTGGCGCCACCAAATTGTGGCGGGATAAGCCTGAGCCGTCGGCGATAACGCTGTTGCCGAATTTAATGCCTACTTGCGATAACACTTTTTTCATCGCCAAGGCACCTAATTGGAAGGACGCGGGGCGTTTATATTGATTATAAGCGATGGTGCGGAACAAGGCATCGGCAATTTGGTTGTCGGATTTTTTCATCATTTTTTTGATGAGATCCGGCAGCGGTTTAGATAAATGTTGCGCCAATACTTGCCCTTGTTGCTGACGATAAGGTTGTTGCACCTGTCCGTTAAATTCAATATTCAGGCGTTTTAGCTGGCGTTGAATAATCGCCGCTGCGTAAGCGTTGGGATCCTGCACGGCGAAACTTAACCCGAAAGGCTTGCTTTGACGCGCCAGACAGCCTTTCACCTGATAGCGGTTGTTGTCATGCACGATAGCATCCAACTGGCAATAACCGGCTTGCTCTTTACCTGCCACATAAACCTGCCCGAACACCTGAATCGGGTATTGCGACGGCACGTTGAATTTTACCGGTTGCCCTTCCGGCTGGTTGGCATCAATATCGACATAGAAGCAGTTATTATCAATATTTACCGCGGCAGGTGGCGCGTTAAAACACATGGTCAGATCGTTCCAGATCCAGCCTAAACCGCGATCGTGACCGATAAACACCGAAGTGTCTAAAATCAGATTGCCGTTGATTTTATTAATATTCTGTTGCTTTAATTGCGATAATAAATTGAATAATTGCCCGCTGGTTAAATCCGGGTCGCCGGTAAAACGCACAATTAAATCGCCGTTGAGTTGACCGTTTTGTACTTTGCCGTTGGTTAAAAGTGCGGTTTGAAATTGAAATGAATCGCCGAGCGCCAATTTTGCCGCCAAAGCGGTAAATACTTTTTGCGTGCTGGCGGGGAGCATGAACGTTTGTCCGTTATAATCGGCGATAATGTTATCTTGATTGATGTTTTTGGCGATGAATGCCAAATTTGCCCCCTCGGGAAGATTGGCGGTGTAATTGGCAATATTGACTTCGGCGAAAGAGGTGGTGGTGATGCCAAGACTGAGTAATAAGAATGTTTCTTGAAAAATATGACGTGGTGAAAATTTATACATGATCCGTGCTTGAGGTTGCTATTTTTTGAAAGACGAACAATAATAGTACGCGAATACGCGGGAGTAAATGCTTTTCTCCCGCCATAACCGATTAATTTACGCTGTGGAATCCGGAGGATTCCACGGTTTTTTCTTTTATTTAAATTTAGGGAAAAGAAGAATGCAACAAATTCCAATGACTGTTCGCGGCGCACAATTACTGCGTGAAGAACTGGATTATCTTAAAAACGAACGTCGCCCGGAAATCATCAAAGCCATTGCGGAAGCCCGTGAACATGGCGATTTAAAAGAAAATGCGGAATATCACGCCGCCCGTGAGCAACAAGGTTTCTGCGAAGGACGCATTCAGGAAATCGAAGGCAAATTAGCCAATAGCCAAGTGATCGACGTCACTAAAATCCCGAATAACGGCAAAGTAATCTTCGGTGCCACTGTAGTGTTGCTTAACACCAATACGGACGAAGAAGTGAGTTACCGCATTGTGGGCGATGACGAAGCAGACATCAAAAACGGCTTAATTTCCGTTAATTCACCGATTGCTCGCGGTTTGGTCGGCAAAGAAGTGGACGATGTGGTCAATATCTCGACGCCGGGTGGCACGGTGGAATTTGAAATCATTGAAGTGGATTATGTTTAAAGATGATTGCACTCCGTGCATCGATAACAAAAAAGCAGTTTTTTTAACTGCCTTTTTTCGTGTTCGCTTTTCTATTATTTACGTGGAAGCGGAATTTTATTTTCTTCACTCGGACGATATAGCACCAGCACATGACCGATGGTTTGCACCGCCGCCGCGCCGGTTTCCCGCACAATCGCATCAATAATTAATTGCTTGGTTTCACGATCGGAACCGCTGATTTTCACCTTAATTAATTCATGATGATTCAACGATAAATCAATTTCCGCCAGTACGCCTTCCGTTAATCCGTTGCCACCGAGCATCACCACCGGGCTTAAATGATGAGCCAGTCCTTTTAGATACTGTTTTTGTTTGGTTGATAATGTAATTGACATAATAATCTCTTTGAAAAAATTGATGGCTGATTCTAATGCAATATTTATTTCGATACAACATATCGGGTGAAAGAACCTTATGTTGATAAAGGTAAAGTGTTAACTATACTTGACACTTTTAAGCTAAAGACTATACTTAGGCGAAACAAATAACGACAATTAATTCAATGATGATACAAATTAAGACGACTTTTCTTTTTGATGAATGGTTGAAGAAACTCAAAAACCTAAGAGCTAAAGCAAAAATCAACGCACGAATTAAACGGTTACAGTTTGGTAATTTCGGTGATTTAAAAAGCGTTAATGACGGCATATTTGAAATGCGGATTGATGAAGGTCAGGGGTATCGAGTTTATCTGAAAAATCAAAATGGCATACTTGTTATCTTGCTTTGTGGCGGAGACAAATCCACTCAAGAGAAAGATATCAAGAAAGCAAAACAACTTGCACAGGAAATGGGACTATGGGTGAACAATTGAAAGATTTTGATCCTGCAGAATATTTATCTACCGAAGAAGATATTCAGCTTTATTTAAATGAAGTGCTACAAGAAAATAATATTGAGCTTATTTTGTCTGCGTTAGGCGATATCGCACGAACCAGAAATATGAGCCAAATTGCCCGCGAAACCGGTATGAGTAGAGAAGGGCTTTATAAAGCCCTGTCCGGTACGGGCAATCCTACCTTTGCCACCGTGATTAAAGTCATGAAAGCCTTAAATTTACAACTCCAAGTGCAACCTTCCGGTTACGCTTCTTAGTCGAAAAGTGCGGTCAAAATCCACCGCACTTTTTACGCCTCTTTCTGCGCTAAGTAACGTTCAACGGTATCCACAATTGCCTGGGTTTGCGGGTCGATTTCGATATTCACTTTGTCACCCTCCGCTTTCTTACCGATAAGGGTGCGGTGGAGGGTTTCCGGGATCAGGTTCACGAAGAAGCTTTGTTCGCGTACTTCGCCGATGGTTAAGCTAATGCCGTCTACGGCGATAAAACCTTTGGTCAGCACATATTTCATCACCTCTTTATTCGGCAGTTTGAACCAAATTTGCAGGTTGTTTTCGGAAGGCAGGCGTTCGATGATTTCCGCCGTGCAATACACATGGCCGGATAAAATATGCCCGCCGATTTCCGTGCCCATTTGCATGGCGCGTTCGATATTCACGGGATCGCCGACTTTTAATTCGCCTAAATTGGTGATTTTCAACGTTTCTTGCATTAAATCGAAACTGACCAGATTATCTTTAATTTCCGTTACGGTTAAACATACGCCGTTATGGGCAACGGAGGCGCCGATTTGTAATCCTTTCAGCATTTCTTGTGGCATTTCCACGGTGTGTGTTCTAAAATTAGCCTTTTCCGTGATCGCCTTAATTTGTGCGGTACCTTGCACAATGCCTGTAAACATAATTACCTCGAAATTTATCTATTTTTATGAAGTTAACAACCGTCAAAGAATATCATATTGAAGCTAAAAAGTTAATTGCTATTGCCCTCCCGATTTTGCTCGCGCAAATTGCGCAGAATTCCATGGGATTGGTGGACACCATTATGGCAGGACGTGTCAGTGCGGTGGACATGGCAGCGATTTCCGTGGGGGCGTCCATCTGGTTGCCGTTGGTGTTGTTCGGGCATGGCTTATTGCTTGCGTTGCCGCCGACCATTTCCTATTTGAACGGTTCGGGGCAACGCCGGCGCATTGCCCATCAGGTGCGCCAAGGCATTTGGATTGTGCTTTTTAGCTGCATTCCGCTGGTGTGGCTGATTTATAACAGCGATTTCGTGTTGCAAAAAATGGATATGGAACAGCGCTTAGCGGACATTACCTTCGGCTATTTGCACGCCATGGTTTGGGGCTTACCGTGCTATTTGTTGATGGTGAATTTCCGTTGTTTAAATGACGGCATCGCGAAAACCAAACCGGCGATGGTGATCACCTCTCTCGGCTTGCTGAACAATATTCCCCTTAATTATATTTTCATTTACGGCAAACTGGGCGTGCCGGCATTCGGCGCTGTGGGCTGTGGCATTGCCACGGCAATTGTAAACTGGGTGATGTGTTTGTTGATGCTGGCATACTGTATGCGGGCGAAAAATCAACGTGATTTGAAGGTTTTCGCAAATATCATTGAACGCCCTAATCGGCGTACGCTGGGGAAATTGCTGAAGCTGGGTTTCCCCATTGCTATGGCGTTGTGCTGTGAAGTAGCATTGTTTGCGCTAACCTCTTTATTCTTATCGCCTTTGGGCGCCGACGTGGTGGCAAGTCATCAAATTGCACTAAATACCGGTTCTTTTGTGTTTATGTTGCCTATGTCTCTCGGCATGGCAACGACCATTTTGGTGGGGCAGCGTTTGGGTGAAAAATCCCCGGAAGGCGCAAAGCAGGTGACCTATTCTGCGCTGGTTATGGGGTTATTTATTGCGGTGATAACGGCATTTTTAATCGTAATTTTGAAGGAGCAAATTGCTAACATTTTCGTGAAAGATGCCGAAGTCATTGCCATGGCGGGCACCCTGTTGCTATTGGCGGCGTTGTATCAATTCTCCGACACCATACAAGTGATTATTGGCAGTGTGTTGCGCGGCTACAAGGACACGCAAGCGATTTTATACATCACCTTATTTTGTTATTGGGTTGTAGGAATGCCGCTCGGTTACGTTCTGGCACGCACGGATCTCATCGTTCCCGGCGGCATTGCGGCAAAAGGCTTCTGGATTGCTTTCGTGGTGAGCCTGACGATTGCGGCGGTTTTACTGTTTTTCCGTCTGCGAAAAACACAAGGGCAGCCGGACGATATTTTACTGGCAAGGCTGGAGAAATTGAAATAATCCTGTAGGTGGGCTTGTCCCACCTTTTTTTGTCTTTCGATACGATAAATCCCTCCCGCGTACATAAAGTGCGGTCACAAAAAATTCCGTTTTTTGAACGTTGGCTATGCCAACGGCCCCGAAGGGGTGAATAAATCACTTCAGTGATTTATGAATATTTTTACAAATGTTTTTTGTTAGCTCAGAAAAAAGAGAATGATTATATTTTACGCCTGAAACTTTTCAGCTATACTGACGCGATTTTTTTGACTCGAGAAAGGTAACTTTTATGAAATTTAAATTAAGTTTAATTTCCACCGCACTTTTACCCCTCATCCACAATATCCAAAAACGTCGCATTCAATATTTTCGCCAAATCCTGCGGGGCGATTTCAACGCTTAATCCGCGTTTACCGCCGGAGACGAAAATCTTGTCGAAATTCAGCGCAGATTGTTCAATGACGGTGGTTAGGCGTTTCTTTTGACCTAATGGGCTGATTCCGCCCACCAAGTAGCCGGTACTTTTTTGTGCCGCGTCTTTGTCCGCCATTTCCACTTTTTTGACGCCCAAGGCTTTTGCCACTTTTTTCAGGCTTAACAGATGGCTGGTGGGCAGCACGAAACAGGCGAGCTTTTTCTGATCGCCGTTTTCCGCAACCAATAAAGTCTTGAAAGATTGATCGGGATTTATGCCTAATTTCTCGGCGGCTTCATCGCCGAAATGGGTGTTGTCCGGGTCGTGATCGTAATGATGTAAGGTGAAAGGGACTTTTTGCTTTTTCAATAAGTCAATCGCCGGTGTCATTGTATTTCCTCGTGATAATTCAGTAAAATGGAGCCCGTTTATTTTACTGCGGAGAGAAAAATGAGTACAAGATTAAATATCGCCCTGGTCGCCGAATTCGATTTATGCGAGAAATTGGCGGAGGCGTTGGAGCAGAGCAGTTTAGCCATTGAGACCCTGTCCGTGGTCGAACTTTTCCCTTTTAGCGAAGAACAGGGCATTCGATTCAACAACAAAAGCGTGGCGCAAATTCCGTTAGAGGAAACGGAATGGTCAGAATTTAATTATGTGTTATTTGCCGGTGAATTTGCTCATGCGACACATATTGCCAATACGGCGCAAGCGGGTTGTGTGGTGATTGATTTGAAAGGCGTGTGCGCTTCGCTAAATGATGTGCCGCTTATCGTCCCGAGCATTAACGATGAACAGTTGGTTTTATTGAAACGTAACATTGTGTCTTTGCCAGATCCGCAGGTTACACAATTCATTTTCTCTGTGTCACAATTTGCCCGCGAAAATACATTGTCTCAAGTGTTGGTTACGTCATTATTACCGGCATCTTATGTTGACAGCGACACCGTGAATAAACTTGCCGGACAAACCGCGCAACTATTGAACGGCATTCCGTTAGATGAAGATCAACAACGTTTGGCATTTGATGTGTTCCCGCTCGCCAAGCCGACCACAAACTTTGCTGCACAAGTAGAAAAAATTTTTCCGCAACTGCCGAATGTGATTTTTCATCAGGCGCAAGTGCCGGTGTTTTATGGCATGGCGCAAATGGTCACGCTGCTTTCCGAGTATGAATTTGATGAACAGCCGCAGATCCAGGCATGGCAGGCGAATGATCTGGTGGATTATCGCCAAGACCACTTATTCACCCCCGTCACCAACGGCGAAACCGAAGCGGGAGAAGAGCCGAAATTGCATATCGGCGGGCTCACCACCTTGGAAAACGGCTTACAATTCTGGCTGGTCGCCGACGAACAACGTTTTAATATTGCCCTGTTGGGCGTGAAACTGGCGGAATTGATTTATCAAAAAGGGTATTAATCAAAGAAAGTGCGGTGAAAAATAACCGCACTTTTTTATCTACTCGGAGTTCATCATGTCTTTATTTTCAAAAATCAAAAGGGCGGTAAATAAATTTCACCGAAAATCCATCAATCGTGAGCTAAAAAATCGTCTGCAAAATCACGGTATGCCCGTGTTGTCGAGTAATTGCTTGGGGGCGTTTATTTTGCACGATTTGAATGAGCCTTTTAATTTGCCTTTTGTGAATTTGTATGTGAAACCACGGAATTTGATTCGTTATTTGCAAAATATGTCCCATTATCATCAACAGACGTTAGTGTTTAAATCTGCCGATAAACCTTATCCGGTGGTGTTGGCTGCCGTGTGTTTCAAACCTGTTATCGAGGTTTTATACTAACGATTAACCTCTGGCGAAAAAACCGAAAAAAAGTTGCTTTCGTTGCGTGTATGCCGCCTACGGTTTGGAAAATAACAAGCGATCCCATAATCTACCTCTATACACCCTATTTCCACAGTTTTACCCACACTGTGTACTTGCCGCTCACAGCTTCTTTATCGCCAATAATAATTTTTTTCAAAATCATTACGTGTTTTTTTAAAAGGTTTCACGCAAGCAGTACAGCGTTAAACTGCTATAATTCGCTTTAGAATGGGTTTGTTACTTAACGGTAAGAGGAAAAGTATTCTATGCCCTAATTGAGTTATTTCACGGAGTATTTTTCAGTTGAATCTAGTTCTATGGAGTGAGATCATAAACAAAGCTATTTACAAATGCATAGGAGCGAATGAGTGATAATATAATTTTGCCGAGTAACCCACACAAGAAAAAAAGGGTTTCTCGGGAAATAAAAAATTCATTTTAATCCGTAGAAAGTGTGGATAAGTGTCGGGTCGCATCCCATTTATTATTGTGTTCGAATAAAGCATTGATGATAGCTAGAAGTTTATGCAATCTATTCATAAGTTATCCGCACGGTCGGCGGTAGCCGACTGCTCCTTTAAACCCTCTACAGTTTTGGTAGAGTGAAAAGAATAAAAAGACAGAAATTTATCAGATCGAAGAATTATCCATATAAATTGAATTTTTTATTTTATATTCAGTAGATATTCTTTGTGGAGTGTAAGATTTTTGAAAAAAAGTTGGTACTTTAAAGATTTTTATCGGATAATAACACGACAACTTTATTGTGTAAAAAACTCACACGTTTAGTACTGTAGAGTATTGTTTTGCACCTAAAAATACTTAAAGGAGAATTATTTACTGGTTAGCTGATATAAGCTTACAGGTCAAGAAAATAAACTCATTTAACTAGAAAGTACAATCGTTAGACTTAGTATTTATTAAATATGTTCAACCCTATTTATTCAAATTGAAAAAGTTTATTTAATAATGATGGAGAAAGTTCTTCATATTCTGATTTTAGTTAGAGAGTTTAAACGCAGTATCCTTAAACCGGTTTTAAAAGATCCCGGTCAGTATTCTAATATGATTGTTAGCATTAAAACAAAGATTGATTAAAAACAGACCTAAACCCGAAACTGTAAGTAATGAATCTCAACAAGTAATACGTGAAAGCGTTTCAAAAACTTTTAAATTCTAATTGGAGAAAATCTAATGAACTTTTTATCAAAAGTAAAAGGCAAGTTAAATGCCGGAAAAACGGCGGTAGTTGGTGCTATGGTGTTAGCCGCTACAAATTCATCTCAAGCAGCGGGGTTGCAGAAGGTAAATACCCTTGTTGATAACATTTTAAATTCACTAACTTATATTCAGATTGGGGTTGTTACAATTGCGGTAATTGTTGCCGGTTATAAAGTTCTCTTTCAGGGGCAAACTTTCCGCGAAGTTGCGCCTATCCTTGTGGGTGGTATCATTATTGGGGCTGCAGCGGAAATTGCAAAATTATTAGTTGGCTAACACATTCATTATACCCACTACCACGAATGGTGCAGCGTATCTGCACCTTTAACCACTTGCATAGATTTTAAAATGAATAGAGACCCATTATTCAAAGCGCTCACTCGTCCCGCTATGTTCTTAGGCGTTCCGCTTACCCCTTT
>NZ_AQUU01000012.1 GCF_000372365.1 Aggregatibacter actinomycetemcomitans DSM 8324 | reverse complement strand
TAAGACAGATTCCCAAGCATTACTCACCCGTCCGCCACTCGTCAGCATAAGTACAAGTACTTACCTGCTACCGTCCGACTTGCATGTGTTAAGCCTGCCGCCAGCGTTCAATCTGAGCCATGATCAAACTCTTCAATTCAAAAAGCTTAATCCCTCAATAGCTGACTTAATTAATCTATTATAAATAATATAAATAAACGAATCTTCCGGCACCTATTAAGTTCAATCTTAAAATTATCTAAAACGAATCTATAAGTGCCCACACAGTTTGTATGATTGATTGTTAAAGAACAAAAAACGACGCGCTGTTTATAAAAACCTACAACGGCGCGTCGTTGTGCCGGCGTATTATAGGCTTTTATCCTTACCTTGCAAGTACTTTTTTACTAAAAATTTAAAAATCTTTTTGATTGCTTATTTTTTGTCAAATTTCTCTCAAAACCTCACTATCGACATCTAATAAACGCAGCGTTTCAAATCCTAAAGACTGAATTAAATTTGGTAAACCGTCTTCCGGTGAGATCATTTTTGTGCAAAACACTTGATTATTTGTTTGATTTTTTGACCGCACTTTTACGTCACTAAGCAAGGATTCCACCCGTTTCGCAACGGCAGCACCCGAATCAATAAAATAGATGACTTGCGGCAAACATTGTTGAATCTCTGATTTTATCAGAGGGAAGTGCGTACATCCCAGCACCACACAATCTAAATCACTCATTGTAACCCACGTTAGCACTTCAGATTTAATTTCATTTAAATCAATAGGATAACCATGAAATTTACGTTCAGCCAATTCTACCAACTTCGTACTGCCAATTTTTTCCACACGGCAATCAGCGGCATATTTATCAATCAAATCAGATAAATATTTTCGGTTTACCGTTCCCTTGGTGGCTAGTAACCCGATATGTTTCGTGGTTGTTTGCGCTGCTGCCAGTTTAATCGCGGGCACGGTGCCTACAATCGGAATTGAAAAATGTTCGCGCAATGAGGGCAACACAACGGTGCTTGCCGTATTACAGGCGATGACAATAAGATCCAACGGATACATTTGATCTATGCGTTGGCAGATTTTTAACGTACGTTCGATGATCTTTTCTTCAGGCTTCTCGGAATAAGGAAAGTAAGCGTTATCAAAGCAATACAAATAGTGATAGTCAGGCAAAAGTTGCTTAACCTCATGATAAACACTAAAGCCGCCGACGCCGGAATCAAAAAAAAGAATTGTGGGTTTTGTTTGAATGTCCATAATCAGTTTGATGGAAAAATTTGCGTCATTTTATTCGCTTATAAGGCGGTTCTCAAGGAAAAGCTCGCTGATTAACATCGGTATGTTTTGGACCCAAAACAAGGAACGACGGGCATATAATCCGCTTTGAGGATCTTGCGCCCATTGGATTAACCGCCTTTGTGGCGTTTGCTGAAATAGCCATTCGCCGATAGGTTTTTTGCCTAACATTGACAGTTCTTGGTGATAGACAAATAGCGTCTGGGGAATGAGCGTTCGAGCCTCGATCCAAGGTTTGCCGTCACCAAGCAATAAAACTTCACGGCACCAATAGGCTCCCGCCGGCAAAAGTGCGGTCTCATTTTCAAATGTTTTTTCTATCCATTTTTCTGACCGCACTTTCACGTCAAATCGTGCACAAGTCTGTTTTAATTTAACGGTCAGCGATTGTTTATCAAACAACCAGCAGTGAACTGAACGCGGCAGTTGCTTCGCCTGTGGCGCATCTTCCGCCAACCAATGCAGCTGGGCAAAAATAGAATCAGGCATTGCTATAAATCTCACGATTATTTAGCCAGCGGCGAATCAACAAGTCCGCCGTTTGCGGATATTTCTGTACTAGTTGTTTTGCATAAAACTGCACTGTCGGCAGCATTTTGCGATCGCGCATGAGGTTCGCCACTTTAAATTCGGTAATTCCTGTTTGTTTCGTGCCAAGCACTTCCCCCGGACCACGAATTTCCAGATCTTTTTCCGAAATCACGAAACCATCCTGCGTGTCGCGCATGACTTGTAAGCGTTTTTGCGAAATTTTACCGAGCGGCGGTTTGTACATTAACACACAAAACGAAGCTGTACTGCCACGCCCGACCCGCCCACGTAACTGGTGAAGCTGGGACAAGCCAAGGCGCTCAGCGTTTTCAATAATCATCAAACTGGCATTCGGCACATCCACGCCCACTTCAATCACGGTCGTAGCGACCAGTAAATCTAATTCGGCAAGCTTAAACTGCGCCATTACCGCTTGTTTTTCATTCGGTTTCATTCGCCCGTGTACCAAGCCGATGCGTAAGTGCGGTAGAATTTTACGGAGATCTTCCGCCACCGCTTCCGCCGCCTGCGCCTCCAACATTTCCGATTCATCAATCAGAGTGCAAACCCAATAAGCCTGCCGTTTTTCCTGCGTACACGCCACATTCACCCGTTCGATAATCTCTGCACGACGATCTTCGGAAATTGCAATGGTGGTAATCGGCGTGCGCCCCGGTGGCAATTCGTCGATAATCGAAGTATCCAAATCCGCATACACCGTCATGGCAAGCGTACGTGGAATCGGTGTGGCGGTCATGATTAACTGATGAGGATACACGCCTGCCTGATTACCTTTTTCCCGCAGCATGAGTCGTTGGTGCACGCCGAAACGGTGCTGTTCGTCAACAATCACCAAGCTCAAACGATGAAATTCCACCTCTTCCTGGAATAACGCGTGCGTTCCCACCACCATTTGTACCGCACCGCTTTTTATTTTCTCTAGCTCGGCAACCCGTTGTTTGCCTTTGACTTTTCCTGCCAGCCAGCCCACTTGAATGCCAAGCGGTTCAAACCAACGGCGGAAGTTCACGGCGTGCTGTTCCGCTAAGATTTCCGTCGGCGCCATCAATGCCACCTGTTTACCGTTATCAATGGCGAGCAGTGCCGCTAACGCCGCCACTAAGGTTTTACCGGAGCCGACATCCCCCTGCACCAGACGCATCATCGGGTAAGGTTGCGCCACATCCCGTTCAATATCTTCCGTCACACGCAACTGTGCATTTGTCGGCTGAAACGGCAACTGCGCTAAAAAACGTGCTTTTAAATCTGATTGATACGACAAAGGCTCGGCAAAATTCGCTTGAATTCCTGACCGCACTTTTTGCATCGCCAGGTTATATGCCAGCAACTCTTCAAAAATCAGTCGTTGCTGGGCGGGATGTCTACCTTCTTCCAAGGTCGTTAATGACACATCGGGTGGCGGGTTATGTAAGAACTGAATGGCGAATTTTAAATCAAAAGGATGCGGATTACATTCCGCCGGTAACAATTCGGCTATGGGCGTTTTATCCAACACCAACAAGGCTTGCGCAATTAATTTTCGCAAAGCGGTTTGTTTCAACCCTTCCGTAGCAGGGTAAATGGGCGTGAGGGTTTCTGCCAGAACCAGCGGTTTATTGTCATGAATAATCTGATATTCAGGATGATGAATTTCCGCCATGAAACGCCCGCGACGCACCTCACCAAAGGCTTTCACCCGAGCACCTGGCTGCAAGCTGTTTTTCATACCGGCGTTAAAATTAAAAAAGCGCAACGCCAATTTGGCGGTACCGTCGGAAAGATAGACCATCAACATCGGACGACGCCCGAATTGCACTTCGCTACTTTGCACGACGCCTTCAATAGTGGCGTACTGCTCTGCCTGCAAATCGGCAATGGGTGTGATGCGGGTGCGATCTTCATAACGGAGGGGAAGGTGAAATAACAGATCTTGCAGATTGAAGATCCCCAATTTACCTAACTTTTCCGCCACAGCGGCACCAACACCGGAAATTGCCGTTAACGGAATCGCATCTAATAATTGGGTGCTCATCTATTGATTAATATTGCGTTCAATGCTGATTAGTTCAGGCATTGATTTGATTTTGCGAATGATGTGGGCAAGGTGTTTTTTGTCTTTGACCGTTAACAGCACGATGATTTGATACAAACGCCCTTCCTGTTCTTCCGTCCAAATGCTTTGAATGTTGCTGTCCATGGCGGAAATGGTTGACATCAAGTGCGGTAACGTGCCTTGCTGATTAATCATTTCGATACGCAATTCCGCTTCAAATTCAATTTGCGTATCGCTTTTTTCCCAATCAACGGACATATAATTTTTCGTATTATCTTCGCGATCTTTCAAGTTTGAGCAGGATTCATGGTGGATCACCAATCCTTTACCCGGGCTGGCATAAGCGATAATCGGATCGCCCGGTACAGGATGGCAACATTGCGCAAAGGTAGTCAACAAACCGCCGTTACCGCTGATTTCCAACGGACCAGTGTGGTTGTCAGGGTTGCCGTCCGTATCAATTTCAATGGATTCGCCCAGCAAACGATGCGCAATGACGGTGCTCATTTGGTTGCCTAAACCGATTTCCATAAATAAATCATTTAAACTTGCTAATTTCAGATCCGCTAAGACATTTTGGGTATATTCAATATTGAGTTCTTCTAATTTTAACGGACTCAAAGCGTGCGCCAATTGGCGCTTACCGGATTCAATGGCTTCATCACGACGCAAATCTTTTAAAGCGTGACGAATACTGGAACGAGCTTTGGCGGTCACCACAAAATTAAGCCAAGCCACATTAGGTTTGGCATTCGGCGAGGTTAAAATATCAATGGTCTGCCCGGATTCCAAGGCTTGCGATAACGGATAAGGTTTACGATCCACATTGGCGGCGACACAATTTCTGCCCACATCTGTGTGCACGGCATAGGCAAAATCCACCGGCGTTGCGCCTTTCGGTAGCTCTACAATGCGCCCTTTCGGTGTAAACACATAAATTTCTTTCGGGAAAAATTCCGATTTTACGCTTTCGATAAATTCAAAAGAATTACCCGCACTTTGTTGTAATTCAATTAAACTTTGTAGCCAACGTTGCGCTTTAATTTGTGCCGGCGTGCTGTCGTTACGACCGCCCTGTTTATACGCCCAATGCGCCGCGACCCCCATTTCCGCCATTTGATCCATTTCTTCGGTACGAATTTGCACTTCCACCGGCACGCCGTGCGGACCAATCATCGACGTATGTAAGGACTGATAGCCATTGGCTTTCGGCACGGCAATATAATCTTTTACCCGACCCGGGCGCGGTTTATAAAGGCTGTGCATTTGTCCAAGCACACGATAGCAGGTATCCACGTTGTTCACCACGGTGCGGAACGCGTAAATATCCATAATGGAATGAAACTGCTGATCTTTTAAGCGCATTTTTTGGTAGATGGCATACAAATGCTTTTCACGCCCGAATACCCGCGCTTGAATACCCACATCCTGCAAACGCCCTTTGATTTCGTCGGAAATTCGTTCAATCATGTCTTTGCGATTACCGCGCGCAATCTGTACGACTTTTTGCAAAACCGCATAACGTTGCGGATACATGGCTTCAAAACCAAGATCTTCCAGTTCGTTTTTGATGTGCTCGATCCCCAAGCGATGCGCCAACGGTGCATAAATTTCCAGGGTTTCTTTGGCGATACGACGGCGTTTATCGGGACGTAATGCGCTGAGGGTGCGCATGTTGTGGGTTCGGTCGGCAAGTTTGATGAGAACCACACGAATATCCCTGGTCATGGCAAGGATCATTTTACGGAAATTTGCCACTTCCGCTTCTTGACGGGTTCTGAATTTGAGTTTGTCGAGTTTTGAAACGCCTTCTACGATTTCCGCGACACTGGCGCCGAATTCGGCTTTCAGTTGTTCTTCCGTGTAAGGCGTGTCTTCAATGACATCATGTAATAAGGCGGCCATGACCGCTTCGTGATCCAGTCGCATTTCGGCGATGATCGAAGCGACGGCAACCGGATGGGTGATGTAAGGTTCGCCGCTGGAGCGTGATTGTCCTTCGTGTGCATCGCGGGCAATCACAAATGCACGTTTGACTAATTCAATTTGTTCAGGCGGCAAATATGCCTGAATAATGTGATGTAAACCTTCGAATAAATACAAAGCACACCCAACCGACTAAAAAACGTTGTAAATTCCAACCGCACTTTATTCGGATAACAAAGAAACGGCGTTCACTTCCACTCTTTCCTGCACCAAATGTTCATGACGATCTTGCGCATCCAAAATTTCGTTATTAATTAAACCTTTTTCAATTTCACGCAGTGCGATAACGGTCGGTTTATCATTATCTTCCGGCACCAAAGGTTCACGCGTATGCAACTGTAATTGTCTTGCGCGACAGGCAGCGGTTAAAATTAAATCGAAACGGTTACCAATTTTTTCTACTGCGTCTTGTACGGTTACGCGAGCCATAAATTACTCCAATTTGCTAAATCTGTTTTTTGAATTCAATAAAGGGTCAGTATGGTACTAGAATGCAGCTGATTTTTCCAGTAGTTGTTCAATCAGGCCTTGATTTTCTTGCTGCTGATGCGCCAATGTCAATCGCTCAGCACGCAGAATTGCCTGCAAATCCACAAGCGCCTGTTCAAAATTATCGTTGACGATCACATAATCATATTCATTGTAATGAGAAATTTCGCTCATCGCTTTCGCCATTCTGTCGGCAATCACGTCCGCACTGTCCTGACCGCGTCCGATTAAGCGTCTTTCCAATTCATCCAACGACGGCGGTAAAACAAAAATACTCTTAACATTCGGCACTTTTTTGCGAATTTGTTGTGCGCCCTGCCAATCAATATCCAAAAAAACATCAATGCCTTTAGCTAAATTTTCTTCAATAGCGAATAAAGACGTGCCGTAATAATTGCCGCCAAAGACTTTCGCGTATTCCAAAAAGGCATTTTGTTCGATTAAGGTTTCAAATTCCCCTTGAGAAACAAAATAATAATGCACGCCTTCTTGTTCGCCCGGGCGCGACTGTCTGGTGGTGTGGGAAACGGATACCATCATTTTATGGTTATTATTTTGTTTTAACAATGCGGCGATTAATGAAGATTTACCTGCACCGCTGGGTGCCGAAATGATATACAAATTGCCTTGTAACATAATGCTTCTCTTGTGATTAATTTTGCCTATTATGCCCCTAAACCGATAAAAAATCAGCAAAAGTGCGGTCATTTTTTACAGAGTTTTTTCTTCTCCTGCCAAGGAAATTTTCTCTTCATCCGATCAGAGACGCATTCTCAAATTAAAGAAAGCGTGTTATAATCTCCCGCAAAATTGGTAGGCAGGGTCATAGCCAACCTAAACCTTTTCGTTTAACTTAAAAATAATAAGGTGAAATCTTATGGCAATTAAAATTGGTATCAATGGTTTCGGTCGTATCGGCCGTATCGTATTCCGTGCAGCTCAACTTCGTGATGACATTGAAGTAGTAGGTATCAACGACTTAATCGACGTTGAATACATGGCGTATATGTTGAAATACGATTCAACTCACGGTCGGTTCGACGGCACAGTTGAAGTGAAAGACGGCAACTTAGTCGTAAACGGTAAAGCGATTCGCGTAACGGCTGAACGTGATCCGGCAAACTTAAACTGGGGTGCAATCGGTGTTGATGTTGCAGTTGAAGCAACCGGTTTATTCTTAACTGACGAAACTGCCCGTAAACACATCACTGCCGGCGCGAAAAAAGTGGTTTTAACCGGTCCTTCCAAAGACAGCACACCAATGTTCGTACGCGGTGTAAACTTTGATGCTTATAAAGGTCAAGACATTGTTTCCAATGCTTCTTGCACAACTAACTGCTTAGCGCCATTAGCAAAAGTTATCAACGACAAATTCGGTATCAAAGACGGTTTAATGACAACCGTTCACGCTACAACCGCAACACAAAAAACCGTTGACGGTCCATCTGCAAAAGACTGGCGTGGTGGTCGTGGCGCTTCCCAAAACATCATCCCATCTTCAACCGGTGCGGCTAAAGCCGTAGGTAAAGTTATTCCTGCATTAAACGGTAAATTAACCGGTATGGCGTTCCGTGTTCCTACTACAAACGTGTCCGTTGTTGACTTAACCGTTAACCTTGAAAAACCTGCAACTTACGCAGAAATCTGTGCGGAATTAAAACGCGCTTCCAAAAATGAAATGAAAGGTGTTTTAGGCTACACTGAAGATGCCGTAGTTTCTACCGACTTCAACGGTTGTTCCTTAACTTCCGTATTTGACGCGGCAGCAGGTATTGCATTAACCGATACTTTCGTAAAACTGGTATCTTGGTATGACAACGAAGCCGGTTATTCTCACAAAGTATTAGACTTAGTTGCACACGTTTACAACTACAAGGGCTAATTCTGAGAAATCCGAACATGAAAATAGCTCCCGTTTGGGAGCTATTTTTTATCCGTAAAACCTAAAAAGTGCGGTGCTTTTTCAATGTGTTTTTTAAAACGCCAAGACCAACACGCCCGAAAGAATCAATCCTGCCCCAATCAATAATTTCATACTCACCGGCTCGCCCAAGATAGTCACACCTAACACAATGGCAATAACCACGCTGAGTTTATCAATAGGTGCGACCCAAGATGCCGGCGCAAGTTGTAAAGCGCGATAGTAACAAAGCCAGGAAAATCCCGTCGCCACCCCGGATAACACAAGGAAAATAACCGGCTTGGTCGCAATATGTTGAGGCAATTGCCATTCATTACGCATCGAAATAATCGCCACAATCACAAATAAAATCACTACTGTACGAATAAATGTCGCTAAATTACTATTCAAGCCTTCCACACCTAATTTGCCTAAAATTGCCGTTAATCCGGCAAAAAATGCGGAACCGATCGCAAACCAGACCCAATTCATTTTAATCTCCTCATGTTTCTGCAATATTTCCTTTATAATATACCAACTTTTTCATCCACAACCTTAATCTGTATGGCTATTGTTAATCAATCGACGCTCGTTGCATACAACGCGCAACAAATGTATCGGCTTTTAAATGATTATGAGCGTTATCCCGAGTTTTTGCCAGGCTGTGTCGGCAACCGCACGTTAAATAAAAGTGCGGTGCAATTAACCGGTGAATCGGAAATCAGCAAGGCGGGCATTCGACAAAAGTTTACCACCTGTAATACAATGAAAGAAAATCAATCAATTAGAATGCAATTCGTTGACGGTCCGTTTAAATTTCTGCAAGGTGAAAAGTTTACCGATCCGGATAAAAAAAGCTGTCAGACTCGACTTTATTTAGCATCTGAATTTTCAAATCCACCGGTTGGATTTGCCTTCGGTCAGATCTTTACCCATTTAACCAATAAAATGATTGATGCATTGAAACAGCGAGCAAAACAAATTTATGGTTAATAAAATCAATATTCAAATTGCCTATGCGTTTCCTGATCATCATTATCTGAAATCGTTTAGTGTAGATGAAGGCACTATGGTGCAAACCGCCATTTTACAGTCCGGCATTTTACAACAATTTACCAACATTGATTTACGCGAAAATAAAATCGGCATTTTCAGCCGTCCCGTGAAATTAACGGATCAGCTGAAAGACGGCGATCGCATTGAAATTTATCGCCCGCTGTTGGCGGATCCGAAAGAAATTCGACGCAAACGTGCGGAAGAACAAGCAAAGAAAAAGTAATAACACTTATTCAACACATTGAAGGAATGTATATGAACAAATTTTGTTTACCTCAAAATATTACACCGGAAATCTTTTTACGCGATTACTGGCAGAAAAAACCGTTATTAATTCGACGCGGTTTACCAGAAATTATCGGTATGCTTGAACCACGCGACATCACCGAATTAGCCAAAACGGAAGAAGTGGTCGCGCGCTTGATCAAGCAACATTCCGATGACAATTGGGAATTGCGCACCAGTCCGTTATCCAAAGAAGATTTTGATAACCTGCCTGAAAAATGGTCGGTTTTAGTGCAAGATATGGAGCAATGGTCACCGTTATTAGGCAATTTATGGCGAAAATTCGACTTTATTCCGCAATGGCAACGTGATGACATCATGGTATCTTTCGCGCCACAAGGCGGTTCTGTCGGCAAACATTATGATGAATACGATGTCTTCCTGGTGCAGGCTTACGGTCATCGCCGTTGGCAGCTTGGCAAATGGTGCGAACCGACCACAGAATTCAAACCGAACCAACCGATTCGTATTTTTGACGACATGGGCGAACTGATTTTAGACGAAGTGATGGCGCCGGGCGATGTGCTGTACGTGCCTTCCCGTCTGGCTCACTACGGCGTAGCGCAAGATGACTGCTTAACCGTATCCTTCGGGTTGCGCTACCCAAATACATCGGAACTACTGGAAAGTATTAGAAATCACCTTTACCATCCAAGTTTGGAAGTGAATGAACTGGCTATCCCGTTCCGTTTAAGTCCTTCAGAACAAAAAACCGGCGAATTGACACCGCAAGACGTACAACAAATGAAAGCGTTATTTTTACAACAGCTGGCAAATTCTGCACAGTTCGACACCTTATTCCAACAAGCGCTTGCAACAACCGTCAGCCGTCGGCGCTATGAATTACTGGAAGTCGCCGGTTTTTCCGATCCGGAAGACGTGTTGGAAAGCTTTGAACATGGCGGCAGATTACGTCAAGACAACAATTGCAAATTGGTTTATACCCAAGATCCGTTCCGAATTTATGCCAACGGCGAATGGCTGGATGAATTGACCTACGCCGAAGCGGAAATTTTGAAACAACTTGCCGATGGTCAAACCGTTGATTTTGCTTTTTTAACCCGCTTAATCGGCAGCCTGCAGGATCAACAGATTTCCATGGAAGTGTTGGTCGATAGCATTTGCAATTGGCTGGACGACGGCTGGGCGTTGTTAACCGAGTAATCTTCCATGAGCGATAACATTTACTCGGTCAGCCAATTAAACCAATCCGTTCGCCTGATGTTAGAAAATCAGCTCGGACAAGTTTGGCTCACCGGGGAAATATCTAACTTTACCCAACCAGTTTCGGGGCATTGGTATTTAAGTTTAAAAGACGAAAACGCCCAAGTGCGCTGCGCCATGTTCCGCATGAAAAATCTGCGCGTGGGTTTTCGTCCGTCTAATGGCATGCAGGTATTGGTGCGTGCTAGTGTCAGTTTGTATGAGCCGCGCGGTGATTATCAACTGATTATCGAAAGTATGCACCTTGCCGGCGAAGGGTTACTGATGCAGCAATTTGAAGCGCTGAAACTCAAATTAGCGGCAGAAGGATTGTTCGCTCAAAATCACAAGAAAAACCTACCGCACTTTAGTCAAGCGGTAGGCATTATTACCTCTAAAACCGGGGCGGCATTGCAGGATATTTTGCATATTCTACAACGTCGTGATCCGAGTCTGAAAGTCATTATTTATCCCACAGCCGTGCAAGGTAAAGATGCGGCGGCTGAAATCGCACAAATGATTGAAATCGCCAACCGGCGACAAGAGGCGGATGTATTAATCGTGGGGCGCGGCGGTGGTTCGCTGGAAGATTTGTGGTGCTTTAATGAAGAAATTGTGGCGCGCGCGATGTTTCATTCCGTCATTCCAATCATTAGCGCTGTCGGTCATGAAACCGATATTACCATTGCCGATTTTGTCGCCGATTTACGCGCACCGACCCCTTCTGCCGCGGCAGAGCTGGTGAGCCGCGATCAAACGGAATTATTACAGCAGTTACAATATCGTCAACAACGCATTGAAATCGCTTTGGATCGCATTTTTATCGAGAAGAAACGGCAATTACAGCATCTTTTCTTACGTCTGCAAAACCAACACCCACAAGCGCAACTACGTATTCAACAGCAACTTATCGCCCAATTACGTCATCGCTTGCAGCAAAGTCTGTGTCATCACCGGCAAAAAACAGCGGAAAATCTGACCGCACTTTCGGCGCGGTTATATAAAAATCCGCTGCCGTTAAAGTTACAACAACAGAAACAACTGCTGGCGCAACTTAAAGTGCGGTTAAATTCCGAGATGAATTTGAAGGTGGGGCTTCAACAAAAACAACTGGCGCATTTATGTGGCAAATTAGACAGTTTAAGCCCGTTGAAGGTATTAGCGCGGGGATATTCCATCACCCAAAATCAACATAACCAAGCCATTACATCAATTCATGCGGTGAACATCGGCGAGCAAATCCAAACACGCGTTGCCGACGGGATTATCATCAGCCAGATTAATCGGTTAGAGAAGAAATAAGCGAACTATTTTTTATGCTTTGCCAGTGAGCAATGCAAAATTTTGACATTTTTACCTTTATCCTGAAAATATTTCCCCAGTTGTTCGGCAATGTAAACAGAACGGTGTTTGCCGCCCGTACAACCGATAGCAATGGTCAAATAGCTGCGGTTATTCTGTTCCAGCGACGGCAGCCAGGTTTCGATATAAGAACGGGTGAGGTAGATAAATTGATGCACTTCATTGTGCTTATTTAAGAATTCCGCCACTTCTTCATCCAAACCGGTCAGCGGGCGTAACCCCTGATTCCAATGCGGATTCGGCAGGAAACGCACATCAAACACGTAATCCGCATCTAACGGAATGCCATATTTAAAACCGAAAGATTCCACCACTATTTTCAATTCTTTATCGGAATGCCCGCTCAAAAACTCACGCAATCGCTCCGCTAATTCGTGGGTAGATAAAGCGGCAGTGTCAATCAGCAAATTGGCTTGTTGCACGAGAGGATCAAGACGGTTACGTTCTTCTTCAATGGCGGCTTCTAAGGAAAGGTCCTGTGTGGATAACGGGTGCAGACGGCGGGAATCGCTATAGCGGCGAATTAATGTGCCGGTATCGGCATCCAAGAAAATAATTTTAACATTATGTTTCTGCTGCAAATCATTAATCGTATTTTCCAGGATTTGCGGGGAAGTCGGCAGGTTGCGAATGTCTAAACTAATGGCAACGGCAGGTTGCCCGGCGGACAAAATCTGAATCAGCTGGGGCAATAAATCCAGAGGGAGATTATCCACACAATAATAGCCCATATCTTCCAAGGCTCTTAATGCAACGGATTTTCCCGCCCCGGAACGACCGCTAATGATAATAATTTCCACAGCACCCCCACTAATTTGGCTTTTTCGTTAAGTAAAATTACGCTGCGATTCCGTTACATCCTGTTCCGTAGGAACCGCTTCATTCACATCGGTTTGATCATAATGAAAAAAAATTTGCAAAATTTCATCCGCACTTTTCGCCGCCCGCAACTGCTTGCACAAAGATTTATCCGTTAAATTTTCCGCTAATTTAGGCAAATACTGAACATACGCGGCACACATATTTTCCGGAATCAACACCGCAAAGATTAAATCCACTTCACGGTGATCCGCTGCCTCATAGTCAATAGGCGAGTCTAATTGAATGAATACGGCGATAGGTTGGGCTTCTGCCGGCAAACGTCCTTTTGGCATTGCCACGCCGCCGCCGAGACCGGAGTTGCCCAGTTTTTCACGGCTGAACAAACACTCAAAACAGCATTGTTCACCGTTTTCCAGCTGCAATTTTTCAGCCACAATGTGTGCGATTAACTCAAACACACGCTTTTTGCTGGACAAAATCATGCCCTGACGGATACTTTCCGGTGTTAATAATTCAGTAAATTTCATAAGCTAAAGTTGGAAATCGGCGCCTAAATAAACGTCTTTTACCAATTTGTTGTTCATAATCTCTTGCGGTGTGCCGGTGGCAATCATTTTACCGGCGCTCACAATATAAGCGCGCTCACACACATCCAGTGTTTCGCGCACATTGTGGTCGGTAATTAATACGCCCAAGCCGCGATCACGCAAGTCTTTAATGATTTTCTTAATATCAATCACCGAAATCGGGTCAACCCCGGCGAAAGGCTCATCTAACAAAATAAATTTCGGATTTGCCGCCAACGCACGGGCGATTTCCACACGACGGCGCTCCCCGCCCGACAAAGATTGCCCTAAATTATCACGAATATGACTGATATTAAATTCTTCAATTAACTCGTCAGCTCTCTCGCGGCGTTGAAGTGCGGTCAAATCTTTGCGTATTTCCAACACCGCCATTAAATTATCGTACACGCTTAAACGGCGGAAGATGGAGGCTTCCTGCGGCAAATAACCGATGCCTTTTTGCGCTCGATTGTGCATCGGTAACAGACTGATGTCTTCCTCGTCAATGCGGATTTTTCCTTGATCATGATTTACCAAGCCCACCACCATGTAGAAGGTGGTAGTTTTACCGGCACCGTTAGGCCCCAACAAACCGACGATTTCGCCGGAATTCACCGTTAAACTCACATCGGAAACCACTTGGCGGTTTTTATAACTTTTCGCTAAATTTTCAGCATACAGAATCGCCATGAATTCTATTTCCCTTTTGCATTATTGAGTTGAGCCGGAATTAACACGGTGGTGACGCGTGAACCGGAAGAACCGTTGGCTTTGAGTTGTTGTTTTTTCACATCATAAGTGATCACATTACCGTTGATTTTGCTATCCAGCTGTTTTAATTCAGCATTACCGGTTAAGGTTAAAAACTCCGTGCCTAAATCATAAAACACTTTATTGGCTTTGCCGTCCACGGGCTTGCCGTCGTCCATTACCTGATGGAATGTCACCGGATTGCCAAACGCCTCAACAGTGTCTTTTTTCTTGGAATTTTCTTCCGGACGGGTGATGATCACTTTATTCGCTTTCACCACGATAGAACCTTGAGTAATGACAACGTTGTCTGTAAAGATCACTACCCGACTGGTCATGTCTAAGGATTGGTTATCGGAAACGATATTAATGGGCTGATTGGTATCGTCTTTCAATGCAAAAGTAGACAAAGACACCAGCATTAACATGGAAGCAAAAAAAATGTTATTGCTTACTGATTTCATAATATGTTTTCACCTGTTCTTTTAATGTAGCCACTTGTTGCTGCAAGTTGCCGGTTAATTTTAAGCCTGTGGAATTAAAATTCTGCCCGTTAAGTTTTACCATTTGATCCGAGCTGATGTCCTGTGTTGTCAAATTAACCACCGCGCGTTGGGTTTCAATGCGTTGCAAACGAGATTGCGCGGAAAGGCTTTGTGCGATGACATTGCCATCCAGATACAGCATATTGTCTTTGGTCAATCGTGCTTTGTCAGCGCTGAGTTTCCAGCTTTCTTTATCCGTATTTTGAATTTCAATATCTAACAACAACACGACCGGTTGTTGAAAATCCGTATGTCCATCCGAGGTATAATGTTCCACTTTTGCGGAGGTCGCTAAATATTGTTTTTTGCCGGTGGGCGAATACACGGTAGTGCTCATTTTCTGCCCGACATATTCCGGACTATCTGCCGTTTTAATCAGATCTTTCAAACTTCCGTCCTCTTTATTCAGGCTATAAAACCAGGCCAATAAACCCAGCGCAATCACGGCTAAGATAATATTCAAACGAATATTCATACAATACAAATTCCGTTATAACGGTTAATAATAAGACACAATGATAGCATAATTTTGCTGAAAACGATAAAAAAGCAATATAAAGTACGGTCGCCCTCGCCGACGTTTTTTATAAGAAGATTTCCTTGCCCGGGTCAGGAACATTTCACAAAAAAACAGTCCAAGGACGGGTATTTGAGAGATTAAAAAATGTAATTCTATTTGACATTCATTCGGATTTCGTAGAGTATCACAACCTATTTTTATTCATTAAAGGCAATTCAAGCCGTAACCTAGCAGTTTTATGAACGAAACGTTAATTGAAGTAAAACACCTTACGTTTAAACGCGGTGAACGGATTATTTACCACGATCTGAATTTGCGCGTTCCCCGCGGCAAAATTACCGCCATTATGGGACCGTCAGGGATTGGTAAAACCACCCTTTTGAAACTCATCGGCGGTCAGCTGATGCCTTCCGAAGGTGAAATTCTGTTCGACGGGCAAGATATTTGCAAATTATCCAACAGTGAACTTTATGATGTGCGCAAACGCATGGGTATGCTGTTTCAATCCGGCGCATTATTCACCGATATTTCCACCTTTGATAATGTGGCATTTCCTATTCGAGAGCACACCAATCTGCCTCCGTCGTTGATTAGAAAAATAGTATTAATGAAACTCGAAGCGGTGGGCTTGCGCGGTGCCGCCGATTTAATGCCTTCCGAACTTTCCGGCGGGATGGCGCGTCGTGCCGCGCTCGCCCGTGCCATTGCGTTAGATCCGGATTTAATCATGTTCGACGAACCCTTTACGGGACAAGATCCCATCAGCATGGGCGTGATTATCAGCTTAATCAAACGGCTAAATGAAGCGTTGAATTTAACGTCTATTGTGGTCTCCCATGATGTGCAGGAAGTATTGAGCATCGCCGATTATGCCTATATTATCGCCGATCAGCATGTGATTGCCGAAGGCTCATCGGAGCAGCTATTGGCGAGCCAAGATCCCCAAGTGAAACAGTTTTTACAAGGTCAGGCGGACGGTCCGGTACGTTTTCACTACCCTGCGCCAAATTACATTGAGGAGTTGTTTGAATGCTAACCAATTTAATTTCAGCCCTCGGACGTAACGCTATTAACTTTGCCCGCGCAATGGGTCGTGCAGGCTTTTTGCTATTCGGCGCGCTTATCGGCAAACCGCAAATTAACAAGCATTTCCCGTTATTAATCAAACAACTCCATGTCCTCGGCGTGCAGTCTTTATTGATTATCATGCTATCCGGTTTGTTTATCGGCATGGTGTTAGGTTTGCAAGGCTATGTGGTATTGGTGGATTTCTCGGCAGAAACCAGCTTAGGGCAACTCGTAGCATTATCGCTGCTGCGCGAATTAGGTCCGGTAGTGACCGCACTTTTATTCGCCGGACGCGCCGGTTCCGCATTAACTGCCGAAATCGGCTTAATGAAAGCCACGGAACAATTATCCAGTTTGGAAATGATGGCGGTGGATCCGCTACGTCGGGTTATCGCCCCGCGTTTTTGGGCGGGAGTGATTGCCATGCCGATTCTTTCCATTATTTTTATCGCCATCGGCATTTGGGGCGGTTCCTTAGTGGGCGTGGATTGGAAAGGCGTGGATTCGGGCAGTTTCTGGTCGGTCATGCAAAGCTCTGTTACCTGGAGCCACGATATTCTTAACGGTTTTATTAAAAGCCTGTTCTTCGCCATTGCGGTGGTTTGGATTGCATTGTTTAACGGCTACGACTGTATTCCGACTTCGGAAGGCATCAGCAAAGCCACCACCAGAACCGTTGTACACGCGTCATTAGTAGTATTAGGTTTAGACTTCGTACTGACCGCCATCATGTTCGGTGCGAATTAATCTCTGTTTGTAAGGAAACGTTATGCGACAAACAATTAAATATGAATTTTGGGTCGGTTTATTTTTACTCCTTGGTATCGGCTCGCTTATCTTCTTAGGCTTAAAAGTGGCGAACGTGCAAGGTTTCAGTGAAGCAAAATCTTATCACGTTTATGCAACTTTCGATAATATCGGTGGACTAAAAGTACGCGCCCCGCTTAAAGTGGGCGGCGTTGTGATTGGGCGGGTATCCGAAATCACATTGGATCCGCAAACGTATTTACCGAAAGTCACCATCGCCATTAATCAGGAATACAATGAAATTCCGGAAACCAGTTCGTTATCCATCAAAACCTCCGGTTTATTGGGCGAACAATACATTGCGCTAAGCATCGGTTTTAATGACGGCGAAATTGCGATGTTGAAAGATGGCGACAAAATTGTCGATACCAAATCCGCCATAGTGCTGGAAGATCTGATCGGACAATTTTTATACGGTGACAAAGACAAAAAGGCGGCAGAGGAAACAAACGATGCCACAGAAAGTAATTAGTTCACTCAACCTAAAAGGAGCAAGAGGGATGTTAAAAATCAAGTTTAAAAACTGGTTAACAAAAACGCTGGTAATTTTCACCGCACTTTTTGCGATGCAACAGGTCATGGCGGAAGATAACCCGCAAACCTTAACACAACAGGTTTCCGATAAATTATTCAGCGACATTAAAGCGAATCAAAGCCGAATCAAACAGGATCCGAACTATTTAAAAACCATCGTACGTCAGGATTTAATGCCGTATGTGCATGTTAAATATGCCGGTTCAAAAATTTTAGGACAAAACTACAAAACTGTCACTCAGGAAGAACGCGAACGTTATTTCGCTGTATTGGATAAGTACATTGAGCAAGTGTATGCGCAAGTATTAACGCTCTATACCGACCAAAACATTCAAGTCGGCAAAATGAAAGAAGAATCCGGCAGCCTTGCCATCGTGAACGTAAAAGTGGCACAACCAAATAATCAACCGCCGTTAAATGTGGATTTTTACTGGTATAAAAACAGCAAAACCGGGCAATGGCAAGTGTATGACATGACCGCCAGCGGCGCCAGCATGGTCAATACCAAACAGCAGGAATGGAGCCCGATTATCCGTAAACAAGGCTTGGATGCGTTGACCGCAAAATTACAAAAATCTGCCGACACTCCAATTACGTTGAGTAAATAATCAATGCAAGCAACACAAAGTTTACATTGGGAATCAAACCAACATGATGATAAGATAACGCTTCGCCTGAAAGGGGAGCTATCTCAAAACACGTTGTTGCCGCTTTGGCAGCAACGTGCTTCTTTTTTATTGGCACGGAAAACGGAAACGCTTGATGTTCATTGGGATTTGTCCCAAGTCAATCGCATTGATTCTGCAGGGTTTGCGTTGTTATGCGATTTTCTAAACGAACGGAAACAACTTTTGCAAAATCCGCCGTCCCAATTATTGACACTCGCAGATCTGTTTGGTTTATCGGACTGGATTGCGCAATTTAGCAAAACCGATGGAAATAGTTAATGGAAACTCAAGAAATCGAAAGAATCTTAAAAGAAGCACTGAATCTTGATGAGGTGTATGTACAGGGTGAAGACGCACATTACGGTGTAATCGCTGTGAGCGATCAATTTGAAGGGCTTTCTAAAGTCAAGCAGCAACAAATGATTTATGCTCCGCTCTTAAACCACATTTCCAGCAATGAAATTCATGCACTTTCCATCCGTACTTATACCGTCGAAAAATGGAAACGTGAACGTTTACTTAATCAACCCGCCTAATTCATAGGAAATTATTATGCAAAAATTTCGAGTTTACGGACAATCTTGCTTAAAAGGAACCGTGGAGATTTCCGGTGCGAAAAATGCAGCATTGCCGATTTTATTTGCCGCAATTTTAGCAACGGAACCGGTCACCTTAACCAATGTGCCGGATCTAAAAGATATCGAAACCACGCTGAAAATTTTACGTCAGTTAGGTGTAGTCGTAGAACAAAATAAACCCGGCACAGTTCGTTTGGATGCGTCCAAAATCGATCATTTCATCGCACCGTACGAGTTGGTGAAGACCATGCGTGCTTCCATTTGGGCGCTGGCACCGTTAGTAGCGCGTTTCAATCAAGGTCAGGTTTCCTTGCCGGGCGGTTGCTCTATCGGCGCCCGACCGGTAGATTTGCACATTAGCGGCTTAGAACGCCTTGGCGCAAAAATCGCCCTTGAAGACGGTTATGTAAAAGCCTATGTGGATGGACGCCTAAACGGCACCCGTATCGTGATGGAAAAAGTGAGCGTGGGCGCCACCCTCTCCATTATGATTGCGGCGACTTTGACAAAAGGCACCACCGTTATCGAAAACGCCGCCCGTGAACCGGAAATTGCCGACACGGCGGAATTCTTAAATAAAATGGGCGCCAAAATCAGCGGTGCAGGCTCTGATGCCATCACGATCGAAGGCGTAAATCGCTTAACCGGTTGTGAGCATAGCATCGTGCCGGATCGCATTGAAACCGGGACATTCTTAGTGGCAGCCGCCATTTCCGGCGGTCGCATTGTGTGTAAAAACACCAAAGCCAACACCTTAGACGCGGTGATCGATAAATTACGCGAAGCCGGCGCGCAGGTGGATGTCACCGAAGATACCATCACGTTAGATATGTGGGGCAATCGTCCGAAAGCGGTGAATATTCGTACCGCACCTTACCCGGGCTTCCCGACCGATATGCAGGCGCAATTCACCTTATTAAACATGGTTGCCAACGGCACCAGCATCATCACCGAAACCATTTTTGAAAATCGCTTCATGCACATTCCGGAGCTGATTCGTATGGGCGGTAAAGCAGAAATTGAAGGCAACACCGCCATTTGCCATGGGGTTTCCCATTTATCCGGTGCAGAAGTCATGGCAACGGATCTACGCGCTTCTATCAGCTTAGTGCTGGCAGGCTGTATCGCCACCGGTGAAACCATTGTGGATCGTATCTACCATATCGACCGCGGCTATGAACACATTGAAGAAAAGCTCCGCGGCTTAGGCGCTCGTATTGAGCGATTCACGGAAGAAAGTGAAGAGGCTTAATTAGAAACATCAATAAAGGCTTAAGTTGAAAAACTTAAGCCTTTTTAGTTGAATAAATCCATTAACGGGTAGAAAGTTGGAAAATCATGGATTCCGCCTGGCAGCTAAATTCAAATTTGGCAGTTAATTTGAAGCCGTTTTCCACCGCACTTATTTCACTGCTAATTTTGCATGGGTCACTTTCCGCCGCTTTGGCTTTTTCGGTTAAATAGCTTAATGCTTCTTCTGCTGCGTCTTCCGTTGCATAAACCTGTTCAAAATCCACCGTGCAATCAGAACCGTCAATCACCGTACCCACATCGACACAACAACAAACTTTTGCTTCTTCCGCCTGACATTTCAATGTGCTCATAATATCTCCTTGTAAAAAGAATTGAAATTTTCAACTATTTTAGCATTATTCAAATTTAATACAAAATCCGACCGCACTTTTCTTTGTCTACTGGTCTGAACACTACGCAAAATATGAAAAGAGGATTGCTCCACATTCCCCTGTTTTTTAGAATGATGCGTTTTCCTAAGAAACGATAACCAATTCAATAAAAGGTACAAAAATGACAACCCGCAAATTTACTCAAACCCTTCTATCCACGCTGTTATTAACTGCTGCCGGAGGTGCGTCCGCCGCGGCATTCCAATTAGCAGAAATTTCCACCTCCGGTTTAGGTCGTGCCTATGCCGGTGAAGCCGCCATCGCAGACAATGCTGCTGTGGTCGCCACCAACCCGGCATTAATGAGCCTGTTCAAACAAAACGAATTTTCTGCCGGTGGCGTTTATGTGGATTCGCGAATTCATATAAATGGTCCTGTAACTGCTTATATCAGAGGACAAAAAGTTGCTTCCGGAAGCGCTAATGCCCATAGCGTTGTTCCAGGTGCATTCATTCCAAATATGTATTTTATTTCACCTATCAATGATAAGTTTGCTTTAGGTGCGGGAATGAATGTTAACTTTGGTTTAAAGAGTGAATATTCCCGCGATTATGATGCCGGTATTTTTGGCGGTATAACGGATTTAACCGCCATTAGTCTGAATCTTAGTGGGTCATACCGTATTACTAATAATTTAACTGCCGGTTTCGGTTTAAATGGTGTCTATGCGAAAGCAGAACTTGATCGCACTGCCGGTATCGCCATTACCGGCGTCAAAAATGCACTGAATTCTATGGGTGAGGACAATGTAAAAAGATTATTAAGCGCGAGAATAAGAGCCAAAAATCCGACAATTCCGCAGGCTATTGCTGACGGTTTAGCACAAAGAACTATCAATAATTTAAAAAATCTGGATAAAGCAGATTCGCTTGTACACCTAAGAGACAATGCTTGGGGATTCGGTTGGAATACAGGTTTGGTTTACGAGTTTGATCAAGATAATCGTCTTGGTCTCGCCTACCATTCCAAAGTCGATATTGATTTTAAAGATCGCAATGCACTCAGTTTACAACAACATAATGGTGTACTAGGTCCTTATATCGGTAAAGGCAGTTTAACCTTAAAATTACCGGCTTACTGGGAACTATCAGGATTCCATCAATTAACCGATCAATGGGCTATCCACTATAGCTATAAATATACAGAATGGAGTCGTTTTAAAGAATTACGCGGCAAATATCAAGATGGTTCCGGCTATGAGGCCTTTACCAAGAAAGAGGAATACAAAGACAACTCCCGTTTTGCTATTGGTACAACATATAGCCTAAATGATGCTTTAACATTACGTGCAGGTTTGGCTTACGATAAAGCCGCGAGTAAAACGCATTTATCTGCGTCCATTCCTGATACCGACCGTATGTGGTATAGTATAGGCGCCACCTATAAATTCACCCCGAATTTATCTGTTGATGTCGGCTTCGCTCATTTACGTGGTAAGAAGAAACATTTTGTTGAGACCCAAAATATCAAGGGGTTATTGCTTGTTGAGGCGGATTACACCACTAAAGCCACCGCTAACCTCTACGGTTTGAATCTAAATTACCGTTTCTAATCGAGGCAAAATTTCGAAGAATACATAATAAAAGCGTGCTCCGGTACGCTTTTGTTTTTCCTAAACAGGAGAAAATATGACCGCACTTTTTTATCGTTACTACCCTTCACCTCTGGGTAATTTATTAATGCTATCTGATGGCAAAAATCTCACCCATCTGGATTTTGAACTGGAGCAATTAGCGCCGAATCCCAAATGGCAGGAAAAGAATGAATTATCTGTTTTCATTCACGTGTGCACAGCACTTGACCACTACTTTAATGGCGAACCGGAAACTTTCGCGGATATTCCGCTGGCACCACGAGGCACCGAGTTTCAACAACAAATTTGGCAGGCATTGCGTCAAATCGGCTATGGACAAACTGCCAGTTACGGTGAGTTGGCAAAACGCATCAATAATCCGAAAGCGGTGCGTGCGGTAGGTGGTGCGGTGGGTAGCAACCCTATCAGCATTATCATTCCCTGCCATCGCATTTTGGGCAAAGACGGAACGCTTACCGGCTTCGGTGGCGGTTTGGTTGCCAAGCGCTTTTTGTTGCAACTGGAAAATATTTCTTATATCGACAAAGGCAAAGAGATCGTTAAACCGCGTTTTTTCAAGAAGTATCGCCAATGATCCCGCAAACCACCGAGGCATTACTCTCCCGCGCACAGTCTATTGCCGGCCTCACCTTCGGTGAACTGGCGGCGCAATGGCATATTTCTGTGCCACCGAATTTAAAACGTGATAAAGGCTGGGTCGGTATGCTGCTTGAAACGGCGTTAGGCGCCACCGCAGGTAGTAAAGCGGAACAGGATTTCACCCATTTAGGCATTGAGCTGAAAACCCTGCCCATCAATGAACAAGGTTATCCACTGGAAACTACTTTTGTGAGTCTCGCGCCACTTATTCAAAACAGTGGCGTGAACTGGCAAAATTCCCATGTCCGCCATAAATTGTCCCGCGTTCTTTGGATTCCCATTGAAGGCAGCCGCCATATCCCGCTCGCGGAGCGACATATCGGAACACCGATTTTGTGGCAACCCAACGAGCAGCAGGAAGCTCTGTTAAAACAGGATTGGGAAGAACTGATGGATTATATCGTGCTGGGGCAATTGGATAAAATTAATGCTCGTTTAGGCGAGGTGTTACAGCTTCGCCCGAAAGCCGCCAATAGTAAGGCGCTCACCAAAGGTATTGGTAAAAATGGCGAAATTATTGACACTCTCCCCCTCGGTTTTTATTTGCGCAAAGAGTTTACCTACCAAATTTTACAACAATTTGTACAACAAGCTATTTAACCCTTTTCATTTATCTCTCAAAACTATATGATCGCGCACCTGTTTGTATTTTAAGGAAGCAATTATGTTTGAATGGCTATTGAGTCCCGAGGCGCTAATCGCCTTATTCACCCTGACAGCACTAGAAATCGTACTGGGTATTGACAACATTGTTTTAATCAGCGTTTTGGTCTCCAAACTCCCACCAAAACAACGTCAACCGGGACGTATTATCGGTTTAACCTTGGCTATGGGAACCCGCATTTTACTGCTATTGACTCTTTCTTGGATGATACACCTTACCGAACCGCTCTTTGAGTTATTCGGCAAAGGCTTTTCCGGTCGGGATTTAATTTTATTTTTTGGTGGATTGTTCTTAATTATAAAAAGTACTAACGAGATTCGTGAAGCCATGACACCACGCACAGAAGAAGAACATCACCAAATCAGCAAAAAAGTTAGTTTCCTCGGAGTATTAATTGAAATTGCCTTATTAGATATTGTTTTCTCGTTAGATTCTGTCATCACTGCCGTCGGCATAGTAAATCAAATCGAAATCATGGTGACCGCAATTGTCATTGCTGTTGGTATGATGATGTTCGCAGCCAAACCTATCGGCGATTTTGTTGAAAATCATCCGACATTTAAAATTTTAGCACTCGCCTTCCTGATCCTGATCGGTGTCACCTTAATTATCGAGAGCTTCAGCATTCATGTGCCGAAAGCGTATATTTACTTCGCTATGGGCTTTTCCGTATTTGTGGAAATTCTCAATACCCAAATGCGTAAACGCTTGGGCGCTAAAATTTAGAGAAACAAAAGTGCGGTCGAAAAACACATTAAATTTCAACCGCACTTTTCTATGATAAAACAGCGATAAAAAAGGCGGTCTAAAACCGCCTTTTCTGTTTGACGCAACTTAATAATACATTTCAAATTCTACCGGGTGTGGTGTCATATTTAAACGTTCCACTTCTTTGCGTTTAATATCGATAAAGGCATAAATAAAGTCTTTGGTGAACACATTGCTTTGTGTTAAGAATTCAAAATCATTCTCCAGCGCATTCAATGCTTCTTCCAAAGAACCTGCAACAGCCGGAATATCTTTTAATTCTTCTGGCGGTAAATCGTACAGATTTTTATCCATGGCATCACCCGGATGAATTTTATTTACGACACCATCCAAACCTGCCATTAATAATGCGGCAAATGCCAAATACGGGTTGGCAAGCGGATCCGGGAAGCGGGCTTCTATACGAATGGCTTTCGGACTGGTCACTGCCGGAATACGAATGGAGGCGGAACGGTTACTGGCGGAATAAGCCAACAACACCGGTGCTTCAAAGCCCGGCACCAAACGCTTGTAAGAGTTGGTACTTGGGTTGGTGAAGGCGTTTAAGGCTTTGGCATGTTTAATAATCCCACCGATGTAATAAAGTGCGGTTTCGGAAAGACCGGCATATTTATCCCCTTGGAAAATATTTTTGCCGTCTTTACTCAAAGACATATTACAGTGCATCCCCGAACCATTATCACCGGTAATCGGTTTTGGCATGAAGCAGGCGGTTTTGCCGTGTTCATACGCTACGTTACGCACAATATATTTATAAATTTGCGTTTCGTCCGCTTTTAAAGTGAGGCTGTTGAATTTAGTTGCGATTTCATTTTGCCCGGCTGTTGCCACTTCATGGTGGTGCGCTTCAATGACCAAGCCCATTTCTTCCATTAATAAGCACATTTCAGAACGAATATCATGCGCCGTATCATTCGGCGCCACGGCGCAGTAACCGCCTTTTTTCAACGGACGATAAGCGTTATTACCGTCCTCATAACGTTTGTTACTGTTCCATGCGGCTTCAATATCATCCACTTGGTAAGAATTGCCGTTCATAGACACATCAAAACGGACGTCATCAAATAAGAAGAATTCCGGCTCAGGTCCGAAGAACACTTGATCCGCCACGCCGGTAGAACGCATATAATTTTCCGCACGAATAGCGATAGAACGCGGGTCACGGTCATAGCTTTGCATGGTGGTCGGTTCAAAAATACTACAACGAAGAGAAAGTGTCGGGATTTGTGCAAAAGGGTCAACTACGGCGGTTTCGGCGATCGGCATCAATAACATATCCGCTTTATTAATCGCTTTCCAACCTTCCACAGAAGAACCGTCAAACATTTTGCCGTCTTCAAATAAATCTTCATCAATCAAATTCACCGGCAGAGATACGCCATGTTCTTTGCCTTGAATATCGGTAAAACGCAGTAATACAAATTTAATGTCATTTTCTTCAATGAGTTTAAATACATTCTCAATCGCGCTGGGCATAAGTAAATCCTCTATAATAGACATGAGTAAAATGAAAAAGAGACGCTATAAAAATAGCATACTATTCATAAAATTCAAGTTATTTTTAAACAAAAATTAATGATAAAAATAAATAATTAGATAAAATTCAATAAAATTGTAATTTTACAATATAAAAAATCAAAAACAACCTTATTCTTTATATACGCGTTATTTAATTTCATGAATCTTTAATGTGATCACGATCACCATTTTTGTCTCTTTTCTTCTGATTTCGTTCAAATTTTCCACCACTATTTAATAGCTGATCATGTTAAAAAGTTGTATAATCTGCGCCCTTCCGCCTTCCACAGGACAAAAGTGCGGTCGAAAAACACAGAATTTTTAACTCACTCCAAGAATTTTCAATGACAGATCAAATCGATATTAACAAATTACGCAACATCGCAATTATCGCGCATGTTGACCATGGCAAAACCACCTTAGTGGATAAATTATTACAACAATCCGGCACATTAGAAGCCTCCCGCAGCGGCGATGCCGATGAGCGTGTCATGGATTCCAACGATTTAGAAAAAGAGCGTGGCATCACTATTTTAGCGAAAAATACTGCCATTAACTGGAATAGCTACCGTATTAACATTGTAGACACCCCGGGGCACGCGGACTTCGGTGGCGAAGTGGAACGCGTACTTTCCATGGTGGATTCCGTATTATTGGTGGTGGATGCCTTCGACGGCCCGATGCCGCAAACCCGTTTTGTTACGCAAAAAGCCTTCTCTCACGGTTTAAAACCTATCGTAGTCATCAACAAAGTTGACCGCCCGGGCGCCCGCCCTGATTGGGTTGTGGATCAAGTCTTCGATTTATTCGTGAACCTTGGCGCCACCGACGAACAACTAGACTTTCCGATTATTTATACTTCCGCGTTAAACGGTGTAGCCGGCTTGGATCACGAAGATCTGGTAGCCGACATGACGCCGTTATTTGAAGCCATCGTAGAACACGTTGAACCGCCAAAAGTCGAACTCAACGCGCCATTCCAAATGCAAATTTCACAGTTGGATTACAACAGCTACGTGGGTGTTATCGGCATCGGTCGCATTAAGCGCGGTACGGTGAAACCGAACAAAAGCGTCACCATCATCGACAGTTTCGGTAAAACCCGCAACGGTAAAATCGGGCAAGTGTTAGGGCATTTAGGCTTACAACGTTACGAAGAAGACATCGCAAGCGCCGGCGACATCGTAGCGATTACCGGTTTAGGCGAGCTAAATATTTCCGATACCATCTGCGACATCAATAATGTAGAAGCCTTGCCGGCATTAAGCGTTGATGAACCGACCGTCACCATGTTCTTCTGCGTCAACACCTCGCCGTTCTGCGGCAAAGAAGGCAAATATGTGACTTCCCGCCAAATTTTAGAGCGTTTGAACAAAGAACTTGTACACAACGTGGCATTGCGCGTAGAAGAAACCCCTAACCCGGATGAATTCCGCGTTTCCGGTCGCGGCGAATTGCATTTATCCGTGTTAATCGAGAACATGCGGCGCGAAGGCTACGAATTAGCCGTGTCCCGCCCGAAAGTTATCTTCAAACAAGTTGATGGTCATAAACAAGAACCCTTTGAACAAGTGACGATTGACATTGAAGAACAACATCAGGGCGCGGTCATGGAAGCCCTAGGTATCCGTAAGGGCGAAGTGAAAGACATGGTTCCGGACGGCAAAGGTCGCACTCGTTTGGAATACGTGATCCCAAGCCGTGGCTTAATCGGTTTCCGTAACGAATTTATGACCATGACTTCCGGCACCGGACTGCTCTACTCCAGTTTCAGTCATTACGATGATGTAAAACCGGGCGAAATCGGGCAGCGTAAAAACGGCGTATTAATTTCCAACGCTACCGGCAAAGCCTTGGCTTATGCCTTATGGGGCTTACAAGAACGCGGCAAATTGATGATCGATCATGGTACCGAAGTCTATGAAGGGCAAATTATCGGTATTCACAGCCGCTCCAACGACTTAACTGTAAACTGCCTGCAAGGGAAAAAACTTACCAATATGCGCGCCTCCGGTAAAGATGATGCTATTGCATTAACCACACCGATTAAATTCAGTCTTGAACAAGCTATTGAATTTATTGATGACGACGAATTGGTTGAGATTACCCCGCAATCTATCCGCATTCGTAAAAAATTATTAACGGAAACGGATCGCAAACGTGCGAACAGAACCACAACCAGTACCAGCACACATTAATTAATTTTGATAGAGAAAAAGTGCGGTGTGTTTTGTAAAAGTTTTGTAAAACATACCGCACTTTTATATCTATAATTTACATTTCTATTTCCTATTAAAAATATATTCAAAAAAAAGAATATTGAGGATATAATGAAGAAAGTTTAATTGTGTTCTTTTTCAAAAAAGTACTGCATTGTAATATATTTAACATCTTATTTTTATATAACTATAAATCCTAACTCTATGAAAATTTTACTGAAACCTTTCCGCTATTCTGTTATAGCAACAACCATCGCATTGGTATTTAATCAACCGGCATTTGCGTCAGAGTTTAATGCTCAAATAAATAATCAACCGTCTTCTCAGGCTAAAACAAAAAGTAAAACCAATATTAAAAAAAATATGCAGAACAACATATCTAATTCTGCAAAAGAATCCGTTAATACTTATCAAACGGAAATTCAGCGTATCACTGCCGCACAAAAACTTGCCCGTCAAAAAGCTGAGATGGCACAAAAAGAAGCGGAAGCCCGTGCAATAGCACAAGTAAAAGAGAAACGTCAACAAAGCCAAATTAAAGCACAAGAATTAGAACAGAAAAAGGCGGAACTTGTTCAACGTGAGTATTTAGAAGCTAAGCGTCAAGTCCGTGAACAAGAAATGGCACGCCAGAAGGCAGAAGAAGATCGTAAAGTAGCAGAGGCACTTGCGGCCGTCAAACTAAAGAATTCCACCCAACAACGTTTAACTAAAGAGCAGCTGGCAGCACAGAAAGAAGCGGAACGTTTGGCTAATGAACAAGAAATCGCCCGCCAAAAAATTAAAGCAAATGAGCTTCAACGTGCCATTAACGAACAAAGTAAATTAGCCGAAGTTGCCCGAGTAAAGCGCACTCTTATTGAGCAAAAACAAGTAATTTCACCTCAAAAAGAAGATGAAATACTTCGCCAACAAGCGATTGAAGAACAGCGCAAAAAAGAAGCATTGGCGAATGCAGAACGCAAGCGTTTAGAAGCGGAACGTCTTGCCCGCGAGGAAGAAATTGCAAATCAAAAGGCAGAAGAAGCCCGCAAAAAATCTGAAGAACTTGCCCGCCGTGAGCGTGATCGTTTGGCACGCGAACAGGAAATTGCCCGTCAAAAAGCAGTGGAAGAAGAACGTCAACGCGCTATTGAAGCGCAACGTCAGCAGGAAGAAAATGCCCGTATTGAACGCGAACGTGCNAAACGTGAAGAAGCCGACCGTCTAGCCCGTGAACAGGAAATCGCCCGTCAAAAAGCAGTGGAAGAAGAACGTCAACGCGCGATTGAAGCACAACGTCAGCAGGAAGAAAATGCCCGTATTGAACGCGAACGTGCCGAACGTGAAGAAGCCGACCGTCTAGCCCGTGAGCAAGAAATTGCAGCTCAACAAGTTGAAGAAAAATCGGAAGAAAGCCCTGTTATTCTTGTTCGCTCTACTGCCCCTACGGATTTACCTAGTGATATGGCACCATTAGATCTTGAGGACATTCAAGGAGAAAACAGTGATGTCGAAAAAACCATTACTGTAGCGCCTAAAGAACACATTGAGATGATTCATGATGAAACGAACTCGGAAACTAAAACTGAAGACGTTGCGCTAAAAGTAGATAGCACACTTGAATCGCAGGAAGTCAGTAACAGTCAGCCTGAAGTAGCTGAACAAGTTGTCGCTTCTCACGAAGAAACAGCCCATCAACTAAATGCTGAAGAAACCATTTCTGTGGTTAAACGTTTAACTACAGAAATCGCATCGGCAATACCTGCCAATCTTGAACCTAGTGTGGCTGACGCTGAGGTTGTCGCTAATTCGGAAGTTAGGGAATCTGAGGAAACAGAAGTAGCACCACAGGCACCAACGGTATATAACCCAAATGAAATTCTCGTTGCCAATGCGATCGTTTCCAATGTAGCAATCTTGAATACATTAAATTTAGATCTTTCCGGGCGCTTAGACAGAAAATTAGACAGAACAAGTTTCTACCGCACTCTTGGTGGTGTTTGGGTTGAATACGTTAATAGCGATATGCACGGTCACGGTGGTGATACCAATAATTACCGCGCTAAAAGTAACCAAATTACGTTAGGTAATGATGAAGCCCAATTGGATAACGGCGTGGTTTTAGGCGGCACATTTACTCATGCCAAAACCGATAATCAATACGGTCCATTGAGTGGAAAAGATACCCTCACTAAAATCACAGCCTACGCTAAACAAAACTTTGATCAATACAGTAAAGCACTTGATATTGGTTATGGTTGGTCAAGCAGTAAAATTGGCAATAGCAAATTGAAACGTAAAATCATTAGTGTCGGTATGAATTTTGCCTACGACTTCGAACTTGAAGATTTCAAAGTGACGCCAATTTGGGGACTTCGTTATCACCATCTAAGCTCTACCGGTGGTGAAATCAACGGGTTAAACGTGAGAAGTCCCGGCTTTAGTCTGGTCGCTTACCATACAGGCTTAAAATTCAGTAATACCTACAATGTTGATGGTATTGAAGTGACGCCGGCATTCTCAACCTATTATGTAACAACATTAGGAAAATCTTATAGCCAAAATATTAATGGTAAAGAGTTTGGTGTCGCTATTGGTCCTTATTGGCATAATAACGCAAGTTTAAGCATTGGTTTGCGAGATTGGAAAATATCTGCCTACGCAGCTGTGAACCAAGGTAAACATGGGGAACGCCAAAATCAACTTGGTGTAAAACTGAATTATTACTGGTAGTAAAAACACCGAAAAAAACGACCGCACTTTTGTGCGGTCTTTCGTTTTAGTTCGATGAATAACTCACTTCTGCAAATAACCCAGCACCATTTGATGGTGATCCGTCGTTTTAAATTTATCAAATACCTGTTCGACTTTTCCCAGCTCATCAATTAAAAAACTGATACGGTGAATACCGTCAAACGTTCGGCCCATAAATTTCTTTTCACCCCACACACCGAATTGTTCGGCAACCTGATGATTTTCATCAGATAATAAAGTGAAATTCAGCGCTTTCTTTTCCGCAAATTGGGCTAATTTTTTCGGACTGTCCGGGCTGATGCCGAGAACAACCACACCTAATCTGTCCAATTCCGCTTTACTATCGCGTAAACCGCAGGCTTGTGTGGTACAGCCAGGTGTTAAGACTTTCGGATAAAAATAAACCAATACTTTTTTACCTTGAAATTGGGTTAAAGAAACCGATTGGTTATGTTGATCCAACAAGGTAAAGTGCGGTGCATTTTCACCGACTTTTAATGTTTCCATTTGAAATCCTTCTTAAAATACAAAAAAATAAAAAAATCTCTTGCAAATTAAGGCTATTTTAGCGATCTTAAATAGCTATTAGCAAGCAAAAACAACGGTTTTCGATCCTTTTTATTCGAATCGTTATGACAAAATAACAAATAAAACGGAGGCTTTTATGTCAAATCATCCTTTATTTCAAGGCAGTATTGTTGCATTAGTGACACCAATGGACAGCCATGGTGAAGTCGATTTTGAAACCTTAAAAAAATTAGTGGAATTTCACATCAAGAGCGGCACCGATGCTATCGTTTCCGTCGGAACCACCGGTGAGTCTGCCACCTTGAGCATTGATGAAAATGTAAAAGCCATTTTAAAAACCGTTGAATTTGCCGATGGACGTATTCCGGTTATTGCCGGCACCGGTGCTAATGCCACCAGCGAGGCCATCACCATGACCAAATTACTCAACAACAGTGGCATTGCCGGTTGTTTATCCGTTGTGCCTTACTACAACAAGCCGACTCAAGAAGGCATGTATCAACACTTCAAAGCCATCGCCGAATGCACCGATATTCCACAAATTCTTTATAATGTACCGGGACGCACCGGCAGTGATTTATTGCCTGAAACCATCGGTCGTTTGGCAAAAATCAGCAATATTGTGGGGATTAAAGAAGCCACCGGCGATGTAAGTCGTGTACAAAAGATCAAACAACTTGCCGGCGAAGATTTCATCATTTTAAGCGGCGACGATGCTACCGGTTTGGAAGCCATGAAACTGGGCGCGCAAGGCGTGATTTCCGTCACGAACAACGTGGCAGCCGCCGATATGGCAAAAATGTGCCATCTTGCCCGCGCGGGTAAATTTGATGAGGCGGAACAAATCAACCAACGCTTAATGCCGCTACACAAAAATCTGTTCGTCGAATCAAATCCAATTCCGGTGAAATGGGCGTGTTACAAATTAGGCTTGATTCAGGAGCCGGTATTACGTCTGCCGCTCACCACATTAAGCGAACAGGCACAGCCAAAAGTCGTAGACGCATTAAAAGCCGCCGGCTTGCTTTAAACGCAGTATTCATCAGGACCTATTCATATAGGCCCTGAACTGTTCACACATTTTCCTGTCGAAAAAAACAATTTTTACGCAACATCCTAATCATGAAGCAAAAGGGTAATTTATGAAAAAATGGCTATTAACCGTAGCAATCGTCACCGCACTCAGCGCCTGCTCCACCGGTAACGAAAGTAAACAACAAGCAGGTGATACCTATCAAAAATCCAACAGCGAATTACCATATTTTACTCCGTTAGCCAGTGGCGGCGTGAATCTGCCGGCACAAAGCGCGGAATATCAATTACCACCAGTTAAAATCAGCAGAACCGACGGTGTAGATATTCGTCCGCCATCCTTGCCATTGGCAATCATCAGTAATTCCGTAACACAATTTGACGGTGAACGTGCACTGATCGCTTATACGCCGGACAAACAAAGCGTTTACAACTTAACCCAAGTAGAGCGCCTGCTCAAAGAACAAGACATTAGCTACACCGTGGAAGGCAATAAATTATTAACCGACTGGGCGAATACCGGTCGTGCCGACGATTTGGAAAACACCAAAATCCGCTATCAGATTGAAGAAGTCAACGCGCAGCACGCCAGCGCCTTAGTTATTTCCGTGTTGCAAATGAAACGTGATGACACCATTTTCACGCCTAATTTTACGGATAAGCAACGTTATGCCTCCGATCGCTTAAATCAATTGGTGGGGGAGCTAAATTCCGCTTACCAAAAACAGCAACAAGCCCTTAACGGCGCCACTTTCTCACCAATTCAGTCCGCTATTGCCACCGACGCCAACGGCAGAACCGCATTAGTGTTGGCGACATCATTTGATAACGCCTGGCAGCGTTTAGGTTCCGCTCTGCCAAAACTAGGCTTTGAAATTCAGGAAGAAACCGGTAGCCGAGGCATTCGTGAGTTAGAGTACAAACCTTTATCACAAGAAGAATGGCGCCGCGTAGGAATGCAGCTGCCGGACTTGGGAAAAGGCACTTACCAAATGCAGCTTGCCGCTGTAGGTAAACAAAGTGCGGTGGTTATTTCCGACGAAAATAAAACCGCCCTCTCCGGCGAACAGGCACAGCTTATTTATCAAGCGTTGCAGAATGTATTGGCAAAATAATTTGATTTAAACTCCAAACGCCATTTTCAAAGGAAAGTGGCGTTTTGCTTTGTTATATCTTATTGCGAAGCCTATTTTCCTTATTGGTTAACACCCGATATAATAGTTCCATTATCGATTCAAAGGACTAACTGATGCTTGAAATGCTTCCTTTCACCTTGCCTGAAGTAGGAGCAATGTTACTTACCCACCTATGGCTCTCTTTATCGGCATTGCTAATTGCAGTAGTAATTGCTGTACCTATTGCAGTATTATTGTCACGCAAACGCCACATGGCGGAAATAGTGTTACAATTTACTAATGTGCTGCAAACCATTCCATCTCTCGCTCTGCTTGGCTTATTGATTCCCTTTGTCGGCATTGGTTCACCACCGGTACTAATTGCCCTAACACTCTATGCTCTGTTACCGATCTTCCAAAATACCTATTTGGGATTAAGCCAAATCGATCAATCTATTCAAGATGCTTACACCGCTTTCGGCTTATCTCGGTGGCAATCGTTATGGCGAATTGAACTGCCGATGGCCTTGCCGGCAATGATGTCGGGCATCCGTACGGCGGCAGTATTAATTATCGGGACTGCAACCCTGGCGGCATTAATCGGGGCGGGCGGGTTAGGCAGTCTTATTTTACTCGGTATCGATCGCAATAATATGGTGATGATTTTTACCGGTGCCTTACTTTCTGCATTATTGGCAGTCGGAGTAAGCGGTTTGATTGCTATTTTACAAAAAGTACGATGCAAACGTCCCCTTGCTATCGTTTTGATTTTAGGGCTAAGTGCGGTTGGTTTTTCGCAAATTTCTCTCACATCCCAAACTCAAAAAGTGGTGATTGCGGGTAAACTTGGCAGTGAACCTGATATTCTTATCAATATGTACAAACTGTTGATTGAGCAGGAAAACAAAACTATTCAAGTAGAGCTTAAACCGAATTTCGGCAAAACCTCTTTTTTATTCAATGCTCTCAACAGCGGTGAAATTGATATTTATCCTGAATTTACCGGCACAGTGCTGGAAGCCTTAGTACAAGTGTTACCCGAACAAAAAAATCATCACCGCTCTCCTGAAACCACTTATCAGCTGAGTAAACAATTACTGGCGGAACAGTTCCGGCTTGAATTTTTACCGCCGATGGCATATCAAAATACCTATGCATTAGCAGTGAAAGAAGCCTATGGAGCAACACATGGGCTTGCAACAATCAGCGATTTACATCATGTGGCAGGGGACATTCGCGCCGGCTTCACATTGGAATTTCTCGATCGAGTCGATGGCTATAAAGGAATAAAATCACAAGGCATTACTTTAGTTCATATTGTCACCCTTGAACCTGCTTTGCGTTATACGGCGTTACTCAACAATAAAATTGATTTAATCGAAGCATTTTCTACTGACGCAGAACTCAAACAACATCAGCTCCGCTTACTGAAAGACGACATTAATTTATTCCCTGCCTATCAAGGTGCGCCACTAATGAAAGCCGATTTTGCAGCAAAAAATCCGCAGGTTCTGACCGCACTTAACCGCCTCGCCAACCGTATTTCCGAACAAGAAATGAGTGAAATGAATTATCAAGTTAAAGTACTGGGCGAAAGCCCGGAGAAAGTAGCGAGGGAGTATTTGAAGAAAATGAAATTGCTATAGCCTTAGACAAACGGTACCGGGCCAGATTATCTAAGCCATACTACAACTTATAATGAACTTAAAAAGGCTGAGGAATATATAATCCTGTATGACTCATACGGGAGAATACAGAGAGATCAAATAAATGAACATAACAGAAAAAATCACGGAACGTGGTATTACAAACTCAATCGGCAATATGGCCACACGCTGTTTAATCGAACGAAAAGGGATACCGGTTTTATCAGTACGCGGTTCTATAATGCTCTCCCCCGATTCAGCACAATTACTTGGAAGCGCGCCATGTACCTTTAAAGCGGTTATGAAGGTAGAATATGAAAAGTAATCGCACACCTTTTATCGAATTTCGCGGCGTAAGCAAATATTATGACGGACAACACGCAGTGCAAATGCTAAATCTGACCATCTATCAAGGCGAATTCTTCGTATTGGTCGGAGGTTCAGGTAGCGGTAAATCCACAACATTGCGCATGATCAACGCCCTCACCGAACCTACAGATGGAGATGTATATTTTCAAGGTAAACGGATCAAAGATTACAACATCCATACCTTACGTCATCGCATCGGTTATGTATTACAACAAATCGCCCTATTCCCCACCATGACAGTAGCGCAAAACATTGCCTTAATGCCCGATATTCTTGGGTGGCACAAAAATGAGCGAAAATCCCGTGTGAATACATTACTTGAATTAGTGAATTTGCCACCTGCGCAATATCAGGATCGCTATCCGCGCGAACTTTCCGGTGGAGAACAACAACGGATAGGCATTTTACGGGCTATTGCTGCTAATCCCCATTTATTGCTCATGGATGAACCATTTTCTGCACTTGATCCACTGGTGCGGGCTGCCTTACAAGATCAAATTTCGTTGATCCATAAAAAATTCGGCACAACTATCGTGTTCGTTACTCATGACATGCAAGAAGCCTTAAAACTTGCTTGTCGCATTGGCGTCATGCAGAATGGGAAGCTGGTACAAGTAGGTACACCAAACGAAATCCAGCAACAGCCTGCCAATAGTTACGTAAAATCGCTATTCGCTTCGTCTGAGCAGGCGTTAACGGTAGAGAAAGTAATTATGCAATATGAGCAATTAAGTAAGACTGAACAAGCAAGTGTACGGAAATGGCTAGCACGTAATGGTTAACAATACAGTTAGATTTTTATATTTTTACTGTCTGATCATACTGTTATATAAGTTAAACCCGTTTTCCAAAAATTGCTGTACCTACGCGAACCATGGTGGAACCACATTTGATTGCCATTTGCATATCATCGGTCATGCCCATGGATAAGGTGTCGATTTGGGCGTTCGGCAAAGCTTGTTGTAATTGTTCAAACAACACACGCATTTGATAAAACACTTGCTCCTGCCGAGTCACATCATTGGTAGGTTCGGGAATCGCCATTAAGCCACGCAGGCATAAGTGCGGTAAGTTTTCCAGGTGTTTTGCAAGGTCTAAAATTTCACAGGGCTGAATGCCGGATTTACTGGCTTCATTGCTGATATTCACCTGAATTAAGACATTGAGCGGCGCTTTATGCGGAGAACGTTGTTCATTTAAACGATCGGCGATTTTGGCGCGATCAAGGGTTTGCATCCAGTCAAAATATTCCGCCACCAAACGGGTTTTATTGGATTGCAACGGGCCGATAAAATGCCATTCCAAGTTAATATTGTGCTGTTGGCAGAATTGAATTTTTTCCACTCCCTCCTGTACATAATTTTCTCCGAATGCCTCCTGTCCCGCTTCATACGCTGTTAAAATATCTTCAACAGGCTTGGTTTTAGAAACAGCCAGTAAAGTAACCGCACTTGGTGAGGACCCAACCATCTGGCAGATTTGGGTTATTTTTTGCTGAACCAGCTGTAAATTACGTCGAATATTATCCATTGGTACGCCGCCTGATTTGTTCAAGTGTTTCAATATGTAATAGTTTTCCATTTAAATATACTGTACGCAATAGATTTTCTTGCTTATCCACTTCTTCTTCGCGCAAAGTCAGATATTCGCCATTTCTTCTGACTAAGGCAAGCCGTCCTTTTTTCGAACGTTTTTCCGCACCGGTAACGGGATCTTTATATACATCACGCCATTTGCCTGCAACACTCACCGCACTTGCCTTCATCGCCCAGCTCATCATGTCACGGTTAACCTGTTGCAACAAGCCGCCTCCCATACCGAAATTCACATTATCCACGCTGAATCCATGTGCCATGACAGCATCCAGTATGTGTGTCAATGAAGTATAATTAATTCCATCCCCCTGAATGACACGAATGCAATCCGGCAATACTTTATAGCCCTTACTATTTATTCTTGTTCCGAACTTTTCAGCCAAAATATCCAGTACGCGACAAATTACCGTGCCCGGTTCACCGCTGTCAGGACGAATTATCAAAGTTCCCGACATTTGTGAAATCTGCTGCTTAAATCGTTCCCCCCAAACTTCATTAACCACCTGCCATAAATCATAGCTGTCAGACACAATGGCAAATGCAGGATATTTACCGGCAAATTGCTGAAATATATTTTCATAGGCTGCGATCTCATGTTCTTTTCCCCAACTGGTAATTGTACTGTGTTCTGCCGCAGGAATTGAAAATGCCGGCATGTTTTCGACCTCATACCAACGGGCTGCACCAATAATACCGCTGAGACTATCTGTTCCGCAAAAATTTACCAAATGCGCCAAGCTGCCAAGAGCCACCGACTCCAAACTACTGGCTCCGCGTGCACCGAAATCATGTAATTTAAACGGCAAACCACTCAGATCATCAGCAGATCTTTCCAATGCGCGTTTAAGTATTTGTTTACAATAGTAAGATAGACTTGCTACCGTAGCAGGGTAATAAATACCACGCAGAAGTGCCGTTTCCAAATAACTTGGTAACCAGAAAAATTCCGGATCTGTATTAACAACCTGGCACACCACGTTACCGGCAGGCAATACTAACCCCTCTGCCACAGCCTGAATTCGAAGCGGAAGATAACCTTTATATTTTTCCAAAATAGCAAGCCACCCTTGTCGATTGAAAGGTAAGCCATGTGCAATCAATAAATTTTCAGCTTCATTTATATCTTGTAGAGTAATCGGTTTAGTTAGGTATTCCTTGAGAAAGGCCTGCAATCCGAAGAAAACAACATCAAACTCACTTTTACGGGCTTCGATATAAAAAGAGACATATTCGCTATCAGGCGGATATTGCAGCCAATGAGATGCTTTATAACTATCTGTATTCAGAATTAAATTCGTTAGATTTGAAGTATACATTTTACACCTATAGAAATAATACATACATAACCACTCGAATTGTAGCATATACTTTTCAGTATTAACACCATCTTTCAAAATTTAATACGCTAATCTATCCCAATAACATTCAATTCATTAATTTTATTTAGAAACATATTGACAATAAAAGTAAATTTCGGTATTTCTAAGCACATTCTTTTTTCACACAAAAACACCATGAAAAACAACCGCACTTTTATTATGATGCCAACCACTATGACCATGATTATGATCAATGGGGCGGGCTAGTGCGTTAAAGAATAGAATTCATGAACCCGCATTTCCCGAGAGCGGGTTTTTTTATGCAAATTCAAACATCATTTATCAGGAGAATATCATGCGCGTACTTAAATTTGGGGGCACTTCCTTAGCCAATCCGGAACGGTTTTTGCAAGCGGCGGAGCTTATCGAAAAGGCCCATTTGGAAGAACAGGCTGCAGGCGTTTTATCGGCACCTGCAAAAATCACCAATCACCTTGTCGCCCTTTCCGAAAAAGCCAGTTTAAATCAACCTACCGATTCTCATTTCAACGAAGCATTAGATATTTTCTACACCATCATTAACGGTTTACACGCCAAAAATAACCATTTTGATCTTGCCGGCACCAAACAAATCATCGATCAAGAATTCCAACAAATTGCGTCATTATTAGAAAAAATCCGTCAGGAAGACAAAGTAGACGATGCGCTCAAAGCGACCATCGATTGCCGCGGTGAAAAACTTTCCATCGCCATGATGAAAGCCTGGTTTGAAGCCAACGATTATGAAGTGCATGTGGTTGATCCGGTGAAACAATTGTTAGCTCAAGGCAGCTATTTGGAATCTTCCGTGGATATTGAAGAATCCACCAAACGGGTGGATGCCAAATCCATCGGCAAAAATAAAGTGGTGTTAATGGCAGGCTTTACCGCTTGTAACGATCAAGACGAACTCGTGTTATTAGGACGTAATGGTTCCGACTACTCCGCCGCTTGTTTAGCCGCCTGTTTGGGCGCCAGCGTATGCGAAATCTGGACCGACGTTGACGGCGTTTACACTTGCGACCCGCGTTTAGTGCCGGATGCGCGTTTATTACCGAGCCTGTCTTATCGTGAAGCCATGGAGCTTTCCTACTTCGGCGCCAAGGTCATCCATCCGCGCACCATCGGTCCGTTAGTACGCCCGAACATTCCGTGTTTAATTAAAAACACCGGTAATCCGAGCGCACCGGGTTCGGTTATCGCCGGCGACATCAAATCCGAAGGCTTACAGGTGAAAGGCATTACCAATTTAGATAATGTGGCGATGTTCAATGTTTCCGGCCCGGGTATGCAAGGCATGGTAGGCATGGCTTCCCGCGTATTTTCCGCTATGTCTAATGCGAAAGTTTCGGTGATTTTAATCACCCAATCCTCCTCCGAATACAGCATCAGCTTCTGCGTGCCGGTAAAATCCGTTGATGTGGCGTTAAAAGCCTTAGAAGCGGAATTTGCGCAGGAATTAAAAGCCCATCAATTGGATCCGATTGAAGTGATTAAAGATTTATCCATTATTTCCGTAGTAGGCGATGGTATGCGCCAAGCTAAAGGCATTGCCGCGCGCTTCTTCTCTGCGCTGGCACAGGCAAACATCAGCATTAACGCCATTGCCCAAGGTTCTTCTGAACGTTCAATTTCCGCTGTGGTGGCGCAAAATAAAGCCATTGAGGCCGTAAAAGCAACGCACCAAGCGTTATTTAACAACAAAAAGATCGTTGAAGTGTTTCTTGTGGGTGTCGGCGGTGTCGGTGGCGAATTAATTGAGCAAATCAAACACCAAAAAGAGTATTTAGCAAGGAAAGACATTGAAATTCGCGTTTGCGCCCTCGCGAATTCCAACAAAATGTTGCTCAATGAAAACGGCTTAAATTTAGATCATTGGCAAACGGACTTAGAAAACGCCACCCAACCGTCAGATTTCGACGTACTGCTCTCTTTCATTAAATTGCATCATGTGGTAAACCCGGTTTTCGTGGATTGCACGTCGGCGGAATCCTTGGCCGGTTTATACGAACGCGCCTTAGCGGAAGGGTTCCATGTGGTGACTCCGAATAAAAAAGCCAATACCCGCGCGTTGGGTTATTATCACAAATTACGTGAACTGGCACATAAAAACCAACGTAAATTCCTGTATGAAACCAATGTCGGCGCAGGCTTGCCGGTCATTGAAAATTTACAGAATCTATTGGCGGCAGGCGATGAAGTAGAACGCTTTGACGGGATTTTATCCGGTTCACTTTCCTTTATTTTCGGTAAACTGGAAGAAGGCTTAACCCTTTCCCAAGCCACCGCACTTGCCCGTGAAAAAGGCTTCACCGAACCGGATCCACGCGACGATCTTTCGGGTCAGGATGTTGCCCGTAAATTACTGATTTTAGCCCGTGAAAGCGGATTAGAATTGGAGCTGGAAGATGTAGACGTGGAAGGCGTGTTACCAAAAGGCTTTGCCGAAGGGAAATCGGCTGAAGAATTCATGGCATTATTGCCGCAGTTGGATGACGAATTCAATGCTCGCATCGAAAAAGCGCAGGCAGAAGAAAAAGTATTACGTTATGTGGGGCAAATCGAAAACGGCAAATGCAAAGTTTCTATTGTTGAAGTAGGCAAAGAAGATCCGCTATACAAAGTGAAAAACGGTGAAAACGCCCTTGCATTTTATACTCGTTATTACCAGCCAATTCCGTTATTATTACGCGGTTACGGCGCCGGTAATGCAGTGACTGCCGCCGGTATTTTCGCCGACATTTTAAGAACCTTGAAACACTAAACGGGTGTCCCCATGTTACGAATCTATGCGCCCGCTTCCAGTGCCAATATCAGTGTCGGTTTCGACACGCTGGGCGTGGCAATTTCGCCGATTGACGGTTCACTGTTGGGCGATGTGGTACAAATTGAACCTATCGCCGACGGTTTTGAACTGGAAAGTGCGGGCTATTTTGTGCGCAAATTACCGAAAGAACCGCAAAAAAACATCGTTTATCAGGCATATGTGCTATTCACCGAACGGCTCAAATTACGCAATGTGAAGGTGAAGTCCTTACGCCTAACCTTAGAAAAGAATATGCCGATCGGTTCCGGTTTAGGTTCCAGCGCCTGCTCTATCGTTGCGGCTCTGGTGGCGCTGAACAAATACCATAATGAGCCTTTTTCCAAAATGGAATTATTAGAAATGATGGGCGAATTGGAAGGTCGGATTTCCGGTTCCATTCATTATGATAATGTTGCACCTTGCTATTTAGGCGGTGTACAGTTTATGGTGCAATCCCTCGGCAATATTTGCCAGAAATTGCCATTTTTTGACCACTGGTATTGGGTGTTGGCATACCCCGGCATTGAAGTTTCCACGGCAGAAGCCCGTGCCATTTTGCCCAAAAGCTACACCCGTCAGGATGTGATTGCACACGGTCGCCACCTTGGCGGATTTGTGCACGCTTGCCATACGCAGCAGGAAAATCTAGCGGCAATGATGATGAAAGATGTCATCGCGGAACCTTATCGTGAAGCTTTGCTGCCGAACTACCCGGAAGTCAAACAGGCAACCCGTGATTTAGGCGCACTAGCCACCGGGATTTCCGGTTCCGGACCGACAATTTTCGCTATCGCACCGGATTTAATTTATGCTACCAAACTGGCAACTTATTTAGAGAACCACTATTTACAAAACAATGAAGGCTTTGTACATATCTGCAAAGTCGATAATGCCGGTACCAGAGAACTGGGCTAACCGGCAAATATAACCAAGGATAAAAAAATGAAAAAAATTCTTACCGCACTTTTTTGCAGTTGTCTCATTTCCCCTCTCACAAACGCTGAAGCCTTGTCTGATGGTTTACCACCACAGGCAGCTGGTGATTATGTGTTCTTGGACCCGCATCAAAACAATACGGATATACAATTTCGTTTAAAACTTAAAGGCAAACAATGGTTGGAAGATGGTTCCCAAAATGCCGGCAAAAGCTGGTCGCCTGTGTGCGAAGTCAGTGGCGAATGCAAACTGGAGACATCCTCCAAAGCGGAAATCGAACGCTTCTTTGAGCAATATCCGCAAGTACTAAACCGAACAAATGTCAGCTGCATTCACAATATGGCGTTCGCTTTCTGCGGGTTAACTTTAGATAAAAAAACCGATTATGTGATGGTCGCATTAGTGACCAATCCGCCACAAGTCACATCGTATAACCGAATTAAGTAATTTTCCTGCAACGGCAGTACAGGCTGCCGTTCATTTTCATAGCACGGAATTAACCATGAATTTATACAACATCAAACACCCCGAAGAACAAGTCAATTTCGCTCAAGCAGTGCGCCAAGGGTTAGGCAAAGATCAAGGCTTATTTTTCCCGCAAAACATACCGCACTTAACGAATATCGACGAACTATTGGCATTGCCGTTGATTGAACGCAGCCAAAAAATTCTCGGTGCGTTAATCGGTGAAGAAATCCCGCCGGCACAGCTTGAACAAGTGGTGCGCAACGCCTTCACCTTCCCCGCGCCGGTGGTGAAAGTGGAAGACAATATTTATGCGCTAGAATTATTCCACGGACCGACACTCGCCTTTAAAGATTTCGGCGGACGCTTCATGGCGCAAGCTTTAGCCACCGTACGCGGTGATGGCAAAATCACCATTTTAACCGCCACTTCCGGCGACACCGGCGCGGCGGTAGCGCATGCCTTCTACGGTTTAGACAATATTGAAGTGGTGATTTTATATCCGAAAGGCAAAATCAGCCCGTTACAGGAAAAACTCTTCTGCACCTTTGGCGGCAATATTCGCACCGTCGCTATCAACGCCGATTTCGACGCCTGCCAAGCGTTAGTGAAACAAGCCTTTGATGACGCCGAATTGCGCCAAGCCATCAGTTTAAACTCCGCCAACTCCATCAATATCAGCCGTTTATTGGCGCAAGTGTGCTATTACTTTGAAGCGGCAGCGCAATTACCGAAAAAACAGCGTGAAAATCTCGTAGTCTCCGTGCCAAGCGGCAACTTCGGCAACCTCACCGCCGGCTTAATCGCCAAAACCCTTGGCTTGCCGATCAAACGCTTTATCGCCGCCACCAACGCAAACGACACCGTGCCGCGCTATTTACACAGCGGCAATTGGTCACCGAACGCCACCGTTGCCACCCTTTCCAACGCCATGGACGTTTCCCGCCCGAATAACTGGCCGCGCGTGGAAGAATTGTTCAAACGTAACGGCTGGGCGTTAACCGAATTACATTCGGCGGCAATTTCCGATGGGCAAACGGAAGAAACATTACGCGCAATGCACAAACTCGGCTATTTATGCGAGCCACATGGTGCGGTGGCGTATGAGGTGCTTAAACAGGATTTACAAACGGGTGAAACCGGTTTATTCCTTTGCACCGCCCACCCGGCGAAATTCAAGGAATCCGTTGAGCGCATTCTGGATTTAACCCTGCCATTGCCGGAAGCCTTGGATAAACATAACAAACTGCCGTTGTTATCCGATGAAATGGAAAACGATTTTGCGCAGTTAAGAGCTTATTTATTGAAATAAAGATAAAAAGTGCGGTGAAAAAACGCCACGGATTTTTACCGCACTTTTCTTACTGCCTATGACTACCCTCATCGCTTGGGGAAATATTCAAACGTCCTTCCCTTTTCAAGATATACCGTCGACGCTCGTTCCGCCAAATTTATTCGCCTTAAACAATGAGAACCCGCGTGTGCAACAACGTTGGCAATGCCGTCGCCTGGCGCATTTTCTGTTGTGGCAGTTATTAAAAACGTCGGGAAAAACAACCGCACTTTTAGGACAAATTGCCCGCACGGCAAGTGGTCGTCCCTACTTTCCCGTTCCCGGCACTGATTTTAATATCAGCCATTCCGGCGATTGGGTCGCGGTGATTTTGCATATTAACGACAACGGCAAAAAAAGTGCGGTCGGAATCGACATTGAATCGCCGCGTAAAGAACGCCCGTATTTAGCCCTTTTGGCTCATTTTGCGTCGGCTGAAGAAATCCGCTGGTTTCAACAACAACCCGATGAAAAATCTGCATTTTATCGCATTTGGTGTTTGCGTGAAGCGGTGCTGAAATCCCAAGGCACAGGCATTGTCAAATTGTCGGAAGTGACCCATTTGCCCGATACACAAGAGATTTATTCCCGTTACTGCCCGCGCGGGCAATTGATTTTTAGTGACGAATTGCCTTTTTATTTAGCGTTTTTCGTCAATCAAAATCGGCCGCATTCATTGCATTATTTTCTCTGGAATGGCAAACAATTCGAAACACAAATGCTTTTGCAAAAAATTCATTACGATGTGAACATTTAGCCCTTTAAAATCCGCGCATTACCCCCATTAATGATTAGACTTAACACTCGATTTTGTTTAGACTTGTAACAATTTTTTGACAAACGGAGAAAGCAATGTCGTTAAACGGTTCAGATCAAGATCCTTGGGGCAAACCAACGCAAAACGGACAATCGTCAGGAAACTCCTCTTCCGATAAAAACGAAGGTCAGTCCAATTGGGATCGTTCTTCCAATTCACAAAAAAAGAACGAGCAATCACCGCCCGATTTAGAAGAAGTTTTCAATAATTTATTGAACAAAATGGGCGGGAAAGGCGCCAAAAATAACAATTCCAATCATGCCAATTTGCCTTCCGGCTTAGGTAAATTATTGCCGATTGCCATTGCGGCAGGCGTGATTTTATGGGGCGCCAGCGGTTTTTATACCATCAAAGAAGCGGAGCGCGGCGTGGTGTTGCGTTTGGGGCAGTTCCATTCCATCGAACAACCGGGTTTAAACTGGAAACCGACCTTCATTGATCGCGTCATTCCGGTCAATGTGGAACGCGTACAGGAATTAAAAACTCAAGGCTCCATGCTGACACAAGATGAAAACATGGTGAAAGTGGAAATGACCGTGCAATATCGCGTGCAAAACCCTGAAAAATATTTATTCAGTGCCGTAAATGCCAACGACAGTTTAAACCAAGCCACCGACAGTGCATTGCGTTATGTTATTGGTCACATGACTATGAACGATATTTTGACTACCGGTCGTTCCGTGGTGCGTGAAAATACCTGGAAGGCACTGAATCAAATTATCGAGCCGTATGATATGGGCTTGGAAGTGATTGATGTGAACTTCCAATCCGCCCGTCCGCCGGAAGAAGTAAAAGACGCCTTCGACGACGCCATTAAAGCACAGGAAGACGAACAACGTTATATTCGTGAAGCGGAAGCCTATGCCCGTGAGAAAGAACCGATTGCACGCGGTAACGCCCAACGCATTTTGGAAGAAGCGACGGCCTATAAAGATCGTGTCGTGCTGGATGCCAAAGGGGAAGTGGAACGTTTCCAACCGCTGTTACCTGAATTTAAAGCCGCACCGGATGTTTTCCGTGAGCGTTTGTATATTCAATCGATGGAAAAAGTTATGGCGAATACACCGAAAGTGATGCTGGATGCCGCTAACGGCAATAACCTCACCGTACTACCGTTGGAACAGTTACTCAAAGGCAAAAAAACCTATTCCGCCAACGCCAATGGTGAAGAAATCCAACAAAGTGTGGTCAATTCTGCGCCTGTTTCCCGCAGCGAAAATCGGGCAAACACCCCGAACCGTCCATCAGAAATCGGAAATGAAAGTAGTCGTCAAGGGAGATTTAACTAATGCGTAAACTGTTATTACCTGTCATTTTAGTTATCATCGCTATCATCTACTCCAGTATCGTGGTGGTCACCGAAGGCACACGCGGTATTATGTTGCGTTTCGGCAAAGTACAACGCGATGCCGACAATAAAATTGCCATTTACACGCCGGGACTGCATTTTAAAATCCCGTTTATTGATAACCTGAAAGTGCTTGATGCACGTATTCAAACCTTAGACGGGCAAGCGGATCGTTTCGTTACTGTTGAGAAAAAAGACCTCTTGGTGGATTCCTACGTGAAATGGCGTATCAATGATTTAGGTCGTTTCTTCACCACGACCGGTGGTGGCGATTATGCACAAGCAGCCAACTTATTACGTCGTAAAGTCAATGACCGTTTGCGTTCCGAAATCGGTTCCCGCACCATTAAAGACATCGTTTCCGGTACACGAGGCGAACTCATGGTAGGCACGAAAAAAGCGCTCAACAGTGGGCAAGACAGCACCGCCGAACTGGGGATTGAAGTGCTCGACGTACGGATTAAACAAATTAACTTGCCGGATGAAGTGTCTTCCTCCATTTACCAGCGTATGCGCGCCGAACGGGATGCGGTAGCCCGTGAACACCGCTCTCAAGGTAAAGAAAAAGCGGCATTTATTCAGGCGGATGTAGATCGTAAAGTCACCTTAATTATCGCCAATGCGGAAAAAACCGCACAGGAATTACGCGGTGACGGCGACGCGACCGCAGCCAAAATCTTTGCCGATGCCTTTGGTAAAGAGCCTGAATTTTACAGCTTCATTCGTAGCCTGAAAGCCTATGAAAGCAGCTTCGCCAACTCGGACAATTTGTTGATTTTAAAACCGGACAGTGACTTCTTCCGTTTTATGCAATCACCAAGTAAATAATTGATTAAACATGAAAAGGGTATCTTCAGATGCCTTTTTTATTGCCGCCAAAATTACTTGGTATACCAGAAAATTAATTGGTAAAAAGTGGGTTAAGACCTTATAGTACGAGGCATTAACCCACTTTATGCCTCAAAACACCCCCAAATTCCCACCGCACTTTTCTTGATTTTGCGACCGAGATCCCAAAAGTGCGGTCACTTTCTCGCGCGTTTTTTCGCTTTTCGGCAAAGTATGCCCGTTGATTGATTCAACGTTTGTTTTAACTTTAGTCAGAAAAGGAATCACTATGAAAGCAATGAAACATCTTTTGGCTTCGCTGTTCGTGTTAGGTTCGGTGTTTGCGGGTTCTGCCGTGGCGGCGGAAAAAGCGGCTGAACCGGCGGTACAAACGGAGCAGCCGGCGGCAACGGCAGCGGTCGGTGAGAAAGTGAATATTAACACCGCCAGTGCTGCGGAAATTCAAAAAGCCCTTGTAGGCATCGGTGCGAAAAAAGCGGAAGCGGTGGTGCAGTATCGTGAAAAACACGGTAATTTCAGCGCCGTGGAGCAGTTGCTGGAAGTGCAGGGCATCGGCAAAGCGACCTTAGAAAAAAATCGCGACCGTATCGCCTTATAATCTTTTCCCTTTAGTTGTTGTTTTAATGCAAGACGAGGCAATGTTCCTCGTCTTTTTTATTGGGCGCAGTTATAATACGGGGCATTTTTCAACCGCACTTGAGAGAACAAACATGAAGCAAAAAATTGTATTGGCGACCGCCAACCAAGGCAAGGTCAGAGAAATGGCGGATGTGTTGGCGGATTTCGGTTTTGACGTGATTGCGCAGACGGATTTGGGTATCGACAGCCCGGAAGAAACGGGGCTGACGTTCGTTGAAAATGCCATTTTAAAAGCGCGTTATGCCGCCGAAAAATCCGGTTTACCTGCCATTGCCGACGATTCCGGGTTGGTGGTTGACGCGTTGAACGGCGCGCCGGGGTTATATTCCGCACGCTATGCCGGCGAAGAGGGCAATGACGCGAAAAATCGCGCCAAATTATTGGCGGAATTAGCCCATGTGCCGGCTGAACAGCGCAAAGCCAAATTCGTCAGCACCATCGTGTTGTTGCAGCATCCAACGGATCCGTCACCGATTATCGCGCAAGGCGAATGCCATGGCGTCATTGCTTTTGAAGAAAAAGGCGAAAACGGGTTCGGTTACGACGCATTATTTTTCAGCCCGCAGCAGGGTTGTACCTTCGCCGAACTGGATACCGTCGAGAAAAAGAAAATTTCCCACCGCGCCCGCGCGTTAGCGGTGCTTAAAACGAAGTTGAGCGCATAAAGTGCGGTCGTTTTTCGCAATGAATTTAAGGAAGCAACATGATTATCACCACTACACCTCACATTGAAGGCAAGCAAATCGTGGAATACAAACAACTGGTTTTCGGCGAAGTGGTCGCCGGATCGAATTTTATCCGTGATTTTTTTGCCGGCATCACCGACATTATCGGCGGACGTTCCGGTATGTATGAATCGCGTATCACCAAATCGCGCAAAGACGCTTTGGATGAAATGGAGAAAAATGCCAAAGCCTTGGGCGCCAATGCGGTTGTGGGGGTAGAAGTGAATTACACCACCATCACCTCCGATTCCAAAAGTATGTTCATGATCGTGGCAAGCGGCACCGCCGTGGTTGTGCGTTAATGTCGGCGATGACTTTAAATCCCTTGGTGTTGCCTCCGCTGAGTTTATACGTTCATATTCCGTGGTGCGTGCAGAAATGCCCGTACTGCGATTTCAATTCGCACGCGCAAAAAGGCGTGATTCCCGAACAGGATTATGTGCAGCATTTGCTGGCGGATTTAACGGCGGATTTGGCGCGTTATCAGGAAAGCGTGCAACAACGTCCGCTTCATTCCATTTTCATCGGCGGCGGCACGCCGAGCCTGTTTTCCCCGGATACCATCGCGTATTTGTTAGCGCAGATCGAACAACACATTCCTTTTGCGCCGAATATCGAAATCACCTTGGAAGCTAACCCCGGCACGGCGGAAGCGGCGCGTTTTCGCGGTTACGTGCAGGCGGGCGTGAATCGAATTTCCATGGGCATTCAAAGTTTTTCCGATGAAAAATTGCAAAAGCTGGGACGCATTCATAACGCCGAAGAAGCCAAAAGTGCGGTGGGTTTTGCCGGCGTTTCTCATCTACGCAGTTTCAATCTGGATTTAATGCACGGTTTGCCGAATCAAACCTTAAACGAGGCGCTGGATGATTTACGCCAAGCCATTGTGCTTGCGCCGCCGCATTTGTCTTGGTATCAGCTCACCATCGAACCGAATACCATGTTTGCCTATCGCCCACCGACGCTGCCCGACGATGACGAACTGTGGGACATTTTTGAGCAAGGGCATCAATTACTCACTGCCGCCGGTTACCAACAATACGAAACCTCCGCTTACGCCAAAGCGGGCTTTCAGTGCCAACATAATTTAAATTATTGGCGATTCGGTGATTATCTTGCCATCGGTTGCGGCGCACACGGCAAGCTCAGTTTTCCTAATGGCAATATTCTGCGTTACAGCAAAACCAAGCACCCAAAAGGCTATATGCGCGGAGAGTATTTGTATGAGGAGCAACAAGTGAGTGTGAAAGATCGTCCGTTCGAGTTCTTTATGAATCGCTTCCGCTTGTTGGAACCCGTCCCGAAAAGCGACTTTGAGCAGCTTACCGGCTTGCCTTTAAGTGCGGTAGAAAATGCCATCGTGTGGGCGCAGGAGCAAAAATTCATCACGGAAACCGACCGCACTTGGCAGATCACCGAGCACGGTAAATTATTTTTAAATGAACTGTTGGAACGCTTTTTGCCGGAATAAATTTGCCTGCCACTTGTTTATCCCCGGAAAACTGATTAAAGTAAATGCAAACGTTTACGCGAGATAACCTCGCGTAATTTTGTTATTAAGGAGCAAAAATGGATCAGCTTGAAATGAAAAAAATCGCCGCGCAAGCGGCTTTGCAATTTGTGAAGCCGGAGATGATCGTGGGCGTAGGCAGCGGTTCTACCGTCAATTGTTTTATTGAAGCCTTGGGCGCGTTAAAAAATCAAATTAAAGGCGCGGTTGCAGCATCCAAAAAATCGGAAGAATTATTGCGCCAACAAGGCATTGAGGTGTTCAGCACCAATGATGTTTCCGGTTTGGATATTTATGTGGACGGTGCCGATGAAATCAATCCGCAAAAAATGATGATTAAAGGCGGCGGCGCGGCGTTGACACGTGAAAAAATTGTGGCTGCACTAGCAAAAAATTTCATCTGCATTGTGGATAGTAGCAAGCAGGTTGATGTGTTAGGCTCTACTTTCCCGTTGCCAATCGAAGTGATTCCTATGGCACGTTCGCAGGTGGCACGTAAATTAGTGGCGTTAGGCGGTGCACCGGAATATCGCGAAGGTGTGGTGACCGATAACGGCAACATTATTTTGGATGTGCATAATTTTGAGATTATGAATCCGGTGGCGATGGAAAAAGAATTAAACGATATTGCGGGGGTGGTCACCAACGGCATCTTCGCGTTACGCTCGGCGGACACGGTGATTGTCGGCACCCCGAGCGGCGCAAAAATAATTTAAAAATAACCGGAGAGCAAACATGACAATCAAAGTTTCATTGGATAAATCCAAAATCAAATTCGTGTTATTAGAAGGCGTTCACCAAAGAGCCTTGGACACCTTGCATGCCGCAGGTTACACCAATATCGATTATCATAAAAAAGCCTTGGACGGCGATGAGTTGAAAGAGGCTATTAAAGACGCACATTTCATCGGTTTGCGTTCGCGCACCAATCTTACCGCCGACATGATTGCCGCCGCGCCGAAACTTATTGCGGTGGGCTGTTTCTGTATCGGTACCAACCAAGTGGATTTAAACGCCGCCAAAGCGCGCGGCATTCCGGTGTTTAACGCACCGTTCTCCAACACCCGTTCCGTAGCGGAGTTGGTGCTGGGCGAAATTTTGTTATTAATGCGCAACATCCCGCAAGCCAATGCCGAAGTGCATCGTGGGTTATGGAATAAATCCGCCGTGGGGTCACACGAAGTGCGCGGCAAAAAACTGGGCATTGTGGGTTATGGTCATATCGGTTCCCAGCTGAGCATCATTGCGGAATCCTTGGGCATGGATGTGCATTTCTACGACATTGAAAACAAACTTCCGCTCGGTAATGCCAAACAAGTGCGTAGCCTGGAGGAATTGCTCGGATCCTGTGATGTGATTTCTCTACACGTGCCGGATTTGCCTTCCACCCGTAATTTAATCAGTGCGGAGCGCATTGCGCAGTTAAAACAGGATTCCATTTTAATTAACGCGGCACGCGGCACAGTGGTGGATATTGACGCATTAGCAAACGCCTTGGAAGAAGGCAAAGTGCGCGGTGCGGCAATTGACGTGTTCCCGAAAGAGCCGGCGTCCATTAATGAAGAATTCGTTTCGCCGTTACGCAAATTCGACAACGTGCTATTAACCCCGCATATCGGCGGTTCAACTGCCGAAGCGCAGGAAAATATCGGTTTTGAAGTGGCAGGTAAATTCGTGAAATATTCCGACAACGGTTCAACCCTGTCCTCCGTCAACTTCCCGGAAGTTTCCCTGCCGGAACACGCAGGCTCCAAACGCTTGTTGCACATTCACGAAAACCGTCCGGGCGTGCTCAATCGCATCAACCAGATTTTCGTGGAAGCCAACGTGAATATCGCCGCACAATACTTACAAACCGACCCGAAAATCGGTTACGTCGTCATTGACGTGGAAACGGAAGATACCGCACCGTTATTGGCGAAATTACGCGAAATCGACGGCACCATTCGTGCACGGGTGTTGTTTTAATATTAGTCATGATAAAAAGTGCGGTGGAAATTCATTGTGTTTTTCCACCGCACTTTTTTAGTGCGCCTAATCAAAAACGACATATTCGATTCGCAAAATATTTCTTCTTTCTCAACATCACGTCCTGATGGCAATCGCGTTACCCATTCTATAACAAGATTGCTCCTATGAAATCCTGCTAATTATATTCAAAAATATATAGCGCTTTGATAGAATTCAGGGCGTTTAAAAAACATGATTTTTTATCACCGCACTTTCCCTTTGTTTTAGGTAATAAAGGTCTCTTTCACTTCGATTAAAGGATATTCTATGAAGTTTAAAACGCTACTTGGCGCGCTCTTATTGAGCGTGTTTTCCACTTCCGTTTGGGCTGATCGCGTGATTACCGATCAACTTGATCGACAAGTGACCATCCCCGACCATATTCATCGCGCTGTGATATTACAGCACCAGACCTTAAATCTCGCGGTGCAACTGGATGCCACCAAACAAATTGCGGGCGTGCTTTCCAACTGGCAAAAACAGCTGGGCAAAGACTTCGTGCGCCTTGCGCCGGAATTGGCAAATTTACCGATGCCCGGTGATTTGAATACGGTCAATATTGAAAGCCTAATGGAAATCAAACCGGATGTTGTTTTCGTGACCAATTACGCGCCGAAAGAAATGATTGAAAAAATCAGCCAAATGAACGTGCCGGTGATTGCCATTTCGTTACGCAGCGGCGATAAAACCGAACAAAGCAAACTCAACCCGACCCTTGCCGATGAAAACAATGCCTACAACGAAGGGTTAAAACGCGGGATTGAAATTATTGCCGATGTTTTTGATAAAAAAGCGCAAGGTGAGGAATTGATTAAAGCCACATTCGCCAATCGCGAAATGCTGGCGGCACGCTTGGGCAATATTCCGGCGGAAAAACGCGTACGCACTTATATTGCCAACCCGAATCTCGGGACTTACGGCTCAGGCAAATATACCGGTTTAATGCTGGAGCATGCGGGGGCATATAATGTGGCGGCGGAAAGCGTAAAAGGCTTTCAAACGGTTTCTATGGAAGAAGTTTTAAAATGGAATCCTGCCGTTATTTTGGTGCAGGATCGTTATCCGAAAGTGGTGGATGACATTGTAAACGACAACGTGTGGGAGACCATTGAGGCAGTAAAAAATCATCGCGTATTGTTAATGCCCGAATATGCCAAAGCCTGGGGCTATCCGATGCCTGAAGCGATTGCGTTGGGCGAAGTATGGCTTGCCAAAGAACTTTACCCGGCGCTTTTTCGCGATGTGGATTTAGATAAAATGGTTAACGACTATTATTTGAAATTCTATCGCCAGCCTTATAAAGCAGCAAAATAATAGCGCGTTATAAAAACGCAACGAAAAACCACCGCACTTTAACATTGATGTTGAAGTGCGGTTGAGTTTATTGATTAATTCATGATTAAGTGTTGATCCATTCCGCCACCTCTTTGGTTAATTGAATTTGCTAAAGTTATCGGAGGTCGCCTACCTGGTTCTCTTGCTCACGTAAACGTATTGGCTAACATGATGTTTGGTTCAATTTCAGGTTCCGCAGTAGCATCAGGTGCAGCGATGGGCGGGATTATGTCCCCATTACAAAAGAAAGAAGGTTATGACCCGTCTTTTTCTGCAGCTGTTAATATAGCGTCTTGCCCAACCGGATTATTAATTCCACCAAGTAATACCTTCATTGTGTATTCCTTGATTTCAGGTGGCACATCTATCGGCGCATTATTCCTTGCTGGTTACATTCCAGGTATTTTGATGGGACTATCGATCATGGTTATCGTCGCTGTTATTGCGAAAAAAAGAAAATACCCGGTTTCTCCAAAACCAACGCGTTCTGAAGCGATGAAAAAAACGCTGGATGCGTTACCAAGTCTTGGGTTGATCATTGTTATCATGGGAGGAATCATCGGCGGTATCTTCACTGCAACAGAAGCGTCTGCTTTCGCTGTTGTTTATACCTTAATTCTTGCCGTTGTTTTCTATCGTGAAGTAACCATCAAAGAATTACCAAAAATTATTTTAGATTCTGTTGTAACAACCGCCATTGTACTTCTCTTAATTGGTACATCAATGGGTATGTCTTGGGCAATGGCAAATGCGGATATTCCTTACACTATTAGTGATGCACTATTAAACATTTCTGACAATCCAATTGTTATCCTATTAATCATCAACATTATTCTATTAATTGTCGGCGTATTCATGGATATGACACCTGCATTACTTATTTTCACTCCAATTTTCTTACCTATCGTCACTGAATTAGGTATGGATCCGGTTCACTTTGGTGTATTAATGGCATTCAACCTTTCTATCGGTATCTGTACTCCACCGGTTGGTAGTGCATTATTCATCGGTTGTTCTGTTGGCGGCATAAAAATTAATCAGGTTATTAATCCATTGTTACCATTTTATTTTGCCCTCATTATGACGTTATTACTGGTGACTTATGTTCCATCATTAAGTTTAGCATTACCACGAATGTTATTAGGTTATTAATTTATTGACAGGGGAAAATAGAGATGAAAACGATTAAAAATTGGCTTTTTGTAGAAAATCATAATCATCGCATTTATATTTCTTGTGATCATGGCTACCCACTTCATATTTTCGTATTAGAAAATGACATGTTGCGAGTTGCTTTCACGAAAAATAATGAATTTAAAGTGCCACATACTTGGGCAATTACACCAAATCAAACCGATGTTGATTGGCAAGGTCGTGATAAATGGTCATTAGTTGGTTTCTCATGTCCTGATTATGAAATCAAACAAACAGAAAAAACACTTGAAATTTCAACCGCACTTTTAAGGGTAACTATTCATCAACCACTCTATTTAGAATGGGAATATAAACAAGATGGGGAGTGGAAAACACTCTTTGCTGATAGAAAAACCGGTGCTTATTTAATGGGCATTTCAAGTACAGAAGTCTCTCATTATTTACAAAGAAGTGTCCAAGATCACTATTATGGTCTTGGCGAAAAAGCCGGTAATCTCAACCGTCACGGTCGTCGATTTGAAATGCGTAACCTTGATGCGATGGGCTATAACGCAGAATATACCGATCCACTTTATAAACATATTCCGTTTTATATTACTCACACAGAAGATGTTAGTTATGGTCTATATTACGATAATCTTGCGCCATGTTGGTTTATTTTAGGTAGTGAAATTGATAACTACCACGCTTATTACCGCACTTACAAAGCAGAAGACGGAAATCTTGATTACTACGTCATTTTAGGTCCTAAAATTTTAGATGTGACGAAAAAATATTGCCAATTAACCGGTGGCACTATCTTCGGCCCCAAATGGAGCTTGGGTTATAGCGGTTCTACAATGTATTACACCGATGCACCTGATGCACAAGAGCAACTTAAAAAATTCGTAGATTTATGCGATGAACATAACATTCCCTGTGATTCATTCCAGCTCTCATCAGGTTATACATCTATTAATGGGAAACGTTATGTCTTTAACTGGAATTATGACAAAGTTCCACAACCAAAAGAAATGACAAAACATTTCCACCATGCTGGAATGAAATTAGCTGCAAATATTAAACCTTGTTTATTACAAGACCATCCACGCTATCAAGAAGTGGAAAAATTAGGACTATTTATTAAAGATTCTGAATCTGATAGCCCTGAAAGATCCATGTTTTGGGATGATGAAGGTTCACATTTAGATTTTACTAATATGGATACTGTCAATTGGTGGAAAACAAATGTAAAACAGCAATTACTGGATTATGGTATTGATTCTACATGGAATGACAATAATGAATTTGAAGTGTGGGATAACCAAGCCAAATGCGATTATTTTGGAAAAGGTATGCCAATTAACTTATTACGCCCATTACAACCACTATTGATGATGAAATCATCTTATGAAGCGCAATTAGAGTATGCACCAAATAAACGCCCATATTTAATTTCTCGTTCAGGTTCTCCAGGCATGAATCGCTATGTTCAAACTTGGTCTGGTGATAACCGTACAAGCTGGAATACATTACGCTATAACATCAAAATGGGATTAGGGATGAGTCTCTCAGCCCTTTATAACGTCGGTCATGATGTTGGTGGTTTTTCAGGCGAGAAGCCAGATCCGGAGTTATTTGTCCGCTGGGTTCAAAATGGCGTGATGCACCCACGTTTTACCATTCACTCTTGGAATGATGACAAAACCGTCAACGAACCTTGGATGTATCCACAAGTGACAAATATTATTCGTGATGCAATTGAACTACGTTATGTATTAATGCCTTATTTATACAATACACTTTGGAAAGCACATCAAGATAACGAACCTATATTGCGTCCAACTTTCCTTGATCATGAACATGATAAAAACACATTTGCAGAAAATGATGATTATCTTCTTGGTGAAGATTTATTAGTCGCATCTGTGGTAGAACCAAATCAAAGAGTACGGGATGTTTATCTTCCACAAAATTTTGCAGGCTGGTATGACTTTTACTCTCATAAATGGTTTAATGGCGGCGAAAAAATCACGGTAGATACGCCATTAGAAAGGATCCCTTTATTTTTAAGAGCTGGAAGTGTCATTCCAATGGCGAGAAAAGGTCATAAAAATACATTATCTGATGATTATCGAGAATTATTAATTATGCCTTTTATTAATCAAGGAGAAAGAAATATCACAGTGTTTGATGATGATGGCGAAAGTTTTGATTATCTCAAAGGTAAATATTTAGAGCTTCACATTCATCTAAAATGCACGAACCAAACAATAGAACTCAATTTAGAAAAATCAGGTGATTATTTACCTAAATACACAGAAATTAATTTCCGTCTTCCTGAAAATGAAAGAAGAAAATTAATCATTAATGGTAAATTAGCTAATCAAAACTATAAATTGAGTTTATCAAACTAAATTTAGGAAAAATTATGAATTTAGATGACTTACGATCCTATAAAAAAATAGGAAATGAATTAAAAGAACAACTTGCCAATCATCAATATCAAATAGGTGGTAAATTACCTGCTGAGCGAGATCTAGCTGAATATTTTAATGTTAGTCGTACAGTCATCAGAGAAGCACTCATCATGCTTGAAATTGAAAATCTTATCGAAGTACGAAAAGGTTCTGGTGTATATGTCATCGCCTTACTTCAGCGTGCTGCAAGCAATGATGATTTTTTGGATAAAGTGGATGTAGGCCCTTTTGAATTATTACAAGCCCGTCAGTTATTAGAAAGCAGTATGGCTGAATTTGCTGCATTACAAGCAACAAGAGCAGATATTACAAAATTGAAAGATATTCTAGCAACAGAACGAGCAACACTTGAGCAGGGTAATGAAGACTATGTTGCCGATGAAGATTTTCATCGCACCATTGCTGAAATTACTCAAAATGAAGTGATTGTACAAATGCAAAAAGCGCTCTGGGATCTCCGTGTTAATAGCCAAATGTGGAAAGGGCTTCATCTCCATATTCCAAATCAAAGTTATCGACATCTCTGGTTGCAAGATCATGAGAATATTATTACAGCATTGCAAAGAAAAGATCCTGCAATGGCTAAAAAAGCAATGTGGCAACATTTAGAAAATGTTAAACAAAAGCTCTTTGAATTATCAGATGTAGATGATCCTAATTTTGATGGCTATTTGTTTAACATGAGTCCAATTGTTGTTGAACGTTAGAAATAAATAGGAGTTAAATATGGAACAAGCATGGCGTTGGTATGGCCCTAAAGATCCCGTTTCTTTATCAGATATTCGACAAGCCGGAGCAACCGGTATTGTCACCGCACTTCATCATATCCCTAACGGTGAAATTTGGAGCATTGAAGAAATCGAAAAACGTAAAAAAGAGGTTGAAAATGCCGGCTTAACATGGTCGGTGGTCGAAAGCGTGCCAGTTCACGAAGAAATCAAAACCCAAACCGGCAATTATCAAAAATGGATTGATAACTACAAACAAACCTTACGCAATTTAGCAAAATGCGGCATTGATACAGTTTGTTATAACTTTATGCCGGTTTTGGACTGGACAAGAACCGACTTAGCTTATGAGCTCCCTGACGGCTCAAAAGCGTTACGTTTTGATCAAATCGCCTTTGCAGCCTTTGAGCTTCATATTTTAAAACGCCCAGGTGCAGAACAAACCTATAACAAAGACGAAATAGCCGCAGCAAAAGCCTATTACGAAAAAATGAGTGATCAAGATATTCAACAGTTTACTCGTAATATTATTGCAGGCTTACCGGGGGCAGAAGAAGGCTATACCTTAGATGAATTTCAAGGTCAGTTAGATCGCTATAAAGATATTTCACCTGAAGTGTTCCGCACTCACTTAGCTTATTTTTTAAATGAAATTGTACCGGTCGCTCAAGAAGTCGGTATTAAAATGGCGATTCACCCTGATGATCCACCACGTCCAATTTTAGGTTTACCACGTATTGTATCCACCATTGAAGATATGCAATGGTTTGTCGAAACTCAACCATTACCGGCTAATGGCTTTACAATGTGTACCGGTTCTTATGGGGTGCGTTCTGATAATGATTTAGTGAAAATGACGGAACAATTTTCCGACCGAATTTATTTCGCACACTTACGTTCGACTCAACGTGAAGATAACCCATTAAGTTTCCATGAAGCCGCCCATTTAGAAGGTGATGTGGATATGTTCAACGTGGTAAAAGCCTTATTAACTGAAGAATATCGCCGATTAGATAACGGCGAAACTCGTTTAATCCCAATGCGTCCTGACCATGGTCATCAAATGTTGGATGATTTACATAAAAAAAACAATCCTGGCTATTCTGCTATCGGTCGATTAAAAGGTTTAGCTGAATTTCGTGGTTTAGAAATGGCATTAAAAAAAATGTATTTCAATAAATAACATTGTTTCTATCAAGGAGGAAACTATAAAAAAAGCGTTGTTTATTCTCCCACTTCTGCCGTTAGCCGCTTTAGCACAGGATAATCTGACTTATGATAAACCTGTCCAAAGCATAATTAAAAGTGGCTCTATTGATTATTTTATCCAAGGGAAAGGTGGTCCTGGAGAGAAAAATAATCAAATTTGTGAAGATGGGTTGTTTTTTAACGATCATTATCTTGCCGTTTTTGATGGTGCTACTGATAAATCAGGCAAAAAATATGATAGTAAAAAAAGTGGACGCGTTAGTCGTGATATTATTCAAGATGTTTTTCAATCGTTACCTCCTAATACTGATAAAAAAGTAGTATTGCAAAAAATCAATGAGAAATTCAGAGAGTTTTATAACAAAAACTCCGATATGGATTTTGAGAAAAATCCTTTATTTAGACCAACGGCAACATTAATTTGGTACAACCTAGATTCAAATGAATTGGTTGCAATTGGTGATTCAAAAGCCAGAATTGATGGCGTGAATTACAATGATGAGGCTAAATATGTAGATGTTTTAAATAGTGCATTAAGAGTAAAAATTCTGAAATCTGAAAGATCTTAAATTTACACCTGAACAAATAGAAGAAAATGACCTCGGTCGTTTCTATATTATGCCATTATTACAAAGACAATCAGAATTTCAAAACAACCCAAATGCGCCAAAAGCATTTCAATATTGGGCTATCGATGGTTTTAACATCTCTGAAAATGAACTAAAAACTTGGAAGTTTGATAAAAAACCAAAAGTAATTGAATTATCTTCAGATGGATATGAAACCTATGCTAAAGAAGCAACGATTGAAAGCTATGAAAATCAACTAAAATCTGAATTACAGTCAGATCCATTGCGTATTGAAAACCCATCGACGAAAGGTGTTATGAAAGGGAACTACACCTTTGATGATCGTGCAATTTTAATTTATAGATCAAAATAATAAGATGGAGAGGAAATCAGCACTTTGAGGAGTGCTGATTTTATTTGGTGGACACAATGAAAAAATACACCGGCGAGCTTCTCCTTTTTATCGTCACATTCATTGCTGCATCAGGCTGGTTCTTTTCTAAATATTCTTTAGAAGGCATGCCTACAATGGGATTTATTGGCCTGCGTTTCACGTTGGCATGTCTAATTTTTCTGCCATTATCTTTTAAAGCAATAATTAAACTCACTACTTCTCAAAAATTAAAAGCGGCATCTGTAGGTTTGGCTTATATTGTCAATATGGTTCTATGGATTACCGGATTAATTTATAGTGAAGATTTGGGAGAAGGTGCTTTTTTATATAGTTTGGCAATGCTGATTGCGCCAGTGATATCTTGGATATTGTTTCAATATCAGCCTAAATATGTTTTTTGGTTTTGTTTACCACTTGCAATTTCTGGTTTATATTTGCTTTCAAATGAAGACGGAAAGGGACTACATCTCTCGTATGGTAATATACTCTTTTTACTAGCTTCATGTTCTGCAGCCTTATATTTTGTTTTAAATAATCAATTTTCTAAAAATATCCCAACCTTATCTTTAACTACGATTCAATTAGGTGTTATTAGTTTCTTAGCTGGAAGTTACTCGTTAATTTTTGAAAAATGGTATTTTCCTATTCCTGAAAATACTTGGTTTTGGTTTGTTGGCAGTACTCTTATAGCTACCAATCTGCGAGTGTTTTTACAAACAGTCGCGCAAAAGCATTGTGATATTAATAATGCAGCTATTATCATGTTATTAGAACTTATTTGGACAATGGTTTTTAGTACGATTATATTGAATGAGTCTATGAGCAGGCAAAAAATGTTAGGTTGTATTCTGATTTTAAGTGCACTTATTGTTTATTGTTTTCCTGGGATGTTAAAACGAAGAACAAATAAAGGTATGTTTTATTAAAAGCACTCTCGTTTTAACCAATCATTTAACTCTCACTCTTCACCTCGATTCCCTCAAACTCCCGAATCTTATTCAATGCTTCCGGCAAATCGGTGGCGAAGTTGATTTTTTTGATTTCCGGCAGGCTACCGGATTTGACAATCGTCCGCAGCGGTTGGAATTGCATATTGCACATATAAAGTTGTTGATGCGGAAGCATATGCTGCACAAAGCGGGTGAGGGCATGGATGCCCCCGGTATCTAACACGGTCACGGCATCGCATTGTAAAACGATATGTTTGATTTCGTGATCCGTGTGCACGGTTTTATCGTGCAAATCGGCGAAGAGATTATCTGCCGCCGCGAAAAAGAGCGGTCCGCTGATACGATAAATTAACACGTCGTCTAAATCCTCTGGCACGGCAATGCTGATGGATTTGGTCATTTCGGCAATGGTGCGGATAAATAATAAACTCGCCAGTAAGACGCCTACCGAGATGGCGATAACCATGTCGAAAAGCACCGTGAGCACCAAGCAAACCAATAACACGGTGATTTCATTGCGTCCGGAGCGGCGGATGAGCTGAATGATTTGCGGTAAATCCGCCATGTGCCAGGCGACGACTAATAATAACGCCGCCATGGAGGATAACGGTAAATAGGAAAGTGCCGGTGCGAAGAATAACAGGGCGAAAAGCACCAATAACGCATGCACTACACCGGAAAGCGGCGAGACCGCACCGGATTTGACGTTCACCACCGAACGGGCGATGGCGGCAGTGGCGGTGATCCCGCCGAAGAACGGGGAGGCGATATTGCCCAAACCTTGCGCCAACAGTTCGTTATTGGAATGGTGTTTGGTGTCGGTCATATTGTCTAATACGACCGCACATAATAAGGATTCGATAGCACCCAATACCGCCATGGAAAATGCGGCAGGAAGCAAACTTTGAATGGTGTCGAAGTTCCAGTTAATCAGATTACCTTGTGCATCGGGAATGTTCCACGGCAAGACAAATTCCGGCAGAACGCTTGGAATGCCAAAACCGGTGCTACCATCGGATAGGGTGTATTGAAATTGAGATCCGATGGTTACGACGGAAAAGCCGAAATGGGTTAGCCCTAGCGATAACAAGGTGGCGATAATGACCGCAGGCAAATGCCCCGGAATCGGCAGGCGTAGTTTGTGCCATTGGGTTAAGACAAACAGCGTGACGACGCCGACGGCGGTATCCGCCCAGTTGATGCTTGGAAGTGCGGTCAAAATTACTTGTATTTTTTCAAGGTAATGAGAGGGCATTTGGACAATGTCTAAACCGAGAAAATCCTTGATTTGCAAGGTGGCGATAACAATGCCGATACCCGATGTGAAGCCGAGCGTGACCGGCAACGGAATATATTCGATTAATCGCCCTAAACGGAACAGCGCCATGAGTACCAGAATAATGCCCGACAGCAGGGTTGCCATCAATAAGCCGCTTAGCCCGAATTGTTGGGTGACGGGATATAAAATCACCACAAAGGCGGCGGTCGGTCCGGAAATATTAAAGCGGGAACCGCCGGCGAGGGCGATAATAATCCCCGCCACAATGGCCGTATATAACCCATGCTGTGGCGGCACACCGCTGGCGATTGCCAATGCCATGGAAAGCGGAATGGCGATAATCCCGACGGTGAGACCGGCGATAATGTCTTTGACCAAATGACGGGAGCTGTAGCCCGCACGAAAACTGTCTTTTAGCGCGCTGAAAGGTTTAACCGCCAAGAACACATTTTTAGAAAGAAACCATTTTTTTAACATAATGAAAATCAGATGTGAGAGTGAATGGAATAGCCCTTTAAATCGCGCTTATTTTACCCGATTGTTGGTGAAATTTTTATCTTCTAATCATACAAATTACAAAAATACTTGACGAGGCTCAATGAAATCCTTATAGTGCGCAAGTCCTAATCACGGTGAGATGTCCGAGTGGTTGAAGGAGCACGCCTGGAAAGCGTGTATGCGGGAAACTGCATCGGGGGTTCGAATCCCCCTCTCACCGCCATTCTTAATGAATTTTATTTTGCCTTACACCAATCAATTTCAGTTATACTGACAGCCGTTTCAATAATAAAAAACACTGAAAAAAACGACCGCACTTTTCTGTGCCGGCATATCTGTTTTAGGTCTTGAATTAACATAATCCATCCCAATATAGAACCAAGCCAGCGGAATTTAGATAAGAGAGTACATGATGAGAGCAAAAAAATCAGAATTACAAACCATACCGGTATTGCCATTGCGCGATGTTGTCGTGTTTCCTTACATGGTGATGCCGTTATTTGTCGGCAGACCGCGATCCATTAGCAGTCTTGACGAAGCCATGAATAATGAAAAACAGCTGTTGTTGGTTTCGCAAAAACAGGCGGAATTGGAAGAGCCGGGCATTGAAGATTTATATGATGTGGGCACTATTGCCAACATTATTCAGCTGCTAAAGTTGCCGGACGGCACAGTAAAAGTGTTGGTAGAAGGGCAACAACGCGCCAAAATTCATCATATTGAAGATTCCGGAGTGCATTTTCAGGCACAGATTGAGCCGTTGAACAGTACGCTTGGCAATAAGAAAGAATTGCAGGTCGTCCACAAAGCAGCGTTGGATGAATTTCAAAACTATTTGAATTTAAACAAAAAAGTTCAGCCTGATATTCTTTCCGCATTACAGCAAATTGAAAATCTTGAACAATTAAGTGATACCTTGGCGTCTCATTTGCCGGTTTCCGTCGCACAAAAACAGACCGTGCTGGAAATGAACAACGTAGTGGAACGTTTTGAATATTTGCTTGGTTTGATGCAATCGGAAGCGGATTTATTGCAGGTCGAAAAACGCATTCGCGGTCGCGTTAAGAAACAAATGGAAAAAAGCCAGCGCGATTATTATTTGAATGAGCAAATTAAAGCAATTCAAAAAGAGCTCGGTGAAGTAGAAAATACCGTGAGTGAAATTGAGCACCTGCGCCAAAAAATTGAACAGGCGAAAATGCCGTTGGAAGCGCACGAGAAAACCGAAGCCGAATTACAAAAATTAAAAATGATGTCGCCGATGTCGGCGGAAGCAACGGTGGTGCGCAGTTATATTGATTGGATGTTACAAGTGCCTTGGCACAAACGTAGTAAAGTGAAAAAAGATCTTGCCAAAGCGCAGGAAATTTTAGATGCCGATCATTACGGTTTGGAGCGGGTGAAAGAACGTATTCTGGAGTACCTTGCGGTGCAAACCCGTTTAAATCAGTTGAAAGGCCCGATTCTTTGTTTGGTGGGACCACCGGGGGTAGGTAAAACTTCTTTAGGACAGTCTATCGCCAATGCAACAGGGCGTAAATATGTGCGTATGGCGCTGGGGGGCGTGCGTGACGAAGCGGAAATTCGCGGTCACCGTAAAACTTACATTGGATCACTGCCGGGCAAACTTATTCAGAAAATGGCGAAAGTCGGTGTGAAAAACCCGCTCTTCCTGTTAGATGAAATTGATAAAATGTCTTCCGATATGCGCGGTGATCCGGCGTCTGCTTTGTTGGAAGTATTGGATCCGGAACAAAATGCCCACTTTAACGATCATTATCTGGAAGTGGATTATGATTTATCCGACGTAATGTTTGTGGCGACGTCCAACTCCATGCATATTCCGACCCCATTGTTGGATCGTATGGAAGTGATTCGTTTATCCGGTTATACGGAAGATGAAAAATTAAATATCGCCACCCGTCATTTAATCGCCAAACAAATGGAGCGTAATGGCTTAAAAACGGGTGAATTAACCATTGATGAAAGTGCGATTGTGGATATTATCCGCTACTATACCCGTGAAGCCGGAGTGCGTAATCTGGAACGTGAGATTTCGAAAATCTGTCGTAAGGCAGTAAAAACCTTACTGTTAGATAAGAAATTAAAATCCATCAAAGTGAATGCGAAGAACCTGCATGATTACCTTGGGGTAAAACGCTTTGAATTCGGTCGTGCCGATACGCAAAATCGCGTCGGTGAAGTCACCGGCTTGGCATGGACGGAAGTAGGTGGTGATTTACTCACCATTGAAACCGCGTCGGTGCCGGGCAAAGGCAAACTCAGCTATACCGGTTCTCTTGGTGATGTGATGAAAGAATCCATTCAAGCGGCGATGACCGTAGTGCGCTCCCGTGCGGATAAACTGGGCATTAACCCTGAATTCCACGAAAAACGTGATATTCACATCCATGTGCCGGACGGCGCCACACCGAAAGATGGCCCGAGCGCAGGGATTGCAATGTGCACCGCATTGGTTTCCTGTTTAACCGGCAATCCGGTGAAATCAGAGGTGGCGATGACCGGTGAAATCAGTCTGCGCGGCAAAGTGTTGCCGATTGGCGGTTTAAAAGAGAAGTTGCTGGCGGCACACCGTGGCGGAATTAAAACCGTGATTATTCCGAAAGATAACGTGAAGGATTTGGAAGATATTCCGGAAAATGCAAAACGTGATCTGAAGATTCATGCGGTGGAGACCATCGACGAAGTGCTAGGCCTTGCACTGGAAAATCCGCCGTTAGGCGTTGAGTTTGTCAAGCTGGATCCAATTTCGGCAGTGAAAAGCGGTCGTCGTAAGAAAACCGTTTCCAGAAGTGCGGTCAATTAATTCAGTGTTTTTCAAAAGCCAATTATCATCGAATAATTTGGCTTTTTTATTGTATTATGAATTACTCATCCAGAAAGCTGCGTAAAGTTTCGGAACGGCTTGGATGGCGCAGTTTACGTAACGCTTTGGCTTCGATTTGGCGAATACGTTCACGGGTTACGTCAAATTGTTTACCCACCTCTTCTAAAGTATGATCGGTATTCATGTCGATACCAAAGCGCATACGCAAGACTTTAGCCTCCCGTGGGGTTAAACCTTCCAGTACTTCATGCGTTGCTGCTTTCAGGCTTTGTACGGTCGCGGAATCTAACGGAAGCTCTAAAGTGGAATCCTCGATAAAATCGCCTAAATGGGAATCATCGTCATCGCCAATTGGGGTTTCCATCGAAATCGGCTCTTTCGCAATCTTCAGCACTTTACGGATTTTATCTTCCGGCATGCCCATGCGTTCTGCCAGTTCTTCCGGCGAGGCTTCGCGTCCCATTTCCTGCAGCATTTGACGGGAAATACGATTGAGTTTATTAATAGTTTCAATCATATGTACCGGAATACGAATGGTGCGGGCTTGATCGGCAATAGAACGGGTAATTGCCTGACGAATCCACCAAGTGGCATAAGTAGAGAATTTATAGCCGCGCCGGTATTCAAATTTATCCACTGCTTTCATTAAGCCGATATTACCCTCTTGAATAAGATCAAGAAATTGTAATCCGCGATTGGTGTATTTTTTAGCAATAGAAATTACTAAGCGCAGATTTGCTTCTACCATTTCTTTTTTTGCACGACGGGCTTTTAATTCACCTTGTGTGATGCGCTCACCGATTTCTCGGATTTGTGGAATCGTCAGATGGGTATCTTGTTCGATTTGCACCAAATTGGTGATGGCTTGGCGTAATTGGTTTTCATATTGTACCAATTTTTCCGACCAGGATTTACCGGCAGACAAGGCTTTCACTAACCACGTATCAGTTGTTTCATGTCCTATAAAGCTTTTTTGGAAACCGGATTTTGGCATTTTGGCATTGTCCACCACAATCCGCTGAATGAAACGTTCCTGACCGCGAACACGTTTCATAATACCACGTATAGATAGCACTAGCATATCGAATTGTTTTGGTACTAAGCGGAATTGAGTGAAGATGTCTGATAACACTTGAATTTCATCTTTTGCTTTTTTCGCCGTACGACCATGTTTGGCAATGCTCTCTAAGGTCTTTTGATGTTGCTGCTTAAGTGCGGTAAATTTTTCCCGTGCAATTTCAGGATCAACACTGTTATCACTATCACTGTCATCGCTACTTCCCCCTTCGTTATCTTCTTCCTCCTCGCTTTCACTATCAATATCGCCACCTTCTTCGGAATTAAAATCTTCTGCCAATCCTTCAGTCTCGGATTCGGTTAGCACATTAGGATCAACGAAACCGGTAATTAAGTCGGCTAAGCGTACACCGCCATTTTCTACCAAATCATATTGCTCAATTAAGTAAGTGATGGCTTCAGGGTAAGCGGCAATGGCGCTTTGTACTTCGTTAATACCTTCTTCAATGCGTTTGGCAATATCAATTTCGCCTTCACGGGTAAGCAATTCTACGCTACCCATTTCACGCATATACATACGTACAGGGTCGGTAGTCCGCCCTAATTCTGCTTCCACGCTGGATAATACTTGGGTTGCTTCTTCAACGACATCTTCATCGGTGATATTTTCATTGAGCATCAGATCATCGGCATCCGGTGCGGTCTCCAACACCTGAATCCCCATATCATTAATCATCTGAATAATATCTTCAATTTGATCTGCATCGACTAATTCTTCGGGGAGGCTGTCATTGACCTCGGCGTAGGTTAAATAACCTTGCTCTTTCCCTTGTACGATGAGTAGTTTCAATTGAGACTGTGGATTTTGATCCATATTTAATATCCGCCTTGCTTGCTTATTTGGAAAAGATAAAATGCTGGGGATTTTATCATCGTTAACATGGTTTAACTATCTCTTTTCTTGTTTTTTTACTAACAAATGTGAAAGTTCTTTTTTCTCGTTCAGATCCAAGCCTTCCGCGCGATCTTTAGCGATGAGCCAGTTTATTCGTTTATCAACGAGTTGCAGGTAGAAATAACGTAATGTTTCGCGGAACGTGTCTTCAATCTTATCGTCTTCAATCAAATGGTTCCACGCGAGCAATTTTTCAAGCGTACTTTGCTGTGTTGTATCGCGCCAATATTCCAATAATTGCCCCGAGCTAATCCCCACTTTTTCACGACAAAGTGCGGTCAATTCCGCGAGCAAATCGTAACCCGGTTCATTAAGATTTCTTAAAGGTTCCAAATCCGGCACAAACTTCACCAATTCCGGATTTTGTAACAATAATGCAATCAGAATACGCATTGGAGTGCGTTTGAATTGCGTGGTTGGCGCGACGGGCCCTTCCGCTTTTACCTGATTCGGGAGCATGCTTTCCAATTGCGCGGGATCCAAAATCCCCAATTTTTTAGCGAGCGTATTGCGTAAATCCAAACGCAACACATCGCCGGGAATTTGTTTAATTAACGGAATTGCTAACGCAGCGAGTTTGGCTTTGCCTTCTTTTGAGGAAAAATCCACTTGCGGCGTTAAATGGGCAAATAAAAATTCGCTTAAAGACTGCGCGTTGTCGAGATATTCCTCAAACCCTTGTTTGCCATATTGGCGAATAAACGTATCAGGATCTTCGCCGTCGGGTAAAAAGATAAATTTCAGCTGACGACCGTCTTCCAAATACGGCAGCGCATTTTCTAAGGCACGCCAAGCCGCATCGCGTCCTGCTCGGTCGCCGTCATAACAGCACACCACCTGTTCTGTGGAACGGAAAAGCAGCTGAATTTGCTCCGAAGTTGTGGACGTGCCGAGAGACGCCACCGCATAATTTACGCCGAACTGCGCCAACGCCACCACATCCATATAGCCTTCGACGACCAGCAATTTTTGCGGTGAATCGTCCGCTTGAAGCGCTTCATATAAACCGTAAAGTTCGCTCCCTTTGTGATAGGTCACGGTTTCCGGCGAGTTCAGGTATTTTGGTTTTTCATCGGTTAAAACCCGTCCGCCAAAAGCAACGGTGCGACCGCGCCGATCGCGAATGGGAAACATAATTCGATTGCGGAATTTATCGTACACATTGCCGCGATCGTTACGCGACAGCATCCCCAAATCGAACAGTTTTTGTTGCTCCTCGCGGTTTTTACCGAATTGGCGATAAACGGAATCCATGGCGTTCGGCACATAGCCGATTTGAAAGCGTTCAATCACCTCCGCCGACAGTCCGCGTTGTTGCAGATAACTTTGCGCGGGAATATTTAACGGCAGCTGCTGTTGGTAGAATTTGGCGATTTCCTGCATTAATTCATACAGATTTCGCTTGGTTTGGAAATTAACCTGCTTGCCGCCATCATTAAAGTGCGGTCGTTTCTCGTAGGGAATTTCCAAACCGAGAAAGCCCGCCAGTTCCTCCACCGCTTCCACAAATTCCAGCTTGTCATATTCCATCAAAAAGGAAATGGCGTTACCGTGCGCGCCGCAACCGAAACAATGATAAAACTGCTTTTTGTCGCTCACCGTAAAAGACGGTGTTTTCTCGTGATGAAACGGGCAACAGGCTTGATAATCGCGACCGGCTTTTTTCAGTTTTACGCGGGAATTGATTAAATCGACGATGTTAATTTTGGTTAAAATATCGTCTATGAAGGTGCGTGGAATGGAGCCTTTCATCGAGTATTCTGCCTCTTATTGTGAACGAAATATGAGTCTAACTGATAAGATTGAGAGAAAATAAAACCGTGAGCCTGGGAAGATTCACGGTTTTTATAACTCGAGTTAAAAATGCTGTTAATTAGTATAAACGTGTGTTGCGTGCGTTTTCACGAGCTAAGCGTTTTGCGTGACGTTTTGCACGAGTTGCATTTTCACGTTTACGAATAGTTGTTGGTTTTTCGTAGAATTCACGCGCACGAACTTCTGCTAAAATACCAGCTTTTTCGCAAGAGCGTTTGAAACGACGTAATGCTACGTCAAAGGATTCATTTTCACGAACTTTAATTACAGGCATAAGCCAATCACCTCAATGAGTTTAATTAATTTAATTGCAATTTAAATTTTTATTTGTTGCCGCGCCTGCGGCAGATTCAATAAAGGACGCAATTTTAATCCAAATCACGCATGAAAGTAAAGGGCAGATTGACCTTTTCCTGAAATCCGCATCGGAAAACTGGTTAAAATCGTGTAAAGCGGGTAAAATTCAGCGCCAATAAAACCCATAAAAAGAGAACTCAAATGCGAATTTTAGGCATTGAAACGTCCTGCGATGAAACGGGCGTTGCCATTTATGACGAAGAAAAAGGCTTAGTCGCCAATCAACTCCACACCCAAATTGCGCTGCACGCAGATTACGGCGGTGTAGTGCCGGAACTGGCGTCGCGCGATCATATCCGCAAACTGGCGCCACTATTACAAGCCGCATTAAAAGAAGCGAATTTAACTCCCGAAGACATCAACGGCGTGGCTTATACCAGCGGTCCGGGCTTGGTCGGCGCGTTGTTGGTGGGCGCCACCGTTGCGCGCGCCTTGGCTTATGCGTGGAATGTACCGGCAATCGGCATACATCATATGGAAGGGCATTTGTTGGCGCCCATGCTTGAGGAAAATCCACCGCACTTTCCTTTCATGGCTTTGCTGGTATCCGGCGGGCATACCCAATTGGTGCGGGTGGACGGCGTAGGGCGTTATGAATTGCTGGGTGAATCCATTGATGACGCGGCGGGTGAAGCTTTTGATAAAACCGCCAAATTGCTCGGTTTGGATTACCCGGGCGGTGCGGCACTAGCGCGTTTAGCGCTTAACGGCACGCCGAATCTTTTTGCTTTTCCGCGCCCGATGACCGATCGTCCCGGTTTGGATTTCAGTTTTTCCGGTTTAAAAACTTTCGCCGCCAACACCCTTCATCAGGTATTACAAGAAGAGGGCAATCTGAGCGAACAAAGCAAGGCGGATATTGCCCATGCTTTCCAGGAAGCGGTGGTGGACACACTGGCAATAAAATGTAAGCGTGCGTTAAAACAAACCGGTTTGAAACGCTTGGTGATTGCGGGCGGCGTGAGCGCCAACACACAGTTGCGCCAAACCTTGGCGGAGCTTATGCAACAACTGGGCGGCGAGGTATTTTACCCGCAGCCGCAATTTTGCACGGACAACGGCGCCATGATCGCCTATACCGGTTTCTTACGTTTAAAACAGGGGCAACAACAGGGGTTGGCAATTGAAGTCCGTCCGCGTTGGGCGATGACCGAATTAACCACGATTTAACCCAAAAGTGCGGTGGAAAAAACACATAAATTTTTCACCGCACTTTCAATAAAAAGGAAAACACATGGACAAAATCAAATTCAGAGCAATGCGTGCCGCCGGCATCGGCTGTTTCGTTATGTTAGCGATTATCGCCTTTTTCGTGTTTACCACGCCCACGGACGTGCTGATCGATTTCTTAACGGAAGTCGGCAAAATGGCAGGCGGGCGCACCACCATCGGCGTGCTTATTTTAGCCGCGCTGCCACCGGTGACCGGCTTCATTTGCTACCATTTCTGGCGCTGGGTGCTTAAATAAACATGGCTAAATTGTATTTTTACTATTCCACCATGAATGCAGGAAAATCCACCACCTTGTTGCAATCTTCCTATAATTACCGCGAACGTAACATGAACACGCTGGTTTATACAGCGGCGATAGACGATCGTTTCGGCGTAGGGCAGGTGACTTCCCGCATCGGGATTAGCGAACGGGCGAATACCTTTACCCGCAATACGAATTTGTTCGCTGAAATTGAACAACATCTGGCGCAGGAGCCGCTTCATTGTATTTTGGTGGATGAGGCACAGTTTTTAACCAAAGAACAGGTTTATCAACTGAGCGATGTGGTGGATAAACTACATATTCCCGTGTTGTGCTACGGTTTGCGCACCGATTTCCAAGCGGAATTATTTGAAGGCAGTCGCTATTTACTGGCGTGGGCGGATCAGCTGGAAGAACTCAAAACCATTTGTTACTGCGGTCGCAAAGCCAATTTTGTGTTACGTCTTAACGAACAGGGCGAAGTGGTTAAACAAGGCGATCAAATCCAAATCGGCGGCAACGACAGCTATCTCTCTGTATGCCGTTTGCATTATAAGGAGAGAATGGCGGAGTAGCGGCGGAAAAGTGCGGTCGTTTTTTCAAATGTTTTTTATAAGGACAGACATCAAGTCTGTCCTGTTATTATCCGTTGATCCAGCCCAAAAATTCTTCCTCACTCAACACCTGCACCCCTAACTCCGCCGCTTTGCTTAGTTTTGAGCCGGCGGCTTCACCGGCGATAACATAGTCGGTTTTGGCGGAAACACTGCCGCTGACTTTGGCGCCGAGTTGTTGTAACAAGGCTTTGGCGTCGTTGCGTCCCATTTGCGAGAGGGTGCCGGTGAGCACCACAGTTTTGCCTTTGAACGGATTTTCCTTCACTTCCTGCACGTCAACGGTTTCCCAATGCACGCCTTGGGCGATGAGATCTTCCACCACGGCGACATTATGCGCTTCACGCCAGAACACAAAAATCCGATTTGCTACCACTTCGCCTACGTCGGGCACCTGTTGTAACTGTTCCAAATCGGCATTTTGCAACGCTTCCAAGGTCTTGAAATGATTTGCCAGATTTAACGCGGTGGCTTCGCCCACGTCACGAATGCCCAAGGCGAAAATGAAACGGGCAAGGGTGGTATTTTTCGCTTTTTCTAAGCTGGCTAAGGCATTTTCGGCGGATTTCGGTCCCATTCGTTCAAGGCGGGTGAGGGTGGTTAAATCCAACTTGAACAAATCTGCCGGGGTATGAATCAATTCGCGATCCACCAGCTGTTCAATGAGCTTGCCGCCCACACTGTCGATGTCCATGGCTTTGCGTGACACAAAGTGTTTTAACGCTTCTTTGCGTTGCGCCGCGCAGAATAATCCGCCGGTGCAGCGTGCGACGGCTTCACCTTCGATACGGATAATCAAAGAATCACAAACGGGGCAGTGTGTCGGAAACACAATTGGTTTATTCCCTTTTTTGGCTTTATGTACGAGTTTAATAACTTGAGGAATAACGTCTCCAGCGCGTCTTATTAAGACAATATCACCAATGGATATTCCTAATCTTTTTATTTCATCATTATTGTGTAAAGTTGCGTTACTTACGGTAACCCCTCCAACAGAAACAGGTTCTAGTTTAGCAACGGGAGTAACAGCTCCTGTTCTACCAATTTGGAATTCAACATCCAATAATCTTGTTCTAACTTCTTCTGCGGGGAATTTATAAGCAATCGCCCAACGTGGTGCTTTGGAAATAAAACCAAGGCGTTGTTGCAGCGCAATATCGTTGATTTTCAGCACCGCGCCGTCGATGTCATAACCGAGGGAACTGCGTTTCGCCATAATAGTGCGGTAGAAATTCAACACGTTTTCAATGCCGTCGCACAACTGAATTTCATTGTTTACCGGAATACCCACGGATTTCAGCCATTGCAGGCGTTCAAAATGGGTCGGCGGCAGTTCCACGCCTTCGGCAATGCCGATACTATACGCATTGAGCATTAACGGGCGTTGGCTGGTGATTTTCGGATCCAATTGACGTAGTGAGCCCGCCGCCGCATTGCGCGGATTGGCAAAGGTTTTCTCGCCGTGTTCCAATGCGCGTTCATTTAATCGCTCAAAGCCCGCGTGCGGCATGAACACCTCGCCGCGCACTTCCAAACGCGCCGGCGGATTATCCGTCAGCAGTTGCAACGGAATGTTGCGAATGGTGCGGATATTTTGCGTAATGTCTTCACCGGTGGTGCCGTCACCACGGGTTGCCGCTTGGGACAATACGCCGTTCACGTACAAAATGCTGACCGCCAAACCGTCCAGTTTCGGTTCGCAGCAAAAGGTCAGCGGTTCCGGCACGAGTGCCAGGCGATCTTGAATGCGTTTGACGAAGGAGAAAAATTCCTCATTGGAAAAGGCGTTATCCAAGGACAGCATGGGAATTTCATGGCGAATTTGTGCAAATTCGGACAACGGACGCGCACCCACGCGTTGGGTCGGCGAATCGGCGGTAACCAGTTCGGGATGTTGTTGTTCCAACGCTTTAAGCTGATGAAACAGGCGATCATACTCGCTGTCGGGAATCTGCGGATCGTCTAAAACGTGGTATTGATATTCGTGGTGGCGTAAGGTTTTTCTAAGGTCGTCGATTTGTTGTTGAATTGAGGTTGTCATTGTTATTCCGTAAAAATACCGAAAAAAATGACCGCACTTTGAGGTGCTCGGTGAGCGAAAAGTGCGGTCGTTTTTGAAAACGTTTTAAGCCGCCGTTATCATTAAGCCACTTTGGCTAAATATTCCTGTTCGGCATGGTCGTTGAAAATTTCCTGTTTGTCGGTCAACACAAAACCGCCTAATTCGTCCGCCAAATTGCGTGCAGCGCGAATCATAGTTTTTAAGTTGACGGTGTCGTTGCCCGGGGAAGGTAATTGCATAAACAGCGCAATGCCCACGGTGAACAGATTGTCCATGTCGTAAGGATCAAAGGTGCCGGGCTGTTGTAAATTGGCGATGCTGAATAACACCGGACTGGCGGAGGTTAAATCCAAATGGCGGTGATAAATGTGCTGATCGCCGAAAATAAAACCTAAATCGTCCAAGGCTTGTGCTAAGCGCCCACCGTTGAATTCACGGTTTTCCGGTGCTACCACATACAACATAATGAAAGACGGTTTCGCCGGATTTTCCCCCTTGCTTTCCGTCGGTTGCGGCGCTGCCTGCATTTCGGTGGTTGGTTCGTGGCTTTCCTGTTCCAACGGCGTCAAAGAAACCGTCGGTGTGGTGTATTCTTCTTCCATTTGCGTGATGGAAACGCGGTTCGGATCGGCGTAAGGCGAAGGCTCGCCGTAAGGTTGAAACGGCGTGTCGTTGGGTCTGCTTTGGGGCGCTTGCGGATATTGTGGTCGCTGTAGCCCTTGCTCATTCTGCGCGTATTGCGGTGCAGGTTCAGCCTGATGAAATGCGTTTGACACCCCACTCGGCAGCGTGATTTTAATTTCATCTACGGCGCGTTCGATAGATTGGTTTTCGGCCGCGCTTGGTGCCGCCGCTTCTTCAAAATCCAGTGCTTGTTGTTGCGGTGGCGGGGTTTCTTCGACAAAGGCGTGTTTTGGTTTTTCGGCGATAGGTGCGTCGGTGACGGGGCGCGCCGTTGGGTTCGGCGCATTAAAACGGTTTGGCTGCTGATTTTGTGCAAAGGTATTGGCGTTTTTGAAATATTGGGATTTTTCGCGACGGTTTGACCAAATTCCGTGCGCAACCAATGCCAATAATGCAATAACGCCCAAGATAATCAAAATTGTATTTAAATCCATTGCCGACTCTCCAATCATACAAAATTCACGCAAGCTGGGCGTAAGCTTATCATATTTTTGCAAAATTGATGATAGACAAAGTTTGATTTTTTTCACCGCACTTTGTATCCTGAACCTCTTTTTTCTTAGGGATAACGCTATGTTGAAACACGCGGAAATGAAATCCGGTTTTGAATATTTTGTGATGGGTTGGCATTTGATTTTACAGAAAGGGCTGCGCCGTTTTGTGATCATGCCGATCCTGTTAAATATGCTGTTATTAGGCGGTCTGTTTTGGCTTTTTGTGAACCAAATCGGCGGTTATATTGACGGCATTATTTCCTACATTCCCGATTGGCTGAGTTGGTTGAGCGGCGTTTTGCTGCTGCTTTCCATTCTTATGATTCTCGTTCTGTTTTACTTCGTCTTTACCACGCTGTCGGGCTTTATCGCCGCGCCTTTTAATGGCTTGCTGGCGGAAAAAGTGGAAAAAATGCTGACCGGAGAAAATTTGCAGGATATGTCCCTGTGGGATTTTATGAAAGATGTGCCGCGGATGCTGGTACGGGAATGGCAAAAGCTGGTTTACAGCTTGCCAAAAATCATCGCGTTGTTTTTATTGGGATTTGTGCCTTTGCTGGGGCAAACCATGATTCCCGTAGCGACCTTTTTATTCACCGCATGGATGATGGCGATTCAATATTGCGACTATCCTTTTGATAACCACAAAATCCCTTTCGGCATAATGAAAAACGAACTGGCGATTAAGCGCAATGTGACGATGACCTTCGGCAGTTTGGTGACGCTTTGTACTTTTGTGCCGGTGGTGAATCTGGTGATTATTCCCGTGGCAGTGTGTGGCGCAACGGCAATGTGGGTAACGGAATACCGTGCTTTATTTAAGCGCTCGCAACAAGGGCAAACCGGCACTGAAGTGAATGTGAATCGTCGCTCTTCCGGCGACGGTGTTATCGTCAGAAAATAGCTTTTGGTTATATGATTTATAAAAAATAGCTATTGTTTTATCGGCGGTTCTCATGCTAAAACTAACGCCACTTCATTATTTATCCTCAGGAGAACATATTATGACTATTTACAGTGACAATTCTTATTCTATCGGCAATACCCCGTTAGTACGTTTAAAACATTTCGGCAACGGCAATATTGTCGTGAAAATTGAAGGGCGCAACCCGAGTTTCAGCGTAAAATGTCGCATCGGTTCTAACATGATATGGCAGGCGGAAAAAGACGGCAGGCTGACGAAAGGCAAAGAAATCGTTGATGCTACCAGCGGTAATACCGGGATTGCATTGGCGTATGTCGCGGCAGCGCGTGGTTATAAAATCACCCTTACCATGCCGGAGACCATGAGTACCGAGCGTAAACGTTTGTTGCGTGGTCTCGGTGTAAATTTAGTGCTGACTGAAGGTGCCAAAGGAATGAAAGGTTCCATTGCTAAAGCAGAAGAAATCATGGCGTCCGATCCGAATCGTTATGTGATGTTAAAACAATTTGAAAACCCGGCGAACCCGGATATCCACCGCAAAACCACCGGTGAAGAAATCTGGAAAGGCACCGAGGGCAAAATTGACATATTGGTTGCCGGTGTAGGCACAGGCGGTACGATTACCGGCATTTCCCGCGCAATCAAATTAGATCACGGTAAACAAATCACTTCCGTTGCCGTAGAACCGGCAGAATCTCCGGTTATCACTCAAACGCTCGCGGGCGAAGAAGTGAAACCGGGACCACACAAAATTCAAGGTATCGGCGCAGGCTTTATTCCGAAAAACTTAGATCTTTCCTTAGTGGATCGTGTGGAAACTGTAGATAGCGACACCGCCATTGCCACCGCCCGCCGTTTGATGGCGGAAGAAGGGATTCTTGCCGGGATTTCTTCCGGCGCTGCTGTAGCGGCTGCTGACCGCTTGGCGAACCTGCCCGAATTTAAAGACAAACTGATCGTCGTTATCCTACCGTCTGCTGCCGAACGCTATTTAAGTACCGCACTTTTTAATGGAATTGAGGTTTAATACATTGTTAATTAACGACTTTGCCTGTTGAAAAACGTTCATGAAAATGACCGCACTTTTACTAGTGTAAAATAGCAAACCAATGCCATGTAATCTAGGGTAAAAATTACCCTGGATTACGAATAAGCCGGCCTCTTTGGGGAGAGGAAATGTTCCCTGATTCACATTCACTGCTGTTTATGGCTTCCCCCAAGCCCACCATGGACATATCGGAAATTTTTACGATCGCATACCGAGGAATAACATGGTAATGGCGGCATATAAATTTAATGCAATGGTGCTGCCCGGCACAGTTACCAAACCCACATCGCGTTTTTTTGGCGTGTGCAGATAACACAGGGCGGTCTCGCACCGGTGAACACCCATAACGTGATGAGCATAATGTTTTTTACTTGTTTGCTGACACGGTTAACGAAAGTACGCCATATTGCTTGCTTTAAATTAACGGAAGAGAATTTGTTTGACCAGTTGTTGCAGGGTTGGCACCACATCCTGCATAAACCACGGATTTTTAGCCAGCCAGAGCTGATTACGCGGTGAAGGGTGTACCAACGGCAAAAAGTGCGGTAGAAATTCACAGTAATTTTTCACCGTTTCGGTGACGTTGCGTTTATTCTGCGGCAGGTAATATTGTTGCGCATATTGTCCGATCACAATGGTCAGTTCGATATTGGGCAAACCTGTTAAAATCGATGGATGCCATTTTTCCGCAAAACCTTTCCGCGGCGGCAAATCCCCCGATTTACCTTTACCCGGATAATAAAAATCCATGGGGAGCACGGCAAATAGCCCGGAATGATAAAAGGTCTCACGATCTACGTCCAACCATTCACGCAATCGATCGCCGCTTTTATCGTTCCAGTACAAACGGGTTTGCTCCGCTTTCACTCCGGGCGCTTGTCCGACAACATTAATGCGCGCCCCTGTCGGTGCCGCAAACAGCGGTTCAATACCGCGCTCGGTAAAGGATTGATTTTGCAGATCAGACATGATGGCATGTTTAATTTGGGTGAAGGTAGCCATGGATTTCTCCTAAACAGTAGTTTTATCTCGGTACATAAATATCTGAAAAACATTCCCCTCTTTTGTAAAGAGGAGTTAGGGGGGGATTTGGTTCAATCATTCAAACGCTTCCGCCAACGCCGCAACCGTCGACAATGGTCGCGCCGTTGTCCATCTATTTTTACCCAGGCGGGATATTGCTACGGGTTGAGATCGTCCGGATGTTGTCTAAGCACCGTCGAGAATCGTAATATTTGACATATTTTGCTTTCCTCAAATGAAATAAAAAGATACCGCACTTAAAAAGTGCGATCGATTTTTGAAATGTTTTATACGTTGAAGCGGAAGTGCATCACATCGCCGTCCTGCACGATGTAATCTTTCCCTTCCAAACGCCATTTGCCTGCTTCTTTCGCGCCGTTTTCGCCTTTGTATTGAATAAAGTCTTCATAGGCGATCACTTCCGCACGGATAAAGCCTTTTTCGAAATCCGTGTGGATGACGGCGGCGGCTTTCGGTGCGGTGGCGCCGACGGAAACCGTCCACGCGCGTACTTCTTTCACGCCGGCGGTGAAGTAGGTTTGTAAATTCAATAAGGCGTAACCTGCGCGAATCACGCGGTTTAAGCCCGGTTCTTCAATGCCGAGGTCCTGTAAGAATTCCAGTTTCTCGTCATCGTCCAGTTCGGCGATTTCCGCCTCGATTGCGGCACATACCGGTACCACCACGGAACCTTCTTTTTCGGCGAATTCCCGTACTTTGTCGAGATACGGATTGTTTTCAAAACCGTCTTCGTTCACGTTGGCGATGTACATGGTCGGTTTTAAGGTTAAGAAATTGTAGCTTTTAATCGCCAATAATTCGTCTTTGTCTAACGGCACGGAACGAATCATGCCCGCTTCGGAAAGCACCGGCAGGATTTTTTCCATCACGGAAAGTTCAAATTTCGCGTCTTTGTCGCCGCCTTTGGCACGTTTTTGCAAACGTTGAATAGCGCGTTCGCAGCTGTCTAAATCGGCGAGCGCCAGTTCGGTGTTGATGGTGTCGATGTCATTTAACGGATCGATTTTGCCCGCAACGTGCACGATGTCGTCGTTTTCAAAGCAACGCACTACGTGACCGATCGCGTCGGTTTCGCGAATGTTCGCCAAGAATTTGTTCCCCAAGCCTTCTCCTTTGCTTGCGCCGGCAACCAAGCCCGCGATGTCCACAAATTCCATGGTGGTCGGCAACACACGTTCCGGCTTGACAATTTCTGCCAACGCGTCCAAACGCGGATCAGGCATCGGCACGACGCCGGTATTCGGTTCGATAGTACAAAACGGATAGTTCGCCGCTTCAATTCCGGCTTTGGTTAAAGCGTTGAAAAGCGTCGATTTGCCCACATTCGGCAAGCCCACGATGCCACATTTGAATCCCATAATTTTTCCTTATGTTTGGGGGCTGTGGACGTTTCATTTTGCATTTGAGCTAGCATTTATTTTTATGATAACAAGGCAAAATAAACCTAGCCCTTTGGGTTGTGCCTTTAGGCGACAATTCAAATGCAAAATGAAACGTCCACAGCCCCGAGTAAAACGATCGTAAAAACGACCGCACTTTTTGTTCATTAAATTTTAAAACTGTTTAGCCGATGGGTGGCTTTCACCATGCCGTCTTTAAAAAGCAACTCTACGCAATCCGTCGCTTCATCCAGGGCTTTGTCTAACGCGTCGCGTTCGCTTGGCGCGGGCTTATTTAACACATAACCCGCCACCAAATCGCGATGCCCGGGGTGACCAATGCCGATGCGTAAACGGTGAAAATTATTGCTATTGCCCAGCTGCGCCACGATGTCTTTCAGCCCGTTATGCCCGCCGTGTCCGCCACCCAATTTGAGTTTCGCCGTGCCGGGCGGTAAATCCAACTCATCGTGCAGAACCAAAATTTCTTCCGGCTTAATACGGTAAAAATTCGCCAGTGTGCCCACTGCTTTGCCGCTTAAATTCATAAATGTCGTCGGCACCAAAAAACGCACTTCTTTGCCGTTCACCACGGCACGCGCGGTGTAGCCGAAAAATTTGTTTTCCGGATTTAAGATAACGTTAAAACGGCGCGCTAAACGCTCCATTAACCACACACCTGCATTGTGACGGGTGTCCGCATATTTGTCACCGGGATTGCCAATCCCGACGATAAGTTTGATTTCTGACATAGTGCTTTGCTTGCTAAAAAGAATGGCGCGTATTGTAGCGGAAAGTCGGTTTTTTCTCAATGAAAGGGAAGACCAAACCGCACTTTGATCTGCCCCCAAAAGCTAGGCACCACAGCTCACCAATTAAGGTGCAGATTATTATGGGTAAACATTATTCAATCGAATTCAAAAATCACATCGTCAACCTAGCACAGCGAGAAAAATGAAAATACCAAGTGAACAGAAACGTCACCTTGCAATAATCCTCAAGATATTAAGGCATTACTTAAGGAACTGGAGTATTTAAGAGCGGAGAATACCACCTTGAAAAAGTTCAAGGAGCTGGACGAGCAAAAAGCCTGATAGAAAAAAGGAACATCGTTAACGCGTTAAAGGGTCAGCATTCAACACTGTTGTTATTGAAGATTATCGAGCTCTCCCGTTCGACCTTCTATTACACGCCGAAACCCAAAGACCACGGCGACATGCGCCAACGTATTTTAGCCCCTTATCAGCAAAACGAAGGGCGCAATGGGTATCGAATGATTCGAATAAAACTACGTAAAGAAGGGATATTCATCAGTGGTAAAACAGTGTTGGCATTGGGAATTCGTTCTTGTGTGAGAGTGAAAAAACGTAAGGAAGTGGGGAAAACGAGCCATATTGCGCTGAATTTGCTGCAATGCAACTTTACCGCTGCGAAGTTGAAGGAGAAATGGGTAATGCCCGGAGCTAAAACGGATGTGACCGAACTTCGGGTGGGGCGTGAGAAACTGTATCTTTCCCCCATGATGGACTTAGCCAATCAGGAGATTATCGCCTTTAGAACGGGACGACGCCCGATATTCGGTTTGGTCTCATCAATGTTGAAAAAGACATTAAGGCAATTAAAGGAAACGGATTTACCGATTATACACACCGACCGGGGCTACCTTTACGGACGTGCCCGTTGGCGTAAGATGTTGACACGGGATAACGGTTCGCCTTATGCCATCCAGAACATGGGCCGACGGAGGAGACGGTTATGATAATGCGGTGATAAAGAGTTTTTTCAGCACGTTGATTACCGTCAGTTTAAGGACATTGATGAATCAGAATGGATGATACATGATATATTCGTTATTATACCTAGGAGCAAATTAAGCTCGGGTTAGACGATTTAAACCCTGTGCAGTATAGAGCTCAATATTTAGTTATCTGTCCAACTTTTGGGGCTCAAATCACTTTTTTAATCTGATTTTAAAGTACAGTTTTCTTTTTTAAAGAAATTAGATTTAAAACGGATAGAGACAATTTTCAGTTTAGGATGAAGTAAATGGCAGGGGCGGAGAGTCTCGAACTCCCAACACCCGGTTTTGGAGACCGGTGCTCTACCAATTGAACTACGCCCCTATTGGTATGTATAACCTGAAAAGGTTACAAAAGTTGGCGGAATGGACGGGACTCGAACCCGCGACCCCCTGCGTGACAGGCAGGTATTCTAACCAGCTGAACTACCACTCCAGAATGAGAATTAGCAGTGACCTACTCTCACATAGGGATGCCCCACACTACCATTGGCGTAACAGCATTTCACTTCTGAGTTCGGTATGGATTCAGGTGGCTCTACTGCACTATAACTGCTAAAATTTTTATTACTTTAGCTTACTAACAAGACTGAATAAACTAAAGTAATAAATTTGGCGGTGACCTACTCTCACATGGGGATGCCCCACACTACCATCGGCATTACGGCCTTTCACTTCTGAGTTCGGTATGGTTTCAGGTGGTACCACCGCACTATCGCCGCCAATATTCTTTGATGACTATCCTCTCTCCTTTCCGCGCTTTCGCTTTCTTATTCCGCTCTTCGCTTCTCTCGTTCTTTCTCTTCTTACTTCCCTTCCCGCGTACTATACGCGTCATCTTCCAAAAACAAGCCTCAAACCAACTTCCTTCCCTC
>NZ_AQUU01000011.1 GCF_000372365.1 Aggregatibacter actinomycetemcomitans DSM 8324 | reverse complement strand
TGTCTAAAGAAAAATTTGAACGTACAAAACCGCACGTTAACGTGGGTACAATCGGCCACGTTGACCATGGTAAAACCACTTTAACAGCAGCTATCACTACCGTATTGGCAAAACACTACGGCGGTGCAGCACGTGCATTTGACCAAATCGATAATGCACCTGAAGAAAAAGCGCGTGGTATCACCATCAACACTTCACACGTTGAATATGACACCCCAACCCGTCACTATGCACACGTTGACTGCCCGGGACACGCCGACTATGTGAAAAACATGATTACCGGTGCGGCGCAAATGGACGGTGCTATCTTAGTAGTAGCAGCAACCGACGGTCCTATGCCACAAACTCGTGAGCACATCTTATTAGGTCGCCAAGTAGGTGTTCCTTACATCATCGTATTCTTAAACAAATGCGACATGGTAGATGACGAAGAGTTATTAGAATTAGTTGAAATGGAAGTTCGTGAACTTCTTTCTCAATATGACTTCCCGGGCGATGACACCCCAATCGTACGCGGTTCTGCATTAAAAGCGCTTGAAGGCGATGCCGCATGGGAAGAAAAAATCCTTGAATTAGCAAACCATTTAGATACTTACATCCCGGAACCTGAGCGTGCTATCGACCAACCGTTCCTTCTTCCAATTGAAGATGTGTTCTCTATCTCCGGTCGTGGTACCGTAGTAACGGGTCGTGTTGAGCGCGGTATCATCCGTACCGGTGATGAAGTTGAAATCGTGGGTATCAAACCGACTGCAAAAACCACCGTAACCGGTGTTGAAATGTTCCGTAAATTACTTGACGAAGGTCGTGCGGGTGAAAACATCGGTGCATTATTGCGTGGTACTAAACGTGAAGAAATCGAACGTGGTCAGGTATTGGCGAAACCGGGGTCAATCACCCCGCACACTGACTTCGAATCTGAAGTGTACGTATTGTCCAAAGAAGAAGGTGGTCGTCATACTCCATTCTTCAAAGGTTACCGTCCACAATTCTATTTCCGTACAACTGACGTAACCGGTACTATCGAGTTACCTGAAGGCGTGGAAATGGTTATGCCTGGCGATAACATCAAAATGACCGTATCCTTAATTCACCCAATTGCGATGGACCAAGGTTTACGTTTCGCTATCCGTGAAGGTGGCCGTACAGTGGGTGCCGGCGTGGTAGCTAAAATTATCAAATAATTGATAAGACAAACCAAAGTAAAACTGAAAAGGCGTATCGAGAGGTATGCCTTTTTGTTTATGAAATCTTTAATAAATACTATGCTGTACTTCCTTTTTAATTCATTATACACGACTAATTTTTATTTTAATTCTATTAAATAATCATTTAAGCCGATTTATCGTATTTTTCAATGTCTGAATCTGTATATCGTTCAGACGTGAATAATAGTCCATATTGTAACGGTCTAACTTTCAGCAACACCTCAAGCCTGATAAAACCAATCATTAGTTAAATTAACAAGTTAATGTGCGGGCAAAAACCGGGGGGTAGGCAGGTGACATTATTTATGCATAGCTATGCTGACTGTATTTAGCCATAGTCATTGACCTTTACTCCTGTCAAATTGTGGGTTGACGCTGTTCCGCTGAGATCCATATAGCATTGAGTAAACAGGCGTTAGGTTCGAAGATTCACTGCAGACAACCGAAGCGGCTTCAGCCTTAGGCAATTTATTACTAATGATGTTTGAAGCGAAAAAATGTTTTTAAAATAAATTTATCTTTGTTGTATTGTGGAAGCCTAAACCATTACAATAACGAAAAGTAACACTATAACTTGGTAACTAAACTTGCTAAAATCCGTCCTCTAGCTCTGGGTACTAGCCAACTTTCTCAGTTTTTCAAAAAAATCACAGGGGAGACCAGATTATCTACATTACTGCCCTTAGAGTTAATATTTAGGGCATAAAACTACCTAGTATTTAGTTAACTAATTGAAAATAAAAGTGAAAAGTTTTGGATGAGTGTTCTAACGGAGATTCAAAGTTGAAGTTTAAAAAGCTTTTTATTGCTTACATAGATGGTTTGAAAGGTTTTTCTAAGGCGACTAATGTTAGATAATCACTTAATAGCGAGGATTTATTGTGTGATCAGAAAACATAATTGTATTTCCGATAGATGACCCCGCCTTCAATATCATTTGGTTAGGGATTAAAGAGGCAGTAAAGAAGTTGGATAATGTTGATTCAGAACCGGAAATCGGCGATGAATCAATTTATGGTTGATTTTCGGAGTTGAAATGAGGGCCGCACAGAATTTGGGATAAGGACAAAAGAAATAATTTACGCTATATCTGCTAAGGTGTTATTCTTTGACACCTTTGGTTCTAAAGAACATTTTTTCATTAAAATTTTCCAATTCCTCGATCAAGATCACAAATTTAACATTAAAATAACAATATTTTCTTCATATAAATTTAATTTATGATATAAATACAATTAAATAACAACCTGAAGGATTTAATTATGACAACGGTATCTCAAAGACTCAAGAACGAATTCAAACAACTAGTAGATGGTGAAATCAGTATTAAAAATTTATTCACCGGACATGGTATATTTCATTCAGGAATAATGTTTGCACTTCATCAAAACGATAGCATTTTCTTGCGGGCTGAAGATGAGTTAGTCCCTTACTTAGAGAGTTTAGGTGCTGTAGCTTATTCAATTGATCCCAATAATACGAATAAACTGGCACTCCACCGTTACTATCAACTTCCTCATTCTATTCGTAAAAATAAGCCGTTATTTGAAAAAACCGTTAAATTGTCTATTCAACAGGCAAAATTTAAGAAAGTCGCTGAAGATTTGACAAAAAAAGAGCGAATTAAAGAATTGGCTAATTTTTCCATTAAGCATGAAAGATTGCTGGCTAAAATTAATATTTATACGGTAAGTGAATTTCAGAAGATCGGCGCAATTCACAGCTATGTTAGGTTAAAGAAACTGGGTGTTTCTGCCAACGTAGAATTGTTATGGACTTTATGCGCCGCATTAAAAAATAAGCATGCTTCGTTGCTTACGGAAAAGGAAAAATCGGCAATTTTGACTAAATTAAATGTTTTACTTGCAGCAAATGGTTTGCGGAAAGTAAAGGCCTAAGAATCGCAAAAAGAAAAAAACCGCTCTATTGAGCGTTTTTTCATTTATAGAACACCTTAAAACACTTTAGAAAACCACCGCACTTTTGAGTTTTTTCAAGGCATTGGTTTCTAACTGGCGAACACGTTCGGCGGAAATGTTGTATTTCGCCGCCAAATCCTGCAACGTAGCTTTGGTTTCATCTAACCAGCGGGCTTTGATAATGTCTTGGCTGCGTGCATCAAGATTGTCTAACGCGACGGCAAGCTGATCGGTGGCTTGTGCTTCGTAGTTTTCGTTTTCCAATTCGGCGGCAAAGTTGGAGCTTTTGTCTTCCAAATACAATGCCGGCGCATAGGTTTCTTCGTCATGCTCATCGCCGGGCAGGTCGAATGCCACATCGGCGCCGGTCATGCGTGACTCCATTTCCATGACATCTTGCGGCGATACACCGAGTTCATTGGCGACCATGTCCACTTCGTTTTCGTTGAACCAGCCTAAGCGTTGCTTAGTTTTGCGTAGGTTGAAGAACAATTTGCGTTGCGCTTTGGTGGTGGCGACTTTAACAATACGCCAGTTGCGCAACACATATTCGTGAATTTCCGCTTTGATCCAGTGCACAGCGAAAGAAACCAAGCGCACGCCTACTTCCGGGTTGAAGCGTTTTACCGCTTTCATTAAGCCGATGTTACCTTCCTGGATTAAATCCGCTTGCGGCAAGCCGTAACCGGAATAACCGCGCGCGACGTGAATCACAAAGCGCAAATGAGACAACACTAATTTTTTCGCCGCTTCAATATCTTCTTTGTAATACAAACGCTCTGCCAATTCCTTTTCTTCTTCGGCGGTCAGCATTGGATATTCATTTGCCGCACGAATATAAGCTTCTATACTGCCTTGCGGAACGAGCATCATTGTTTGAGTTTCTTTATCCATTATCTTCCTTCTTCTTTGTTAATCACCGAATCAAAGAATTCAATGCAATATAATCTGTATTAAGTTAATCGGTTTTAGCGATTGGATTTTAACTTTTTGCAGGCTATTTGACTATATTGTGTGAAAAAAGTTTCTTTATTTTACAAAATAACCTGCATAAGAAAACAAAAATTTTATCCTGAAATTATTCTGTTAGCGGTTTGATTTGATAGGTCAAATCCTGTTCGATGACGCGTAACAACAAATCAATGTTCGGGTGTTTGCCGGGGTGTTTATGTGCATCTTCCGTGTACTCGGCGAATAATTGCAAACCTTTTTGGGCAGAAGTGCGGTCTAATTTTCTGTTAAATTTTACGGCGAGCGCATTGTAAACCCGCAATGAACCTAATTTCCCGGCAACGGCAGGAATCTCATGAACCAATGTACCGTTATGTAAAATATGGATACCACTTAAATGGTCAATAGCAGGCAATGTCGCTAAAATTTCATTAAAATTCATCTTACTCCTTTAGTATTAACTGATGGTTTGTTGACTATTCACTTCGCCCTGTTTGCCGATAAAACGCACTTCGGGCTGTAAGCGAACGTCAAAACGAAGGGCAACTAATTGATAAATGTGATGCGCCAATTCTACCACATCGGACGCGGTGGCGTTGCCTTTGTTAATAATCACCAGCGCCTGTTGTTGATGTACTGCCGCGCCGCCGATTTGATAGCCTTTCAAGCCGCATTGATCGATAAGCCAACCGGCGGCTAATTTGACGCTGCCGTCCGCTTGCGGGAAGTGCGGTATAGCGGGGTAGTCTTCTTTTAAGCGGGCAAATTGTTGGGCGGAAACCACCGGATTCTTAAAGAAGCTACCCGCATTGCCGAACTGTTTCGGATCGGGCAATTTGCTTTGGCGTACGGCACAAACCTCGGCAAAAACGTCCGCCGAACTGACCGCACTTTTGTCTAAATTTGCCAAGTTGCCGTATTTCAACACCGGTTTCCAGTCTTTCGCCAGTTTTAAACCGACCGCCGTGACCACATAACCATGCGCATATTTGTGTTTAAACACGCTTTCCCGATAACCGAATTCGCATTCTTCGCAGCTCAAACGGAATTGTTCTGCGGACGTGAGATCGAGCACCTCTACATAATCGCACACGTCTTTAAATTCCACGCCGTAGGCACCGATATTTTGAATCGGGGCGGAACCGGCACAGCCCGGTATGAGGGCAAGATTTTCCAAGCCGTAAATGCCTTGCGCGATACTCCATTGCACCAAATCATGCCACACTTCGCCGCCATTCACATGTAGATAATGAAAGCGGTCGTCTTCCTTATGCGCAATACCACGCAGACGATTAATCAGCACAGCGCCGGCAAAATCTTCCACAAACAACACATTGCTGCCTTGCCCTAAAAAAAGCACTGGCAGATTTTCCCGCTGGAATTCGTCCCACACCTGTTTAAGTTGAGGAACGGAGGTAATTTCAATCAGTTTTTGGGCTTGCGCCGGAATAGAAAAGGTATGGAACGGTTGTAAATTCTGCATGGCTTTCCTCTGAATTAAGCTAATGTGTGTGCCAATGTGACTTTCACTTCCGTGCCGCCGTCGGTGCGGTTGGCAATGGTCAGTTTGGCGTTAAGTTGTATGCTGCGCTCGTGCATGATGTTGAGCCCGTAGTGTCCATCCGGCTCTTCCAGGCTTGGAATGCCGATTCCGTTATCGCGCACGACTAGTTCATATTCACCGTCTTCATTGGTGTGCGCGATGACTTCAATGAGTGTGCCTTGTGAATGTTTAATGGCATTTAACACCGCTTCACGCACAATTTGCAAGGCATTGACCAATTGCTGCGCGTTAAAACTTTGTGACGGCAAGGTGCAATCCACGCTCATTTGAATGTCCGTTTGATTGCGCAAGGAATCAATCACTTGCTCCAATGCCAGTTTCAAATTGGCTTCCTGCACGGTTAAACGGAACGTCGCCAACAGTTCGCGTAATTGGCTGTAGCCGTCGCTGAGTGCCTGTTCGAACTGCTTAATAATCGACAAACTTTTTTGCTTGGAATCTGTTTCGCCTTTGTTCAAATTGTGTTTTAACAGCGTAAGCTGAATTTGCAAAAATGCCAACACTTGCGCCAAAGAATCGTGCAATTCGCGGGCGATAATGGAACGTTCTTCCATCAACAATAGCTGTTCTTGCTGGCGTTGCATGCGTTGGAAATACAGCGAGCGGCTGAGCATTTGAGCCACATTTTGCATGGTGCGCAAATCCGGACACGGCAACCCCGCCTGCCAACGCAATACGGCGAGGCTTTCCCCTTCAATATTCATTTCCGTTTGTTGCGATTCCAGCTGGTCATATTTCACGCCCAAGCATATATTCCAATGCGGCGCGTCTAACACATCCAGTTCCAAATAGCGTAAATGTTCGCTAATCATGACATTTTGTAGCACCAGTTGCAAAATTTTGCCGTCGATTTTATTGGTCGTCACAAGTTGGGAGCAGTGATATAAGGTCGTTAAAGAGCGGTTGGTTTGTTGTAGCTTTTGCGTTTTTTCATTCACTGTGGCTTCCAAACCGGAATACAGTTTACCCAACTCCGATGACATTTTAGTGAAAGTGCGCGCCAAATGCCCCAGTTCGTCTTCTTTACGCACGTCCAGCGGAATATGCTTGAATTGCCCCATTTGCACCTGCGTACTGGCGCGGGTGAGCTGCTCCAGCGGGCGCACCACAGCTTTTCGGGTGTACCAATTCACGTAAGACACCATGATCACAATAAGCAGCATGGAAAAAATAATCACGCACAGCGCCCAAATCCATTTTTCTTCCGCCGAATGTTGCAGGGTAAAAACAAATTGATCCACTTGTTCCACATAATTGGCGATATTCTTTTGATATTCGGTGAAATTTTGTTCCCGCGCCAGACGTTCCATCACTTCCCAGCGTTTAATCAAATTGTGATAGGAATCTTTCACATCCTGCGAAGCAAAAGACTGATAGTTAATTTCCACCAGGGATTTTGAATGCAAACTCACGCGATATTGGCGCAGGCTGCTTTCCACCATTTGTGGTTCATGTTCGATTTCATAAAGTATGCGATAACTTTGCATACGCAGTGAACCGGACACGTTAATGGCTTCCGCATAGGATTTATTGCCCGCCATCAGCGCCAGACTTAATGCGCCGATGATGCCGACAAAGATAATAATCACAATAAGATAGTTGGCAATGCGGGTGGAAACGGAATGTTTAATTTTCAAAATAACAAGCCTTGGTAGAAAACGTGTCATTAGTGTAACAAAAAAGTGCGGTGGTTTTTACCGGCGTTTTATCAAGCGGCGTTTTTTCATGCCTGCGTTCTTAAATTTGATCTAAAACAAATTGCGCTGGGAATCCGCCTAAAATACTCATTTGTAGTGATGTTAATTCATTCGCAACAAATTAATATGCGGGATCTACAAAAAGATTAATTGGTAAAGACAAATAATAACGTCGAAGGTTAACGGCGCGATAAAAATACATTATCCGAAAAGAATATGAATAAAACAGACATTTTAACCATGGAAGACGCTAAAGATTGGCACATTGTCGGTCTGGTGGTGCAAGGCAAGCCGCAAAAAATAACAGCCATTCGCACCGCACTTTTGGCGATTCCACATACAGAAATCCCGACCTTTAATGAAAACATCGGCAAAATCGTGGCGGTAATGCAATCTCATGATCCGCATGTTTTGTTGAAGAACATGGAGTCGGTAAAAGAGATTGACGGTGTGATTACCGTGTCGCTGATTTATCATCAACAGGACGAACAGCCAGAATAATCAAAAAGATATAAAAATAGTGGGGGAAACGCTATGAATTTAAGTCGTCGAGACTTTATGAAAGCCAATGCGGCGATGGCAGCCGCAACGGCGGCCGGGTTAAGTATTCCGGTCAAAAATGTTGAAGCTGCAGAATCCGAAATTAAATGGGATAAAGCGGTTTGCCGTTTCTGCGGTACCGGTTGTGCGGTATTGGTGGGCACCAAAGACGGTCGTGTTGTGGCTTCACAAGGCGATCCGGATGCGGAAGTCAACCGTGGTTTGAACTGCATTAAAGGCTATTTCTTACCGAAAATCATGTACGGTAAAGACCGTTTGACGCAGCCGATGTTGCGCATGAAAGACGGCAAATACGATAAAAACGGTGATTTCACGCCGGTAAGCTGGGACGTGGCGTTTAAGACCATGGCGGAAAAATTTAAAGCTGCAGTGAAAGAATTAGGTCCGAACGGCGTAGGGATGTTCAGTTCCGGGCAGACCACCATTTTTGAAGGCTATGCCAAATCCAAATTGTGGAAAGCCGGTTTCCGTTCTAACAACATCGACCCTAACGCCCGTCACTGTATGGCGTCTGCGGCGGTTGCCTTTATGCGCACTTTCGGCATGGATGAACCGATGGGCTGTTATGACGACATCGAACAAGCCGAAGCCTTCGTACTTTGGGGTTCCAACATGGCGGAAATGCATCCGATTTTGTGGTCCCGTATTACCGATCGTCGTCTATCCAACCAAGATGTGAAAGTCGCCGTGCTTTCTACTTTTGAACATCGTAGTTTTGAATTGGCGGATTATAGCCTCATTTTCAAACCGCACACCGACTTGGTGATTTTGAACTACATTATCAATTATCTGATTCAAAACGATGCCATTAACCGGGATTTTGTCAACAAACATACCAAATTCAAACGCGGCGAAACCGACATTGGTTATGGTTTGCGCCCTGAAAATCCGTTGGAACAAAAAGCGAAAAACGTGAAAACGGCAGGCAAAATGTATGACAGTAACTTTGATGAATTAAAAGCCTTAGTCGCCGAATATACGTTAGACAAAGCCCATGAAATGTCAGGCGTGCCGAAAGATGTGTTGGAAAATTTGGCGAAATTGTATGCCGATCCGAAGAAAAAAGTGGTGTCTTACTGGACCATGGGCTTTAACCAACATACCCGCGGCGTGTGGGCGAACCACCTCATTTATAACATCCATTTGCTGACCGGTAAAATTTCCATTCCGGGCTGCGGTCCGTTCTCGTTAACCGGTCAACCGTCTGCTTGTGGTACGGCGCGCGAAGTGGGAACGTTTATCCACCGCCTGCCGGCAGACTTAGTGGTCACCAATCCGAAACACCGTGAAAAAGCGGAACAAATCTGGAAATTGCCTGCCGGCGTGATTACTGATATTCTCGGCTTCCATGCGGTCGCTCAAAGTCGTGCGTTAAAAGACGGCAAAATGCGCGTGTTGTGGCAAATGTGTACCAACAATATGCAAGGCGGTCCGAATATTAACAGAGAAACCTTCCCGGGCTGGCGTAATCCGGACAATTTTATTGTGGTGTCCGATCCGTACCCGACGGTGTCCTGTCTAGCCGCCGACTTGATGTTGCCAACGGCAATGTGGGTGGAAAAAGAAGGCGCTTACGGTAACGCGGAGCGTCGTACCCAATTCTGGCGTCAACAAGTAAAAGCGCCGGGAGAAGCCAAATCCGACGTATGGCAATTGGTAGAATTCTCCAAATATTTCACCACCGATGAAATGTGGCCGGCGGAAATTCTGGACAAAAATCCGGAATACAAAGGCAAAACCTTATATGACGTGTTATACCGCAACGGTCAAATAGATAAATTCCCGTTAAGCGAATTGGCGGAAGGACAATTGAATGATGAGTCCTATCACTTCGGTTTCTACTTGCAAAAAGGCTTATTTGAGGAATACGCCTCCTTCGGTCGCGGTCACGGACATGACTTGGCATCGTTCGATACTTACCACAAAGCACGCGGTTTACGCTGGCCGGTGGTGGACGGCAAAGAAACCTTATGGCGTTATCGCGAAGGCTACGACCCGTATGTCAAAGAAGGGGAAGGTGTGGCGTTCTACGGCTATCCGGATAAAAAAGCGATTATTCTTGCCGTGCCTTATGAGCCGCCTGCGGAATCACCGGACGAAGAATACGATTTGTGGTTATGTACCGGTCGCGTGTTGGAACACTGGCACACCGGCACCATGACCCGTCGTGTACCAGAACTGCACCGCTCCTTCCCGAATAACTTGGTTTGGATGCACCCGACAGACGCGCAAAAGCGCGGGTTACGCCATGGTGATAAAGTCAAAGTCGCTTCACGTCGAGGAGAAATCATTTCGTTCTTAGATACCCGCGGACGTAACAAGGTGCCGGAAGGTTTGATTTACACAACCTTCTTTGATGCCGGTCAGTTGGCGAATAAATTAACCTTGGACGCGACCGACCCGATTTCCAAAGAAACCGACTTCAAAAAATGTGCGGTGAAAGTGGAAAAAGCCGCTTAAAAATGTGTTAAAAACCTACCGCACTTTTGTGTCTTCAAGCCAGAAAAGTGCGGTCAGAAAATCAAAAGAAAATGCAAAAACCGACTGTAACGCCCGAACGCCGTAAATTTCTCAAAGACGCCACCCGTACTGCGGGCGGGCTTGTTGGGCTTGGCTTGTTACTTGGCTTACAGCAAAAACAAAGTTTGGCACGTGAAGGCGTGGCATTGCGTCCACCTTTCGCCATCGAAAGTGACGAGAAATTTGCCTCCGCCTGCATTCGTTGCGGTCAGTGCGTGCAAGCCTGCCCTTATGATATGTTGCATTTGGCATCGTTGCTATCACCAATGGAAGCGGGGACGCCGTATTTTATCGCGCGCGATAAACCTTGCGAAATGTGTCCGGATATTCCTTGCGCCCATGCGTGTCCGAGCGGTGCGTTAGATCGTGAGGCGCAGGATATTAATCAATCCCGTATGGGGCTGGCGGTGTTGCTGGATCATGAAACCTGCTTGAACTGGCAAGGCTTGCGTTGCGATGTGTGTTATCGGGTTTGTCCGTTGATTGATAAAGCCATTACGCTGGAAAGCCATCGTAATGAGCGCACCGGCAAGCACGCGGTGTTTATTCCGACGGTGCATTCCGATGGCTGTACCGGCTGTGGCAAATGCGAACAAGCGTGTGTCTTGGAAGAAGCGGCAATCAAAGTATTACCGATGCATTTGGCGAAAGGCATGTTAGGCAAACATTATCGTTTGGGTTGGGAAGAAAAGGCGAAAGCCGGACATTCCTTGGCGCCGAAAGATTTGATTTCGATGCCGACCCGTATGCCGGAAGCCACAATGCCGGTAATGGGCGCAGAAGACATTCCGGAGCCGATTCTGGCACCGACATTGGGAGGCAAATAATGGCGAATTCACCAAAATTTGCAGGCAAAGAGGCGCGGGAAAAACTGGGCTGGTGGCATGCCTATCGCTTCTTGTTTTGGCGTAGGCTCACGCAATTCGGCATCCTGATGATGTTTTTAAGCGGTCCTTACTTTGGCGTGTGGATTTTAAAAGGCAATTACAGCGGAAGTCTGCTTTTCGATGTGATTCCGTTAAGTGATCCGTTAATTACGTTGGAAAGCCTTTCCACGAGGCATTTACCGGGAACCCTGACCCTCATCGGCGCGTTGATTATCTTTACGTTGTATGCGTTGTTAGGTAGCAAAGTTTTCTGCGGCTGGGTTTGTCCGCTGAATGTGGTTACCGATTGCGCCGCCTGGATTCGCCGGAAACTGGGCATTCGCCAAACGGCAAAAATTCCGCGCGGGTTACGTTATGCCATTTTGCTGATGATTTTAGTCGGCAGTGCAGTCAGCGGTTTGTTACTGTGGGAATGGATTAATCCGGTGGCGGCGTTAGGTCGCGCTTTAATTTATAGTTTCGGAGCGACGGCATGGTTGATTTTAGCGGTATTTCTGTTTGATTTATTCATTGTTGAACACGGTTGGTGCGGGCATTTGTGTCCTATTGGCGCAACCTATGGCGTCATTGGTGCGAAAAGTCTGATTCGGATCAAAGTGATTGATCGGGCAAGATGTGACAATTGCATGGATTGCTACAACGTTTGCCCGGAACCCCAAGTGTTGCGTTCGCCATTACACGGAAAAAATAACGAAAGCTTGTTAGTGCTTTCGCAAGATTGCATCAGTTGCGGGCGTTGCATTGATGTCTGCGCTGAAAACGTATTAACTTTTAGCCATCGGTTTAATAACGACATTCCTATCGTCACCCTAAACCAATAAAAATAAAAAAATTCCATCATTCGGGGGAGTGATTAAAATGATTAGAAACAACGTATTTGCTTTTAGCGGTGCGCTATTTACGGCATTGTTCGCGACGTCCGTTATGGCGCAACAGCCGACGGAAGGCGCTGGAGATTTTTTCCATAATTCACCGGAAAGTGTCTCGCCGGCATTTCATGATGCACCGAAACAAAGCGAACTGCCTGCCTTAAACTATGTGAATCAACCGCCAATGGTGCCGCATAGTGTGAAAAATTATCAGGTCACCAAAAACGTGAACCAATGCTTAAACTGCCACAGCGTTGAAGCGTCGCGCGTGACCGGTGCAACCCGTATCAGCCCGACGCACTTTATGGATCGCGACGGCAACCTCGGCTCCAGCTCCTCTCCGCGTCGTTATTTCTGCTTACAATGCCACGTTTCTCAATCCGATGTTGAGCCAATCGTGCCAAACGAATTCAAACCGATGAAAGGTTACGGACAGTAATTAAGAGGTGGTTATGTCAGCGAAGAAACCAAATATTTTAGTGCGATTCTGGCGTTGGTTCAGATCGCCTAGCCGTATTGCGGTAGGCACGATTATCGTCTTATCCTTTATCGGCGGTATTTTGTCCTGGGTCGGTTTTAACTACGGCTTGGAACAAACCAACACCGAGCAATTTTGTGCCGGCTGTCACATGAATGATGCGTACCCGGAATATTTGCACAGCGTACATTATCAAACCCGCACCGGCGTGAGCGCCAGCTGTCCGGATTGTCATGTTCCCCATGAATTCGGACCGAAAATGTGGCGTAAAATGGTGGCGGCAAAAGAAGTGTACGCGCATTATATGGGCTTAACCGATACGTTGGAGAAATTCAATGCCCGTCGTCCGCACATGGCGGAAAACGAGTGGGAGCGCATGAAAGCCAACGATTCCCAAGAATGTCGCAACTGCCACAAAATGGATCGTATGGATTTCTCCCAACAAAAAACCGTGGCACAAAGAATGCACAAATTTGCGCAGGAAAACGGCAAAACCTGTATTGATTGCCATAAAGGTATTGCGCACGAGTTGCCGGATATGAGCCGGGTTGCACCGGGTTGGTTGCAAGATACGGAAGTGAAACCGGCAGAAGAACAAGGCAAAAAATAAGCATATAAAAAACGCTGTGTTTTTTGACCGCACTTTCTAATGAAATAGGCACTTTCAAGGTGCCTATTTTGATCCTAGCTTGAGACTATTTTGCTTTTTGCGTAAACACTTTGTCGCTCAATATTCGCAACGGTTGCATATCGCTGTCGCCCACAATCACGCGGGTCGGGTCGGAGCGCAAACAACTGCCGGCATAATGCCCGCCTACGGTAAACGTACACACCTGCACATATTGATCTTCCACTTTCGGCAAGCACCATAATTGCTGGTAGATATTTTCTTGTTTAGCAAAACACCCGTTGGTGCTATCCAAGACGGTTTTGCACTCGCCGATAAGTTTTACGTTATCGCCACGGCGACCGGCAATAGGTTTTTGCGCATAACCGTTGGCAATGAGTTTCGGCGTAAGTTCAAAACCGGCTTCCAGCAAATAACGGTGATTCGGGAACAACGACCACAACACCGGCAAAATCGCTTTATTGCTTGGAATTGCCGTCCATAAAGGCTCATACACCAACACTTCCGGACGAAGTAACACGTCAATCAACCGCACTTTATCTTCCGGATAACCGGTGCGAATCGGCGGTGCCACTTCACGCCCGGTGGCATCTTCGCGTAATTGTTCCAGCACGGTTTCCCATGCCCAGGTTTTCCATACGCTTTGCACCCGTTGATTTTCGTCGTCCAATAATTGTCCGCGCGTATCCCAATGCAACCCTTCTGTGCCGTGGATAATCTTGGTGTTAAAACCCGCCTGCGTCAGCGTATCACGCATAAACAAGGCGTGATATTCTTCTTCCGCATCGTGATCCTGCATAATGTGCACCAACGGCGTGGCGTGGCTGTGTTTCCAGGTATCCGCCAAGGCATTGCGTAAGCCTTCGCCAGGGTCATGCCTTAAGGTTAAACCCGCCAGTGCCGCCCAATGGGGCAAAATCGCCCCCGCTTCTGCGTGACAAGAGGCGGAATCGGTGTTGTATTCATAAACTTTCAAACCGCGTTCATCCAAACAAAAATCCATTCTGCCGGTGATGGTTTGATAACGACGATTTTGCCAGGATAAGCGTAAACGCGGCCACAGCAGTTTCGGAATATTGAAATATTGCAATAACTTATCGTCTTTCAGCACCTTGTCGGTGGCGTGCAAATACATCAAATGCAGCTCATTGGTGGCGCGAATCAGCTCATGTTGTGCGCTTTCGGAAAGGGCAAAATAGCGATATTGATCGCCATGATTGACGATGTGTCCCTTCATTGCCTTCACGTAAGCCGCTTCCAGCGGGTTGTCTTCATTCAGCCAATTGGCGGCGAATTGTCCCTGATTTTCAATGTGTTCTGCATGAATGGTGAGTTTCTCCGGCGCCGGCATCGGTTGCGGCAGACTAAATTCCTCGTTGTCCGTTTGAATCATCCAGCCGAGAATTTCCGTGTCATCAAAGGTGTCTTGCAGGCGGTATCTCCCAGCCGTAACCGTCATCGGCAGCTCACGTGTCCATTGTTGACCGCTTGGCAGGCGGGAGTGAATCACGTTTTGCTCGGCGATACGCACTTTGTCCGCCAATACTTCAGTAATCACCGCCACATGCCCGGTGTGCTTAAATTCGCCGCCTTCCTGCCAAATGAGCAATGCCCCGCATTCCGGCGCCCGTTTGCCGCCGTTGGCAAAGGCTTGCAACGGCAACAGGGCGTCATTCACCACTTGGCGCAAAAAGCGTAAGGAAAAAATTTCATACGCCATGCCCACATCGGTGAACACCATGCCGTAATTGAGATAAAGATAGCGACGGGCGAATTCCACGCATTGCCATTTGTAGCCCATGTATTCGCCGCCGAGATAGCTACGAAAGGCGGCATCGTCAGGGTATTCCTGCGCATCCGCTGTGTTGTAATCTGAAGAATAAATGGCAACACCGCCGGGCGCGTAACCCAACAAGCTGCCGAAAGGATCATGTGTCGTGATATTAGGTGAGCGATCCGGCATAACAACTCCGAAAAAGTAAATCAGGGCAATAGTATAGATCTTTTAACGTATTGCCCCCAAAGGGTTTAATGCGAAATTCAAAGAAAAAAATGACCGCACTTTTGTGCGGTCAGGTGGCTATTGATTGAGTAATCCCATTAACTTTTCAAACACCAGCTGCGGCGTAATATCGATCAAACTCTGATGATAGCCTTCCGTGCTGTCGGCGCTTTTGCGTACTTTAATCAAATCCCCTTCTATTAACCGAATGATTTCGGCATTGTCCGATAACGGGGGGGTGTAAGCGGGGCTGGTTGGGCCGTAAAGCGCCACTAACGGGCGATCGGTCGCCGCGGCAATGTGCATTAAACCGCTGTCGTTACTGACGACGGCGGTGCAGTTGGCGATTAAATCCACCGCCTGATTGAGATTGGTTTGTCCCGCCAGATTCAAGCAGAAAGGCTGCAGTTCGACAGGCAAGGCGTTACGGATTTGTTCGCCGGCGTCCACATCTTTCGGCGAGCCGAAAAGTTCCACTGCATAACCTTTTTCAATAAGCATCCGCGCCAGTTCGGCATAATGATAATGCGGCCAACGCTTCGCCGGACCGAATTCCGCGCCGGGGCAAAAACCGACAATCGGACGCCTGCCTAAAAGTGCGGTCGGTTTTTCAAACGTTTTTAAGGTCGCCGCCTGCCGGCTAGGTTCGACGGTTAAATAAGGCTTCAGCACAGGAATCTCAACGGCTTTCGGCACGGAATTTTTTTCAAACGCCAACGCCACATAACGTTGCACCATCATCGGGTAATCCCGTTTGTTATGGCGTAAGTCATTGAGCAGCCAATAACGGCTTTCCCCTTTCCAACCGCGCCGCACGGCAATTTTCGCAAACAACGGAATAAACGCCGATTTCAGCGAATTCGGCAACACAATCGCCATGTCATATTGGTTGCGCAACGCCTTGCCCAAACGATAACGCTCACACAACGCAAATTTCCCGTGCCCGAGTGGCATCTCAATGGCATTCCGCACCTCCGGCATGCGCGCCAACAACGGTTTGCACCAATTAGGCGCTATCACATCGATGTGGCAATGGGGATATTGCAATTTGAGCTGTTGATACAAACTGTGCGACATCATCATATCGCCGACCCAAGACGGGCCGATAATCAGGATATTCATTTTTTCACCTTAAGTGATTTTAAACTTGTGATAAATCCGGGGGTGTTAATTCATAATGAATGCTCCGCCCGCCTTCTTCCGCGCGTTTCAATATATTTTTTGCGACTAAATCCGTGAGATCCCGCAAGGCGGTGTCCCGCGACACTTTGGTTAAGGCGGCATATTTTTTATTGCCAAGTTTGCCTTCAAAGCCATCTAACATAAGATTGAGAACTTTAATTTGCCGTTCATTGAGCGAAAACCGATGCCAGGATTGCCAGTATCGGGTTTTCAGTAAAACTTTATCCAAGGTTTCCTGTGCCTGCTTCATGGCATTGATTAAACAGGCTAAAAACCACATCAGCCATTGGGTTAAGTTGGTTTCGCCTTTCTGGGTTTGCTCTAAAATCACATAATAACTCGACCGCTCTTTTTGGATTTGGGCAGACAGGCTGTAAAACCGTTGTGGGTTTCTATCAGCTTTGGCAAGCAAATAATCCGCAATAGCACGTGCAATGCGACCATTACCATCTTCAAAAGGGTGCAGAGTTAAAAACCAGAGATGAGCGATGCCGGTTTTAATAAAAGGATCAAGCAGTTGGTTCGAATCATTCAGCCAGGTTAGAAATAACATTAATTCCTTTTCAAGTTGTTCAGCCGGCGGTGCCTGAAAATGAATTTTTTGTCTCCCGATTCTCCCTGAAATTACTTGCATTGCACCATTGTTATCATCGCGCAATTGTGCCGTCCGAATTCTTACCATTCCGCTATAACCGCTTGGGAAAAGTGCGGCATGCCAGCCGAACAGCCGTTCTAGAGTAAGTGGGCTATCAAACTGTTCAGTGGCATTTAACGTCATTTCTACGACGCCTTCGACGGCACGATCCGTTGCGGTTAATCCGCCGATATTAACGCCTAAACGGCGAGCCAGGGAAGAACGCACGGATTGTGCATTGAGCATTTCGCCTTCGATTTCACTACTTTTGAGGACACTGTTGGTTAATGCCTGAAGGCAGATCTGTTCACGCTCACCTAAACCGATATCCAACAATCTTCCCAGCAGTAAGCCCTGTTGATAATGGGCTTGGTTTAATAGCGGAAGTAACTGTGGCAAGTCGTATTCCCATTGCCGCCAATTTACCTTCTGCCAAATATATTGTTGTTCCATGCCGCAATTACCTTATTATTCGCCTTAAAATATAAGGCAAATAATATAATTATTTGCCTTATTTGTCATTGCTATTTTCAAAAGTGCGGCTAAAAAACACGATGGATTTTAACCGTACTTATACGCTGTTTTTCGTTTGAATTTCTCTGCTAAAACAGATTCTTTCGTTCTATTTACGATTTAACCACGCCATATATTCCGCGACGCCTTCCGCCACGGTTTTGAACGGTTTGTCGTAGCCGGTGGCGCGGAGTTTGGTTAAGTCCGCTTGGGTGTATTCTTGGTAGTGGGATTTTAAATGTTCCGGGAACGGGATGGTTTCCACTTCGCCTTTGTTGTGGAATTTGATAACGGCTTTTGCCACTTCGGCGAAGGATTCGGCGTTGCCGGTGCCGCAGTTGAAAATGCCGGAAACCTTGTTTTGCCAGCACCAGATATTTATTGCTGCTACATCGCCCACATAGACGAAATCACGGTGGAAGTGTTCGCTGCCGGCGAACAGTTTCGGGTTTTCGCCTTTCAGAATTTGGTTGTTTAAGTGGAACGCTACGCTTGCCATGGAGCCTTTGTGTCCTTCGCGCGGGCCGTACACGTTGAAGTAACGGAAACCACACACCGGCGATTGCGCTTCCGGCAAAATGGCACGTACATATTGGTCGAATAAAAATTTGGAATAGCCGTACACATTTAACGGGCCTTCAAACTCGCGTTCTTCGCGGAATTCGGTTTTGTCACCGTAGGTGGCGGCACTGGAGGCGTAGAGGAACGGAATTTGGCGATCCAGACAGTAATGCAGTAACTCTTTGGAATATTCGTAGTTGTTGTGCATGATGTATTTGCCGTCCCATTCGGTGGTGGCGGAGCACGCGCCTTCGTGGAACACGGCGTCGATGTCGCCCAAATCGTCGCCGGCGATGATGGACGCGATGAAGTCTTCTTTGTCGCAATAGTCGGCGATGTCTAAATCCACTAAGTTGATGAATTTGGTGCCGTCTTTTAAGTTATCCACCACTAAAATATCTTTGCATCCCATGTCGTTTAATGCTTTGACGATGTTGCTGCCGATAAAGCCCGCGCCGCCTGTTACGATAATCATAGTTCTGTCCTTTTGCTAGATGTGAAAATTGTGTTCATTGTAATAGATTTGCCTGCCGAGGTAAAAGTGCGGTTAAAAATTAATGAGTTTGGAATGCCATATATTATGTTAAAACCTATCCCTATTATTTTAATAAAATGAATTTCCATTGTAATAATTTCCTATCATCACTTTGAAACTACAACAAAAATACACTATTTTGTGCTAAGCTGACTCCTTTGAGATATAATAGCGCCAAGGTATTATTCTGAACATGTTGCTAAAACGTGAGGTTCACAATGAAAAAAAAGATTCATTCCGTGTTATTTTTGCTTACATATTTTTTTAGTATTCAAGGACAAACTATGCAAAATATCGAACACACCGGTCAAAACCGGTCGAACCAATCCATACAGGATGTAAAACAGCAATTAGCCGCTGCACTTGCCCGACAAGAACAAAAACAAATTATCGTTTTACAAAAAAAGTTAACGTCTTTGTCTTCCCTATCCCCACAACGTCTTGCGCAACAAATTCGGACTACCGAAAAAATTCTGACCCGTATTTTTAAAACAGAGAAAAATCTGACACCCAAATTTATTGATTACCTGTATTTTGAGCCAATTGAAACGGCTGATGACACCTTAATGCAGGAAATGAAAAAAAATCTTTTGATCTCTTTCTTGGCAAATGAACGCGCTCAAATCTATATTAAAGACATGCCAAACGCCAATCAATTTGTTCAGCTTTTAACAGAAAAAGGAGCAAAGACTACGCAAATATCCGTATTGGCAGAACCTGCTAAAACCATTTTCCAGCGAATCCGCGAACAAATGTACCAAGATTTTCCTAATAAAAAACAGTTTACTATCACTGAAAATCGAGTAAGTGTTATTGCCCCTTCCTCCGTTATTAAGCCACGCCTTGCCTTGGCAGCTGCAATTTTTGATCAGCAGTTTAAAGGGGTTGAAGTTGATGATTTTTCTTACTTGGATCAACCGCGTGAAAATTTGCAACACAATAATGATACAACCCGTTATAAAACCTTTCAGGCAATGTTGGAAGGCTTAGAATAAGCTATTTAACAATCATAGGAGTTCTTATGTTTACACTTAAAAAAACACTTACTCACATTCTTAGTACTACGTTTGTATTTTGTTCAACCTCCGGGTTAGCGGCAAATCCGCCGGAGGATAACCACAAAGCTGTTGAATTGAGCATTCTGCATATTAATGATCATCATTCTTATTTGGAGCCTCACGAAGCCCGCATTTTATTAAACGGTAAAGAAACTAAAGTAAATATTGGCGGTTTTTCCGCAGTTAACAGCAAGCTTAATGAATTACGCAAAAAATATAAAAATCCGCTAGTATTACATGCAGGCGATGCTATTACAGGAACACTTTATTTTACCCTTTTTGGCGGTTCGGCCGATGCAGCGGTAATGAATGCAGGTAATTTTCATTATTTTACACTGGGCAATCATGAGTTTGATGCGGGAAATGAAGGTTTATTAAAATTACTTGAACCACTAAAAATCCCTGTTTTATCTGCTAATGTCATTCCTGATAAAGGTTCTATTTTGTACAATAAATGGAAACCTTATGACATTTTCTCGGTGAATGGAGAAAATATCGGCATTATTGGGTTAGATACAGTAAATAAAACCGTTAATTCATCTTCCCCCGGGAAAGATGTTAAATTTTATGATGAAATTGCAACAGCCCAAATTATGGCGAATGCTTTAAAAGCACAGGGTGTTAACAAAATTATCTTACTTTCCCATGCGGGCAGTGAAAAGAACATAGAAATTGCGCAAAAAGTAAATGATATTGATATTATTGTTACCGGCGATTCCCACTATTTATATGGTAATGACGAGTTGCGTGAATTGAAATTGCCGGTGGTATATGAATATCCCTTAGAATTTAAAAGCCCGAATGGTGAACCTGTTTTTGTGATGGAAGCTTGGGCTTATTCCGCCGTAGTGGGCGATTTAGGCGTTAAATTCAGCAAAGATGGGATCGCTTCCATAATCCGAAAAACTCCACATGTATTAATGAGCACAAATAAATTAAAAGTTAAAAACAGTGACGGTAATTGGCAGGAACTTAGTGGAGAAGAACGTCAAAAAGCAATTCAAAGTTTACAAAAGATGAAAAGCATTTCATTGGATTATCATGATAAAAAAACGGATAAACTGATTAGCAAATATCGATATGAAAAGGATCAACTGGCAAAAGAAGTCATCGGCTCAATCGTTGGGCAAGCGATGCCGGGCGGGTCGGATAATCGCATCCCGAATAAAGCAGGTTCTAACCCTGAAGGTTCGGTTGCGACCCGTTTTGTGGCAGAAACGATGTACAACGAATTGAAAAATGTAGATCTGGTTATTCAAAATGCCGGAGGTGTACGTTCAGATATTTTACCCGGTGACGTCACCTTTAATGATGCCTATACCTTTTTACCATTTGGTAATACTTTATTTACTTATAAAATGGAAGGTTCACTGATTAAACAAGCTTTGGAAGATGCTCTGCAATTTGCGTTAGTTGACGGTTCTACCGGCGGCTTCCCTTACGGGGCGGGTGTTCGTTATGAAGCCAATGAAACGCCAAATGCCGACGGTAAACGCTTAGTAAGCGTTGAGGTCTTCAATAAACAAACACAACAATGGGAAGATATTGACGATAATAAACGTTATCTAGTGGGAACCAATTCCTATATTGCCAGCGGTAAAGACGGATATAAAACCTTTGGTCATCTTTTCAATGACCCGAAATACGAAGGTACAGATACCTATCTTCCGGATGCAGAAAGCTTCATTAAATTTATGAAGAAAAATCCGCGTTTTGAGGCCTTCAAAACATCAAATGTAAAATTAAATGTTGTTAGTGAAGCCTTACCTAAAAAATAACAAAAAAGTTGACCGCACTTTGATCTGCCCCCAAAAGTTGGACAGGTCAGTTAACTGAAGTATTGAGCTCGGTATTGTACCAGGCTCAATACTTTTAAATCGAGTTTAATTTGTTTTTGATCGCCCCAATTCCACTAACTTTTTTAGATAATCAATCTCCGCTTTTTCAAGGGCGGGTTCTCGTTTCAGTTTTTTAAAGGCTTGTGGTGAAAAGTCGGTTGTTTCAGCCACTTCAATCTGCGTTTTTTTCATTTTGGGTTTCAGAATTTTGGAGGTTTTAGGTTTAGTATAAGGCGATTTTATGCCATCAAGCCCTCTTTCACGAAAGGCTTTTAACCAATAAATGACTTGAGAATGAGGAATCTTATAAAGTTTAGACACCTTATAAATACTAAAATCCTGTTCGGTGATCGGTTTGATAATTTTTAAACGAAATTGATAAGAGTAGGACATAACCAGCACCTTATAATTAGGTGTTCAGGTTTTGGGTGCAGATCACTTTTTTATTAAACACTGCTGCCCGTTTTTTCAACCACCAAAATCCGCGCTTCGCCCTGCGGGTGGACGACGTGTTCGATGCCGATGCCGGCGTAAAAAATATCTGCTTTCCGGCAATACGCTTCTGGCTTCGCTGTGTTCTTTGTAGTGCATTTCTACTACGCCGTCCATTACGGCAAATATTTCTTCGCCGTCATTGGTGTGTCATTTGTAAGGTTCGTCGGTCCAATGTAAACGCACGCTGATGCCGTTTATTTCAGTAATGTCCAAACCGCCCCGGGCGTGGGCGGCGGTGAAGTCTGCGCTACGAACGATTTTATGTGTCATGTTTTCCCTTTAACTTAATGCGCTTCATCCCAATTTTCACCTACGCCCACATCTACAATCAGTGGCACCACCAGTTCGGCGGCGGCTTCCATGTGTTGTTTGATGAGATCGCTAAAAAACGCGATTTTTTCCGACCGCACTTCAAACACCAGTTCATCGTGCACTTGCATAATCATGTGAATGTCCGGGTCATCACGAGTGATGCCATCCAGTTTAATCATGGCGCGTTTGATGGTGTCGGCGGCGGTGCCTTGCATCGGCGCGTTAATCGCCACCCGTTCCGCGCCTTTGCGACGCATGGCGTTGGAAGAATTGATCTCCGGCAAATATAGACGGCGTCCGAACAGGGTTTCCACATAGCCCTGTGCTTTGGCTTTTTCGCGAATGTCATGTATGAAGGTTTGCACGTTCGGGTAGCGCTGGAAATATAAATCCATGTAGCGTTGTGCGTCGGCGCGGGAAATACCGAGCTGGCGGGAAAGACCGAAGGAAGACATTCCGTAAATCAAGCCGAAGTTAATGGCTTTCGCGTTGCGGCGTTGTTCGCTCGTGACCTGTTCCAGTGGCAAACCGAAAATTTCAGCGGCGGTGGAACGGTGAATGTCTTTGCCTTGCGCGAAAGCGTTGATCAAGCCTTGGTCATTAGACAAATGCGCCATAATGCGCAGCTCAATTTGGGAATAGTCGGCGGCGATGATTTTGTAGCCATCACGTGCAATAAAGGCTTGGCGAATGCGGCGCCCTGCTTCGTTGCGAATCGGAATGTTCTGTAAATTCGGATCGCTGGAAGAAAGCCGCCCTGTCGCCGTCACTGCCTGATGATAGGAGGTGTGCACGCGCCCCGTTTGCGGATTCACCATTTGCGGCAACTTGTCGGTGTACGTGGATTTCAGTTTGCTCAAGCCACGATGTTCCACCAGCACTTTCGGCAATTCGTGGCTGTACGCCAGTTCTTCCAGCACTTCCTCATTAGTGGACGGCACGCCTTTCGGGGTTTTTTGCAGCACCGGCAAGCCGAGTTTGTCGAACAAGATTTCCTGCAACTGCTTGGTGGATGCCAAATTGAACGGCTGTCCCGCCAAAGTGTGCGCCTGCATTTCAAGTGCGGTCAATCTTTCGGTAATTTCATTGGATTGCAAAAACAGCGCGTCGGAATCAATCAGCACGCCGTAACGTTCCATACGCGATAACACACCGAGCAGCGGCAGTTCGATGGATTGATAGAGTTCTACCAAACCGGGTTGCGGCTGTAATTTTTGCCATAACACTTGTTGCAACTTCATGGTCACGTCGGCATCTTCCGCCGCGTATTCGCCCGCCTGTTCCAACGGAATTTGATTGAAGGTCAGCTGGTTTTTGCCTTTGCCGGCGATGTCTTCAAAGCTAATGGTTTGATGTCCGAGATAGCGCTTCGCCAAGTCGTCCATATTGTGTCGCCCGGTGCTGTCCAGGGTGTAGGAAAGCAACATGGTGTCAAATTCGATGCCCTGCAAATCAATGCCGTTGCGGGCGAAAATGGTCATGTCGAACTTGAGATTTTGCCCGATTTTGCCGATGTTCGGGTTTTCCAGAATCGGTTTAAGGGCAGAAAGTGCGGTGTTTTTTTCCAGCGTTTTCGGTGCGCCGAGGTAATCCAAATGGAGCGGTAAATACGCCGCTTCGCCATTTTCCAAGGCAAAGGAAACGCCCACCAAATTGGCGGACATATAATCCAGCCCGTCGGTTTCCGTATCCACGGCGATGAGTTTGGCGGCGTTCAGTTTTTCCAGCCAACGCGCCAAATCCGCCTCGGTGAGAATGTTTTCATAACGGCTGCGATCAATGTGAAATTTAACGGCATTTTCGACCGCACTTTCATCGATTTTTGCTGCAGGCGTGGCTTGGTAGTGGTTAATTTTTACGGGTTGCTCGGCGCTTTGCGTGACAGTACCGGCGCCATTCATCACCTCCCCTAGCCAGCGTTTAAATTCATAACGCCCGAAATACGCGATTAAGGCGTCGTTATCGCTGTCGCCGATGGCGAGTTCATGAGGCGAAAATTCTAGCATCACATCAGTTTTAATGGTTGCCAGCGCGTAAGATAAATCCGCCATGGCTTTTTCGGCGAGTAATTTTTTGCCCAGCTTTTTCGCGCCACGAATCGGCAGTTCGGCGACTTTGTCCAGATTGGCATAAATTTGCGCCATGCTGCCGATGCCCTGCAAAAGCCCAAGGGCAGTTTTTTCGCCCACGCCCGCCACGCCCGGAATGTTATCGGAGCTGTCGCCCATCAGCGCCAGATAATCAATAATCAATTCCGGCGGAATGCCGTATTTTTCAATCACGCCCGCGCGATCCAGCAGGCTGTTGTTCATGGTGTTAATCAACATAATGTTGTCGTCCACCAGCTGCGCCATATCTTTGTCGCCGGTGCTGATGAGCACTTTTTGCCCGTTTTTCGACGCTTGACTTGCCAGCGTGCCGATCACGTCGTCCGCTTCCACACCGTCTACTACCAACAACGGAATGCCCAGCGCGCGGATCATGTCGTGCAAGGGTTGAATCTGTTTGCGCAAATCATCAGGCATGGGCGGGCGGTGGGATTTGTATTGTTCGAACATTTCATCACGGAAAGTTTTGCCTTTGGCATCGAACACCACTGCAATATGGCTCGGCTGCACCTGCGAAATCAGGCTTTTCAGCATATTCAGCACGCCGTACATGGCGCCCGTCGGTTCACCGGCGGAATTGGTCAGTGGCGGGAACGCATGAAACGCGCGATATAAATAGGAAGAACCGTCCACCAGAACGAGGGGATTTGCAGCAATTTGGGCCATAATAATCTCATGATGTTGATGAATAATTGACACATTATAGCGAAAATCGGGGGGCGGCGCATGGAATAATACGGGCTTGATAACCAATTAAAATTACTGACAAAAATCACCGCACTTTCATCTGTAGAATCCACAAAATCGGCAAAAGATCTTGATCCGCCTAGCTAAAGTGCCTATACTCAAGCCGGTTCTAATTAAATCTAACAGAGGGCTTTTATGAAAAAATTAACGCTTTTAGCGCTTAGCGCAGCTGTTCTTGTGTCAACCTCCGCGGTGGCATCCTCAGATTTTACCGGCTTTGGAATTGGTGTTGGTGTAGGCACAACCAAGTACAAAGACGCAAAACGTATCTCTAACGTTGATTTAATTGCCGATTATGGCATCGACTATGGTAACGATTTCGTAGGTATCATTGAAGGAAAATTGAAGTTAAACAAATCAACGTTACATGATAATAACGCCTCCGGCTACCGTGGCAAACTGAACGAAAAGGCACGTTTGGGCGTAAGTTACTTACAAGGCTATCGTGTAACACCAAGCATTCTTCCTTATGCCAAAGTTGGGGTGCAAACTGCTAAATTTGAAAGTGAGGTTCGTACACGCAACTACTCAGCTACGCATAGTGATACCAAAAACGGTATAGGTTTTGGTGCGGGTGTTAAGGTCAATCTGGTACCGGACTTTGAGCTAAGCTTGGAATATTTAAGGACTCATAACAAATTTGATGGTCAAAAGTTAAGAGGTAATGTATATAGCACCAACGCTACATATCGTTTCTAAGCTGAATTCATCAATACCATTGCGCTGCGGGGCAACCTGCGGCGCAAGATTTTTATGCCTCCCCTCCTGCTTTGCGCCGATTTGATGTACAATCCGCCCGCTTATGAAATTTCAACCCGTAAAAACACTCTTTATTTCGACCGCACTTTTTGCTATCAGCGGTTGTGGCACGGTGGTCAAGCTGATCGATCCCACGGAACCTTACAGCGCCTACGCCGGCACCAAGTACGATTTTGACATGGCGAAACGCTGGGGCTTGCCGATTTTAGACCTGCCGCTGTCCTTTTTATTGGATACCGCCCTGTTGCCTTATGCCTGGTCGCAAAGCGAATAACCGACAAATATGAAACTCAATCCGCAACAACAACAAGCCGTGGAATACGTCTCCGGCCCTTGCCTGGTGCTAGCCGGCGCCGGTTCCGGCAAAACCCGCGTAATCATCAACAAAATCGCCCATTTAATCGATAAGTGCGGTTATTTTCCGAAGCAAATCGCCGCCGTCACTTTCACCAACAAAGCCGCCCGCGAAATGAAAGAGCGCGTGGCGCAATCCATCGGCAAAGCACAATCCAAAGGGCTGATTGTGTCCACCTTCCACACCTTAGGTTTTGATATTATTAAGTGTGAATACAAACAGTTAGGCTTTAAAGCCAATATGACGCTGTTTGACGAACACGACCAAATGGCGCTGTTAAAAGAACTCACCGCCGATGTGTTGCAGGAAGACAAAGGCGTATTGCGCGAGCTGATTAACCGTATTTCCAACTGGAAGAACGATTTATGCAGTCCGCAACAGGCGCTGGGGTTGGCACGGGATAACAAAGAACAGACCTTCGCCCATTGTTACGATCGCTACAACAAACAACTGCGCGCTTACAACGCCTTGGATTTTGACGATTTGATCATGCTGCCGACGTTGTTGTTCAAACAGAACGCCGAAGTGCGGTTAAAATGGCAGGAGAAAATTCGCTATCTGTTGGTGGACGAATACCAAGACACCAACACCAGCCAATATGAACTGATTAAACTGTTGGTGGGCGAACGCGCCCGTTTTACGGTAGTGGGCGATGACGATCAATCCATTTATTCCTGGCGGGGCGCGCGTCCGCAGAATATGGTGCGGCTGCGCGATGATTTCCCGGCGTTACGGGTGATTAAACTGGAACAAAACTACCGTTCCAGCCAACGAATTTTACACTGCGCCAATATTCTCATTGATAACAATGAGCACGTTTTCGACAAAAAACTGTTTTCCAATTTAGGCGAAGGGGAAAAATTACAAATTATCGAAGCGAAAAATGAAGAGCACGAGGCGGAGCGCGTGGTAGGCGAGCTGATTGCGCATCGATTTATCGGCAAAACCCATTATCGCGATTATGCCATTTTGTATCGCGGCAACCATCAATCGCGCCTGTTGGAAAAAATCCTCATGCAAAACCGCATTCCGTACAAAATTTCCGGCGGCACGTCGTTTTTCTCCCGCACGGAAATTAAAGACATGATGGCGTATTTGCGTTTGGTGGTGAATCAGGACGACGACGCGGCATTTTTGCGTATTGTAAACACGCCGAAGCGGGAAATCGGCACCGCGACGCTGGAAAAACTGGGTTCCTTGGCGCAGGAAAAACATATCAGTTTGTTTGAAGCGATTTTTGATTTTGAGCTGCTTCAACGGGTCACGCCGAAAGCGTATGACGCATTGCAAAAATTCGCCCGCTGGACTGTGGAACTGAATGACGAAATTCAGCGCTCCGAACCGGAACGGGCGGTGCGTTCCATGCTTTCCTCGTTGCACTATGAAGAATATTTGTACGAATACGCCACCAGCCCGAAAGCGGCGGAAATGCAGAGTAAAAACGTGGCGACGCTGTTCGATTGGGTCGCCGGCATGTTGAAAGGCGACGAGTTTAACGAGCCCATGAACCTCAATCAAATTGTCACCCGCTTGACCTTACGGGATATGCTGGAGCGCGGCGAAGAGGAAAATGATGGCGACCAGGTGCAATTGATGACGCTACACGCCTCCAAAGGGCTGGAATTTCCCCATGTGTTTTTAATTGGCATGGAAGAAGGTATTTTGCCGCACCAAACCAGCATTGACGAAGACAATGTGGAAGAAGAGCGTCGTTTGACGTATGTGGGGATTACCCGTGCGCAACAGAATCTGTGGTTTTCCTTGTGTAAGGAACGACGTCAATTCGGCGAGTTAATCCGTCCCGAACCGAGTCGCTTTTTGTTGGAACTGCCGGAAAACGATTTGCAATGGGAGCGGGATAAACCGCCGTTAAGCGCCGAACAGCAACAGGCAAAAACACAAAGCCATATCGCCAATTTACGGGCAATTTTACGCGGAAAATAAAGGACAAAAACCCCGTTCGGATTTGTTGAGAAATCGCTCAACCAAGTTGATTTCAGGCACTTTTCGGAAAAAATAATTTGACTTATTGTCATAAACCCGTATCATACCGCCCACAAATCGATTGTGGTGAGATGGCCGAGCAGGCTGAAGGCGCTCCCCTGCTAAGGGAGTATGGGGTCAAAAACTCCATCGAGGGTTCGAATCCCTCTCTCACCGCCATTTGTTTAATTTGTCTCGCACCCGTAGCTCAGCTGGATAGAGTACTCGGCTACGAACCGAGCGGTCAGAGGTTCGAATCCTCTCGGGTGCGCCATTTTAAGTCGACTCTATGGTTTAAAATGGTTTGAGCGAGTTAAACATTCACTACGCACCCGTAGCTCAGCTGGATAGAGTACTCGGCTACGAACCGAGCGGTCAAAGGTTCGAATCCTTTCGGGTGCGCCATTTCACATTCCAACAATTTCTCATTTATCTTACTCAAACGCCAAGAAGTGCGGTGGTTTTTCCATGCGTTTTTAACTTATCCGCGCCAGCACATGCGGCTGATCCAATACCAAACCATATACGTTCGCCAGGAAATATGTCTGTTCCTCTTCCGGAATATCTAACGGAATCAGTTCCAACACATTTTGGTGAATCTGCAAAACTTGCGGAAAAACCACCGCACTTTTCATTTCCAACAGCAATTCCGCATACAACGGCGAAACGCAATGTCCGCGTTTAATGCGCCCCAACGCGCTGGCAATATGCACCAACATCATTTTCACCTGTTCCGTTTCCACGTCCACCTGCCATTGGCGTTGCAAATGCCGGCGCACATTGAGTACGGTCTCGACGATATGATCGTCAATGAGCTCCCGCGTTTGAAAAATCCACAGCCGTTGTTGAATATCCATTTACCTGCTCTCACCTAAAGCTGACTAAGTATAACCGCATACCGCCGAAATTAAACGATGCACGGATCATAAATTTATTGCACAATAGCTATCTTATTTGTTGTAACTAAGACAATCCGGAAGGCAATATGTTAGATAATGATGTAATAAACCAATATGACGGTTTAATTTTTGACATGGATGGCACGGTTATCGACACCATGCCAAGTCACGCCAAGGCGTGGGAAATGGTGGGTCAACATTTTGGCTATCCGTTTGACGGCAATTTATTATATGAACTAGGCGGTGCGCCGGTAAAAACCATCGCGCAGGAAATGATGAAACGCCATGCCATGCCGTTAGAAAGATTGGATGATGTCATCCATTTGAAACGCAAATACGGCAAACAGCTGATTATGCAACACGCCACGCTATTGCCCGCCGCCAGTGTCGTGCGTTCTTTTTACAGCAAAAAACCGTTGGTGTTAGGCACGGGTTCCCATCGTGCCATGACAGAAATTCTATTGGATAAATTTGATTTTGAAAAATACTTTTCCGCCATTGTCACCGCCGAAGATATTCAACATCATAAACCTGCGCCGGACACGTTTTTACGTTGTGCCGAACTGATTAAGGTGAAACCACAACGCTGTTTAGTCTTTGAAGACGGTGATTTGGGCATTCAGGCGGGATTAAGTGCCGGGATGGATGTATTTGATGTGCGCGTAAATAAATTATTGAGAGAAAACTGATGCTGAGCGAAAAAGAGAAAATGCTGCGTGGTCTCGCCCATCAGCCTTACACCGATGAGCTGGTAGCAATGCGTCTGCGTGCCAAAGAGTTACTGTACCAATTCAATATTCTGACCCGTCCGAGCAATAAAGCGGAAAAAGTGCGGTTGATTTTAGCCTTGTTTGGCAAAGCCGACGCGACAACGCATGTCAATGCGCCCTTTTATTGTGACTACGGCAGCAATATTAAGGTGGGAAAAAACTTTTTCGCCAATTATCACTGCACCATTTTAGATAACGCACCGGTGACCATCGGCAACGATGTGATGTTTGCGCCCAATGTGAGTTTATATACGGTGGGACACCCGCTCGATCCCGAATTGCGCCTTGCCGGCTGGGAGCAGGCGCTTCCGATTACCATCGGCAATAATGTGTGGCTTGGCGGCAATGTTGTGGTTCTGGGCGGTGTGACAATTGGTGATAATGTGGTAATTGCTGCGGGTTCCGTAGTCACTAAAGATATTCCCGCAAACACCGTCGCCGTGGGGTCTCCTTGTCGGGTAGTGCGACAAGTGAATGTGGCAGATCGTGAAAATTATCTGCGTACCTACCGGCCGCAAATCTAACGATGTTAGACCTCTTCAGCTGGGATTGGTGGCAATCCTTATTCGGCGAACATCGGCTTTGGATTATGTTCGCCAGCGCCTTTCTCAGTTCCACCGTGCTGCCCGGCAATTCGGAAATTATTTTTCTTACCATCGCCGCACCGCTTTTATGGTCGGGTTACCATCATTTTTCCATCGAAGTTCAAAGTTTGTTATGGGTTGCGGTTATCGGTAATACACTTGGAAGTCTGACCACTTATGTTTTAGGGCGTTGGTTGCCTGCTTTCAATAAACCGCCGCAGAATGCCGAACTGGCTTGGACATTGGAAAAAACACAACGTTACGGCAGTTTGGTGTTATTTTTCAGCTGGTTGCCAATCATCGGGGATGTATTTTGTGCGGTGGCGGGTTGGTTGCGGTTGAACTGGTTGGCGTGCCTGGTTTTTATCGCGCTGGGCAAAATAGTGCGGTATGTTTTTTTGTTGTTTTTAGGTGTGGCTTTTCTGTAAAGCCTGCGATTTTCCTGTAAAATACATAAAAAAATGCCTCTCACGAAGAGAGGCAAATAACCTAAGGAACCAATTTTATTAAAACAACTGCAAGTTGCTCGTAATTTATGACAATAGTATAACGGAAAAAGTTCGCAAGAATTTACAAAAACTTATAAATAATTTACGAACGCTTAATTTTTAATCAAAAAAGCTAAAATTGAGGAAAAAATATGCCATTACTTGATAGTTTTAAAGTGGATCACACCCGAATGAAGGCGCCTGCCGTACGTATTGCGAAGATCATGCGCACTCCAAAAGGAGACAATATCACCGTTTTTGATCTTCGTTTCACGATACCTAACAAAGAAAACTTGCCACCGAAAGGTATTCACACCCTTGAACATTTATTTGCCGGTTTTATGCGAGATCACTTAAATGGCAAGGATGTGGAAATTATCGATATTTCCCCGATGGGCTGTCGCACCGGTTTTTATATGTCCTTAATCGGCACTCCAAATGAAACCCAAATCGCACAGGCGTGGGCAGCTTCGATGCAGGATATTCTGAATGTAAAGAAACAAAGCGAAATTCCTGAACTAAATGAGTACCAATGCGGCACTTACACCGAGCATTCTTTGGAAGAAGCACATCAAATCGCACAAAATGTGTTGGATCGCGGTATCGGCGTAAATAAAAATGAAGATTTAACCTTAGACGAAAGCTTATTAAAACAATAAGGAGACGTTTATGACCACCATCGGTACATAACCTGAAAGCATTCGTCATTTTTTAGTGGCAGAAGGATTCGGATTGCCGGTTCTAATCGCCAACTTCATCAGCCTGTCCCCTTCCGGCCCGCCATCATGGAAGGCAAATCTCAAAAGATCGGAATGATAAGGACAATAATTGAAAAAGAAAAATATTTGGCAATACAATAAAGACAACCAAAGCAATGAACCCGTTTCATTGCTTTTTATCGCCTCGGAAAAGAAAAGTGCGGTCGGAATTTTAGGTGTTTCACATCGAAAAAACACAGGAAAAATCCACCGCACTTTTTAAAACCCGACCAGTGTGGTGAATTCCATGGTTTCGCCGGTGATCGGGTGCCGGATTTGCAGGCTTTCGGCGTGCAGGCATAAGCGGGGCGAGAGGGCTTTGGCTTGTGGGTGGGCGTAGAATTTATCGCCTAAAATCGGGTGTCCGAGCGCCAGCATGTGCAGGCGTAATTGATGGGAGCGACCGGTAATCGGCGTGAGTTTTATGCGGGTGGTGTTATTTGGATAACGCTGCAAAACGTCGTAAAAAGTGACCGCTCTTTTTCCCCGTTCGAAGCAAATTTTCTGGCGTGGGCGGTTTTCCCAATCGCAAATGAGCGGCAATTCCACCATACCTTGCTCTTGTTCCAAATACCCCCAAACCAGCGCCTGATAATATTTTTTCGGTTCGCGTTCGCGAAATTGACGTTTTAATTCGCGATTCGCCGATTTGCTTAAGGCAAACAGCAGAATGCCACTGGTTGCCATGTCCAGCCGGTGTGCCGGTTCGCAAAAACCGTATTTTTCTTTCACCCGCGACATGGCGCTGTCATAATATTGCGGCTGATTGCCCGGCACCGAAAGCAAGCCGCTCGGTTTATTCACCACGGCGATGTAATCATCTCGATACACCAAATCCAGCCAAGGTTCCTGCGGTGGGTTATATTCAATCAGAGCCATATTTATTCCTTATTGGTGACGATCACGCACAGGCAATCGAATTGCCTAGCCTATTGTAACAGCGATAAGGCCTACTCACGTTACGCTTGCAGGGTGCTGATTTCTTCGGCGCGAATGTTGTTTTATGCCGCCGGAAAATCAGTTGTCGATTTTCAATCAGGATAATCCTAGGCGCAAAAGTCGTGATGTTCTCTCTGTTCGTCAAAAATGCGCTATTTTAGCGGTGTTATCAAGAAAAATAAACTTTTCACGGATATTTTGTGACTACACGAATTGATCTGAATTTTGTGATCCGCCCCACAAAAACGTAGCACATCCTTTACATTCTAAAAAATACTTTCTAAGATGACCGCACTTTATACGTCATAAGCGAGGTTATTATGAACCCAGAGCAACTCCTACAAAAAGCCAAACAGGAACTCTTTTCCGGCTGGAAACCCTTTGAGGTTTTCTGGTTATTACTTTTCATCGCGGCGCAAATTATTGCATTTGTGTTGGATCCGCAATCGCCTCTCGCCATGATTTCCGGCATTGCCGGCGTAATTTGCGTGGTGTTCGTCAGTAAAGGAAAAATCAGTAACTATTTGTTCGGCCTTATCTTTGCTTACACTTATTTCTATGTCGCGTGGAAGGCGAATTTCATCGGCGAAATGAACACCGTGCTATACGTTTACCTTCCGGCGCAATTTATCGGCTATTTCACGTGGAAAGCCCATATGCAACAAGAAAAAAGCGGTAGCGAAAGTGTGATTGCTAAATCGCTGACTTTGCAGGGCTGGATTGTGCTCGCTGCTACTGTTAGTGTCGGCACGCTATTATTCGTGCAGGCACTAAAAGCCGCAGGCGGGAGTTCTACCGGCTTAGACGGCTTAACCACCATCATCACCGTCGCTGCACAGTTATTGATGATTTTGCGTTACCGCGAACAATGGCTGTTGTGGATTTTGCTGAACATTATCTCCATTTTGTTATGGGCAGAAACACCGGCAATATACCTCATGTACAGCGCCTATTTGCTTAACTCTTTGTATGGTTATTATAACTGGACGAAGTTGGCAAAACAGGGCTGATAAGATAAATTCATCGAAAAAAATGACCGCACTTTGGCTACTCCATAAAAGTGCGGTCGTCTTTTTCAGCGTTTTCAAAACTTCAAATAAAATTCCCGCGTCAACGCCACAAAATCATCATGGTAGCGATGATGCGCATCATAAATAATCAGTCGGCTATGTTGCAGAGGTTGTGGTTGCATGGCGAAGGTTAATAACATCCGCTGCGGCATTTTTCCCTGTTTGGTCGTCACATCACAACGCTCAACGCAATAAAGTGCGGTGGTTTTTAACAGCGTTTCGCCCGCCTCCAAAGGCAATACAAAACTGATCTTACCTTTCGACGCCAAGCAAGACGCGGCGGTTTCCAACCAATGCAAATGGCTTTGGGAAGCCAAATAACGGGCGGTATTGCGCGCCTCATTACGGCAATCCACGCCTGTTTGAAAATAGGGTGGGTTGGCGACAATCAAGTCAAAAGCGTGCTTACTTTGCGCACAGAAAGTTTCTATATTCTGTTGATACACCTGAATTTTATCTTTCCAAGGCGATGCCGATACGTTTTCCTGCGCCTGTTGTGCGGCGGCAGGATCGATTTCCACGGCGCAAATTCGACTTTCCGCCGAACTCCGCTGCGCCAACATCAAGGCGATCAGCCCACTACCGCAGCCCAAATCCAAAATCTGTTTTGCCTGCGTCACATTCGCCCAAGCGCCTAATAAAATGCCGTCCGTGCCCACTTTCATGGCGCAACGATCATGATTTACGCGAAATTGCTTAAATTGAAATCCCATATTGTTCATCAAAAAACATCACTAAAAACAACCGTACTTTAATAGCAAAGTGCGGTATAATTCGGCGCAATTTTAATGCTAATGAACGAAAAATACCAATGACAAACCTCATCCAATTTGCAGATTTTGATCTCGCGCCCGAATTACTCAACGCCCTTCAGAAAAAAGGTTATCAGCGCCCCACCGCGATCCAGCAGGAAACCATTCCGGCGGCGATGGAAGGCGGTGACGTATTGGGTTCCGCGCCCACCGGCACCGGTAAAACGGCGGCGTTTCTGTTGCCGGCGATTCAGCATTTGCTGGATTACCCACGTCGTAAACCGGGTGCGCCGCGCGTGTTGGTGTTAACGCCGACCCGTGAACTTGCCATGCAGGTAGCGGAACAGGCGAAGGAGCTTGCCTGCTTCACCAAACTCAGTATCGCGACTATTACGGGCGGTGTGGCGTATCAAAATCACGGGGAAATTTTCAATAAAAATCAAGATATTGTAGTTGCCACGCCGGGACGGTTGTTGCAATACATTAAAGAAGAAAATTTTGATTGCCGCACGGTGGAGATTCTTATTTTCGATGAAGCGGACAGAATGTTGCAAATGGGGTTCGGGCAGGATGCGGAAAAAATTGCGGCGGAAACCCGCTGGCGCAAGCAAACCTTGTTGTTCTCCGCAACTCTTGAAGGCGATTTGCTGGAGGATTTTGCCGCACGTACTTTAAACGAACCGGTGAAAATTGAGGCGGAACCGAGCCGCCGTGAACGCAAGAAAATTCAGCAATGGTATTACCACGCCGACAGCCATGAGCATAAATTCAAATTGCTGGCACGCTTCATTGAACAGGAGCAGGTGAGCAAAGGCATTGTGTTCGTGCGTCGCCGCGAAGAAGTGCGCGAACTGGCGGAAAATTTGCGTAAGCGTGGTATTCGCAGCGCCTATCTGGAAGGCGAAATGGCACAAACCCAGCGCAATAATGCCATCGACAAGCTGAAAAACGGCGTGGTAAAAGTGCTGGTTTCCACGGATGTCTCCGCACGTGGCATTGATATTGATGATGTCAGCCACATTATGAATTTCGATTTACCATACAGCGCCGACACGTATTTGCACCGCATCGGGCGCACCGCACGCGCCGGCAAAAAAGGCACCGCGGTGTCTTTTGTGGAAGCTCACGATTACCGCCTGCTCGGCAAAATCAAACGTTATACCGGCGAAATCTTAAAAGCACGCGTCATTGAGGGCTTGGAACCACGCACCAAAGCACCGAAAGACGGCGAAATCAAAACCGTCAGCAAGAAACAAAAAGCGAAGAAACTCGAAAAACGTGAAGCGCGGAAAAAAGCGGATAAGAAAGTCAAACAGCGCCATCAAGATCGTAAAAACATTGGTAAGCGCCGCAAACCGAGCGCTTCAACCACGGCAGCAGCCGTTAAATAATCATGTCAGCCGAGTGGCATTAAGTTGCAGGAACGCTCGTCCTATTATCAAGATGCGCAACACTACAACCTCGCAGGCAACTTCGCCGCTGTTCTGGCAGAGGTCACCGATACGTGGTAGAACGCTAATTGGCACATTTTGAGCAAGTCAACATAGAATTGGCAAACGCCATTCGCGCAAAACTCGCCTAATTCAAATTTAACTCAAGGACCGGCCGCACTTTTGTCTCAAAAGTGCGGTCACAAAAAATTCCGTTTTTTGAACGTTGGCTATGCCAACGGCCCCGAAGGGGTGAATAAATCACTTCAGTGATTTATGAATATTTTTTTAGATGAATTTCACTTTCCTTAGAAAAAATGTGTAAAATTACATTTTTTCGTTGGAAAAAGTGTATCTAATTGACATTTTTTCCTTAGAAAAAATGTAAAGTCTGCGTTAGAATAGCGAGAAATCCAATAAGAGGATCAACGATGAAACGCTATATTTTAGACTTATTACAAAAGTGGAAAACCAAGCCCAATCGTAAGCCATTAATTATTCAAGGTGCTCGACAAGTGGGCAAAACCTGGGCAATAAAACATTTTGGCGAACAGGCTTTTGAACAAGTCGCCTACATTAACTTCGATAATAATCCGCGCATGAAAACCCTCTTCGCAGGCGATTACAATATCGATCGTTTAATCCTCGGGTTAAAAATCGAAAGTGGCGTGGATATTCAAGCGGACAACTCGCTAATCATTTTTGATGAAATCCAAGAAGTGCCACAAGCCCTCTCCTCCCTCAAATATTTTTATGAAAACGCACCGCACTTTTACATTGTCACCGCCGGCTCGTTGCTTGGCGTTTCGCTCCACCATCAAGCCTCTTTTCCTGTGGGGAAAGTGGACTTTCAGCCTATTTACCCCATGGGTTTTCGTGAATTTCTACTTGCCATGAGCAAGCCGGATCTCGTGCAATTACTGGAAATGCAGGATTGGGCATTAATTAGCGCAATGAAATCCACATACATTGACTTACTGCGCCAATATTATTTTGTGGGCGGTATGCCGGAAGCGGTCAAAACCTTTGTGGAAACGCAGAATTTGAATGAGGTTCGGCAAATCCAACGCAATTTGTTGATGGCATACGAACAGGATTTTTCCAAACACATTAGCGACGGGCAAACGGTGCAGCGGGTACGTGCATTATGGAACAGCATTCCGGAACAGCTGGCAAAAGAAAACAAAAAATTCGTCTATTCCCAACTGCAAAAAGGAGCGCGCAGTAAAGATTATGAAATCGCCCTGCAATGGTTAAAAGACAGCGGCTTAGTCCATGTCGTGCCACGTATTAAAAAGCCGCATTTACCGCTGAGCGCCTATCAAGACAACGCCTTTAAATTATTCAGCCTTGATGTGGGCTTGCTCGGCGCACAAAGCTATTTAGACTCGACAGTGCTTTTGGAAGGCAACCGCCTATTCACCGAATTCAAAGGCGCACTGACGGAACAATATGTCCTGCAACAACTTTTGGTGCTGCAAGACAATCCCGTTTTCTACTGGGCAACGGAAAAAGGCACGGCAGAAGTGGATTTTGTGCTACAACAAGGACAAAACATCACCCCAATTGAAGTGAAAGCGGAAGAAAATTTAAAGGCAAAGAGTTTAAAAGTCTACGTAGATCAATTCCAACCCAAACGCGCTTTACGGTTTTCAATGGCAGATTATAAGGAACAGGATTGGGTGGTGAATGTGCCGTTGTATGGGGTGACGAGTTTATTTAAAAGCACTTGAAATAATCTCTATTTCACTATACTTTTAGAATTCTAAAAAATAACTTTTGAGTAAAAACATGAATAAAAAACAATTGATAAAAGAATTAGTTAACGAGTTATCTGCAAATAACCTAGCCATCTTCGCTGGTGCAGGGTTATCTGTTTCAGCTGGTTTTGTAGATTGGAAGATATTGCTTCGTGATTTAGCAGATGAGATGAATTTAGATATAGACAAAGAAGAAAGCAATCTAGTCTCTTTGGCTCAGTATTATGTCAATAGTAAATGTGGTAAACGTTCAAAAATCAACCAACTCATTTTAGATGAGTTTTCCCAGAGTGCTACATTGACAGAAAATCATAAAATATTAGCTAGACTTCCCATAGATACTTTCTGGACAACCAATATGACTCTATGATAGAAACAGCATGAAAAGAAGCTGGGAAAGTTGTGGATGTAAAGCACTGCGTAGAACAACTTCCAATATCAATTCATAAAAGAGATGTTGTTGTATATAAAATGCATGGCGATGCTTCTCTGCCAAATCAAACTGTTCTTATCAAGGACGATTATGAGAAATTTCATTTAACAAGAAATGACTTTTTTAATGCTTTGCGTGGAGATCTATTAACAAAAAGATTTTTATTTTTAGGGTTTAGCTTTTCTGATCCTAATATTGATTATATTCTGAGTCGGATTAGAGCGTCATATAGTGAAAATCAAAAAGAGCATTTTTGTATTTTAAGAAAAGTCCAAAAGAATGAGAATGAACCACAAGATGAATTTGAATACAGACAACGGAAGCAACAATTTTTTATTTCAGATTTAGAGCGAGTAGGAATTAGTGCGTTATTAATTGATGATTATTCAGAAATTACAGAAATATTGATGGAAATAGAACAAGCTCAAAAACGTAAAACTATTTTTATCTCAGGGGCAGCAGAAAATTATTCTCCTTATTCTCAGCAAGAAGTTGAACAATTTGTTTCTTCTCTTTCTCAAGAGATTTTAAAACTAGGGTATCGTATTGTTACAGGTTTTGGATTAGGAATAGGTAGCTCAGTTATTTCAGGCGCAATAAAACATCTTACGGAACAAAATTTAAAAATAGATGAGGACTATTTGATACTTCGCCAATTCCCTCAGAATAAAGAAGGGAAAGAATTGTGGTCTGCTTGGCGTGAAGATATGATTTCTTATGCTGGTATCTCTATATTTCTATTCGGAAATAAATTACAGAATGGAAATTTGATTTTATCAAATGGTATGCAGGAGGAATTTGATATTTCCAAAAGGAATGGAAATGTTTTAATCCCTGTTGCTGCTACTGGATATATGGCAAAACAACTCTGGGATAATGAGATGAATAAAGAGTCTGCTAAGGAGGTTGAAAATGAAATGCAAGCACTATCTAAAGAAAATATTTCGCTAGATGAATTAAGATCTAATATTTTGTCAATTTTAAAAAAGGTTAAATAATTATGAAGAGAAATGTATTTTATAGTTTTCATTATGAAAAAGATGTTTTCCGTGTTCAACAAGTAAGAAACATTGGAAAGCTAGAAGGCAATCCACCAGCGACACCTAATACCTGGGAAGAAATAAAAAGGAAAGGAGATAAAGAAATACAAAAATGGATTGATGAAAATTTATCTGGTAAAAGCTGTCTGGTTGTTCTGATTGGAGAAGATACATCTAAACGAAAATGGGTTAAGTATGAAATTCAAAAAGCTTGGAATGATGGAAAAGGCGTATTGGGTATCTATATTCATAACCTGAAAGATCCAAAAAGTGGTGAATGTAGAAAAGGCGACAATCCATTTGAACAATTTACGTTCGAAAATGGCTCTAAATTATCTAGCATAGTCAAATGTTATAATCCTAAATCTTCGGATGCCTATAATGATATTGCAGATAATATAGAAAAATGGATTGAAGAGGCTATTTCCATTCGTAAAAAATAATAATCAAATACTCTAAGGAAACCTATCATGGGAAATAAAATTTTTATTTCGTATAAATATTCTGACAATGCTGTTAAACAACTTAAAGAACCCAATAATTTGTTTTCATTCTATAGTCAATATAAAACAACTGCTCGTGATTATGTTGATATTATTCAAAATAAATTTGAGCGTGATGATATTCATATCAATAAAGGGGAAAATGATAATGAAAGTCTTGCCGGCTTTAAAACGGAGACTATTCGTTCAAAATTAGCAGAAAAGATTTTTGATAGTTCCGTTACCATTGTTCTTATCTCCCCCAATATAAAAAATTCTTGGAAATCAGAGAAAGATCAATGGATACCTTGGGAAATTGCTTATTCACTAAGAAGTAAGCGACGTCCAGATAACCGAAGCAAGCGTAATGCAATTTTATTGGTCGTTCTACCTGATAGATATGGTTATTATGATTACGTAAATTCATATGGCTTTTATTTTGATATTATTCAAAGAAACTTGAATAACCTGCATACACCATATACTACATATAAACTAAGGAATGGTTGTTCTAATTCATATATGCTTCAATGTAACTGGGATAAGTTTATCTCTAATCCGAATGCTTGGATTGAAGCTGCAATAGAAATTAGAGATAAAGGAAATAATTATAATATTGTAATAAGACCATAAACTTCCCTCTCTAGTCGACACTATCAAAAAACAATTTAAAATCCCACCGCACTTTCCCCAAAAGTGCGGTGTTTTTTTCCAACGTTTTTACGGCGATAATCTCACATTTTTCCATTCCCCGTTTTCCAGCAAATAACAAATGCGGTCGTGCAGGCGGCTGGGTCTGCCTTGCCAGAATTCGATGCGGTCGGGGGTGACGAGGTAGCCGCCCCAGGATTCCGGGCGAGGGACGTTGAGGGGGTGTTGGGCGGCGATGAGGGCGGCTTTGGCGAGTAAAGATTTGTAGCCGGAAATGACCGCACTTTGTTCGCTTGCCCAGGCGCCGATGCGGCTGGTGTATGGGCGGCTGGCGAAATAAGCGTCCGATTGCTCGGCAGAGATTTTTTCCGCTTTGCCTTCGATGCGTACGGAGCGTTCCAGTTCCGGCCAGAAGAAGGTTAAGGCGACGTAGGGCTGTTGTTCAATGGCGCGTCCTTTGCGGCTGTGGTAGTTGGTGAAAAACACAAACCCCTGCACATTTACTTCTTTTAATAGCACCATGCGGCTGCTCGGTCGTCCGTTTTCATTGACGGTGGCGAGGTTCATGGCAGTGGGTTCATTCACTTGTGCGTTGATGGCGTCGTCCAGCCAGTGTTCAAATTGCGTGATGGGATTGGCGTGGCATTCCAGTTGCGACAGCACTTTTTTGCGGTATTCTGCGCGAATGTTGTGTAAATCCATTGTCTCTCCTTTTTATTTGCTGTTAGCGTGTTCTCACTATAACAAAATCCGTCGCTTCGGGAGTAAAGGATTTTGCTATCTGTGACAAATGTCACTTTTTGAACATTTGTTTTGTACTATACTGGTCAATATGGGTTTTGTTACTTAAATCACAAAATAAGGAGAAAGCAATGGGTATTTTTAGTGTCCAGCCGGATTTGCCGGTGACCAAAAGCAAGGAAGAAATTGACAAAACGTACCGTTATTGGCGTATGCACCTGATGATTACCAGCTACATCGGCTATGCTGTATTTTATTTTACGCGGAAAAGTTTTAATTTTGTGATGCCGGCGATGTTAACAGATTTGGGCTTGCAAAAAACGGATATTGGGATCATGGGCACTGCGTTTTACTTGACCTACGGCGTATCAAAATTTTTGTCCGGTGTGTTAGGTGACCGTTCAAACCCGCGCTATTTTATGGGCATCGGGTTGATGATGACCGGGGTGGTGAACATTTTCTTCGGCTTGAGCTCTTCAGTGTTTATGTTTATTACCCTTTGGATGATTAATGCGTTTTTCCAAGGCTGGGGCTGGCCGCCTTGTTCTAAGATTTTGAACACTTGGTATTCGCGCAATGAACGCGGTTTGTGGTGGGCAATTTGGAATACCTCGCACAACCTCGGCGGTGCGCTGATTCCGTTGCTCGCCGGTGCGGTAACGCTCTATTGGGGCTGGCGTTACGGCATGATTGTACCGGGGATTATTGCCTGTGTCGTCGGTTTTGCCATATGCTTCTTGTTGCGTGATCGCCCGACCTCCATGGGTTTGCCGACCGTGGGGGAATGGCGCAATGATGCGGCGGAAAAAGAACATGAAAGCGAAGGTGTGGGTTTATCCGACTGGGAAATTTTAAAAACCTATGTGTTCAAAAACACGATTATTTGGGCGCTCGCATTCTCTTGGTGTTTCATTTATATGGTTCGCACCGGGATTAACGACTGGGGCAATTTGTATTTAACGGAAACCCATGGCTACGACTTGTTAAAAGCCAATTCGGCGGTGTCCTTCTTTGAAATCGGCGGTTTCTTGGGTGCGTTATTTGCCGGTTGGGGATCTGATAAATTCTTCCACGGCAACCGCACTCAAATGAATATTATTTATGTGTTGGGCATTATTGCTGTGTCCCTCGCGCTATGGTTTATTCCGAGCGATAATTATTTCGTAATGAGCACCTTGTTCTTCTTAATGGGCTTCTTTATTTTCGGGCCACAATTCCTTATCGCCATGGCGGCAGCGGAAAACTCCCACAAATACGCCTCCGGTTCCGCCACCGGCTTTGTGAGCTTATTCGCATATATCGGTGCCGCTGCTGCCGGTGTACCGTTGGCGTGGATTATTAAATCCTTACACTGGAATGGCTTCTTCGGCAGCCTGTTTATTGTATCCTTGGGCTGTGCGTTATTACTGGTGTTGGTGTATTTCTTACAACGCCGTAAAAATGAAATGAAAGCATAGGCAAAAAAAGTGCGGTGGAAAATCCAAATGTTTTTTCAACCGCACTTTTTTATGTTGCTTTACAAGTTAAATGTGTTGATAGCGTTAAACCATTTCATCAAAATGAGAAATCTTTTCTTATTTTCTCTTTTTTCTCCTTCTTCCTGCTGAAATAATCGACCAAAAGAATGTAATGATAACAAGGATAATCGCCGCACTAAACATGATTACAATCACGTCGTGAAAGAAAAATTGTTCCAGCACGGGCTGAGTAAAGATCCCTTTGGCGTATTTGATGATAAACGCAATACTGTAAATCCATAATCCCCAAGTGAGGAGATCCAAAATAAAGTTTTTCACTAACATTTTGAAAGATAAACGATCACTTTTATCAATCACCATGAGTTTTTGCAGTTCATCTGACGACGACATCGTTATACTCCTCTATCCGGGCTGGTCCATACGGCAAATTTTGATTTGTTTCGGAAAATCGCCTTAGGAATACCAACCAATAACGTCACGGTATTTAATAGCCAATAGACATAAGGATACCAAATACAAGATAAACCATAACGTAGTAAGTTGCGTTCATATCGTGAATCAATATACAAACTTAACAGACATTGTAAAAAGAAAGCGAAGAACATAATGGAAATGTTAGTTTCAAACAGCCCCATATTTTCAATACTGATGTCAAATATATATTTTTGAATTAAGGCAATAACAGCAAGTAACACCCAAAGAAATGCCCAAATAACGGTAGCAAAATACTCAATATACATTGGCCACAAGCGACGATTCCTCCAATGCCATATTTTCGAAAAATACTTCATGATAGTTTCCGCACCGCCTTGTGCCCAACGCAAACGCTGTTTATAAAGCCCTTTTATGCTTTCCGGCATAAGCACCCAGCAGAGTGCGCGTGGTTCGTACATGATGTTGTAACCGGCAATTTGAATTTTCCAGCTAATATCAATGTCTTCGGTGATCATGTTAGTACTCCATCCACCGATTTCTTCCATGACATCTTTACGGAATAAACAACACACGCCGGAAACGGTAAAGATTGTGCCCATTAGACCTTGTGCCCGCTTAATTAGACCGATGATGGAGCTGAACTCGGATACCTGTAAACGCCCCAAAATAGTACTACGGTTACGTACACGCGGATTACCTGTGGTAGCAGCATATTTCGGATCTTGCTCTAAGGCTTGAACCATGTAGTCCAGCGCGTAGTAATCCAATACCGCATCACCGTCGATACAGGCAACGTATTTTCCCTTGGCAACCGTTAAACCATGATTCAATGCACTGGCTTTGCCTTGATTTTCTTGGTGCAATGCAGTGATTCGAGGTTCTTTCGCCGCCCAGCGATCAATGACTTCAGCAGTGTTATCCTTACTGCCGTCATTAATAAAAATGAGTTCGTAATTCGGGTATCTCAGCTGAAGCAAGTGCGGTATGGATTCATCAAGATTATTGCCCTCGTTATAACAAGGCACCATGAGGCTAATCATAGGCACCTGCTCACCCGGTAAATAACGGGAAATCGGCTCGTTTAGCTTGCCTTCCTTAAATAAATAGTAACAGGCACCTGCCATGAACCAGTAAATCGCCATACCGGCAGGATAGACAAAGACGAAAATACTTAATATTTCGAATACACTCATACCAATCCCTATGGTTTACCTGCTTGAGTATTCAGAGACATATAACGTCTCATTTTTTGCATATTCGGCTGATCGGCAACAAAATTATCCGGATAGTAGCCGTAACTATAGATACCGTTGCGTTGCAACAATTCAATCCAGCTAATCAATTCTGTTTCAGGAATTGGCTGTTTGGTTTTCAAATTCACCGACTGGAATTCAAATAACACTTTATTTAACGGTGCCTGTGCTTTGACCCGCTGAATCAGGGCAGCAAACCATTTTTCCGCTTGTTTGGCGGAAATTGTCTGATGATGTTCCATGTAAGGCATCGCCATAATTGCCGTAGTATCATAGTGTTTAGTTAAGGTAGTCAGATTTTGTGCAAACCATTCTTCCGCTTTCGGATTGGTAATCACCGACGCATGCAAGCTACGCACGGTTTTTAGGGCGGGCGTACTACTTAGGAAATAAGGTTTCAGCGCGTTCGTCAGCTCATCAGTCACACCAATTAAATCTAACGTTTTTTGTTTTGCAGCGGCAGTCACGCCATCACCTTCACTATGGCTTTCTACGCCTTCAAAATCCGTTAAAAACGCATCATCATGGAATAAAATTCCGTCAAATTTTGCATAGAATGATAAATCATTATAAATAGACTTAATCATCTCCACATTCTTTCGGTCATACGGCGAAAGGCGTAAGTATTTATCTTTTGCCGGTTGGTTTGTGCGGTGATCTACCACATAGGTTGCCTCTTTAACATGATTGCGCAAGTCAAACGCCAAAACCGGCATCCACGCATATACCTTCACGTTGGCACGGGTTCTGAGCTGCCAGGCAATTTGACTGAAAATATCATCCCGCACCGGTAAATAACGATTCGGGAAATACAACGCATCGGCAACGCCATCGCCGTCCGGATCGGAAAACGCTTTCAGATAAACCGTAGTAATACCATAACGATACATACGCTCAATTAATTTATCAAAATTCTTTGCCTGTTGTTTTTTATCGGCGTCATAAAGAGAGTCGAGATCAATATGGACTATGCGCATCAATTTACTTTCATCATCCACACCATCAAGGAAATTTTTAATGGTGGAGAAACCGGTTTCCGTGTCAATTAATAAACGACCGACGTATCTATCACCAATTTTATTAATAATTTTCTGCCCTAAAGCAAAGTGATGCGTCATTCCCGATTGCTTTGCCGCGTCTATGGCAACGTCATTAAATTGCCCGTAAGGCCATACCATAATACGCGGTTTCTTACCGATTTGACGTTGAATGCTTTTTGATGAGCGGGAAAAATCCTGAACTAAACGATTTTTATACTCCGTTTTGCTCTCGTATCGATTATTTTTATATTCCGGTGCTACCACCGCCGGAAGTTGGCTGCCCGCCGGATTGGCACGCACACCATGGTGTAAATTATCCGTGTGGGAGGCGATTTCCACCAAGCCACTTTGTTCCATTTCACGCACCTGCTCCCAAGTAACAAAAACGTTACGTGGAAGTTTGATGTTGGCATAAGGAATTAATTGGTTTACCGGCGTATCCAACCAACTGCTTACCGGGGCAAACACGGCGGGATAATTATAGGCCTTTAGAATCGGATAAATCACGTTATACATGGTGGCATAGCCATCATCAAAAGAAAGCACCACCGCTTTTTCCGGCAAAGTACTTTTGCCGTTTTCCGCATCAATAATCTGCTGCCAGCTCACCACGTTATAACCGTTATCTTTTAACCAGTTAAAATGGCTAATTAACAAATTGGCGGAAATGGTTTGCGGGAAATACTGTTTTTCTTCTTTTGCGGCCGTATCATCCACTACTGAGTGATACGCCAGCACGCCGTATCTATCCTGAGCAGATGCTACACCGGTGATAAACACAAATGAAACGACAATAATTTGTAATAATTTTTGTAAAATTTTCATAATAGCTACCGAGTACTAATAATAAAGTGAGAAAGAGAGGTTACCAAAGTTATTAAATTCGGGATTACCGTCATAAATATTCTTTTTACGTCCGATTTCATATAAAAAGCCATATTGTTTACCAATACGCCATTCATGCCCGTAACTCACTGACCAGGTTTTACTACGCTGTTGTGCCTGCTGTTTATAAGCACCAAAGTTGCCTTTCAAGTGATGGGTCAGAATCAGCGCATAATCAAACGGCTGGTAATAACTCAAATCACCGCCCACTTCGTAACTGACTGCTTTTATCGGGTTGTAATAATCCGCGGATTGAACGGTTTTATTTCGCGTATAATCCACACGGAAATTGTTGGTTAGCGCCCAGCGATCATGCTTAAAGGTTTTTGTATTCAGCCATAAATTAGCATCATGTCTTAAATTACTGTCACTAAAGCGGGAAAAATAAACACCACCGCCTAATTGGAACAGATCAGAATAAGTGTAAACTACAGACGCGCCGCCACCTTTGGTATAAACATTTTGCGCAGCTGCTCTTGACGGAACATCGGTGCCGTTAATATGTCCGCGCAAATTAAATGCCCAACGCTGATTTAACTCATAACTTAAATCGGATGTCACATAACCGCGTTTGCTGAGTTTAATGCCTTTACCGGCTTCTATACGCACATTAAGCGGATAGAAATTCAGTTCGGTACCCGCACCAATAAATTGTGCATTGAGTGAATTGCCATCCACCGGTACGCGGCTTTCCGTATAACGCACATAAAGATCGTGCCCCTCTGCGGTTTTTAGTGTGTAAATCGCGTAATCTTGAGTGGATTCATTATGTTGTTTTGTCGGTGCAGAAGTGCGGTGCTGTAGATTAACACTTCCTACAATACGCCCTTTATGCGCCAATTCATAACGCTCCATCAAGGGTTTGACTGAATCCATTTCTTCAGGGCTCATTTCCTGAATCAAACGTTTCGCCGTCGGTAAATCATTTTGACGTAATGCGATTTCAATTAAAGCATGACGAACATATTTTTGGTCGGATTCAATAAAGAAAACGCCCGCTTTATGCGCCCATTCTTTAGCCTCATCAAAATTATAACGATTACGCTCCAACTCGGCTTTTTGCAATAGTACCCAACCATCTCCAGGGGTTTTATCCAATGCACGTTCATCAATCATTTTCTGCGCTAAACCTGCATTGCCACGCCATAATGCCAAGCGTGCCAAACCGAAATAACGCTCATCATATGACGGATTCGGAACGCGTGATGTATGAGTGTAATCATTTACATAAGGTGAGCTGTTAATCTGTTCTAAATAGTGCTGTGCCAAAGCGAATTCACCTGCGTCACTGGCGGCAGAAAACATTTTTAACAAAAGCTCATCACTTACCGGTGCTTTCTTATCTAAAGCGGACTGTGCAAGAGATTGATATGTTGCCAAGGCTTTATGTGGTGACGCATGTGCCAGTTCATAATCAGCAAAAGCTTCACGTAAATAAGCCGACGGGGTCGGTAACGCTTTTAAAGTGGCATAATCATCACGAACGGCATCAAATTCATGTAATTGCACACCTAATATAAATCGATCCATTAATGTTTGTTGATAAAGCGGATGTGCCGGATCAATTTTCCGTAAAAGTGCGGTCAATCCTGCGAATGAATTTTTTAAATGCTTTCGATTATTTTTGGCATTTTTTGCTGATGCGATGATTTTATCATGCTCGTACCAAAGCAAATCTTTTTCACTAAACAAATCCGGATATTCCGATTGTAATTTTTTCTGCAACGGATGAATGTTGTATTTTGAGGCAAGCCGATAAAGATTACCGGCAAGATGAGTATTTTTCGGATTTCTTGACAATTCACGTTGCCAACGACCCAATTTTGCCATATCGGATTGGGTAAAATCCAATAAATAACTGTTGGCATCCCAATAAGCTGTATTTTCACCAAAACGTTTTTTGTAGTTAATGAGAGCGTCTTTTGCCACCGTATAATTTTTTAATTCGGTTGCCACTAAGACTTTGCCTAATAACCCATTGGGATTTTGCGGATATTTTTTTGCTAACTGTGAATACAGTTCAAAAGAACGTTGGAATTGTTTTTCATTACGGGCAGCTTTTCCCAGATTTTCCAACTCACTTTCGGAAAATTGCGTTGGTGTGCAGGATTCGCATACCTTTAAGGCGTGTATAGATTGATTATTACGCAAATAAAGGGCGATTAAGTCATCACGGACTTTGAGATCTTTAGTGCGTTCAAAGAGTTTTTCTAATTGGGGAATAGCTTGTTTTAATTCGCTATCTCCCTGTCTGGAAAAGATAATAATTTTTTCCCGTTCAAGATCAATTGGAGATTGATTGGCGTGTGCAAATGGTATTGTTGAGAGCGAAATTCCACTCATAAATACCATCTTAAATAGATAAGACGGTCGCTTCATTTTTTAGTTTATTCCATGGATTTATTATAAATTGTAGAATATTGTTTAAAAATTCTACTGATTAGTCAGGAAGACAATAACTTTATAAATTAGTTCAGTCACAATTTATATAAATGATAAAAAAATGGTAGAAAATATAACATTTTTATTACCAATAATTAACATTTTCATAAATAAAATCGTAGCAAATACAAAAATTAAGTCTTTGCTACGAAACATCGAAATTTTTGACCGCACTTTCACGTTCAAAAAATAATTAAATAAAATTATGCTTCTTTGTCGTCAATTAATATGGCTTCTAATGCGATTTTAATCATTTCATTAAAGGTTAATTGACGTTCTTCCGCACTGGTTTGTTCGTGTGTACGAATATGGTCGGAAACGGTGCAGATAGTTAATGCACGGGCGCCGTATTCTGCCGCTACGCCATAAATACCCGCCGCTTCCATTTCCACGCCGAGAATACCGTATTTTTCCATCACGTCGAACATTGCCACATCCGGGGTATAGAATAAATCGGCGGAGAATAAATTGCCGACACGTGCTTTTACGCCCAACGTTTTTACCGCTTGCACAGCCGCCTGAGTTAAACCGAAATCGGCGATAGCAGCGAAATCATTGTCTTTAAAACGGATACGATTCACTTTGGAATCGGTACAGGCGCCGACGCCGATAACCACGTCACGCACTTTAACATCCATACGTACGGCACCACAGGAACCCACACGGATGAGTTTTTTTACGCCGTACTCAGTGATCAGCTCTTTCGCATAAATGGAGCAAGACGGAATTCCCATACCGTGCGCCATGACGGAAATGCGACGGCCTTTATAAGTGCCTGTGAATCCCAACATATTGCGTACATTAGTCACTTCTTTCACATCGTCTAAAAAGGTTTCAGCGATATATTTTGCACGGAGCGGGTCGCCCGGCATTAATACGGCATCGGCAAATGCACCGGCAGGTGCGTTAATATGTGGAGTCATAGTGTTTTCCTTTTATTACATTACGTTGAACAAAATTCTAAGCAAACGTTTTCGCTACCTATAAACGACAACACCACGAACGCGTCGTGGTGTCGTCAAAAAACATCGTTAAATCATACCGCACTTTATAGCACGGCACCACTTAAACCAATAAATAAACCGGCAATGGTTGCGCTCATTAAGTTGGATAATGAACCGGCAACCACTGCTTTTAAACCTAAGCGGGCAACATCACTACGGCGATTTGGTGCCATTCCGCCCAAGCCACCGATTAAAATCGCGATGGAGCTGAAGTTGGCGAAACCACAAAGGGCGAAGGTGATAATCGCTTTGGTTTTATCGCTTAATACTATTGCCGCATCAGGTTGCAAATATTTAGTGAATTCCAGGTAGCCGACGAATTCATTGACCGCTAATTTCAGACCGATCATTTGACCTGCTACAGCTGATTCATTCCAAGGAATCCCGATTAAATAGGCCAGAGGTTTAAAGATCCATCCTAAAATCACTTGTAAGGTTAAATCCGGTTCGCCAAAGAATCCACCAAAACTGCTTAAAATCCAGTTAATTAAGGCGATAACAGAAACGAAAGCAATCAGCATTGCGCCCACATTCATTGCTAAATGCATGCCATCACGTGCACCGTTTGCCAAGGCCTCAATGGCGTTGGACGGTTTTTCCACATTTGCATCTTCTTTTAATGCGTCGTCGCTTTTTTCCGTTTGTGGAAACATGATTTTGGCAAACAATAAACCACCCGGTGCTGCCATGAAGGATGCTGCGATCAAGTAAGTCAGCGGCACGCCCATACCTGCATAGCCTGCCATAACGGAACCTGCAATAGACGCCACACCGCCGACCATAACTGTGAATAATTCGGATTGCGTCATGCGACCAATGAATGGCTTGACGATTAATGGTGCTTCTGTTTGACCGACGAAAATATTTGCTGCGGCAGACATGGACTCAGCTTTTGAGGTACCTAATAATTTTTGTAATCCACCACCGATAAGCTTAATAATCCATTGCATGATGCCGATATAGTAAAGGAGTGAAATTAATGCGGAGAAGAAGATAATGACAGGTAGCACTTTCACGGCGAAGATAAAGCCAAAACTTTGGCTCGGATCGGTCAGACCACCGAACACAAAACTAATCCCCTCATTCCCGAATCCAATGATTTTCCCGATAAAATCGGAAGCAGCTTTTAACGCTTCACGTCCTTTATCCACATAAAGCACGAAAGCACCAATAGCAATTTGGATTGCCAGTGCACCGAAAACAGTACGCAAATTTATCGCCTTACGGTTATTAGAGAATAAAACAGCAATCCCTAACAGCACAAAAATACCGATAATGCTAATTAAAATGTCCATAAGAACCTCAAAGTAGATTAAAATTCTGCCTATTCTATTGTTTCCCATAAAAAAATGGGAACGAATTTTATTGGTAGGTTAAAGCATCTAACTTCATCGTGGTTAAAATATCCCAGAACCGGCGTGATGTGAAAATTCTCACACTGAATGAAGTAAATGGGTGAATCATTTTACGAAATGAAACAGGCAAACGCAATTTACGCATGTCTAAGATACGTGATCTCCGTCACAGTTTTTGCTTCAAGTTTTATCATCGGAACGAAAAGTGCGGTCATTTCTCACGTTAAATTTTTACTTACCAAACACCCGATTGAGTACCAAAGCAATGCCGCCTTCGTTATTATTGGCGGTGACTTCTTTTGCTGCTTGTTTGACGGCGTCGGGGGCGTTGCCCATGGCGACGCTTAAACCGGCGTATTGCAACATATCCAAATCGTTGAAATTATCGCCGAACGCGATGACCTGATCCGCCGTGATGCCGAGATACTGTTCCATAAATTGAATTGCTTTGGCTTTGGTAGCGGCGGCGTTCATGATTTCCAAATATTCGTTTTTGGAACGGTGAATACTTAAATTTGGCAGTGCCTGTTTCAGCACGGGTTCCACCGCTTGGATTTCGTCGGCGTCGCCCATGATTAAGAGTTTATGCACTTCCGTAAGGTTGTCCGGCATCGCTGCCGCGGTTAAGCCGGTGATGGCGCTTTCCTGTTTAATCCAATCATTGTTGACATCATTACAGAACCAATCCAACCCGGCGTAGTAACTGATGGAAAGGTGGGCGAAATCCGCCAGCAGTTCGTTCAGTTTTTGCAGATCCTGCGGTTCGAGAATCACGCTATAAAGTGCGGTCAGATTTTTATCTAAAATTAACGCGCCGCTGTAACAAATCATGCCGTGTTGTGCGCCAAGCTGTTCCGTATAAGGCGTAATGGCGTAAGGCGGGCGTGCGGAAACGGGAATAAACGGAATGCCCCGTTTGAGCATGTTTTTGATAGCATCTTCCGTTTTCAGGGTGATTTGGTGTTGGTTGTTGAGTAGCGTACCGTCGATGTCGCTGAATACGGCTTTGTATTGCGGTGTGGTCTGTTCGGCATTTTCCGCCAAGGTAGTGTCAGCAAACTTGAGCAGACGATGGAGTTCCTTTTTGCCTTTTTCCGATAACACTTTGTTATCTTTTAAAATTTGTGTGGCGCGGGCGTGAATGAAACGCACATAATCCAAATTCTTCGTTTGCGGAAATTGTTTTTCGGCAAATTGCATTTCGGCGAAATCTTTATTGGCTTGCCCGATAAGCATTTTCTGGCCGATGAGGACGATAAGCGCCACCGCAAGGGCAATCACCGCGCCGTAGCCGTTGGTGGGGTAGTAAAGCACGCCCGCCAGAATAAAAAGTGCGGTCACTAAATTCGATGAATTTTTGATGTAGCCCTCGGCGGGCGGCGCTTTGATGAGGTCTTTGAGTTTCATTCGGAATCCATTGATTGGTAGGGTTGTTTATAGATAGTGCGCGTCTTTCGAACACTTGTGGTCGGGAGACGCGCGCCATCATTATTGCCATTGTAATGCTTATGTTGAATTACGCTAACACACCGAAATGGTAGCCGATGATACCCACGCCAAACAGCGCGAAGATGATATACATGGCGTTGATTTTTTTGCGTAGCAAATACATACACAAGAAAGTGAGCAACAATGCCGCCAAGCCCGGGAGCAAGTCGTTTAATACGCTTTGTACGGTAGTGACCACTTCATCGCCCATTTGGTTTCTATAGCGTGACAGTTCCAGCGGAATGTTAATGCTGGTCCATTTCGACACCAACGAGCCCATGACAAAGAGACCTAGGATCGACGCCCCCTGCGTCAGTTTTTGTAAGCGACCGCCGCCCATATCGTTCACGATTTCCGTTCCTTTTTCGTAACCGTATTTGAAGCCGTACCAACGGGTTAACGCACGACACAGGTTAATGCCGATGAAGAACAATAGCGGTCCTAACCGGCTGCCGGTAATCGCCAACCCTGCGCCGAGGGCGGCAAGCACAGGACGTAATGTCCCCCAGAAAATCGGATCGCCCACACCAGCGAGCGGACCCATAAGACCTACTTTCACCCCGCTGATTGCCGCATCGTCAATGTCTTTTGCCCCATTGGCGCGTTCTTGTTCCATGGCGGCGGTAACCCCGATGATGGAAGAGGCAACCCAAGGTTGGGTGTTGAAGAATTCTAAGTGGCGTTTTAACGCCGCCGCTTGATCTTCTTTTTTGCTGTACAGGCGTTTGATCGCAGGAATCATGGAAACACAGAAGCCCATCGCCTGCATCCGTTCAAAGTTAAAGGAACCCAATAAGAAGGTTGAGCGCCAGTAAGTGCTACGAATATCTTTTTTCGTTAAAGCGAGTTTATTTTGTTCAGTCATGATCTGTTCCTTCTTAAAGTCCTTCAAGTTCATCATCTGCTAATTCGCGTTTTGCGCTGCTTGGTAGCAATGCCGCCTGATTGAAACGCGGATTTAATTGAATGTAGAGAATTGCCAAACAGGTACCTAAAATACCCAAGCCCACCAGGTTGTAACCGGAGAAGGAGGCAATGACGAAGCCAAGGAAGAAGAACGGCATTAACGCACCGGCGCGCATCATGTTGATCACCATGGCGTAACCGACCACCACAATGAAGCCCCCGGCGATTTGTAACCCGCGGGTGACCACTTCCGGAATGGAGTTCAACGCGTGAGTAACGGTGTCGGTGCCGGCAACTAAGGCAACGAAGAAGGTCGGAATGGCAACGCGCAAGGCTTGTAAGGAAAGCCCGGCGAAGTGACAGAATTCAATGCCGCGGAAGTTAGCTTGTGTCGCGTAATCGTCCGCTTTGTGTTGCAGGAATATGGTGAGCGTACGCACGAAAATGGTTAACACCTGACCGGCTGCCGCCACAGGAATGGCGATAGCTAATGCGCTGCCTTTGTCCTGACCGCCTTTGATCACCAAAATCGCTGCGATCACACTGGCAAGCGCCGCATCAGGCGCCATTGCCGCGCCCACGTTCATCCAGCCGAGGGCGACCAATTCTAACGTACCACCCACGATAATACCGGTTTGTAAATCACCGAGCACCAGTCCGATCAGGGTACAGGCGACTAACGGACGGTGGGTTTGACGTTCGTCCAACACACTTCCCATACCGCAAATGGCGGCGACCAGTGTGACTAAAATAATTTCCATTGTTGTCATGGTAAATAATCCTCTAATTAGAATTTAACGGCATCAAGTTCTTTATGGGTCAACATCACTTTCGGATTGGCGGCCACTTGTTGCAGGCTCAGTTCAACGCCTTTATCCAACAATTGTTTGAAGGCTTCCACGTCGGTCGGGTTAACGGCAACCGCTTGGGAAAGCAATTTGTTGCCCTCGCGGTACGTCATACCGCCCACGTTGACTTTCTCCACTTTCACACCGCCGTCAATTAAACGCACGATGTCGGACGGATTGGTCACCAACCAAAGAATATTTTTGCCCGCGTATTTCGGGTTGTGATACACCTTAATGGCTTTTTCCACCGGAATTACATAGGCTTTCAAGTGTGGCGGTGCAACCTGTAGCAGTAAATCACGACGCAGCGGATCGTTCGCCACATCATCATTTACCGCAAAAATCGCTTCGCATTTCACCGCTTTTGCCCAAGAGGTTGCCACTTGACCGTGAATCAAACGGCTGTCGATACGCAGTAAAGAAATGTTCATATTGCCGGAAAGTGCGGTCGGTTTTTCCGCTTCGGCAGGTTTGGCGGCTTGCGCCGGTGGGGTGGCAGGGTTTGCGTCTTCTTTCGGCTGACGGAAGGATTTCACCGCCGCCACGCCCACTTCCTTGGCGGTTTCCACCAATTCCGGCAGGCTTGCGCCGTTTTTCGCATCCAACACTTCCAGTAACATCGGCAAGCTAATACCGGTCACAATATCCGTATTTTCCCGTCCGGTCGCTACCCGCGCCGCCGCGTTATACGGGCTGCCGCCGAATAAATCCACCAAAAACAGCACCGGCTCGTTTTCCGGCAAGGTGGCGATAATGGCATTATATTTTTCAACCAAATGCTCACCGCCTTCACCCGGCAGGAAAGTAACAACATGGCAGTTTTCATCTTCGCCAAACACCATCGCGGCGGAATTGACGATTTCTTCCGAAAACTTACCGTGCGTTGCAACGATAATGTGGGTCATTCAAAACCTCCTTTAAGTTATTAAAAATTAGACGTTTGAATCGTTTCAGCGAAAAATTCAAAACGGTCGCAAACGTTTGCATGATGGCTAAGTGTATTCATTTGATGGAAGTCGTCAAATAGAGAGTTCAAAAATCGTGATCACGATCAACAAGTACGATGAGTTGATAGCATTAAAAACAACATCTTGGCGCTGAAATGTTATTTTATGTGGGGGAAATTTAAGAATTTGTTATGAAAATCTTGGTGAAAGAGGTTGCGTTTACAGCGTCGCCTATTAAACCCGTTTATGCCGCCTGATACAACCGATAGCTCACCCGCCCACTGTCTTTTTCTTTCAATAACGCCCAAGTTGCGGGTACTTGAAGATCTTTGCCTTTTTCCGTTTCCACATAAACCAAGGCTTGCGGACGCAGCCAATGATGTTGCGCCAACAGCGCAATGGCTTGTTCCGCCAAATCAAAATGGAAGGGCGGATCGAGAAAAACCACATCAAAGTGCGGTTGATTTTGCGGGTGATTTAAAAACTGCAAACTGTTTTGATTTACCACTTGCGCGCGGTCGGCACATTTCAGGGTTTGAATATTTTTCGTTAACTGGTGCGCCACCGCTTTTTCCAATTCGAGAAAGGTCACTTTCGACGCTTGGCGGGAAAGGGCTTCAAAGCCGAGGGAACCGCTGCCCGCGAAACAATCCAAACATTCACTGCCGGCAATGTAAGGCATCAGCCAGTTAAACAAGGTTTCTTTCACGCGATCGCCAGTGGGGCGTAGCCCTTGGTAAGACAGCACCGGCAATTTTCGCCCGCGCCATAACCCGGCGATAATGCGCACCTCGCCTTTCGTGCCTTGTGGAATTGTTGGTTTTTTCATATAAATCGGAATTTATGCTTAGTTTATCGGGGCTTGTTTGTTAGAATAGCCGGCATTTTATCAAGTTTAAGCGAGAGTGGGCAATTTATGCCGGATGAAAAGAAAAAAGGCGGTTTTTGGTCTTGGTTCGGATTAGGTAAAAATAAACAGGAAGAATCCGAAGAACCGAAGGAACAAGCATCACAAGAAAAAACGAGTCATTACGTTCAAGAATCACAACCTGAAGCGCAAGAAACAGCGGAAAAAAACACCGCACTTCCGGAGGAAGCAGAGACCGAAAATACATTAACGGAAGATACATCGATGGTGCACGCTTCACAGCCTGTGCCATCAGATGAAACGCCAGTTGACGTTGGTGTTGAATCTAATCCGGTCATTGAAGAAACGATTGCAAATTCGACCGCACTTTTAGACGACGAAACGGAAGCACAAGCCGAAAGTGCGGTGGAAATTTCCAATGAATCTCACGAAGAAGACAGCGCCGTTGCCGACATGGTGGAAACGCAGGAAAAACCAAGTGAAGGCGGCTTTTTCAGTCGCTTATTAAAAGGCTTGGTGAAAACCAAACAAAATATCGGTGCGGGCTTCCGTAGCTTTTTCTTAGGCAAAAAAATCGACGACGACTTGTTCGAGGAATTGGAAGAACAGTTACTTATCGCCGACATCGGCGTGCCGACCACCACCAAAATTATCAATAATCTGACCCAACACGCTACCCGCCAACAGTTGCAAAATGCGGATTCACTGTATCAACAGCTAAAATTGGAAATGGGCGAAATCCTGAAACCGGTGGCGCAACCGTTGCACATCGACGGCAGCAAAAAGCCTTATGTGATTTTGATGGTGGGCGTAAACGGCGTGGGCAAAACCACCACCATCGGCAAGTTGGCGCGCAAATTCCAAATGGAAGGCAAATCCGTCATGTTGGCGGCGGGCGATACCTTCCGCGCGGCGGCAGTGGAGCAGTTGCAGGTGTGGGGCGAACGCAATCACATTCCGGTGGTGGCGCAAAGCACCGGCTCCGATTCCGCCTCGGTGATTTTTGATGCCATGCAATCGGCGGCGGCGCGTAATATCGACATTCTGATCGCCGACACCGCAGGGCGTCTGCAAAATAAAAATAACCTGATGGACGAGTTGAAAAAAATTGTCCGCGTCATGAAAAAATACGACGAAAGCGCCCCGCACGAAATTATGCTCACATTGGATGCAGGCACCGGTCAAAACGCCATCAGCCAAGCCAAATTGTTCAATGAAGCGGTGGGCTTAACCGGCATCAGCCTGACCAAACTGGACGGTACCGCCAAAGGCGGCGTGATTTTCGCCATCGCCGACCAATTCAACCTGCCGATCCGCTACATTGGCGTCGGCGAAAAAATTGAAGATTTACGCGAATTCAACGCAGAAGAATTTATTGAGGCTTTATTTGCTCATGAGGAGGAAGATTAGGCTTGTCACTTTTTTTATCTGCCTAATCAACCACTTTCTTTCCCCTGTGAATGGAAAAAAGCAAAATATTTTTGAAATATCAATGTATTAAAATGTTTCGAACAACTGAGGTTGAGAAACGCGCGCCATCGCGAGTTATCAATAACAAGATTTAAAAAAATTAAGGATGTAAAAATGAGCAAACCTATCGTGTTCAGCGGTGTACAGCCATCGGGTGAATTGACTATCGGTAACTACCTCGGTGCGTTACGTCAGTGGGTAAAAATGCAGGATGATTACGAATGCCTGTTTTGTATCGTGGATCAGCACGCCATCACCGTGCGCCAGGATCCGGCGGCATTACGCAAAGCGACCTTAGACGTGTTGGCGCTCTATTTAGCCTGCGGCATCGACCCGGCGAAATCCACCATTTTCATTCAATCCCATGTGCCGGAACACGCGCAACTGGCTTGGGTGTTAAATTGCTACACCTATTTCGGCGAAATGAGCCGCATGACCCAATTTAAAGATAAATCCACCCGTTATGCGGAAAATGTCAACGTGGGTTTGTTCACTTATCCGGTGTTAATGGCGGCGGATATTTTGCTTTACCAAGCCAATCAAGTGCCGGTGGGCGAAGACCAAAAACAACATTTGGAAATCACCCGCGACATCGCCCAACGTTTTAACGCCTTATACGGACCGCACTTTGCCGTGCCGGAAGTGTTTATCCCGAAAGCGGGCGCGCGCGTGATGTCATTGTTGGAACCGGAAAAGAAAATGTCCAAATCCGACGAAAACCGCAACAACGTCATCGGCTTATTGGAAGACCCGAAAGCGGTCGCCAAGAAAATCAAACGCGCAGTGACCGACTCCGACGAGCCGCCGGTGATTCGTTATGATGTGAAAAACAAAGCAGGCGTGTCAAATTTGCTGGATATTCTGTCCGGTGTCAGCGGCAAAACTATCGCAGAACTTGAACAGGAATTTGAAGGCAAAATGTATGGTCACTTAAAAGGCGCGGTGGCAGAAGAAGTCTCCGCCATGTTGACCACCCTGCAGGAACGCTACCACCATTTCCGCAACAATGAGGTATTACTGCACCAAATCGCCAAAGAAGGCGCAAAAAAAGCTCAAGCCCGCGCGCGAGCAACACTGGTGAAAGTGTATGAAGCCGTCGGGTTTATTGCGGCGAAGTGATTAATCTTAAACAGAAGTAAAAAAGTGCGGTTAAAATCCATCGTGAATTTTAACCGCACTTTAGTTTAGATTTTTAGCAAAGCCGTTTAGCAGTGATATTTCTGACGGTATGTAATCAAGTCTTCAATAGTCACAATCGCATAACCCTGTTGTTTCACGAATTCCACCAGTTCCGGCGCTCTTGCCATGGTGCCGTCGTCGTTGGTGATTTCGCAGATCACGCCCGCTTCTTTATAGCCTGCTAAACGTGCCAAATCCACCGCCGCTTCTGTGTGACCGTTGCGTTGTAGTACACCGTTCGGGGCGGCACGTAATGGGAAAACGTGTCCCGGGCGGTGTAAATCGCTCGGTTTGGCGCCGTCGGCAATGGCGGCTTTAATGGTGGTCACGCGGTCGGCGGCAGACACCCCGGTGGAAACCCCTTCGGCAGCTTCAATGGTGACGGTAAAGGCAGTTTTATTCACGCTGGTGTTGTGGTTTACCATCGGAGGTAAATCCAGTTGTTTGCACAATTCGTCGGTGATACATAAACACACGATGCCGCTGCCGTAGCGGATAAGTTTTGCCATTTGGGCGGCGGTAATGGTTTCGGCGGGGAAGATTAAATCGCCTTCGTTTTCGCGATTCTCATCGTCTAACACAAGGACGCCGTCGCCTTGTTTGAAGGCGTCGATGGCGGCTTTGACACGTTCTTCAGCGGTGCCGAACGGGGATAATAATGACTGATTCATAGTAAATGCCTTTTTAATAAGATGAATTTATACCAGAATCAGGGCGGACGATAAAAAGGACGAACACAGGTTTGAACAAACCTGTGCTGCTTTTTTATTCTCTTTCATCCAGACTGTCACTGTCGGCTTTGGATTCGCACCAAATCTGCTGACTTTATCGAAAAAACGCCGTCAAAAACGACCGCACTTTTGTCGATAAACGCTCGTGGGCTTGCATTGAAACATTCCTTCATGCTTACCACCGGTAGGGACTTTCACCCTGCCCTGAGAATGCGCGCCTAGTATAGCGCAAAGGGACTGGTGTTAAAATCGGTTTTTGGCACACAAGGACAATTTAACGCGTCTAATACGAGTTAATCGGCATAACTCTACTCAGCCCTAAAAAAATTTCCAAAAGCTATTTCAAATAGCCCAATGAGAGAATGAAGTACGAACAAGAGTTGTTGGTAGCCTAACGTTAATTCGCAAAAGTTAATTCAAATTTTCAATCATGGAAAATTTTAGGGAAAATCCACCAAAATGAACCAAAAGAAATACCTTTAACCCTATATTACCAGGCTAGGCATGTTATTTTACTGCAAGTTAAAATTCAGTTTCAGGTTTTGTGCAACTGCTACAGAATATTGGGTGAATTTAAAAAACGCCGAAGAAAGTGACCGCACTTTTTTGCTAATTAGGATTAGCGTTTTCTGCTTTGTTTGTATAAGGCAACCGCTTCAGGCATTAAGCGTACTAAGTTCTCTTGGCGATCTTTGTCGCTTGGGTGAGTTGAACTTAATTTGTCTAAGATACCTTGAGAGCCGGTTGAGGCTTTTTGCATTTTGTCCCACAATTTCGGTGCCGCTTCAGGGTTGTAACCGGATTTTGCCATTAATATTAAACCGACTTCATCGGCTTCGGTTTCCGCGCTACGGGAATACGGTTTGTCCAAGCCCCAGTCTTTGGCTAAGCCCACTACCATTGAACTGCTGTCAGCGCCGATTTTCGTGGCTAACGCTTCTTGTGCAACACTGGCGACAACATCGGTGAATTGACCGATATTGGCTTTTTTCTTACCATGTTCTTTTAAGGCATGTGCCATTTCATGTCCCATTACGGTGGCGATTTCATCATCGGTTAAACGTAAGTTATCTACTAAACCGGTGTAAAACGCCATTTTCCCGCCGGGCATCGCCCAAGCGTTAAGTTCTTTGGACTTGATGACAGAAATTTGCCAGTCAAAGGCTTGTCCTGTTTTGTTTTCGGCATTGGCATACGGCACCATCTTGTTAAAGATTTTGCGTACACGCTGTGCAGTTTTTGATTTGTTATCCACTTGCCCGTGTGCTTGCGCCTGGCTGATCATTTGTGCGTAGCCCGTAGCCGCTTCTTGGTTAATGGAAGCAGAATCCGCACAAGCGGTTAAGATGCCGATAGTTGAAACTAATACGAGCATTTTGCCTAATCTAGACATAGATTTTCCTCAATAAGGTTGATTGTGTGTAAAAAACCGCCCTTCTGAAAAAGGGCGGTGGTAAAAAGATTTCAATTATTTTTTTGCACGTTCAAATGAATCAAGGATTTCATGACGGGCGGCTTCAACGCCTTCCCAGCCTTCCACTTTCACCCATTTACCTGTTTCTAAAGCTTTATAGCTTTCGAAGAAGTGCTGGATTTGTGCTTTTAACAATGCAGGTAAATCGCCTACATCTTGAATGTGATCATATTCTTTGCTCAATTTGGTGTGCGGTACGGCAACCACTTTCGCATCGCCGCCGGCTTCATCGGTCATCTTTAACACACCTACAGGACGGCAACGAATGACCGAACCCGGTTGTAACGGATACGGAGTCGGCACTAAAACGTCAACCGGGTCGCCGTCGGAAGAAAGGGTGTTGTTCACATAACCATAGTTGGCAGGATAGAACATTGCCGTTGCCATGAAACGGTCCACAAATAATGTGCCGGTTTCTTTGTCAACTTCGTATTTAATCGGATCTGAGTTTGCAGGGATTTCGATGACAACATAAATATCATCAGGTAATGCTTTACCTGCCGGTACTCTTTCTAAGCCCATTTGCTATTCCTTCTGTTGAGTGTCAATAAAGCTGACCAATTATAGCGGGAATCGGCTTCCTTTGTCGAGTTACACGACATGAATCGACAAATTAAAATCTATTGTCTTTTCTATTTGCACTATTATAATAGTTCAAATTTTCTTATAAAAGGAACAGCATTATGACGACTGCAAAACGCCCTTCGTTACTTGGCGGCGCGATGATTATCACCGGTACGGCGATCGGTGCGGGAATGCTCGCCAATCCCACCTCCACCGCCGGCATTTGGTTTGCCGGTTCCATCGTCATCTTAATTTACACCTGGTTCTGCATGACCACATCAGGCTTGATGATTTTAGAAGCTAACTTACATTATCCCACCGGCGCCAGTTTCGACACTATCGTCACCGATTTGTTGGGTAGAGGCTGGAATGTCATTAACGGTTTGTCCGTGGCATTCGTACTGTATATTTTAACGTATGCCTATATCACCTCAGGTGGCAGCATTACAGAAAGTTTCCTCAATCAACTGGGTGAAAACGTAGAAGTCGGGCGCAGCGCAGGTTCGCTGATTTTCTGCATTGTTTTGGCAGCGTTTGTATGGCTCTCCACAAAAGCCGTTGATCGCTTCAGTACCGTGCTTATCGCCGGCATGGTGATTTCCTTTTTTCTGTCCACCGCCGGATTATTAAGCTCTGTGAAAATCGACGTTTTATTTAACACCGTCGCACAAGGCGAACAGCAATATTTACCTTATATTTTGACCGCACTTCCCGTGTGTTTGGTGTCTTTCGGCTTCCACGGCAACGTGCCGAGCCTGGTGAAATATTACGATCGTGACGGCAACCGCGTGATGAAATCCATTTTCCTCGGCACCGGTTTGGGGCTTGTCGTTTACATTTTGTGGCAACTTGCCATTCAAGGTAACTTACCGCGCGCCGAGTTCGCCCCGGTCATCGCCAAGGGCGGTGACGTCGCGGCGTTACTGGAAGCGTTGAGCAAATACATTCAAACGGATTACATCGGTATTATTCTGAATTTCTTCGCCTATATGGCAATCGCCAGTTCCTTCCTCGGCGTCACCTTAGGCTTGTTCGATTACATCGCCGATCTATGTAAATTCGATGACAGCCGTTTAGGACGCACCAAAACCACATTGGTTACCTTCCTGCCACCTCTATTGCTGAGCTTGCAATTTCCTTTCGGTTTCGTGCTTGCCATCGGTTACGCTGGTTTGGCAGCCACCATTTGGGCGGCAATTGTGCCCGCGTTATTGGCAAAAGCCAGCCGCAAAAAATTCCCGAACGCGACATATCGCGTGCATGGCGGCAACTTCATGATTTATTTCGTGATCCTGTTCGGGTTATTGAATATCTTCGTGCAAGTGGCATTGCAATTCGGCTGGCTCTCGGATTTCAAAGGATAATATGCCGGAAAAGCAAAACGTGTATGATAAAGTGGTTTTTTTGTGCTTTATCAAAAACTGTGCGGTAACTCCTGCAGTCTGAATGAAACCGTAGTTACAGGGCAAGTCTTAGATTTAGGCTGTGGTTGTGGTGAGCGTCTTAAACTGTATTTGGAACCGAGGGAACTAAACAATTTGAGTCTGTGCAGTACAGAGCCCAATATTTTCTCTGTCCAAGTTGTAGGAGGGCACTTTTGAGATGAAAGTGCGGTTATTTTTGCAGGCGTTTTGGAGGTTAAATGTTATCGAAAGCACGTTTAGAGCAAATCACCGAAATGGAAGCCATTTTGAGCGAATCCAATGATTTTCTTGCTGAAGCGGAAACGTTTTTTGAAAAATGGCAGGCGTTTTTACCAAAAATGGAAGCCTTATAACGTTATTATTTTGACGGCGATTGGCGCGAGGATTATGAAGCCTATGGGCGTGGCGATATTCCGAAAGAGTTGCCTTGTGGCGTATTGGGTGAAGATCCGATTTTTAATGCGAGTGTGACACAACGGGATTTAGCGGTACGGTGGCTGAAATTAATCAGCCGGATTTTAGACAACAATAAGTAATTTGTTAAAAAACACTGTGTTCATTTTCAATTTACCATAAATGAGTACATTTGTTTTGTCCCCAAAATTTATGTTTTTTTAGAGAAATTAACCTTTTATGCAATAGGTAATACGTCTGGACCGCGCTATGGTACATTATTGTTCGTGTGGTTGACCTTATGAGCGTTGTTTTAGCAGTTGACATTTGGAATTCTCCGTTTTGCTGAAAACAACATTGATAGAGACGGATTAGGCGTTGAACGCTTCTACGTCCCGGGTCGCAACTCTGCCGCTTCTATCGAAATCTGCTTCTAACCGAGGCTGAAATTCATCGTAAAAAAACGACCGCACTTTGAGGGGGCTCCTTCAAAGTGCGGCTATCTTTTTATGTGTTTTTAAAAACTAGTAGCTTGAGTTAATTAACACTTCTTCGCCGTAGCCACCGAGGGTTGGCATCGGTTGATATGTGGAGTTGGCGGCGCGCATGAGGCGGATGCCACGAACGCCGGCTTCTTTGGCGGCAAGAATGTCATCGTCACTGTCGCCGTAGTGAATGGTGACTTTGTGTTCGATAATGCCCGGGGTTTTGTTGTATTTGGTGGTGCGATCACGTCCGCCCATGAATTCTACCGGGTGCATATTTTTGATGTTAAAGGCTTTTTGTAACACCGGGGTCACGCCGTCTTTGTCCCCGGCGGTACGACCGGTGATGAAATAAATTTGGTCGCCGCGCTCTTGGTGCATATTGATTAAATCCACCGCAATTTGTTTTGGAATGGAATATTGGTCACAACCGGCGTTTACTTCGTTCCAGAAATCCTGATTTTTCAAATAATCCTGTTTACCCGGTGAGTATTTTTGTTGTCCGTGATAAAAACACGGGCTGCTGAATAATACGGTGTCGTCAATATCAAAGCTTATATTCATCGGTGCTTTGCCTTCCAATTCTTTTTTCAATTGGTCAACGGAAATCCAGTGAATCGGTTGTTCTACCAACATTTCTCGGGCGTTGGTGCCTTGGTGGGTGTAAGGTTCGCTTTTTACCGCCATTGCCGGAAGGGTTGCGGCTGTTAGCATGGCGATGAGGGATAATTTAACGAGGTTTTTCATGGTAACTCCTGAGTGCGTTGTTAATTGACGGTAGTTATCGTACCTGTTCTATTCCATTGTGCAATTTAAGCAATCGTTTGCTATGTAAAATTCTGATCATGGTCACACTTTGTCGGGATAATTGGCGGAGAAATAATCAGTGATCTTTTCTCTTGAATTCTGCGAATTCACCACAATATAGCCCACATCTTTTCTTAGTAAAAAAGGACAAATGATGACAACGATTGTAAGTGTACGTCGCAACGGTAAAGTGGTTGTCGGCGGGGATGGACAGGTTTCTCTGGGCAATACAGTGATGAAGGGTAACGCGCGCAAGGTGCGTCGTTTGTATAACGGTAAAGTGTTGGCGGGATTTGCTGGCGGCACGGCGGATGCCTTTACGCTATTTGAATTATTTGAACGTAAACTGGAAATGCACCAAGGGCACTTGCTGAAAAGTGCGGTGGAATTGGCGAAAGATTGGCGCACCGACCGCGCATTGCGGAAGTTGGAAGCCATGCTGATTGTGGCAGATGAAAAAGAAAGTCTGATTATCACCGGTATCGGCGATGTGGTGCAGCCAGAAACAGATCAAATCCTTGCCATCGGTTCCGGCGGTAACTACGCTTTATCCGCCGCTCGTGCGTTGGTGGAAAACACCGATTTATCTGCCCGTGAAATTGTGGAGAAATCATTGAAAATTGCCGGTGAGATTTGCGTGTTCACCAACACTAATTTCACCATTGAAGAATTACCGAATTAAGAAATCATAAGGAATAAACTATGTCTGAGATGACTCCGCGTGAAATAGTCTCTGAATTAGATCAACATATTATCGGGCAAAGTGAAGCGAAAAGAGCGGTGGCAATTGCATTGCGCAATCGCTGGCGCAGAATGCAGTTGCAGGAGCCGATGCGTTATGAAGTGACACCGAAAAATATTTTAATGATTGGTCCGACCGGGGTGGGAAAAACCGAAATCGCCCGTCGCTTGGCAAAGTTAGCCAATGCACCGTTCATTAAAGTGGAAGCCACCAAATTTACCGAAGTAGGCTATGTGGGGAAAGAAGTGGATTCCATTATCCGCGACTTAACCGACAGCGCTATGAAACTGGTGCGTCAGACGGAAATTGAAAAAAATCGCGTGAAAGCGGAAGAAGCGGCGGAAGAACGTATTTTAGACGCCTTATTGCCGGCGGCGAAAAACCAATGGGGCGAAATGGAAAACCGCGATGTACAAAACAATACCCGTCAGATTTTCCGTAAGAAATTACGTGAAGGTGAGCTTGATGATAAAGAAGTGGAGATTGATGTCGCCGGTGTGCCGATGGGCGTGGAAATTATGGCACCTCCGGGCATGGAAGACATGACCAGCCAGCTGCAATCCATGTTCCAGAATCTGTCCAGCGGGCAAACCAAAAAACGCAAAATGAAAATTAAGGATGCGTTAAAAACTTTAGTTGATGACGAGGCGGCGAAATTGGTGAATCCGGAAGAGCTGAAACAAAAAGCTATTGATGCGGTGGAACAAAACGGTATCGTGTTTATTGATGAAATTGATAAAATCTGTAAAAAAGGCGAATATAGCGGGGCGGATGTGTCCCGTGAAGGCGTGCAGCGCGACTTGCTACCACTGGTGGAAGGTTCTACCGTTAACACCAAGCACGGCATGGTGAAAACCGATCATATTCTGTTTATTGCCTCCGGCGCATTCCAAGTGGCGCGCCCGTCCGATTTGATCCCGGAATTACAGGGGCGTTTGCCGATTCGCGTGGAATTGTCGGCACTCACCGCTGGTGATTTTGAGCGCATTCTAGCCGAACCGAATGCCTCTTTAACGGAGCAATACAAAGCCTTGATGGCGACGGAAGGCGTGAACATTGAATTCACCCAAGATGCCATTAAGAAAATCGCCGAGGCGGCATTCCGCGTGAATGAGAAAACCGAGAACATCGGCGCCCGCCGGTTGCATACGGTGATGGAACGTTTGATGGATAAAATTTCCTTCAACGCCAGCGATATGGACGGACAAACTGTCAGCATTGACGCGGCGTATGTCAGCGAAGCGCTCGGCGATGTCATCGAGAACGAAGATTTAAGCCGCTTTATTCTTTAATCTTTCTCTTTTGATTTTAGGCATGATAGTTGTATCATGCCTTTTGTTTATAGATGGAGAGATTCATGAAAAAAATAACTTTAATTCTGACCGCACTTTTCACCGCCTTGCCAAGCTGGGCGAATATGCAAAACAACGAATTGGATTACGCCAGCACGAAAGATATTCGTGATATTAATCCGCATTTGTATAGCGGTGAAATGGCAGCGCAGAATATGGTGTTTGAACCCTTGGTGCTGAATACGGAATTCGGTCCACAGCCGTATTTGGCGGAAAGTTGGAGTATCTCGCCGGATGGCAAAACCTATATTTTCAAATTACGCAAAGATGTCAAATTCAGCGACGGCGAACCATTCAATGCGCAGGCGGTGAAGCTGAACATCGATGCCGTACTGGATAATTATACCCGTCATGCATGGTTGGAGCTGGTGCAACAAATCGACAGCGTGCGCGTTATTGACGATTACACCATTGAACTGAAACTCAAAAACGCCTATTACCCGACCCTCACCGAACTGAGCTTAACCCGCCCGTTTCGTTTTATTTCACCGAAATCGTTCATTGACGGCAAAACCAAAGATGGCGTGAAAGAATACGCCGGCACCGGTCCTTGGATGTTGGTGGCGCATGAAGAAAATCAATACGCCCGTTTTACCGTAAACCCGCACTATTGGGGCAAAAAGCCACAATTAAATGCCGTAGTGTGGAATGTCATATCTGATCGCCAAGCCATGTTGGCGGCATTGGAAAACGGCGATATTCAGTTAATTTTCGGTTCCGACGGCGACATGGTTAACATGGATGCCTTTGATAAGCTGAAATCCTCTAAAACGCTTTCCACTCTGTTAAGCGAACCCACCGCCACCCGTTTCATCATACTAAACAGCGGACGGGAAATTACCGGCGAATTGCCGGTGCGTGAAGCGTTGGAACACGCCGTCAACAAGCAAGGTATTGCGCAAACGGTGTTTGCCAATTCGGAAAGTGTAGCGCAGACGCTGATGTCAAAAAATGTCCCTTACAGTGATGTGGAAGTGAAAACCTTCGATTACGATATAGCTAAAGCCCGCCAACTATTAGATTTTGCAGGCTGGAAATTGCCGGCAGGGAAATCCGTGCGAGAAAAGCAAGATAAAGTCTTGTCCTTGCTGTTTTCTTATAACGCCGATAATGCGGCGGAAAAAGAAATTGCCGAACTTATCCAGACGGATTTAAAAAACATCGGTGTGGATTTACGCATTGTTGGCGAAGAAAAAACGGCATATCTGGAACGGCAAAAAACCGGCGACTTTGATGTGCAATATTCCCTTTCCTGGGGCAAGCCTTATGAACCCGCGTCTTACATTTCTTCTTTCCGCAGCCCCGCCCATGCCGATTATCAGGCACAAAAAGGGCTGAAAAACAAACCGGAAATAAACCTAATTATCGGCGAATTATTGATCACGCCCGACGAAACGCTACGCAAGAAACTTTATGTGAATTTATGGAGAACGCTGGCGGATCAGGCGGTTTATCTGCCGTTGACTTATGCCCGCACCAAAGCAGTGTTCGCCAATGAATTAAAAGGCGTGGGGTTTAATCAGTCGCAATATGAAATCCCTTTTGAGCGAATGTATTTTTCGTCCGCACAAGCCCCCGTGAACAAATAATCGGGCGGCATAAAGTGCGGTCTGTTTTCCAAAAATTTTTGTAGTTAACAGGCAAGTTGTTTACAATGAAGCCATTTTTAATTAAACAGAGTGTCATTATGAAAACACAGAAACTTTTAGCCGCCTTATTGCTTGGTTCCGTCGTGCTGGCCGGCTGTTCATCCACCATCGATCCGGAAACCGGTGAACGCAAAGATGCGTTAGAAGGGTTTAACCGTAAAATGTGGGATTTCAACTATAATGTTGCCGATCCCTATGTGTTAAAGCCACTTGCCAAAGGCTGGAAAGAATATGTGCCAAGCCCGGTGCGCACCGGTGTGATTAATGTAGCGGATAATCTGGATGAACCGGCAAGTTTCGCCAACCGTTTGGTGCAGGGTGAATTCAAGCAAGCGCTGATTCACTTCAACCGTTTCTGGATTAATACGATTTTCGGTTTGGGCGGTTTAATTGACGTGGCAAGTTATAGCGATCCGCTGAAAAAACAAGGCGATAACCGTTTCGGCGATACCTTGGGCAGCTACGGCGTCGGCACCGGACCTTATGTGATGTTACCGTTATACGGACCGGCAACGCCACGCCAAGACATCGGCAACCTGGCGGATACCACTTACCCGATGCTTTCCCTGCTTGGTCCTTGGGGCTTTTTAAAAGCGGGTCTGCAAAGTATTGATACACGTGCTAAACTGATAGACAAAGAAGCCTTATTGGATCAGGCACAAGATCCGTATGTCGCTTTTCGTGAGGCTTATTTCCAAAATTTAGACCAGCGTATTAATGAGAGCAAAGGAAAACAAGCAGATTCAGAGTTATCACAAGATATACTCAATCAAATCAATTAATAAATGGGAGAATGATTATGGAAATGTCAACTACTCAACGTTTGATTTTAGCTAATCAATATAAGTTAATGAGCCTACTCGATTGTGATAATGCCGCTAAATATCAACGTTTGGAAACCATTGTAAAAGGCGGCTTTGCTTTAGAATTAAACACTTTGGAAAATGATTTCACCAACATTTCGGAACGCGAATGTCAAATAGTGTTAGATACTTTGGAAATGTATAAAGCACTTCAAATTTCTTACAACAATTTAGAGAACAAATCCGAATTAAGCGAACATCGTTTACAGTTCGTCGGTTATTGCGCCATTCGTGAGAAGAAATACCTAAGCTACCTGCGTTTCATCACCGGCGTAGAAGGGAAATATCAGGAATTTATGCGTTGCGAACACGGCTGCGATTCCCAAACCCCTATGTGGGACAAATATTCCCGTATGCTCGAAGTCTGGCGCGCTTGTCCGCATGAATATCATTTAAGCATGGTGGAAATTCAAAATATTCTGAATGCTTAAATCGGGTTTAAAAAACACCGAAAAAAACAACCGCACTTTACCCTCATAAAGTGCGGTTGTTTTCTATGGCGAATTTATATCTGATTACAAATAGAATTTCTCAACCACTTTCAGATTATCATCTAATTTGTAAACCAACGGCTGACCGGTCGGGATTTCTAAATCCATAATGTCTGCGTCGGAAATGCCTTCAATGTGTTTTGCCAATGCACGTAAAGAGTTACCGTGAGCAACCACTAAAACGCGCTTACCGCTTAAGAGGGCAAGGGCGATTTGGTCATCCCAGAACGGAAGCACGCGCGCTAACGTGACTTTCAGGTTCTCGCCGTCCGGAATCACATCATCCGGTAAATGGGCGTAGCGACGGTCGTTGTGAGCGGAATTTGGATCTTTCGGATCAAGTAATGGTGGTAATGTGTCGTAGGAACGGCGCCAGATGTGAACTTGTTCGTCACCATATTTTTCGGCGGTGGCTTTTTTGTCTAAGCCTTGTAATTCGCCGTAGTGACGTTCGTTTAAGCGCCAGTTTTTCACTTGCGGGATCCATAATTGGTGGGATTCTTCCAAGACGATGTTACAGGTTTTAATGGCACGGGTCAGGACGGAAGTGAAGGCGATGTCGAATTCAAAACCGGCGTCTAATAACTTTTTTCCTGCCGCTTTGGCTTCTTCCACACCACGTTCGGTTAAATTCACATCACGCCAACCGGTAAATAAGTTTTTTGCATTCCATTCACTGAAGCCGTGACGAATAAAAACTAATTCCATAATAAGTCTCCTAAGATTAATTGAAAAAACTGCGTCAGTTATAGCAAAAAAACGCTTTTTTTGAAAGGAAAAACGCCGAAAATTTTTACCGCACTTTAGGCGTCAAAAGAGTGATTAATTTGATTTTTTTATCGGATTTTGACGTAATAAAATTTGTATGAAAACCATGTAATCGATTGCCTTACGTCGAATCTGTGAAATAGATCAAAGTGTCGCAAATTAATCGGAAATAATCATTTTACTTTTCGTGGTTTTTCGATAGGCTAGGGGAAGATTTGTACATTGACTTTAGGGAAGGAGAGAGTATGTCAGTACTTTTTGATACCGCACAAAATTGGTTAAACCAAGATCCGGATGTGGAAACACACGCAGAATTGACCGCACTTTTAAGTGCTGCGAAAGGCGGTGATGCTAAGGCACAAGCCGAACTCGCCGAACGCTTTAGCGGGCGCTTACAATTCGGCACCGCAGGTTTACGTGGTCGCCTGCAAGCAGGTTCCATGGGCATGAACCGCGTGTTGGTGGCGCAAGCCGCCGGAGGTTTGGCATTATTCTTAAAAGAATACGACAAGCAACCTTCGATCGTGATTGGTTATGACGGACGTAAAAATTCCTATGTATTTGCGCGTGATACCGCCGAAATCATGGCAGGCGCGGGCATTAAAGCCTATTTATTACCGCGCAAATTGCCAACGCCGGTGTTGGCCTATGCCATTCAATATTTCGACACCACCGCCGGCGTGATGGTCACCGCCAGCCATAACCCGCCGGAAGATAACGGTTATAAAGTGTATTTAGGCAAAGCCAACGGCGGTGGACAAATCGTTTCCCCGGCAGATAAACAAATCGCCGCACTTATTGATAAAGTCGCTGCCGGCAGTATTAAGGATTTACCGCGCAGTCAGGATTATGCGGTGTTAGACGACACCGTGGTGGATGCCTATATCGCCAAAACCGCTTCACTTGCCAAAGAACCGCAAACGGATATTAACTATGTTTATACCGCGATGCACGGTGTGGGTTATGAAGTGTTGAGCAAAACCTTGACAAAAGCGGGTTTGCCTCAACCGCATATTGTCGCCGAACAAGTGTGGCCGGACGGCACATTTCCGACTGTTAATTTCCCGAATCCGGAAGAAAAAGGTGCATTGGATTTGGCAATTAAGGTGGCGAAAGAAAACAACGCCGAATTTATTATCGCCAATGACCCCGACGCCGACCGTTTAGCCGTGGCAATCCCTGACGCCGAAGGCAACTGGAAACCGCTGCACGGCAACGTAGTAGGTTGTTTCCTTGGCTGGTATTTGGCGAAACAATATCAAGCTCAAGGCAAAAAAGGCGTATTGGCGTGTTCTCTCGTGTCTTCGCCGGCGTTGGCGGAAATCGCTAAGCGCTATGGTTTCGGATCGGAAGAAACCCTCACCGGCTTCAAATATATCGGCAAAGTACAGGGCTTATTATTTGGCTTTGAAGAAGCCCTTGGCTACTTGGTTGACCCGGATAAAGTGCGCGACAAAGACGGTATCTCCGCCGCCATTGTGTTCTTGGATTTAGTGCGCCATCTGAAAAAACAAGGCAAGACTTTGGCGGATTATGCGGCAGAATTCACCAGTGAATTCGGTGCGTATGTGAGCGGGCAAATTTCCATTCGCGTCAGTGATCTTTCCGAAATCGGCAAATTAATGACCGCACTTCGCAACAATCCGCCAAGCCAAATCGGTGGTTTCAATGTGGCGCAATTTATCGACCACACCAAAACCGACCGCCAAAGTGACATTCTGGTCTTTGTACTTGAAAACGGCAGCCGTTTAATTGCCCGTCCGTCCGGTACCGAACCGAAAATCAAGTTCTACCTCGACGCCCGCGGCACTGACCCGAAAAATGCCGACCAAGTCCTAGCCGACTTCGACGCCGCCGTCCGCGCTATTTTGCGCCAAGAGGCTTATGGGAAACAGGATTGTTGATTTTCCCCATTAACTAAAAATGAAAAACGGTATTCTTTGAGGAATACCGTTTTCTTTTAAATAAGCAGGCGCGTATTTCGGAGTGCACGGGCAGCTCAGTCAACGGGAATTTGAGGCAAAGTGCGGTCGGTTTTTCAAACGTTTTTGTGGGATAATCTGCCTTATTAATGGTATATTTAGCGCGGTTTATGAAAAGGGAAGGCAGGTTATGTGGCAATTATATGAGATAAAACGTAGGAGGAAATTCCTTGTGGGCAGAGTACGTATAAAAACACTTGGAATTTTCACCGCACTTTTATGTGCCGCGCCTTCCGTTTTTGCCGCGCAGCAGGATTTGTCGAAAATCCACCAGCAGATTAAGCAACAGGAACAAAAAATTGCTTCGCAGAAAGCCGAGCAACAAAAGTTGCAATCCACTCTGAAAACACAAGAAAACCAAATCAATAACGTGATCGGGCAGTTGCGTCAAACGGAATCGGATTTGAAAGCAATCCGTAAAAATATTAGCGATACCGATAAGCAAATCAAGCAATTACAAAAGCAGGAAAAAGAACAAAAAGCGAAACTGGCGAAGCAGTTGGATGCTGCTTATCGTTCCGGCGTCAATCCTTCCGTGGCGGAGCGGATATTGTCCGATAAGGGGCAAAATGCGGAGCGTATGAAAGCGTATTACGCCCATTTGAATCGGGCGCGCATGAAGCTCATTGCAGAGTTACAGGATACCCGGGCGCAGTTGGAGAAACAAAAAGAAGCTATCGCCGAGCAACAGAAAACCCAACAATCGCAGCTTGCGGATCAGAAAAAGCAACAGCAGGCATTGCAGAAAGTTCAGCAGGAGCGCCAATCGACTTTGAGTCAGCTCAATCATAATCTGACCCGTGACGAAAGCAAGCTGGAAGCACTGAAAGCCAATGAAAACGCTTTGCGTCAGGAAATTCAACGGGCGGAACAGGCGGTGAAACAACAAGAGCAACGTGAGCGCGAAGCGTTGGCGCAAAAACAACGGGCGGAGGAGACCAAAACCCATAAACCGTACAAGCCGACGGAGCAGGAAAAACGTTTGTTAAGCAGCACGTCGGGCTTAGGCGCACCGCAGAAACAATATGGTTTTCCGGTGGCGGGCAAAGTTGTCAACCGCTTTGGTTCGACCCAAATGGGCGAACTCCGCTGGAAAGGCATCGTCATTGCCGCCGGCAGCGGCACGCCGGTAAAAGCCATTGCCGACGGGCGGGTGATTTTAGCCAACTGGTTGCAGGGCTATGGCTTGATGGTGATTGTGAAACATGGCGACAGCGATTTAAGTTTGTATGGGTATAATCAATCCCTGGCGGTGAAAGAAGGGCAGTTGGTGAAAGCCGGACAAAAAATCGGCGAAGTGGGGAGCAGTGGCGGGCAGTCAAAAACTGCACTGTATTTTGAAATTCGTCGCAAGGGCGTTGCGGTCAATCCGGTAGGTTGGTTACGATGAAATTGATGAGCGTAAAAACGCTGATTTTTCTTACCGCACTTCTATGGTTGCCGGTTGCTTATTCTGCCAAACTTGCCATTGTGATTGATGATTTGGGCTATCACCCGAAAGAAGATGCACAAATTCTTGCTTTGCCGAAAGCGGTTTCCGTAGCAATTATTCCCGCTGCGCCTTATGCCAAACAGCGCAACCAACAGGCACACCAGCAGGGGCGCGACATTTTGATTCACATGCCTATGGAAACTGTCAGCAAAATGAAAATTGAAGGCGGCGGTTTGCATTTAGGCATGAACCAGGAGGAAGTGAATCATCGTGTACAAACGGCAAAAAAGATTGTATCTCACGCCATTGGTATGAATAACCACATGGGTAGCGCCGCCACGGCGGATGTGCCGTTAATGACCAAATTAATGACCGCACTTCGAGAGCGTCATTTATTTTTTCTGGACAGCCGTACCATCGGGCGCAGTGTGGCGGGTAAAATTGCCAAAGCGCAGGGCGTGCTGGCGTTGGATAGACATATTTTTTTAGATGACAGCAATGATCTCGCCGACGTGCAACGTCAGTTTCGCGCCGCCGTACAATACGCGCAAAAGCACGGCACTGCCATTGCTATCGGGCATCCGCGTAAGAATACCATTGCCGTCTTGCAAGCCGGCATTATAAACCTGCCGTCGGATGTGCAGTTGGTCTCTATGGGCAGTTTATGGCGTAATGAAAAGGTTATTCCGCCGAAACCGTTTATTTTCTTATTTAGTGAAGCCGCTGCACCGACTTCCGTCCCACCTTATGAAAATGTGCCCTTACTGCGTGGTGTGCCTTAAAATTTTGCGCATTACGCCGAGTTTTTCGCCAATTTTTGCAACAACCTGTCCATTGCCCGATAACCCAGAGCTTCGGCCAGATGGCGCTGGTTGATGTGTTGTTCTCCATCTAAATCGGCAATGGTGCGGGACACTTTCAGTATGCGGTGGTACGCTCGTACGGAAAGCCCCAGTTTAGTCAGGGCATTTTCCAGGAACTGTGCGTCTTTGTCGGTTAGTTTGCAGTCCCGTTCGATTTTTTTGCTATTTAAATGGGCATTAATTTTGCCGGCGCGCTGAAGTTGAATGGCACGGGTTTTCAGGACTTTTTCTCGCACCGTTGCGCTGGATTCGCCACGATCGCCGCTATTTTGTAAGCTGCCTTGTGGTAATAAGGGCACTTCAATGGATAAATCGAAGCGATCTAAAAAAGGGCCGGATAACCGATTCAGATAACGCATAACTTGTTGTGGTGAGGTGCGATTATGCGTGCCTTGATAATGCCCTGTCGGGCTGGGATTCATCGCGGCAATCAGTTGAAATTTTGCCGGAAATTGAATCTTGGCGTTGGCGCGGGAAATAATAATTTCGCCACTTTCCAATGGTTGACGCAGCGCGTCCAGCACTTTGCGTTCAAATTCGGGCAAATCATCTAAGAAAAGCACGCCATTGTGAGCGAGGGAAATTTCGCCCGGTTTGGGGATCGTGCCGCTGTCAAAGTTACAAATAAGTGGCATAATCGGCAAAACTTAGAACGATAGAATAAGGCTTTAGCCTATTTTTTTACCCTTAGAAGATACTATTTAATGGCACAAAAGCTACAAATAGCTGTCAAAATATATTAAAAGATACCAATAAAGGTCAAATTATTCATGAAAACAGAACCCATTTTCCAACAGGTTCGTAAGATCAAACCAACACGCCTTAGCGTATCAGGTTTACTCCCTTTTAAAGATGGAGTAAGCATTCCTTACGAATCTACGCTTGAGCGAGATCTCTTGCTTTATTTTACTTATATGCCTGCGGTAGAGGAAATCATTTCTCAACCTGTTCGCATTCTGTTTGTGAAAAATAGAATGACTTATCCTTACACGCCTGATTTCTTTATTCGCTTCAATGATGGACGACCATCGCTTTTGATTGAAGTAAAACCGAAATCAAAATGGCAGGAACATTGGCGTGATTGGAAAGAAAAATGGAAAGCGGCAATGGCATTCAGCAAAAAGAACAAGTGCATCTTCCATATTTATGATGAAGATAGAATTCGTCACCTTGCGTTATTCAACATTAACGCGGTTCAACGTTACAAACGATTACAGTGCGATCCTGAAGATATTGGAGCGATACTTACTCAAGTTAAGTTACACGGTGGTACCACGATAGATTTTCTGCTCTCTCGCCTTTTTACAGGTTCACTTTATCGAACCAAAGGGTTACAGATTATATATCACTTATTAGCAACCAAGCAGCTTACTTGCAACTGGTTTGAACCATTATCTGAATTTACCGAAGTTTGGGGGTATTCAAATGACTAAAGGATTTATTCATCCTCGCTATCACGGTCGATTAGAGCGTGGTCGTCTCATTTTGCAAAAAGGCAACGTTTATGTAAATCGTGAAGATGGCGAACAATATGAACTGATTGAGTATTTAGATGAAGATGCACAAGTGATGATCCGAAATCTTCATACTCGCCAAAGTAAAATTTCCAGTATTCATCAGCTTGAGAATTTAAAAGTGAATGAACGCGAAGATGTTTCTGTTGATTTAATCGCAATCAGCGATGAATACTGGGAAAAAGCGTTAGAAAAATACGAAATGATTAAGCCGTTGCTTAATTATGAACAACATTGCCCTGCTTCTGTAAAAGAACGAGCAAAAGAAGTTGGAGTGAGTGATCGAAGTTTATATCGTTGGATTCAAGCTTACAACTCTCTCGGCTCTATCGCTGGTTTAGTCAGTCGTAAGCGTGGCTGGGCGGAAGGTAATTCGCGTTTAAGCAAAGAACAAGATGAGTTGGTGACAGCGGTTATCAATGAGTTTTATCTACATAAACAACGCCCAACGATTGAGCAGACGATCCGTGAAGTGCAGCGTGTCGCCAGTCAAAAAGGGCTTGATAGCCCAAGCCGTCGCACAATCCGACAACGTATTTTGCGTATTTCAGAAGAAGAAAGATTGCGTAAACGCGGGCAGAAAGAGAAAGCGAAAAATAAATTTACGCCGAAGCCAAACAGTTTCCCTAACGTAGATTTTCCTTTAAGTGTTATTCAAATCGACCATACGCCTGTTGATTTAATTATTGTAGATAACCAGTATCGTAAGCCGATTGGCAGACCTTACCTAACGTTGGCAATGGATGTATATAGCCGAATGATTACTGGGTACTATCTATCACTTGATGCACCGTCGGTAACATCGGTTGCAATGTGTATTGCTCGCAGCATTTTGCCGAAAGAACGCCTATTACTAGATCATAATGTAAAAGGTGAATGGGCGGTATTCGGTTATCCGAATAAAATCCACGTGGATAATGGAGCAGACTTCCGTTCATTGGATTTATCCAAATCTTGTGAGGCACACGGTATTGCCCTTGAGTTCCGCCCTGTTGGTCGTCCTGAATTTGGCGGACACATTGAGCGTGTAATCGGTACGTTTATGAAAGAAGTTCACGGTTTGAGTGGTACAACATTCTCAAATACGAAAGAGAAAGATACCTATCAATCGGAAGCAGAAGCGGTAATGACCTTAGATGAATTTGAAACGTGGCTGATTAACTATATTGTAAACGTGTATCACAAACGCACCCACTCTGCGCTAGGTATGTCGCCTGTTCAAAAATGGCGATTGGGGATTTTTGGTGATAAAGATCATGTCGGTTGTGGTTATCCGCAAATGCCTGTTGATGAACAAACGTTATTACTCGATTTCTTACCAAGCGAAAAACGAACTATTCAGCATAATGGCGTAACGATTGATGGTTTACGTTACTACGATGTGGCACTCAATATGTACATCAATGATTCCGATGAAAACGGTAAGAGCAAGGAATTTTTATTCCGTCGAGATCCTCGTAATATCGGCAAGATTTGGTTCTATGATCCGAAGTTGAAACATTATTTCCCGATTCCGTTTGCCGACCAGTCTTTACCTGATATGAGCATTTGGGAATACAAACAAGTTCGTCATTTCTTGAAAGATAAAGATGAAAAACTCATTCACTCGCAGCAGATCCACGATGCATTAACTGAAATGCGTGAATTGGTTGAACAGTCTGCACAGCGGACGAAGAAAGCTCGGAGACAGGCTCAACGGCAGAAAGTCCACGCGAAAAGTAAGGTAGTGATCCCAACAAGTTTACCCGAAAGCAAACCAACAGAAACAGTCAAAACACCTGCTTCTAACTTGCTTTTAGATAATGATTTCACGTTTGGAGATATTGAATAATGGAAAAACAATATGAGTATGTTCACGAAAAATTCCGTCATTTAGTGATTGCAAGCAATCAGGAACGGATTGAGTTTTTAGATGAACCACGTTGGGTAGGTTATGCCGTTGCAAATAAGATCATTGATAATTTGGTTTCCTTAATGAATAAGCCGAAACGCCCTCGCATGTTCAATTTGTTGGTAGTCGGTGATTCTAACAATGGTAAAACGACGCTTATTCGACACTTTTATGATTTGTACGGCATACCTTTCGTGGACAGCCAGTCGGACGGTATACGCCCCATTATTTTGGCAGAAGCACCGCCGAGTGCAAATGAAAAAGAGCTTTATATCTCGTTACTGGAGCGTTTTTATGTTCCATATCGACCAACGGATAGCGTAGCTAAATTGCGTTATCAGACGATTCACTTATTCCGTGAGTACAAGGTGAAAATGCTGATTATTGACGAATTCCATTCGTTGCTTGTGGGGACGCCGCGTTTGCAACGCCAAGTGATGAATGCGATTAAGATGCTATGTAATGAGTTGCAGATTCCGATTGTAGGCGTAGGCACAAAAGATGCAATTCGTGTTTTACACACCGATCCGCAACACGCCAGTCGTTTTGATGTAGCAGAGTTGCCAACATGGAAATTAGATAAGGATTTTCAAAAATTACTCTTCCAATTTCAAGGTATTTTGCCATTGAAAAAATGCTCTAATCTACAATCGCCAGAGTTAGCGACAAAAATTCATACGATTTCAGGGGGTAATTTAGGGAATGTACATCGTTTATTAACCGCGTGCGCCATTGAAGCGATTACAACAGGAACAGAGCAAATTACATTAGATATTATCGAGCATAATTCATGGGTACAACCAACGCAGGGCTTACGAAAAATTATCGGATAAAATCAAGGATTATTCGAACACCGCTTTACCTCAATGAAAGCATCAGTTCGTGGCTCATTCGTGCCGCCTTAGATTGTGGTACAGAGCCGATTACATTTACTGGATTTTATTGGGATAAGTGGCGACTATGGATATATGATTTAGATAGAGGGTTTGAACCGATTGCACCGCAGATTTATGAAGATATTAGGGCGTTATCGTTTAATCAACAGGTAAACTTAGTCAACCATTCGCTTTATTCCGTATTGAGACCGATTAATGGCGAAAGCACCCTTATTAAAGGTCAAGCGAAGTGGGTGATTTCAAGAGGTTCGCGTAATCGCACTTTTCGTGTCGGTCAATCTTATTGTCCTTGTTGTTTAGGGGAAACACCTTATTTGCGTAATGAATGGCGTTTTGCGTGGCATTTTGGTTGTTCGAAACATCAAGTTTTACTTGAATCTAAATGCCCTTGTTGTGGCGAACTGTATCAACCTCATTTGCTTTCCGCAGAAAAACGACACTTAAATTACTGTCATCAATGTGGTGAGAAATTACAGGTTGTTACAACACCGCTTAATGAAGTAGAAATTGCAACAATGGAAACACTTAATAACGTATTTATGACTAACTCAGGTGAATGTTTCAGGAAACGTGTGAATGCACAAGTGTACTTTGCTATATTGCGTTACTTCATCAATCTTATTCGGCGTGCTACGGTCGTAAAATCTACTCACGCTTTTGCAAAATTTGTGGAAGAATGTGGTATTTCTCAAGCGGAAATATGCCAAACCAAAACCGCCCTTGCATTTGAGCAGCTTCCTGTTGAAGAGCGCAAGAATCTATTGGTAAACGCGATTAAAATTCTAAAATTACCAAGTAAGGATTTTATTCAAGCTATTCAACAAAGCGGTATAACACAAAAGGCGTTCGACTTTGAAAAGTATCCTATGGAGCTTGATATACTCTTTAAATATGCACCTGAAGGCAAAACTGTAAGCCGTAAAACAGTAACCAATAAACCTAAGACCGATTCTGTTTTAAGTCTAAACCGTCAATGGGAGCGCTTAAAACGACGGCTAAAAATCACAGCATGAAAATCACCAAGATCCGTTCTCAAAAGAGAAATAGTTGCTCTATTTGTGGCAAAGCTCAAGTAACACGCAAGTTCCAAAAAGAATATTATTGCGCGAATTGCTACGCACAATGGTTTAAACAAAAAACTTGTAAGCGATGCGGACAACTCAAACGTATTCACCGTGATGGCAAACTTTGTCTTGAATGCGAAAAATTAACGGATTGTGTACGCTGTGGTAAAGAAGCTGGTACATTTGAAATCGGTATGATAAGTCGTTACGGTGCGGTATGTTGTTCTTGCACTCGTTATTTTCGAGAGGAAATAGAATGCTCAGAATGTGGTAAAATGACACGCGATAGATACCGTTCACCCGTGACGAATGAATCGGTCTGTTTGCAGTGCTATCGTCGATATACTTTTGCAACTTGTAAGAATTGTCGTCGTTATCGTAAGGTTCATAACCAAGAGAAACAGTTGTGCAAGAAATGTGACGAACAGTTACTTTCAACTTGCCCGAAATGCAAAGGTGAAATGCCATCAGGCTATGGCAATGTTTGCCCCGATTGTGCAAGACGAACCCTGTTATTCAAAATGATTCGGTTGAATATTCATATCTTTCGCAATAAAGCAATAAAAACCGCCTATAAGAAATTCATTTTCTGGTATATGCGAAAGTGTGGTATCGGCGTTGCTTTGCGTAAAGGCTCAGATTTTATGCGCTTCTTCATTGATTGTGATGATATTTGGCAGAAAATTCCTGATTATGCGGAATTGGTAACACACTTTAAACCAAATGGGTTACGTGCCAATTTAACTGTATTACGCTGGTTGCTTGATACGAATCAAGTTGCCGTTGATAAAACGCTAAAAGATGATTTAGCGGAATTAGAACGCATACAGGCTCTTTTTAACAAACTTAAAGAATCTATACCTTGTATCGCAAGCTATTATCAGAAATTACAACGGCGATGTGATGAGGGTAAAACCTCACTTAAATCAGTACGATTAGCCTTGCAGCCTGCGATAGACTTAATCAGTACTAACGAGATTACGGACTACCCAACACAAGACCAACTAAACCAGTATCTTGTGGAAAAATCAGGTCAAACGGCAGCTATAACAGGCTTTATCAATCATTTAAAATCGGAGTACCACCGAGAGCTTGAAATCGACCGTAAACTGATTCAGCAAATTAGAGCTAAACAGCTTAAAAAACATTGTTCTCAGCGATTAATTGAACTCTATAAACAAGCTTATTTAACTGAAAAAGAACAAATGGAGCTAGTTTCCGTTGTGTTATATAGTTTACACAACATTACAATTAAAACGCCAAAACGAAAGAACATCATCAAAATTGATCAAGTTGCCTATTATCGTTACGAAAATAGGGATTATTTTTTACCACAGGACATTTATAAGCATATAACCTAGAGTTTTTGACTTGAAAAATATCATTTTTGCGATCTGAATCACAAAATTACTTCCTAAACCTATATAGAGAGAAAATTACCGATAAGCTAATCTCTATTATTAGCACATAAATAGAGGTTTATTATGCAAAAATTACAGTTATCGCTTAAAGAACAGTTCAGATTATGGCTTGAAACAGAGCAGGAAATAGATGAAATACTAGCTATAGTAAAGATACCTTGTATTTTATCTAAGTTAGATAGTAACTTGGCTGTTGTGTGTGGGAATAGGCTAGAAAAACGTTACTTATATAAATGGATTAAGTATTTTCGTATAGACCGTGTAATTGGAAACGTTTTTTAAGATCTGCTAAATTATTATATTATTATTTTTAATTTCTAATTGAAAAGGCTTTTTCAAGGTTGTTTAAATTTTTAGTTTCTGTTTTAGAATGAAATAAGTGACTTTATTTTGATAGGGAACTCTCGTTCCCTACTTCTATAGCTTATTTAATAAATTCGAAATAATTAGTTTCATCATATCTATATCAATATATTGCTTTCCTGAACCAGATATTTGCCAAACATATTTTCGAATATGTGCAGAGAGATACATTAATTTTATAAGGTAAATACCGTTGGGGAACCTTTCATTTCTTAACCACGCTTTTACTGTTCTTTCGCATACACCTAATTTCTTCGATAACTCAAGTGTTGACCAGAACTGTTCATGCATTTCTTGCCGAAGTTCGATGATAAAATCTTCTCTGAAATTTTTGGGTAAAATCTTACCCGTTGTGTGCAACATAAGGTTCTCCTTTTCCGTTATAGTGACTGTGGAGGTGAAATATGGAATATAAAAATCTTGCTGTTGCTTATATCCGTATGTCTACGGAGCATCAGGAATTTTCACCGGATATACAACGTCGCTTCATTCAAAAATATGCTAAGGAACAAGGGCTTATACTCACTAGGGAATACCTAGATGAGGGAAGGAGTGGATTAAGCGCAGAAAAACGTCCTCAGTTTTTATCACTCATTAATTTTGTACAATCCGGTAATGCTGATTTTTCACATATTCTTGTTTATGACATTAGCCGATGGGGGCGCTTTCTAAATATTGATGAATCTGCACATTATGAACAAATTTGTTCAAAAATGGGGATTAAAGTGCATTACTGTGCAGAACCTTTTAAGGGAAACGACATTGGTTCTCAAATTTTTAAAGCGGTAAAACGTTGGTCTGCCGGAGAATACTGTCGTGAGCTAGGTGAAAAAGTTTTTAATGGGCAGAAGAATTTGATTGAGCGCGGATTTCGTCAAGGTGGACCAGCTGGATTTGGGTTAAGACGCCTATTATTAAGTGCTGATGGTTCGCCAAAATTTGAACTAAAAACGGGTGACAGGAAGAGTTTGCAGTCGGATCGTGTCATTCTTATTGCGGGTCCTGAATTTGAACAGAAAATTATTTTACAAATCTATCACGATTTTATTTACAGACATAAAACGGAACGACAAATTGCAGATAGTTTAAATGCCCAAGGTATTTTAACAGATAGAAATACACGGTGGACTAAAGGTGTAGTCCATCAGATTCTAATTAATGAAAAATATGTAGGGCACAATGTTTGGAATAAATCTTGTACATCAAAGACGGGGAAGTTACGTGGTAAAAATCCAGAGTCTCAATGGGTAAGAGTTGAAAATGCTTTTGAAGCAATTATCCCACAACCCTTATTTAATGCAGCACAAGCCATTATTCACCAACGCTCAATAAAACTGACTGATGAGGAGATGTTGGACAAACTTCGAACATTGCTGAAAGTAAAGGGAAAGTTATCTGGTTTAATTATTGATGAAGCAGAAGATTGTCCATCAAGTAGCGCATATAGTAGTCGATTCGGTAGTCTGATCCGAACTTACGCAATGATTCACTATGAACCGGAGCGTGATTACCACTATGTTGAAATTAATCGATTAATGCGTCAACAATATAAGAAAATAGTTCAACAGGTACTTAATGAAATTATTGCATTAGGTGGACGTGTATCTATCGCTCCTAATGATCTTCTAAAAATCAATGAAGAATTTACCGCCTCTCTGGTTGTAAGCCCTTGCCGACCAACTACAAGGGGTAATAAACGCTGGATGATTCGTTTTGATACCGGGCTTGAACCTGATTTAACTATTGCAGTTCGTCTTGACGAAGATGCAGAAAACATTATTGATTATTATTTATTTCCAATGAAGGGGAGAGAAAGTAATAAATTGAGATTGGCGGAAAGCAACCCGGCTGAACTTGATATTTATCGATTTTCTAACTTGGATCGTTTCTTCATTATGGTAGAACGTATCTTATTAGGAGTTCATTATGGATATTCAAACTATTCCGATAGAAGATATTCGGATTATCAATCCAAGAACGCGTAATCGAAAAATCTTCGCAGATCTTGTAGAAAATATTGCGTCTGTTGGTTTAAAACGACCAATTACAGTCTCAAAGACGTCTGATGGTTATAACTTACTATGTGGTCAGGGGCGTTTAGAAGCCTGCAAACATCTGGGCGAAAAAGTTATTCCCTGTCGAGTTATTGAAGTGAGTCAAGAAGAAAGTTATCTCATTAGTCTGGCAGAAAATATTGCAAGGCGCAAACATACTAATATGGAATTACTTTCTGGAATTCGTATTTTAAGTGAACGTGGGTATCGAACATCTGACATAGCAAGGAAAGTTGGCTTTGATACGACTTATATAAGCGGAATTATTCATCTTCTTAAGGTAGGTGAAGAAAGATTGATTAATGGCGTAGAAAAAGGTTACTTGCCTATTACTGTGGCTATCTCTATTGCACGAGCGGATGATAAGGAGACTCAGAAACAACTTACGGAATTATATGAAAACGGTACATTAAAGCAGTCAGATATTACGAAAATTCGTAATATTATGCATCGTCGGAAATTAATAGGTAAAAGAGCAAATACTGCTATAAAAAACTCAGTTTATAGCCAGAAAAGTATCATAAATATTTATAAAGAGGAGACTGACCGACAACAGAGAATGATTAAGCAAGCTGAGTTCGATGAAAGCCAATTATTTGTCTTAATTTCCTGTCTTAAAAAGTTATTTAATGATAAGGTTTTTCTGCTTCTCCTGAAATCTGAAAAACTTAATGATATACCAAAAGATTTGAGTGAGCGTTTAAGGGGGAACTATGCCTAAAAATATTACTTACGCTTTTCATAATGAATTAGTGATGTTACCACTCGATGTTATTATTTCTTCTCACCCTATAGATAATAAACTTGAGAAAAGTGTTAAGTTTCAGAGTATTTTTTCTTCTATTCAGGAAATTGGCATTATTGAGCCACTTGTTGTTTATCCTGACAACGGACAGTACCTATTACTTGATGGACATTCTCGACTTCATGCATTAAAAATGTTAGGTATGACGGAAACATTATGTATGCTTGCTACTGATGATGAAGGTTTCACCTATAACAAGCAAATTAATCGACTTACCGCGATTCAAGAACATAATATGATAATGAAAGCTATTGAGCGTGGTGTATCTGATGAAGCAATTTCAAGAACACTTAATATAGATATAAAAATTCTTCGTCAGAAAATGGCAATGTTGAAAGGGATTACTCAAGAAGTCTCCGAGAAGCTTGCTAATAAACCCGTTGGTAAAGAAATTTTCCGAATTTTACGAAAAATGAAACCAGAACGGCAAATTTAGGTAGCTGATATGATGTTAGCTAGTAATAAATTTACTGTAACGTATGCTAATATGATGTTACTCAGCTCTCGTAAAGAAGAATTGGTTGAATCACACAAGCCTAAAGCTACATCAGAACTTGCTGACATAGCCATTATGCAGAAGGAAATGGAGCGCCTAAAGGAAAACTATAAAATTTCTGAGGAAAAATTAGCTGATCTAAAACTTAGTCTAATTGTAGCCAAAGGCTATGTAAACAGACTTCTTAACAATGTCGTTATCTCAGAATTTCTTGAGAATGATAAGAATGATATTTATCTTGCTCTGAAAGAAGTTTGTGAGAAATAAGGCAGCCATGGTAAAAGAGTCTGTTTTTTACTAGGCCTTTTACTATGGCTGGGATGTACTTTAAAATAGTGATTTATCAACTAGTTGGTGTCTATTGACGTTAACTTATGTTTCTTTTCTAAGAAAAAATACTCTTCAAAAAATTATTAATCTCTGAAGTCGTTAAGTGAGAAATAAATTCAATATCTATATTTTTATCATCCCCCATGATTTGAACAAGTCCTGTAGAATCAAACAACATCATTATCCCACCTCCTGAGTCTTTTAAGCAAGAAAAGTCGTATCCATCTAAAAATACGCCTTCATCGATCAAACAAACCACGATACCTTTATCTAAAGGAGACGAGTTTTTCCAATAAACAAGATCACTAAGAATTATATTTTTATGGGTAGCATGTTTCATGAGAATACCTTTTTAGTTTACAAATGGCTCAACGGGCACCATTGCAGGAGTTCATTGATGTGGTTTTTAATACATACTTTTGTTTAATCCAAAAACATTTACAATTTGGATAAAGCGCTTGATTTGACTCAATTTAAATATATTATGGTGAGAACCATATACTCCATGCTTTGTTTTATCATCAGGAATAACATCAAGAGGACGATATCCTATTGTTTTAGGAGGAACTATTTGTACACTCCATATATTGTAGAAATCTACCATCTATGATCCCTACACAGAATTTGCAGTAATCTGCAAATCAACTTCTTAGCTTAACGGTTTTGAAGATTTTGTTTATCCTGAAGATAAGTGAGTTGATTAACTTAGTAGGAACCTTCGACAACCTAGTTATTAACTTAATTAATAGGAAATAATATTATTCTTTATTTAATAAAAATACTCTAAAGAATTCACCACCAAAACCATCATCAGATTTAGAATAAACAATCTTAAATGTATCGATATATCCAAGTTGTTCTAAGGAATTTTTTAGCCATAACATCTGATCTAAATTTACTTGCGGTTTTTCCTCAAATTTTTCTTTATATTTTGTTTTTGAAATACATATATTTGGTATGTTAAAACCATATAAGTCAGATAATTCTAAATCAGGATATGTTATACAGAAAAAAAGATCTTTCCTTTCTTCCTCACTTAACACCTTTCTCGCCATCAGCTTGATATTATTAAGATAAAACAAAGCCACATTTAAAAAGAAAACATCAAAATCCTTTTTAGAGAAAGTCTCTAGAAAAATATCTTCTCTTCCCTTTTGGGTAATAATTGGTATTTCCTCAAATTCAACAGGATATTTTAAAAAATCTATAATATTCTTTTCTTGATAAGATTTTTCAAGTTTTGCTAATTTATTTAATAATGTTAAGCTCTGCATCTTTTATACTCCTTTCCAGCCGTAACAAAATAGAAAATCTTTATCATCTTTAGAGAATGGTGGCATTCCACGATGTTTATCATGTACCGTTCCATCTACATTAAGTGCTGCATCATTGTAAGCATGGGCATGATATTGGGAGCCAGGAACTGATTCTTCAGGTCTATCAATTCTTTTTATCCCCTTAGGTCCTCTACGATTAATATTAACTATATTTCTAGCCTGAGCTGGTGTTCCAGTCCCCCACTTCTTACAACGTCTTTTGCGTTCTTTTTCACATTTAGACGCTTCAATTTCTGCGGCAGATTGAGCCTGAGCCTTATCATACTCTTCCTTAGCATCCATTATACCTACGCCAATAAGAATGCCCGCCATAGCTGTACCGGCATAGGCTAATCCTTCCAAAATCCAAGGTGCCGCAAGTACTGGTGCAAATAATCCCAGTGGATCGGTTTGATTCTGTACCGCGCCCTCAAACCTATATAGGTTATTCCCTCCGGCAAGCCCAATCGGATCCTGCTGTGTAAAACGCCCAATACACACTTATTCCAGCACTTTTCATGATGGCAACCAATCCCGCTTTTGCCGGTGGTTTACAAAAAACAAAACAGTATTTAAGTCAATTTTCGACTGAAATTCATAGTTTTGCGGGTATTGTCTTTGTATTAGCCGGTTTCTTTGCGGCTTATCAAATGATGTGGAGAGGGCAACCTTTCGAAAGTATAGCAAAAGTGATTTATGGTGCAATTACATTAATTGTTGTTCCCGAAATCGGACTATGGTTATTCCCTTAAAGAAGGTAAAACATGCAAGCCGATTCAGAAAATACAATCAGTGGTGAACCGCTTTTTAAAGGCATGATAACACAGGCCACAATCAGCGGTATTACACAATCTTTTCAGGCTATGCCAAGCAATGTTGCAAAAGAGAAGTTAGACAGACAGCAAAAACGCTTAAATTCCTCAAATGAGGCTGCCATTTCGCAAGTTGATAATTTAACTGTTGCATTGGATGATTTAGCAAGTGGTCGTTTATCCTTTGGTTATTATCATTTTGGCATGATGGTGTACGGTGATTCTATAAAAGATGTTACTGATAAAACCAATGAAATTATTGCGGTATTAAGTAGTTTAGGTTTGATTATTACATTGGCAAATACGGCGTTAAGCGCGTCTTATTTCGGTCAATTCCCGGCAAATTTTGCCTACCGTCCACGCCTGGCAATGTTAAGTTCAAGAAATTATGCGTCGCTAACTTCTTTACATAATTTTGCCTCCGGTAAACGCAACGGGAACCCTTGGGGAGACGCGGTAACGTTACTGAAAACGCCAAACGGTCAACCGTACTATTTTAATTTTCATCAAAGTGCACCCGGTGTTGATGACAGAGGCGAAAAACGGTTGGGGAATACCGCAGTATTCGGGCAAGCAGGTTCCGGTAAAACTATGTTGATGACGTTTCTCATGACACAACTGGATAAATTCAGACATACCTCTACTTTTTTACCAACCTCGGTAAAACGTGAATTGACAATGGTATATCTGGATAAAGATTACGGTGCGGAAGCCTGTATTCGTGCCATGGGCGGAAAATACATGCTGATCCGTAAAGGTGCGCCGACCGGTTTTAATCCGTTTATGTGTGAAAACACGCCGGAAAATCTGTCTTTCCTTTCCACGTTGATGAAAATGTTAGTTACGCGTAAAGGCAGAACGTTGTCATCCCTCGATGAAGAAGAATTATTCAAGGCGGTTAAATCGGTGATGGAATTTGATATGGAATACCGCAGTTATCCGATTTCACGCGTGATTGAACATTTGCCGGAAGGCTCAACTAAAGCCGAAAAAGAAAACTCCCTTGCCCGTCGTTTGAAAAACTGGGCGCAAGGTGGGGAATTCGGTTGGGTATTTGATAATCCTGCCGATACGTTAGATTTTACCGGGCATGCCGTATTTGGCATTGATGGTACGGAGTTTTTAGATGACCAGGATACTTGTAGTCCGCTTTCTTTCTACTTATTACACCGTATCGGAAAATTATTAGATGGTCGTCGTTTGATCATTTTTATGGATGAATTCTGGAAATGGTTAAAAGATGAAGCGTTTTCCGACTTTGCCTATAACAAATTAAAAGTTATTCGGAAAGAAGATGGAATTGTCATACCGATGACCCAAAGTATGGATGAAGTGTTGAAAAGCCCAATTTCCCGCGCGGTAGTTGAGCAATGTGAAACAACCATTTGTTTACCTAACCCGATTGCCCGCAAAGTGGATTATGTGGATGGTTTTGGAATCAGCGAAAAACAATTTGAAATTATCCGTGAATTACAACCGGATTCCCGTACTTTCTTAGTGCGTAAAGGGCTCGAAACTGCTTTAGCTAAGTTAGATTTAAGCGGTTTAGGTCGTGAAAACTTAAAAATTCTGTCAACCAGTAAGGATAACGCAGAAATCCTACATCAAATTATCGATGAAGTTGGCGAAGCCGCTAATGACTGGATTCCTATTTATAAACAACGTTGTGTATAAGGAGAACGTGATGAAAATGTTTAAAAAACTCACTTTAGTTGCCGTTTTGTCTCTGCCGGTATTGGTGCAAGCCGGAATTCCGGTTGTTGATGCCGCAGCTGCCGGTCAACGTCAAATGAGCATGCTTCAAACGGTGCAACAATGGGCAAAAGAGGCTAAACAGTGGACGGATACAGTTTCGCATTATAAAAATGAGCTGAAAGCGTATGCCGACCAATTAGCCTCACAAACCGGTATTCGTGATGTACAAGCCTTTATTGGTGAAGCGCATAGTTTATATGGTGAAATAAATGGCTTAAAATCTGAGTTTACCCCGGTTATTAATTTGGTTTCCGGTGGAAAAGACGCATTAAGCGCGAATGCTAAAAGCCTGTTTGAAAAATACAACCTTTTTGACCGTTGTAAGAATTTACGTCAAGGTGAAATTACTTCCTGTGAAGCAAATATTGTTTCCACTGTGGAAAGCATGAGCTTCTTAGATTCGTTTGAAAGTAACGTCAATAGTAAATTGAAAACTATTGATAAACTCGCTAAACGGATGACAAAATCTCAAGACGTCAAAGAAAGCCAGGACTTAAAAAATGCAATGGACGTGCAGTTGGCCGCATTGCAATCACAAAAAGTCCAGTTGGATTTATTCAACGCACGGCAAACGGAATACCGACGCTTAATGAATGAGCAACAAAAACAGTTAGCGTCTCAACGTCGCTCAAACGTTAAGGGCGTTATATTCAATTAATACGGAGTAAAAGATGAAAAAACTTTTTATCGCATTATTTATATTAACTTTAAGTGCTTGTTCAGAAGAAGTTAAAAGTGTGGAGTATTACAAAGAACATACGACTGAACGTCAAAAAATGTTAGAAGAATGTGAGAAAAAGGCGGAGCCATTAATGGCAAACTCCAATTGTAGTAATGCAAATAAAGC